>NZ_JAJGNI010000010.1 GCF_020781975.1 Microbacterium schleiferi
GACAGGCGCCGAGCGGTGTCCTTTCACCACCGCAAGGTTCAAGAGCGCCTCGTGGCGCTCGATGTCGGTGAGCCAGACTCGGTTGGGCGCGTCGGCGCGGAACACGCGCTGCACATGATCGTCGAACACGGGCGGGCCGGCCTTTCCCGTTCCCGCGTGGGCGGCGTTGCGCGGACGAGAGGATCCCGGCTTGCGAGCACAGCTTCCACGCCGTCCGCCGGCTCATCCGCCAGCCTGCGCGGCGGGCTTCGTCGGCGAGGTATCGGTATCCAAACGTCGGGTCGTCGACGTGGGCGTCGTGGAGCGCATTGATCCGATACGCGCGGAGCACGTCCGCGTCCCGGACCGGGTCGTTGCGCCACCGGTAGTAGGGCTGGCGGGCGAGCTTGAGGACCCGGCACGTCACCGTCACGGGAATCCCCGCTTCGGCGAGCTCGGAAACGAGCGGGTACGTCATTTTGGGGAGCCACCGAGGCGCAGGTTCGCCTGCGACAGATACGCCTCCGCCCGGCGGAGGACCTCGTTCTCCTGCTCCAGCAACCGGATCCGCTTCTTCAGCTCCCGAGCCTCGGCGGCATCGGCAGCGGTCTGGCCGGGACGGTTGCCGTCTTCGACGTCGGCTTGGCGGAGCCAGTTCTGCAGCGTCGCTTCGCTGATCCCGAAGTCGGTGGCGATCTGTTTGATGGTGACGCCGCTCTCGCGGCTGCGCGCGACCGCGACGACGTCCTCGCGGAACTCTTTGGGATAGGGACCGGGCATGATGACATCCTTCCCGCCGGCGCCTCCCGGCACTAACGATCAGTTGTCACCGATTCGTTCCTCACGCCCGTGCGCCCGATGCACGCATCCAGCTCGCGGTCGTCGCCCTCCGTGCAAACCACCCGCGCTTCTGCGCGACGCGAGCCGCACCGACCTGAGATCACCGCATGCCGTTCTCCGCTCACGGGAGGCGTCGGAAGCAGAAGTGCAGATCACACTCGCAGCACTCCTCGCCGCGCTGCACATGGACGCCGGCATCGCAACCGCCGACGGCCACCCACTCGCCCTGGTCACGGTGGACGGTGAGTGGGCACTCGCTGGTCCGCGTCATGCCCAGCCTGGTCGCATCGAGCCGCTCATCCCGAACTCGCTGCCTAGGCAGATCGAGACGGTTCCGGCGCCGCCCGCGACGGCCGAGGTGGACACGGCGCCGCGTTGCGCGTGGATGTCGGAGTTCGTGCTGTAGCTGCGATTTACGCGACGGGGAAAGCCTGTGCGAGGCGCGCATGAGTGGCGTCGACGTCGAAGGCGACGACAGGTGCTTCCATCATCCGCTTGATGAGGAGTCGCGGCCAGACGACGTGGACCGTGAAGGATCCTCCGAGGAGCGGCCAGTCGGCTTCGAGAAAGCACAGCACGCCTGTGATCGGGATCGTGTCGTCGGCTAGTGCCTCGCGGACGCGGTCGGCTTGCGACTTCACGCCGTCGACGAGTTTGGTGCCGTCGCGGCCGCCAACTCGAAGCGACTCCACCCGTGGTCGGAAGAGGCCGCCCCCAACGCGCAGCTCCGGGCGCTTGTTCTTGTATCGCTTCGCGTCGATCACCCAGACACCCGAGGGGCCGATGGCGATGTGGTCGATGTTCGCTTTCGTGCCGCGGATGCGACGGTCGTGCATGACGCGGAAAGTGTCGGGGACGTCGGCGAGTCGTTTCGCCATGAGCTCCTCGCCGACCGCTCCGCGCTCCCACGCCTTCGTGCTTTGCGGATCGTCAGACAGTGCGAGGATCAGCCCGCCGAGCTTCGGATGCTCACCGCGGATCCGCTGCTCACGGGCATCCCGGCGTCGCTCGTACTCTCGGCGCGCGGATGCTCCGGCTTCGCCGCCCACGGCTTCGACCGGGGGCGCCTCGACTGCCGGTTTGTCGCACTCCACGCAGCGAATCGCCTTTCGAGCCCGCTCGTAGATGGCCTCGGCACCCGCACGGTGCGCGCGGCCACATAGCCGACAGCTTCCGGCGTAGCGCAGCTTCATGCGTTTGTCGTCGGGACCGAGTTCCAGCGTCACGTGCCCGCTCCGAGCGTCGGTCCCGGGCGCCCGTCTGACCGGCGCCGAAGCTGCAGTTCAGCTTCTTCGATCCATTCGCGGGCGAGGGAGGCGTAGCGGCGACGGTCCTTCTGGTTGAGTCCGGCGAGTTTGGGGAGGAGTTCGAATGTCGTGCGCATGTGCCCGGGAATGTCATCGACAGGTCCGCCGGTGGATGACAGGAGAACCTCGATCACTCCTCCGGCGGTGCCGCCGCTGTCGATCAGGGCGACGAGCTCGCGGGCATCCTTCCTTCCCTTCTCCGTCGCGTGCCGGTCGAGCAGGGCGGCGATCTTCGTGGCGATGTGGGCGTCGAGTGTGAGCATGAGCCACCCTTCGACCTTGAGGTCGGGGTCGACGTACCGGGTGAGCGCACCGACGTCGAGGAGCAGCTTGGTTCCGAGCTTGGACTCGTAGGGGAAGTACGCGTCGACGTGGACGCCGTCGGCGTTGCCGCGCGCCTTCCGCCCGCCACTGTGGAGGTGGTTCTCGCTGTACTCAGTGAGGCGTTCCGGGAGTCTCTGCCGCAGACTCTGGTCGGTGATGATCAGGTCTATGTCGTGGCTGATCTCGCCGCCGACGCGCGCGTTCGTCGCCCACCCTCCGATGAGGATCGAGGGCTCGAGGTCGTACCCGAGCGAGTCCAGCAGAGCGCGAAGGCGGCCCTCATCGTCTGCCCCGAGAATCGTCATTGTCCGTCGCCTTCCTGATCCCACTCGCGGTCCCGCAGGAAGCTGTCGCGCAGCGCCTTCCGGAACTCGGATGCCTGCCACCCGGGCGTCGCGAAGAGATCGGCATACGTCTGAGCCAGACTCGAGAACCCGTTCCAGGTCTTCGCCGCACGCTTGTCCATCAAAACCACACGCACCTCCTTGCCGGCGGGCAGGGTGGTGAGATTCACGGACGCGGGCAGGTACACGATGTGTTCGTTGAAGTCCGCGACGGCTCGGCCTTTCAGGATCGCGGTCGCCGCATCAGCGCCGCCGAGCGCGTAGGGGCCCAGCTTCGAGTCGAGAACCGGACCGATGCCTTCGCGCGTCGTCCACGCGAGGGTGTCGCGCTCGAGGTTGCGCCACGCGCACAGCATCGTCAGGAGCTTGTCGATGCTGACGACCGCGAGCCCGCCCCGGCTGTACCGATCGATCGTCCCGTTGCTCTCCAGGCGCTCAAGAGCAAGGTAGGCGGTTGTGCTCGGCACGCCCGCTTCGTAGGCGAGGTCGGCGACGTTCCGCCAGGTCCGCTGCCCTTCGAGCGCACGATCTGCGAGAGCACGCCAGACCAGCTCGTTGCCCTTCATCGCGCTCCTCGGTTTCCAGGTATTCCTGCGATCATCGTTACGGGATTACATGTAACCATGATTACAGGAAAATCGGAAGATTGATCCACGTGACGAGAAACGCGAAACTGGGCGTCGTGGTCAAGGTGTGTCCATCTGGTGTCCGGATGGTCGTCACCGAAGAGGAGCAAAGCGGCCACGATCCCTTGAAACAATTGGGATCGCGTCCTTTCGCGAACAGACGCGACGAGGGGAGTCGAACCCGCTGCGCGACCGGGTATGAACCGGTGCCCGGAACCATCCGGTCCGCCGCGATACGGCGCAACGCTAGCCGCGACCCCTGACGCGCGGCTGCCGTGTTTCTTACCGTGACGTCACATGTCGTCATCCGTCTCGCGGGTGGCGAGCACGTGCTGGTGAGCGAGCCGGCGGAGGGCCAGGATGGCGGGTTCGTACATTGCCGTGCCGAGCACGGCGTACGAGACTTGCTCGCTCTCGCTGAGGTGTGCCAGCGGGATGAGTTCGGCCGCCGCAATCTGCAGCAGCGGCCCGGCGTAGCGGGCGGCGGTTTCGGCATCCCAGGCGAGCCCCGCCGCCTCGATGCCGCGGATCGCCGCCTCCAGCTGCGCGACAGCGGCGAATCGCTCGTCGTAGGTGAGCCCCAGTCGCTCGATCGTCTCTCGCGCGCGGTCGGTGTTCGTCTCGTCGGCGTACGGTGGCAAGGCGCTCACAGCCTTTCCGAGCGTCGCGTACGGCGTCTCGTCGGGCTCATCGATGAGAGACAGGATCTCCTTCACCCGGGCGAGCGGAAGCGCGCGCACGTCGCTCAGTGCCTGGATGGCGCGCAGGCGGGCGAGGTGCTCGTCGTCATACTCGGCGCGGGTCGCAGACGTCGCGGCGCCGCGGGGCAGCATCCCTTCCCGGATGTAGAACTTGATCGAGGCGACGGGGATGCCGCTTCGCTCGGAGAGTTCGGAGATGCGCACGATGCTCCTTGCCTGGATAGTTTCACTATCCTATATTGGGTATCGGCACTATCCAATACGCGCCGGCGGCGCGGAGAGTCGAAGCGGAGCATCCATGTCCCCGATCCTGTCGATCGTCGTCGGCGCCACCCTGCTGACGGTGATCACCATCGCCTACGGCGGCACGTTCGTGTTGCGCGCCACGACCGGCGGCTACCCGTTCAACGGACTACAGAAGACGTTCTTCCGGGCAGGTCACGCGCACGCCGGGGTGCTCGTCATCCTCGGGATCGTGTGTGCGCTCGCACAGGCATCCGCAGGAGTTGCGGGAGGCTGGGAGTGGGGAGCGGTCGGCGTTCTCGCCTCGGCGATCCTGGTTCCGGCGGGGTTCTTCCTGTCGGTGATCGGTCGCGACCCGCAGAAGCCCGGGCGGGCGATGGCGCTGCTGTGGACCGGCGTCGTCGTGCTCGCATTCTCGCTCGCGGTGGTCGGAGCATCCGTCATAGCTGCCGGTGTCGCGGCGCTCGGCTGAACTCCCGAGGTCAGCGGGCCACGGAGTCGGCGGCCCGGTCGAACTGACCGCCGCGCCGCTTCTCGACGATCTCTTTGCCCAGCGGCATCAGCGAGACCGGCACGAGCTTGAAGTTCGCGATCCCGAGCGGGATGCCGATGATCGTGATGCACAGCGCGAGGCCCGAGAGGATGTGCCCGATCGCGAGCCACCAGCCGGCGAGGATGACCCACACGACGTTTCCGAGGAACGAGAACACTCCCGAAC
This sequence comes from Microbacterium schleiferi, assembly GCF_020781975.1. Lineage (GTDB taxonomy): Bacteria > Actinomycetota > Actinomycetes > Actinomycetales > Microbacteriaceae > Microbacterium. The sequence goes on from NZ_JAJGNI010000010.1 coordinate 5,083, forward strand.
GCGGGTGATCGACGACCTCGCGCCCGAAGGGCCAGAGCGTGTATACCCCGATCCGGAATGACGCGATACCCCACGGGATCGTGACGATGAGGACGCACAGGATGACGCCCGCCAGCATGTAGCCGAGGAACAGCCAGAACCCCGACAGGACGAGCCAGATGATGTTCAGGAGGGTTCGCATGGCATCCATTCTGGGCGGTGCTCCTGTGCGCGAGGTGGGACTCGGCAGAGGGGTCCGACCTGGAGCGGGGGCGCTACGAGTTGACGGCCTGGGCGTCCGCCCGCCGCCTGCTCTGAGGCTGCAACCGCTCCTCGAGAATCCGATCGGGCGCCGAATCGCACGGCTCCCGTTCGGATTCTCGGCGCCGGATCGGATTATCGATCGATGACGCCACCGGGTCAGCGCACGAGGCGCTCGCCCGCACGAACCGGCACGGTCCAGCGGTTGGTGGGCGGCGGGAAGACGCACACGTAGGCATCCGAGAACGCGCAGGGCGGAAGGTACGCGCGGTTCAGGTCGACGGTGACAGAGCCGTCCGGCCCCGGTGCCGAGATGCGGAGGAACCGGAAGCGGTAGCTCTCGTTCCCGCTCGTGGCGTCGGAGAACGCCGCGAAGAACGAGCCGTCATCGAGCAGCTGCACACACAGTGACGCGTCCCCGTCGGGCAGCGCGAGGTGGAGGACTCCATCGAAATCGTCGGTGCTCCGGCGCCCGTCGACGGCCACGGTCGGCACGCCGCGGTGAGGGGTGCGCTCCAGTCGCGTGAGGATCCGCAGGCGATCATCGAGGGGCCAGCGCTCTATCTCCGAGATCCCGCGCTGCGCAGGCGCCGACGGGTCGTAGACGCGCACCGCGACCGCGCCGTCGCGTTCGAAGCCTCGGAGCTCGAGATCGCCGGACTCCCAGCGCTCCCCGGGCGCCAAGCTGACGTCCCCAGACGTCAGCGACCCCATGGCCCGCCCGTCCTCTGCGTGCCAGTGACCGGGAACGCCGTCGAAGGAGCGTGGCGTCGGATCCAGCCAGTGCGTCGCCGCAAGCGTCGCGATTCCGCCGGGCGACCAGACTGCGGCGTCACGGCGCACGCGCCATTCCTCGGTGGTTGTCATGGCCTGCCTTCCGTTCGGGGGTCGCCGGGTCTGCGTGGCGGGTGAAAGCCGTGAGAAACATATTGTTACACCATCGAAACCTGGTGATAGATAGCATCTCGCTATGGATCGACGGAGTGACATCGATATCGACGCTCTGACGCGTGCGCTCGATGTCCATTCCCTCCGCATCCTCGTCGCGATCGATCAGACGGGATCGATCAGTGCCGCCGCTCGATCGCTCGGATACTCCCAGCCGACGATCACGCAGCACGTCCAGCGGCTCGAGGCCCGCCTGGGTGCGGCACTTGTCGTCCGCACCGCGCGGGCTGCTCGGCTCACCCCGACCGGCGCTCTGCTCGCGCAGCACGCGCCCCGAATCGACGCCAGCCTCACGGCGGCGGCTACCGAGCTGGCACGGATGCTGGGCCGTCGAGCCGACCTCGTGCGCATCGCCGCATCCGCCGATGCGGTCGGCACGGTTGTCGCACCAGCCCTCGGACGCCTCGCTGCGCAGCAGCCCGAGATCGACGCCTCGTTCGTGGAAGCATCCGACAACGCTGCGGCCCTCGCACTGGTTCAGGACGGTCGCGCCGACATCGCGGTGACACTCACGCTCGCCGTCAGCGGCGAACGCCACGCGATCGCCCGGCGCAGTGGGATGCGATCGACGTTCCTGTTCGCGGAAGAGATCGTCGCACTGAGCACTGCGGAGATCCAGGCAGCGGGAGGACGCATCGATCCCGCGCTCCTGGCCGACGAAATCTGGATCCGCGGCGACGGATCACCGGGCGACCTGCTCGCCGAGCGTCTCGAGCGCCCGCGCGCCGGCGATGACATACACGTCTCGAACGCCGCTGCAGCTGTGGCTCTCGCCCGGCACCGCGTGGGCACAACCTTCGTCGCCGAGAGCGCACTGGCCGGCATCGATCTTCCCGATGGCGTACGGGTGTGGGGACTGACCCCGGCAGTCACCCGCCGCGCAACCGCGACGGCCCTCGTCGAGGCTGCAACGATCCCCGCCGTCGAGTCGGCGCTTCGCGTGCTCGCCTCGCTCCGCCCCTCACCAGCCGACGTCGAGGTCATCCTCGACGCCAGACGCCGCAGCGCAAGCCACCGTGCCCGATTCAGTTCGTCCCGCACGACCTACCCCGCCCGAACCGCACCCCCAGAGGAGAGTCCTATGCCCTTCCCGTCCACCGCCCGCCTCGCCCAAGCCGGCGCCGTCGTTGCCGCGGGGGCGCTCCTGCTCACCGCGTGCAGTGGCGACCCGGCGCCGTCGGCGAGCACCGCGCTCGCTGACAGCGGCGAGCAGATCGACAGCATCACTGTCGCGCTGCCCGGATCGCTGTCCAACCTCTACGTCGGGCAGGAGTCCGGCATCCTGAACTACTACATCGCCTCGATCGCGCAGGAAGGTCTCGTCGCGATCGACGCCGACGGCGCCATCCAGCCCGCCCTCGCCGAGTCGTGGTCGCAGCCCGATGACGTCACCTACGTCTACGAGCTTCGCGATGACGCGATGTTCCAGGACGGCACGCCGGTCACGGCCGATGATGTCGTCTTCAGCCTCAACGAGGCTCGCGACGAGACCACCTCGCCCGGGCTTGCGTATTACATGACCAACGTCGAGTCGGTCGAGAAGACCGGCGACAGTGAGGTGACGATCACCCTCACTGAGCCGGATGCCGCGTTCGCCAAGAACATGAGCACCGGTGGCGCGGCCTTCATCACTTCGAAGGCGTTCTGGGATGCCAACGACGGAAACGTCGGTACGGCATCCTCCCTCCTGATGGGAACCGGCCCCTACAAGGTCACCGAGTTCGCGCCCGACTCGCACGTGACGTTCGAGCGCACCGACACCTGGTGGGGCGAAGAGCCGAAGGTCAAGAGCATCACCGTCAACTTCATCCCGGATGAGTCGACCAGACTCCTCGCGGCACAGTCGGGTGACATCGACGTGGCGTTCAACGTGCCGCTGGCCCAGTCCACGCAGTGGGAGGGCCTGGACACCATGCGCGTCGACTACGTCAACGACCTGTCGTATGTCGGGCTCTACTTCAACACCAGCGTTGCCCCGTTCGATGACCCGAAGGTGCGCGAGGCGATCGCCCACGCGGTCGACCGCGATGCCTACGTCGACAAGCTGCTGCGCGGGCACGGTGAAGCTGCCACCGCGATCATGACCCCCGAGTCACTCGCCGCCGTGTACTCCCCGGATGTCGCCCGCGAGAAGCTCGCCGAGATCCCGCAGTGGGACTACGACCTGGATGCTGCCAAGGCGGCGCTCGCGGAGTCGGGGTACCCCGACGGGTTCGAGACCGAGATCCTCACCCCGAACACCGGCCCCCAGCTGGGCACGGCAGCGCAGGCGCTCTCGCAGAACCTTGCCGAGATCGGAATCACGCTGAACGTTCGCGAAGTGCCGATCGAGGAATGGCTTGCGAGCCTGGATGCCTCCAGCGACTACGGCCTGAACATGATGTGGTACTTCTCGACCCTCGGTGACCCCGCCGAGATCCCGAGCTACCTGCTGGGCGTCGGCAACCCTGCCGCATACGACAACCCCGAGATCATGGCGCTGCTGTCGGAGGTGGGCGCAGAGTCCAACCCGAGTGATCGCATCGACCTGCTCATCGAGGCCGAGACGCTGCAGGCCGAGGATGCCGTCAACATTCCCCTCTGGTGGGGCCAGTCGGCCACCGCGTTTGCCAACAACCTCGGAATGAACGACTACAGCCCGTTCGCGTTCATCTCGTCGTGGCCGACGCAGCTCTACCGCGCGGCGCAGTAACACCGACGGAACCACCACTGTGACAACAGGTTCACCCCTCCGGGCACGCGCCCCGCGATCACGGCCGCTTGGCCGCATGCTCGCGGTGCGCGTGCTCGGCATGCTCGGCGTGCTGCTGGTTCTCTCGTTCATCGTCTTCTCGCTGATGTACCTCGCCCCGGGCGACATCGTGAAGAACCTGCTCGGGAACCGGCCGTCCTCACCGGATGCGGTTGCAGCTATCCGAGCCCAGTACCACCTTGATGACGCGTTCCTCGTGCAGTACGTGCGATGGCTGGGCGGTTTCGTCACGGGGGATCTCGGCGAGTCGATCCGGCTGCAGACAACCGTGGCCGACGCGATCTCCTCCCGCGTCGGGCTCACCGCGGCGCTCTGCGGGATCGCGTTCGTCATCGCCCTCGTGGTGGCGATCCCGCTCGGCGTGCGCAGCGCCGTACGGGCAGGCGGAGCGTCCGACCGCACTGCCAGCGCGCTCGCGGTCGTCGGGCTCAGCGCCCCGACGTTCGCCGTCGGTCTGCTGCTCCTCTACGTCTTCGCGTACTACCTTCCGGTCTTCCCGGTATACGGAGCAGGGTCGGGCGGGCTCGACACGCTCTGGCACCTCGTCCTCCCGGCGATTACCCTCGCCCTGGGCTTGGGTGCCATCATCCTGAAACTGACCCGCACCGCCATGCTGCGCGAACTCGAAGCCGACTACGTCACCTCGGCCCGCGCTCGCGGTCTGTCGGAGCGCAGCGTCCAGCGCATCGCGCTGCGCAACGCCGCGATCCCGATCGTGACCGGCGCGAGCCTCGTGCTGACCTTCCTCGTCGGTGGCACCGTGCTGGCCGAAACCACCTTCGCACTGCCGGGCCTGGGCACCCTGCTGCAGGACTCCGTGCTGTTCAAAGACATCGCCGTCGTACAGTCGCTCACACTCCTGGTTGCGATCGTCATCGCCGTGATCGCGCTCCTTGCAGACATCGCCTACATCCTGCTCGACCCGCGGGTGCGCGAACGGGGGGTGCCGGCATGACCGCCGCGATCGAACTCATGACCTCACCGACCCGTCGCCGCAGACGGATGCCGATTCTCATCATCCTGTCGGTGGGCCTGATCGCTCTCGTGGTGCTGGCTGCCGTCCTCGGTCCGTTGCTGTTCCCCGACGCCATGCGCCAAGACATCCTCTCCGCGCTCCTGGCCCCGGGACAGGACGGACACCTGCTCGGCACCGACGAGCTCGGTCGCGACGTGTTCGCTATGACGGTCGCGGGCACCGCGTCGGCCCTGGTCGGACCGGTGTGTGTCGCCCTCGGATCGATGCTGCTCGGCATCCTGCTCGGCACGCTCGCCGGCTACGAGCGCGGCTGGCTCGACTTCCTGATCAGCCGCTGGACCGACCTGCTGCTCGCCCTTCCGGTGCTGCTGGCGGCGATCGTCGTCGCCGGTGTGTTCGGCGGCGGGTACTGGGTGACCGTGGTTCTGCTGATCGCGCTGTTCTCGCCGTCGGACATCCGAATCGTGCGCGCGGGCGTGCTCGAGCAGTCGGCCCGGCCCTACATCGAGGCTGCCCAGATGCTCTCGCTCTCGCGGTGGCGCGTGATGTTCCGCCACATCCTGCCGAACGTGTCGACCCTGGTGATCACGAACGCGATGCTCAACGTCGCGTTCGCGATCGTCGCGTTCTCGTCGCTGTCGTTCCTCGGCGTCGGGGTGCCGCCGGGGACTGCCGACTGGGGGCGCCAGCTCACCGACAACCGGGCGATCATGTTCGACAACCCTGCCGCCGTCATGGTGCCGGCCGCCCTCATCATCCTCGTCGCGTGCGCCGTGAACCTCGTCGGCGACTGGCTGGGTCAGCGCCTCTCGCAGGTGGGAGAAGACGCATGACCGGAGTGAAGATCGAGGGGCTCACCGTCCAGGGGCCCCAGGGGGTCATGGTCGAGCCGTTCGACGCGACCATAGCCCCGGGTCGAACTCTGGCGATCATCGGTGAATCCGGATCGGGCAAGACCCTCAGCGCCAAGAGCCTCATCGGCCTCCTGCCCCGTGGTTTCCGCGCCGCAGGGACCGCCGTCGTCGGCGAACGCACGCTTGCGCTGGATGCCGCACCTGCAGCGTGGACGTCGGTGCGGGGGTCGACCGTCGCGCTTCTGCTGCAGGACCCGTTCACGAGCCTCTCGCCGGTGCACCGCTGCGGGGATCAGATCGCCTGGACGCTGCAGGCGGCATCTGACAGGCGGATCGCGGCATCCGACCTCGCTCGCGAGGTGGCCGCGCGGCTGGCCGAGGTGAAGCTCCCTGAACGCGTCGCGCGAGCCTTCCCGCACCAGCTCTCGGGCGGCATGCGGCAGCGGGTAGCTATCGCGGCGGCGCTGGCCGCTGACCCGAAGCTCCTTATCGCGGATGAGCCGACCACCGCGCTTGACGCATCGAACCAGGCCGAGATCCTCGACCTGCTGCGCGCGGTGCAGGCACGTCGGGACCTGTCGGTCATCCTCATCTCGCATGACCTGGGACTCGTGCGCGGCCGGACCGACGACGTCTTGGTCATGCAGCACGGCGTCATCGTCGAGCGTGGAGCAACCGGCGATGTGCTGTCTGCTCCGAAGCATCCGTACACCCGTGCGCTCATCGACGCGGACCCCGTCCTCGCGCCGCCGCGTGAAACTGCTGCGCCCGAGGCCGACCAGACTCCGACCCTCCTGCAGGCGACGGGAGTGACGAAGCACTTCGGGGAGCGCACGGTGCTCGATGGCGTCGACCTGCGCATCGGCGAAGGCGAGATCGTCGGCGTGGTCGGAGAATCCGGGTCGGGCAAGTCGACGCTCGCGCGCTGTATCGCGGGGCTGGAGCGCGAAGACGGCGGAGTCATCTCCTTTGTCGGTGAGAACCTCGCCCCGGGACGCCGCTCGCGCACACCAGCGCAGATGCAGATCGTGTTCCAAGATCCGTACTCGTCGCTGAACCCGATGATGTCGATCGGGTCGATCCTGCGCGAAGCCCTCGCCGTCGCGCGCCGCCCGGCATCCGATGTGGCTGTGCTGCTCGAGACCGTCGGGCTTCCCACCGACTTCGCCGGCAAGCGCCCGGCCGAACTGTCGGGTGGTCAGCGCCAGCGCGTCGCTATCGCGCGTGCCCTGGCACCGAGGCCGCGCCTCCTCATCTGCGACGAGTCGGTCTCAGCACTCGATGTCTCGGTGCAAGCCCAGATCCTGGCGCTGTTGACCACGCTGCGTGACGACCTCGGTATCTCGCTGTTGTTCATCTCGCACGACCTGGCAGTCGTGCGACTGCTCGCCGACTCCGTAACCGTGCTCTGGGACGGCCGCGTGATCGAGAGCGGACCGTGCGAACAGGTGCTCACCGAGCCCCGACACGAATACACCCGGATGCTGGTTGCCGCCGCGCACCGCGAGAACACGTCGGTGGGTACCGGCGAGAGAGAAGACTGACGTGCAATCGATCGAACCGGTGCTCGCGGAAGGCGCAGAAGCCGTCACCGCGGTTCTGGATGCCGGCCTGGCTGATGCTCTGGGTGCTGAGCGAGCCGCGCGCTGGCGCGTCGAGCGCGCCGGGTACCGCCCCACGGCGCACATGCTCGGTAGCGGCGCCGGCATCCTGGCTGCCGTGCTCACGTCCGGTCGCCCCGCGACAGCTGCGACCAAGATCGTCGACCTGTGGACCTCGCCCGAGGCTCCGACTGACGCTGCCGATCGCCTCATCGCGGGCGTGATCGCTGCGGCAGCTGAGCGCGGCGACGCCGCCGTGAAGTGGGAACTGCCCGAGGATGCCGCGGTTCCCGCGTCGGCCGCAGCGCTCGGGTTCGCGCCTCTGCGCGCCCCCTGGGGTGCTGTCGGCACCGAGGCGACGCAGGGGCTCGTGCACTGGCTCATTCCCCTGACCCATGACGAGCCCGGCTACTACGGACAGACGACCCTCTTCACGTGCGGAGCGGTAGCGGCCCTCATCGCGACCGAGCGCCACGGCAGCCCCGGCTTCGGGGGCGAGACCGTGCCCGATCGTGATCTCGAGATCGACTTCTGGCGTCGCGCCAGCAACTACCCGGCCTGTGAACCGCTCGGACTGGCCGTCACGGTGCAGGAGCACGTCGGCTCTCGCGGCGCGGTGGAGGTCGCACTCGATCACCCAGGACCTGTCCTGCTGGAGGATTTCACCGGCTTCGACTACGACTTTCGGGCAGAGCTGCAGCGGGAATCGCGCAAACGCGCGGCAGATCTCGGCATCCCGGTCGACACGGCCCGAATCCCGATGACCGACGTCGCGGCGCGGGTGGCCGCGGGCGAGCAGGCCCTGCTTCTCATCGACGAGGCGCCGATGCACGCCGACCCCGGACCGCACTGGATCGTGGCTCACGCCGCTGCCGGCCCCTATGTCGTCGTCGAGGACCCGTGGGTGAACCAGGCGACGGGGGAGACCTGGGTCGATACCCATGATCTTCCGATCCACATCGATGACCTGGAACGCCTCGTCGCCTGGGGACCCGAAGGCTACCGCGGCGTCATCTTCCTCTCGCCGCGCTGAGTCGACGGGCCGGGCGGATGTCCGGGGTCGCGAATAGACTTGCGGGGTTATGGATGTGGTGGATGACGAGCTGCTGACCGGCCTGAATCCGCCGCAGCGCGAGGCGGTGCTGTACCGGGGCCCGGCGCTCCTGATCGTCGCGGGCGCGGGGTCGGGCAAGACCCGGGTGCTCACCCACCGGATCGCGTCGCTGCTGCGCGGTGGCGAGGCCTATCCGAGTCAGATTCTCGCGATCACGTTCACCAACAAGGCAGCCGGTGAGATGCGCGAACGTGTCGAGCAGCTCGTCGGTGAACGCGGGCGCGGGATGTGGATCTCGACGTTCCACTCCGCGTGCGTGCGGATCCTGCGTCGCGAGGCCGAGCAGTTCGGGTTCACGAAGGCGTTCACGATCTACGACTCCGGCGACTCCCGTGCTCTCATCAAGCGCCTCGTGAAAGAGCACGAAGCCGACGCTCTCGGGCTGACCCCCGCGGGCGTGCAGGGACGGATTTCCAAGCTCAAGAACGAACTCGCGGATGCCGAGTCCTTCGCGCGACAGGCGAACATGAGCGACCCCGCCGAGCGCCTCTTCGTCGAGATCTTCGGCGACTACCAGCGAGCTCTGCAGCGCGCCAACGCGTTCGACTTCGACGACCTCATCGCCCAGACCGTGTATCTGTTCCGCGCGTTCCCGCAGGTTGCGGATGTCTACCGCCGGCGCTTTCGGCACGTCCTCGTCGACGAGTACCAGGACACCAACCACGCGCAGTACGCGCTTATTCACGAACTCACTCGCCCTGTCACGGGGGCTGCAGCCGAGCCGTATTCCGTCGGCGGAATGATGATCTTCGAGCCCGACGAGGCTCCCGAACTCGAGGGTGCCTCGCTCACCGTCGTCGGTGACTCAGACCAGTCGATTTACGCGTTCCGCGGGGCCGACATCCGCAACATCAGCGAGTTCGAGCGCGACTTCCCCGGCGCGAAGGTCGTGCTCCTGGAACAGAACTACCGGTCGACACAGAACATCCTCTCGGCGGCGAACGCCGTCATCGGCAACAACTTCGATCGCAAAGACAAGAAGCTGTGGACGGACGTCGGGGCAGGCGATCCTATTGTCGGCTTCACCGGTTACTCCCAGCACGACGAGGCCCAGTTCGTCGCTGACGAGATCGAAGCCCTCCACCGCCGCGGCGTCGAGTACGGCCAGATGGCAGTTTTCTATCGCACGAACTCCCAGTCCCGTGCGCTGGAAGAGATCTTCATCCGCTCGGCAGTGCCTTACAAGATCATGGGCGGCACGAAGTTCTACGAACGCGCCGAGATCAAGGATGCCCTCGCGTACCTGGTCGCTGTGGCCAACCCCGCCGATGAGATGGCGGTGCGCCGCATCCTGAACAAGCCGCGGCGCGGCATCGGCGACGTCACCGAGACGGCCATCGCCCGCTACGCGGCGGACCAGCAGATCACGTTCCGCGATGCGCTCGCCAACGCCTCGGCCCTCGGCGTCGGCCCCAAGATCCAAGCCGCGATCGCGCAGTTGGATTCCGTTCTCGCTGAGGCGAGCGCCCTGATGCTCCCGTCCTCCGGTGAGCTCCCGCCGCCCACCACGGTGGCCGAAGGGCTTCAGCTGCTTCTGAACAAGTCGGGTTACCTCGACGCGCTGCGCGCCTCCCGCGATCCGCAGGATGAAGCGCGCGTCGAGAACCTCGACGAACTCGTCGCCGTCACACGCGAGTTCGCCCGCAACAACCCCGACGGCACGATCATCGACTTCCTCACCGAGGTCGCCCTCGTCGCGGATGCCGACGACCTCGACGACGCGAGCGGGTCCGTGTCTCTCATGACGATGCACACGGCGAAGGGGCTGGAGTACGACACCGTGTTCATCACGGGCGTCGAAGAGGATCTCATCCCGCACCGCATCTCGGCCGGGGAACCGGGCGGACCGCAGGAAGAGCGGCGCTTGTTCTACGTCGGCGTCACGCGTGCTCGAGCGCGGCTCTATCTCACGCTCGCGATGACCCGAGCGCAGTTCGGCGAAGTGTCGGTAGCGATGCCCAGCCGGTTCCTGCAAGAGATCCCTGCGACGCTCATCGATTGGCGCCAGTCCCCGGGTGATGTGAACTCCCGTGGGGGTTCCCAGTCCCGCGCCCTCAATGCGCGGCCAGGGCGGGGCGGGTTCGGGTTTGGCTCGAGCGGCGGCAGCTTCGCGGGCTCCGGGCGATACGGCGACGCGCTCGTGCCGAAGTCGACATCGATCGACAAGTTCGCCAACCGGATTCCCGCGAAAGTCCGCGACAACGGCGACATGGAGCTTGCGCCGGGAGACCGCATCCGTCACGACGACTTCGGCGAGGGGCGAGTGGATGCTGTCACCGGCGAGGGGGCGAAGCGCGTCGCGCATGTTCGTTTCGATAGCGCGGGCGCCAAGAAGCTCCTGATCAAGATCGCCCCGATCGAAAAGCTCTGAGGGTCGCGTCTGGGAGGGGGCGCCAGGACTTTCGCCCCTGAGCGCCACCCGTGGGCGCGCGTACGATCGCGATGACGGCGTGAGCGAGGGTGCACCGGCGCCCAGGGCCCACAGAAGGTCAGGCCCGCTGGCAGAAGGAGGCCCATGACCCTCGCGTCAGTCCTCACTGTGCTCGCCGATCACCCGGTGCTCGTGCTGTTCCTGGTCACGGGTATCGGCGCGGCGATCGGCCGCATCCGGTTGTGGGGGATGTCGCTCGGCGCCGTAGCCGTGCTCTTCACGATGATCGCGCTCACCGCCTGGGGCGTCTCCCAGGGCGTCACGATTGAGGTGCCCTCGTACGTCGGCGACTTCGGTCTGGTGCTCTTCGCCTTCAGTATCGGCGTCATCGCAGGGCCGGGGTTCGTGAACGCGCTTCGCACCTCGTATTGGATGCTGCTGCTCGTCTCAGCCATCATGATCGCTGCGGCAGCCCTGACGCTGGGCCTGGGGACGATGCTGGACCTGTCGCCGGAAACGATCGCCGGTGCGTACGCCGGCTCGGTCACGAGCACACCCGCCCTCGCTGCTACCGGGGGCAGCCCAGCAGCGACAGTCGGGTACGCGAGCACCTACATCTTCGGCGTCATCGGGGCGATGGGAGCCGTCGTACTCGCGCTTCGCCACAGTCGCACAGACGCTGACGCACCACCACGGATCGTCGACCTCGTCATCCGCATCGACACCGACAGCACCCCCACGATGACCGACCTCACGCGGCGGCACGGCGGCCGGGTGCTGGTCTCGCGCCTGCGTCGCCCCGACGGAGAGGTCGTCGTCGTGGGTCCCGACACGGTGCTCGAGAAGGGCGCAATCATCAATGTGGTCGGCCCGGAGCGGGTCGTGGCAGCCGTCACCGAGGAACTGGGGCATCCGTCGACGCTCAACATCACGCACGACCGCAGCCGACTGGACTACCGGCGGATCATCCTGTCGGACTCGCGCTGGTCGGGACGCACGATCGCGCAGCTCGGTGTCGCCGAGCGCTTCGGTGCGACGATCGTGCGGGTGCGGCGCGGGGATGTCGAGTTCCTCGGGACCCCCGACTTCGTGCTGCACCAGGGCGACCGGCTTCGTGTTGTCGCTCCCCGCGACCAGCTGCCCGCGGTCACGGCCTTTCTCGGCGACTCTGAACGCGGCATGGCCGACCTCAACCCCGTGGCTCTCGGCCTCGGTATCGCCGCGGGCATGCTGCTCGGCCTCATCGAAGTGCCGCTGCCGGGCGGATCGCACCTGTCGCTGGGAGCCGCAGCCGGAGCGCTGATTGTCGGCCTCGTGATGGGCAGGATCGGGCGGATCGGCCGCTTTGTGACGACGATCCCCAACGCCGCTGCCACCGCGCTGGGCGAGTTGGGCCTGTTGATCTTCCTCGCCTACGCCGGATCGAAGGCGGGATCACAGATTCTGCAGGCCATCGCCTCGGGAGAGATCGTCGCGCTCGTCGGGATCGGATTGGTCGTGACATCCTTCGCGATGTTCGGCACCTACCTGCTGGTGCGACACATCCTGCACCTGGGCGGAACCAAGCTGTCGGGCGTCATCGCCGGAGCCCAGACCAACACCGCGATCCTCGCGTTCGCGCAAGAACGCACCAGCCACGACGTCCGTGTCGCGCTCGGCTACAGCCTCGTCTACCCCACGGCACTTGTCGTGAAGATCCTGCTGGCCCAGCTCCTCACGCTGCTGTGATGAGCCGCGGAGTCGCTGGAGTGGCGGCATCCGGGCCTACCGTGTTTCCCGAACTGTGACAACCCTGGCCCCGTTCGGCCCGCGACGTCTGTAGCCTCGAAACATGGCTCTGTTCTCTCGACGCCCAGCAGCAACGCCTGCCGAGACGCCCGAGGGCGCCTCCGACGACGCGACATCCGTTGACGACACGGGAGTCGCCAACGCCGCATCCGACGCCGACCCGGCAGCCTCGCAGCCCTCGGCGGTCGCTGACGACGAACCAGACTTCGACGCGGTGGTCGGGATCTCGATGTCGTCGTTCCAGGGCCTCGGGGCCCCCGCGCCCGCGGCGAACGCCGCGGCAGAAACGGCGGCCGATGACGACGCAGAAGCGCCGCCCCGGCCCAGCGTCCAAGACAACGGCCCGCTGGTGACGGCGCTGTCAAAGCTCCCCGAGCGACCCGAGCCGGCGGAACTCCTGCAGGTTGCCCGTCAGCTGCTGCAGGGACACCTCTTCCTGCGCGTCAAGGGAGATGCCAAGCGAATGCTCGCCGAGGGCGAGAACATTCCGCTGGCGATCACCACGATCGGCGACAAGCAGTACGTCCTTGCCTACAGCGGTGTCGCGGCCTTGCGTGCCAGCCTTGCCGCAGACGGCGCGACCGACACCTCGGCGATGGCGCAGCCCGCGCAGGCGGTGCTGCGGTTCCTGCTGTCGGGTACCTACGCCGGACTCATCGTCGACCCGGCATCCGCTCCTGCCAGGGCGCTGCTCTCGAGGGAGCTCATCGCCCAGATGATGGAGCAGGCAGACCCCGAGTTCAGCGTGAAGAAGCTGCTCTCTGCCCGTCGCACCGAGGAAACGCCCGACGAGGTCGTCGCCGCGATTCCGTCGTCACGGCTGTGGATCGCGGTCAACAAGCCCGACGGGTCCGATCAGGTCGGCGTCGCCGAGGCCCGCACCGCCGATGGGGACCGGCTCATCGAAGTGTTTACGCACCCCATCGAGATCGCAGCACTCGGGCGCGGTGACCGCCCCGCCCCCGTCACCGGTGCGCAACTGGGCGCGGCGCTTCGCGCAGACCCTGGGCTCGCCGGCATCCTCATCGACCCCGCCGGTCCCTGGATTCGACTGAACCGAGACCACCTCGCCCCGCTGATGGTCGAGGCCCCGGACGATGGCGACTGACCGGGTCACCCTCACCATCCCCGGCCCCGACGGCGATCGGGAGGTCGGGCTGTCCAGTCCTGACCGTGTGCTGTGGCCAGCGGTCGGCATAACCAAGCGCGAGCTGGCCGAGTACCTGCTCGCCGTCGCAGGCCCCTTCCTCGCCGCAAACGGTCATCGACCCGTCTCGCTCGAGCGCTACCCCGACTCGATCGAGGGCGAGATGTTCTTCTCGAAGAACCCACCCAAGGGCGCGCCGGCCTTCGTTGAGACCGTCACTGTGAGGTACAACAGCGGGCGTCGGCATCCGCAGATCGTGCTCACCGAACCCGCCGCCGTCGTCTGGGCGGCGCAGATGAACACCGTCGTCTTCCACCCCTGGGCCTCGCGTATCGAGAACACCGACAACCCCGTCGAGCTGCGCATCGACCTCGACCCGCAGCCCGGAACCGATTTCGCGGATGCCGCAGCCGTCGCCCCCGCGCTCCGTGAGGTGCTCGCGGAGGCGGGACTCGAGGCATGGATCAAAACAAGCGGCAACCGCGGCATCCACCTGTTCTGCCCGATCGAACCGGAGTGGGAGTTCCTCGACGCCAGGCACGCGGTCATCGCTGCCGGTCGCGAACTGGAGCGACGAATGCCGGAGCAGGTCACGACGAACTGGTGGAAAGAGGAGCGCGGAGAGCGCGTCTTCATCGACTTCAACCAGGCAAATCGCGACCGCACGATGGCAGGGGCCTACAGTCCGCGAGCCCTGCCGGCCGCGACTGTTGCCACCCCGATCACCTGGGAGGAGCTGGCGTCCGTCGATCCGGCATCGTTCACTGTGCGCACCGTGCCGGAGCGCCTGGCCGAGGTGGGCGACCCCTGGGCCCGGTTCGGCGAGGTACGCGGCAGGATCGACACGCTGCTGGAGTGGTGGGAGAGAGACCTTTCCGACGGACTCGGTGAGCTGCCTTTCCCGCCCGAGTTCCCGAAGATGCCCGGCGAACCCCCGCGGGTCCAGCCGAGCCGCGCACGCAAACCCGACCCGAGCGACCCCGAAACGGAGGAAATCGAGTGACCGACAAGACTGCCGACGCGACGGGCACCGACACGACGGGCACCGAGACGACGTCGACGATCGATCAGTGGGCCGCGCGCCTGCTTCGCACGCGCTGGATCGTCCGCGCCCCGATTCCGCTGTTTCGCGCGGGGCTTGGCTGGTTGTTCGGCGGCAGGTTCGTGATGGTCGAGCACATCGGCCGCAAGAGCGGCCAGCCGCGCTACGTCGTGCTTGAGGTGATCGAACGCGAGACGAACGCGCTCCGCGTCGCTTCCGGCCACGGCTCGCGCGCACAGTGGCTCAAGAACCTCCAGGCCAACCCCGCTGCCCGGCTCTGGGTCGGTCGCTCGAAGGGCGTGGCGGCCACTGCCCGCATCCTGCCTGAGAGCGACGCAGCGGCGGTGCTTGCCCGCTATGCCCGGGTGCACCCGGATGCCTGGGACCACCTCAAGGGGGCGATGGACGAGCTGAACGGGGGAGAGACGACCATACCCGTGGTCGAGTTCACCCCGCCTTCGCGCTGATCGCGCCGCTGAGTCCGCGCGCCGAACCGCGCCGCTGACCGTCAGCTTTCGAGCACCGCGCCCACGTCGTACGCGCTGACAGTCTCGAGTTGGTCGTACGTGCACGAGCGCGGGTCACGATCCTCGCGCCACCGCACGAACTGCACGGTGTGGCGAAAACGCCACTTCTCGAGCTGGTCGTAGCGCACCTCGAGCACCAGTTCGGGGCGCAGCTGCACGAACGACACATCCTTGCCCGAGGCAAAGCGAGACCGCTCCCCCTCGCCGGTCACTGCGGCGCCGGCCTCGTCGCGCTCGACGAACGGTTCGAGCTCGTCGACGAGCTCCCGTCTGCGCTTGTCCGACCACGCTGCCACCCCGCCGACCTGGACGAGCTGACCCTCGTCGGTATAGAGACCGACAAGCAGTGAGCCGACCCCGCTCCCGCTCTTGTGCACCCGGTAGCCGAGCGCGACGACATCCGCCGTGCGCGCGTGCTTGATCTTGAACATCGTCCGCTTGCCCGGCGCATAGGGCTGGGCGAGGGGCTTGGCGACCACACCGTCAAGGCCCGCCCCCTCGAATTCATCGAGCCACCGAGCAGCCCGGTCGGGGTCGTCAGTCGTGCGCGTGACGTGCACCGGATGCGGCACGTCGCGCAGCAGGTCGAGGAGCTCAGCCCGCCGGGCCTGGAACGGCTCGCTCGCCAGATCGCGCTTCCCGCGCGCCAGGATGTCGAATGCGATGAACATCGCGGGGGTCTGCTCGCTCAGCATCCGCACCCGCGAGTCGGCGGGGTGGATGCGCTGCGTCAGCGCGTCCCAGTCCAGGCGCTGAGAGCCCGGCTCGCCCAGCGCGATCACGATCTCGCCGTCGAGCAGGCACGGTTCGGGAAGGAGCCGCGCAAACGCCTCGACGAGCTCGGGAAAGTAGCGCGTGAGCGGCTTCGCACCGCGGCTGCCGATCTCGACATCTGTCCCGTCCCACGACACGAGCGCGCGGAAGCCGTCCCACTTCGGTTCGAAGCTCAGACCGCCGGCGACCGCATCAGGCGCGGGGATGCGGTCGACGGACTTCGCGAGCATCGGCTCGGGAATCGCATAGCGCATGCGGTCAGCATCCTGTCTGTCGGGGGTAGCTGTCCAGCCCGGGCGTCAGGACGGCGCCGGTTCGGTGCTCTTGCGTCGTGCCCACCGGGCGGGGGTGTTCGGGCCGTCCCACACCTGCACGATTCCCCACGCCACTGCCGTGATCGGCACGGCGAGGACTGCGCCGACGATTCCGCCGAGCACGGTGCCGACCGTCAGGGCGATCAGGATGACGAACGAATGCAGCTTCATCGAGCGCCCCATCAGCACCGGTTGCAGGAAGTTTCCTTCCAGCTGGTTGACGAGCACGATCAGACCGACGACGAACAGCGCGTTGACCCAGCCGTTGGCGACGAGTGCGACGAGCGCTGCCAGGATCCCTGCGAGGGTCGCCCCGACGATCGGGATGAAGGCGAGGAGGAAGACCAAGACCGCCAGGGGGAGGGCGAGCGGGACGCCGAGGATCCACAGGCCGATGCCGATCCCGACCGCGTCGACGAACGCGACTGACGCGGTACCTCGGACGTAGGCGCCGAGGGTCGACACCGTCTTGTCGCCGATGCGGCGAGCCCGCGCTTCGGCGGAACCGCGGAACGGGCGGAGCAGAAACTCCCACATCCGCTGGCCGTCCTTCAAGAAGAAGAAGAGCACGACGACCAGCAGGACGAAACCGGTCGCGAAGTTAGCCACGACGCTGACGCCGGCGATGGCCCCAGTGCCGAACTGGGCACTCGTGATGAAGTCCTGAATCGACGAGATCCAGTCGTCGATCTGCTGCTGATCGATCCCGAACGGCAGCGTCTGCACCCACTGCCAGAGCTGCTGGGCACCGGCCTCCGCCTGGCTATAGAGCGAATCCCACTGATCGCGAACCGCCCAGACGATGAGCCAGCCGACACCGCCGAGGATCAGCACGATCGTGAGCAGCGCGATGAGGGTCGCGAGGATCGAGGGCACGCCGCGACGGCGCATCCAACTCATCACCGGCGCGAACGCCGACGCGAAGATCAACGCGAGCAGCACCGGGATGACCACCAGCGTGATCTGTCGGAGTCCCCAAATGATGCCGGCCGCGAGGGCGACGACGACGATGATCTGCAGTCCCCGCGTTGCCAGCATCCCGAACTTGTCGCCCCACAGCTTGCTGGGCGGAACGATGCCGTCGTCGGGAACCGCCAGGGCGCTGTTGCTGTCTTTGGAGGAGCCGATGCCGAACAATCCCATGGCTCGACCGTAGCTGTCGCACGGGTCCGGATGCACGGTCTTGACGCGGCGGCGAGAATCGCGCAGGGGCCTCGGGCCGCCCTTTCGCCGTCAGTCGTCGCCGAACACGTCATCCAGCGTCACCGGCAGCCCTGCCGCGTCGCCGAGCGCCGTGCGGGCAGCGTGCCAGCCGCTCATCCCGTGCACACCTGGGCCCGGCGGGGTCGATGATGAGGCGAGATACACCCCCGGCAGCGGGGTACGCCACGGATGCCGCGACACGACGGGTCTGCGTATCGCCTGGGCCAGCGTGAACGCGCCGCCCGAGATATCGCCGCCGATCTCGGCAGGGTTGGTGTGCGCACGGGTCACTGCTGTCGACGAATGCACCGCAAGTATCAGATCCCGCACGCCCGGCGCGAAGCGCTCCACTTGCGCGAGAACGGCATCCGTGGCATCCGTGGGGGAGTCGAGCGGGACGTGGGTGTACGCCCACAGGACCGCCTTGCCGGCGGGAGCGCGCGTCGGGTCGATCACCGACGGCTGCACCGCGAGCACGTAGGGGCGCGCGGGGATGCGGCCACGGTTGACCTCGCGCTCGGCGGCGATGATCTCCTCCCGCGTTCCGCCCAGGTGCACCGTCGGCGCACGCCCCACGTTCGGGTCGCGCCAGGGGATAGGCCCTGCCAGCGCTACATCCACCTTCATGACGCCGGGTCCATACCGGTAATGACGCACGGCCCTCGCATACGCGGTCGGCAACGCGGATGCCGTCAGAAGCAGCCGCGGAGAGGTGTCGAGGATGAGCAGATCGCCGGCCGCCGGATCACCCCAGTCCAGGTCATCGAGCGACGCGACGCGCACTCCGGTCTCGATCACGCCCCCGTGAGCCCGGATGTCGGCGGCGAGGGCCTCGGCGATCGTCTGGGCGCCTCCGTGCGGAACGGGCCACCCGCCGGCGTGGGCCTGCGCCGTAAGCAACAGACCCGCCGCTGCCGACGCCAGGGACGGCATCCAGGTGTTCGCGTGAGCCATCGCTCCCGCCAGCAGCGCTGCGGCCCGCGGTGTGCGGAAGCTCGCCGCGCCGAGGCCCGTTCCCTGCTCGAGCACCCGCAAGCCGTACCGCACAGCCGTGAGCGGATGCCGCGGCATCCGTATCAGCTGATCGCCCGTGAACGTGACGAGCTCATTGATGTGGCGTGCTAGAGGTCGCGTCATCGCGAGCCAGGCGCGGCCGTCGGGGCCGAGATCGTCGGCAGTGCGGCCTGCATCGCGCCAGGCGATTGCTGCGGGCGCATCATCGAGCGGATGTGCGTAGGAGGCATCCGGAACCAGCCACGAGACCGCCCGGTCCAGGCCCAGCGCCCGAAAGACCGGTGAGGTGAGTGCCGCGGGGTGCACGGCCGAACAGACGTCGTGCCGGAACCCGGGCAGGGTCAGCGCCTCGGTGCGCAGTCCTCCGCCGATCGTGTCGGCAGCCTCGAGGACTCGCACCCGCAGTCCCGCCCGGGCGAGGACCGCCGCAGCGGTCAGTCCGTTCGGTCCGCTGCCCACGACCGTTGCGTGCGCCGCCATGCCGCCAGTCTGCCACCCCCGGCGCGTCCCGTTCCGGCATCCATCGCTGTTCGCATCCGCTGCGCCCGGCATCCGCTGCGCTAGATGTATGAGGCCAGGAGGTTGTTGACGCGAATTGGCACGAGCGTGGCCGGCGGCTGACCGTCCGCGGCACCGTGCGGGCGGTGGTAGTTGTAGTGCAGGTTCCAGCGCTCGAGGGCGTTGGCGCGTTCGTCTTCTGAGGTCCATGTCCGTGCATAGAGGAACTCTTCGGCAAGGATCCGGTTGTACCGCTCGATCTTTCCGTTGTGGCGGGGCGTGTAGGGCGTGATCCGTTGGTGCCGCGACCCGGCCAGTGCATCGGCGAACGCTGAGGCGCGGTAACAGGATCCGTTGTCGGTCACGATCCGTTCGATGTGCGTGATGCCATGAGCCGCGAACCATGCCCGCGCTCGCGCGAGGAACGCAACGGCCGTCGCGGCCTGCTCGTTCGGCAAAGCCTCGGTGTACGCGAGGCGTGAGTAGCCGTCAATCGCTGAGTGGAGGTAGACGTAGCCGGCTCGCGTGCCGCGGGTTTTCGTCCGCGCGACGGCGCGAGCTTCCGGGCTGTCCTTGCCATGAGCCCGCCATCCGCCGCCATCGGGGATTCGGCCGACCTTCTTGACGTCCAGGTGAACCATGTGGCCGGGGCACCGAGCGACAATCTTCCTCGCTTCGCGGTTACTTTCCCCGGTCGGGTCGATGAAGCGGCGCCGGTTGAGCTGCAGGTCGGTGAGGATGCGACTCACCGTGCGCCGACTGATCTGAATGCCGACCTGTTCGAGCTCGAACGTGATCCGAGCCGCTGACCACTTGTGCTCGCGCCGCATGCGTTCGACTTCGCGAACAACGACGTTGGGGGCGGCTGTCGGGGATTGCTTAGGCGTCGATGAGCGGTCGAGCAGACCGACCTCACCGAACTCACGATGGCGATGGACCCACTTTGACGCGGTAGCGCGGGAGATTCCCATCTCAGCTGCCACGTGAGCGATCGGCCGGGTCTTGCAACGCTCGACCAGCCGCCGACGTCCCTCGACTGACAGTGGCGAGTTGCGGTGAGTCATGCACGTCCTTCGAAGAATGTTCCAGTCGAGTCGCTGAGTCCCGGACCAAGCCCCCCATTCAGCCGTCGGCTACTGACCCTCGTGGTCGCCGCCTGACACGCCGAGGCCGACGTTCGTGGTGTCGCAGCAGGCCTCCGGCGATTCGGAACTGGCTCGACGCCGCCTATGGGCGGCGCCAAGGGCGAGTACTACGAGGAGGGAGATGACCGCGAGCGCCGCGATCGGCGCCGTGTGAGCCTGAACCCAGCCGGACAGGGTCGTTGAGAGCCTGGCGACACCGCCGGCACGGCCGGTCGCGACGAGGTTGTTGTCGGCGGTGGCGGCGGGCCACCAGTACCACGCGAGGTAGACGCCGGTGAGCAGCAAGACGGCGCCGGTGATCCGGGGGCCATAACTCCCGAGGCGTGCGACGTGGCGGGTTAGGCCGGTACCCGCGGCGGTGGTCGCGAGTGCGAGCAGCAGCAGGATGCTGGCTGAGCCGGCGGCGTAGACACCGAAGACCAGCAGCAGCCCCGCGTAGCTGGCGGTGGCCTGTGCCTGGGCGATGACAGCAAGGATCACTCCGAAGGTGCACGACAGGGAGGCGAGGGCGTAGCCGATCCCGAAGACCAGCATCCGGGCGGTTGGCGGGAGGCCTTCGGTTGCTCGGCCGGTGATCCGGGGCAACCGCACGGAGATCGAACGGCCGGCCAGCATCCACAGGCCGAGGAGCACCAGTAGGACGCCTACGGCGAGACCGAGTTTGGGCGCTGCCTGGATCAGGCCCCGAGCCCCGGCGCTCACCAGCAGGCCCGCAGCCGCGAGGGTGCCGGCGAACCCGATCGCCAGTGCGATTCCGGACCGCAGGGCCCTCAGCAGCCGCACCGGGACGGGCGAGGCGTCAGCGTCGCCGAGGGTCTGGCTGATCCAGGCCGGCAGCAGCGCGAACCCGCATGGGTTGACCGGCGCCACCATGCCGGCGGCGAAGGCGAGGCTGAGCAATCCGCCCATGGATCAGGCTCCGGCCTTGACGAGTTCGGCGGTGACCTTCTTCGCGTCGGGCTCGGTGGCACGGAAGGTCACCTTGCCGTCGCCGTCGATGACGATGAGGGTGGACAGGGCGGCAACGTCGAATCGCTGGGACAAGGCGGCACCCTTGTCTATGGCGGCCGGGACGTGTTCGGCGTCGACGTACTCCATGAATCCCTCGATGGTCTCCTTGGACTCGCCGGGGTCCATGTCGACGGCGAGGAAGCTCGCCCCAGCACCCGACTTCTCGGCAGCGGTGGCGGCCTCGCCGAGGGAGCGGACGCCTTCAACGCATTCGCCGCAGCCGACGGAGAAGAAGAACACCGCGGTCGGCTTCCCGCTGGCGGGCAGGCTGACCATCTGGCCGTCGATGCTAGTAACCGCCGCTGGCGTGCCCGCATCTGCGGCTGGTGTGGCGTCGGTGTTTCCGCAGGCGGTCAGAGCCAGGGAGCCTGCAAGCAGGAGGCCGGCGACCGAGAGGGTCGCGCGGCGGGTGCGGGTAAGCGTCATCGGTTCTGGTCGTCCTTCGTGTCGCTGGGGTGGGTGGAGTTCACAGGCGGGCAACAGCCATGCCTGGCGTTGTTGCCGCCGCTGCGGCGCCGCGTGGTCGCGAGGACCGCGAGCACCAGGACGGCGATGCCGGTGCCGATCACCCAGGGGTTGCCGAGGAACCCGCCGACACTGGCCAGCAGACCACCGGCGAGGAGCAAGGGAAGTAGGGCGCAGCAGGCGACCATGAGCAGCGCGGCCCCGGCTCCGAGGAGCAGGCCGCTGCCTCCCGGTTGGTCGTCGTGGTGGACTTCATCGGAGTGGAGTTCCCTTCGGTGTTCTTGGTCAGCAGCGGCAGTGGCCGTCGTCGGCCACTGCCGCGTTGGCCTGGAACTGGTTGAGGAAGCCGGTCGTGAGGTCGGTACCGATCCGATAGGCAACGGCCACGGGCACGACCTCGGCGCGGGGGTGCTCGGCCAGCCAGCCCGCGGCGTCCTCATCGGAGGTGAAGTAGTGGACCTGGTTGCAGAAGGAGGACCGGATCGAGGTGATCTGGTCGGGGTTGACCAGCGACACCACCGCGGTGGCGGGTTCGACGCTGGTGACGCCGGCGACGGGGTCGATGGTGACCCGGATCGGCTCGCCGCTGGTCGGGGAGACCGACTCCACGCTCGCCGCGCGCTCGAGCAGGGTCGGAAAGATCAGGGTGTCCAGGGCGCACCAGGTGTAGAGCTCCTCACCGGCCACGGTGAACCGGTGAGGGGTGGGGCGCAGGGTGAGGCCCTGGCCGATGATGCGGCCCTGGTCGTCGTACTCGGTGTCCGGCACCACGGCCAGACCCGTGCGTACGTCGTCGACCGGACGGCCGGCGGCCGCGGCGAACTGCTCGACGGTGACCGGGCCGCCCTCGACGATCAGCCGCAGCAGCGGGATCGATAGGACGGCGTCAAGGCCGGTCTCTTCGGTGTTGTTGAGTCGTTCGGGCAGTTGCGTCGTGAGCTCCGACATGGCGGTACCTTCTTCATGAGTCGGGTGGAGGCTGTCGGCTGCGGGTCACGCGCAGCAGGACAGCTTGGAGATGTCGGTGGTGAAGGCCTTGGCGGCGATCCGGATGCCTTCGGTCATGGTCAGGTAGGGCGCCCATGCGTCGGCGACCTCGGTGACGGTCTTGCCGAGGATGTGGACACCGGCGGCGGCGAGCTCGCCGGCGTCTTTGGCGACGGCGGTGAGGCCGAGGATCTCGCCGGTCTCAGCGTTGGCGACGATCTTGATGAAGCCGCGGGTGTCGCGGTTGACCAGCGCCCGGGGCACGTAGTCCAGCGGCAGGACGCGGCAGTCGCAGCGGATCCCGGCAGCGAGCACCTGGGCCTCGGTCATCCCGACCGCGCCGATCGCCGGACTGGTGAAGGTCACCCGCGGCAGCCGGCTGTGGTCCACCGACCGCTCAGCGCCAGCGAACGTGTTCTCGGCGACCATGTTGCCGTGGTGGGCGGCGACGTAGACGAACTCGGGGTGCCCGGTCACGTCGCCGGCTGCCCAGATCCGGGGGTTGGAGGACTGCAGTTGGTCGGTGACCACGATCTCGCCCGTGTCGCCGGTCTTCACCTCCACCGCATCGAGGTTCAGCCCATCGGTGACCGGTCGGCGGCCGAGGGCGACGAGGACCTGTTCGGCGTGGAATTCCTGCTCGCCGCCGGAGATGTCAGCGGTGACAACAACCTGGCCCCTGACGTCGTCACGGGCAACGTGGGTCGGGACCGCACGGCGGACCACGCGGATGCCCTCGTCGGCGAAGACCTCCTGCAGCGCCTTGGATACCTCCGGCTCCTCCTTCGACGCCAGCCGGGAACGAACCAGCAGGGTGACGTTCGACCCGAGCCGGGCGAACAGTTGGGCCTGCTCCAAGGCGACGTAGCCGCCGCCGAGCACCAGCAGCGAGTCGGGAACCTTGGTCAACTCCATCGCCGTGGTCGAGGTCAGGTAGCCGGCCTCCTCAAGACCGTCGATCGGTGGGGCCCATGCGCTGGCGCCGGTGGCGACCAGGTAGTGATCAGCGTCGATCGTCTCGACCGCACCGTCAGTCGCGGTGACCTCAAGAACGGGCGCTTCTGGCGTGCCGGCGAACGCAGCGTCGCCGTGGCGGATCTGCCAGCCGTAGGCGTCGGCGACGTCGACGTACTTCTCACCCCGAAGTTCCTCGACGAGGTCCTGCTTGCTGCTGATCAGCGCGGGCATGTCCACGTCGTCCGCTGTGGTGGCGATCCCCGGGAAACGGTTGCCCGCCTCGGCAGCGGTCTGGCGGGCCTCAGCGGCGGCGATGAGCGCCTTCGACGGCACGCAGCCGGTGTTCACGCACGTGCCGCCGAAAGTGCCGCGCTCGATCATCACCACCGACTTGCCGAGCGTGGTCGCGCGGATGGCGGCGGCGAACGCGGCGCCACCCGATCCGATGATCGCAAGGTCGTACCTGGACTGCATCCCGATTCCTCCCCTGAGTCTTGAGAATTGCTCTTGATGCAGCCACAATGGACCTTCCAGTACGGGGGAAGGTCAAGTGCGACCTGTGACACATCGGAGACCCAGATGAGGATCGGCGAACTCGCCGAGGCGGCCGGCACCACCGCCAAGACCCTGCGGTTCTACGAGGAGCAGGGCCTGCTTCCCGCGGCCGAGCGCACCGCGTCGGGATACCGCGACTACGATCCGGAAGCAGCGACTCGGATCGACTTCATCCACCGCGGCCAGGCTGCCGGACTTACCCTCGCGCAGATCAAACAGATCCTCGACATCCGCGATGGAGGCGAGATTCCCTGCGGCCACGTCCGGGACCTCCTAGACGTTCGTCTGAAGGACATTGAGCGCCAGATCTCGGATCTCGTCTCCCTCCGCGACAACGTTGCCGCCCTCCGCGACGCAGCCGCAGAACCCGAACCCGAGACCTGCAACGCCGACGAGGTCTGCAGGTACCTGTAGCCAATCCGAGATGACGCGCGCAGAGGCGGAGCGTCCTGCCGCGACCTTCCTACGTGACCACAACGTTATGGCCAGCAACAGCTAGATGTCAGCCGATCTCTGTTTCGGTCGCGCCGTGGTGCGGGTTCTGCGCGCGGGCACCCGCAACAGGGCGCGACCGAACGGAGAGCTTCATCGTTCGGTCGCGCCATGGTGTCGTTACCCGCTGGGGAACTCCGCACAACGGCGCGACCGAAACCTGGGCCGACGGGTCAGCGAGCGCCCCGCCCCGGCGCCTCAGGTTAGAGGTCGAGGGAGGTGTGCAGGCGGCGGGTGACTTCGGCCAGCGGCATCCGCTTGGGGAAGACCGCCACCACGACGTCATCAGGATCCGGATGCTCGGGCTCGGGGTGCACGCCGAACTTGCGCAGGAGGTCATCGAGGGCGGCGCGCAGCACCGACACCGGCACCGGTTCCCGGTCGCGCAAGAGCTGTCGCAGCACGTGGTTGTGGACGGCGGCGACGGATGCGGCGAAGCCGACGGCATCGATCGGATCAAGGCCCGGCAAAGCGCCGCGCAGGTACTCGTCGAAGAGTCGCTCGTAGCGGAACACCGTGACGATCTCGCGCTCGCGAAGTGCCGGCACCTTGCGCACCACGGAGTAGCGGCGCCGCGCGAGGTCGGGGTCGGCTGCGAAGTGTTCGAACACCGTGACCGCCGCATCGCATACCGCCACCCAGGGGTTCTCGTGCGGGTGAGACAGGTTCTCGCGCAGCTGGGCGAGCAGGAGCTCGTGGTCAGCGAACACGACGTCGTCCTTGCCGCCGAACTGGCGGAAGAACGTCGATCGGGAGCTGCCGGCAGCCTGGGCGATCTGCTCCACGGATGTCGCGTCGAAGCCGTTCCGGTCGAACAGGTCGAGTGCGACGGCGACGACAGCGGTCCGCGACGACGGTGTTGCGGCGGAGGTGTCGGACATGCCGTGAGCCTACCGCCGCGACAACCTCAAGTCTGGCTCAGCGTTACCTCAAGGAACCTGCCGCGCAGCCGAGGATCACCCCATGAACCTGCGAGTTTACGGTAACGCGCGATAGCGTCGCCGTGCGGGACCAGATGGTGAACAGACTCCGTCAACGGCCCCCGCATTTGCTGTCAAAGGCGTCCGACCCGACGGACAAGGATGGAAGCACAGGCATGAGCACGCGCACAGCGTTGCCGTCGACGCGACGGCCGCAGTGGGGTTCCGAGAAGCGGCGGACGCCGCTCTCGACGGTGCATGCGCGCCCGTCTGCGGCCAAGGTGGTGTGGGCGCGGATCGCCATCGGTGCGACGATCGCTGCCTGGGTCGGCTACATGATCTTCACGATCCTGCCGCAGCTGTTCGCGAACGAGGGGGTCTTCCGCACCCTCGAGGCGATCCTCTATGCGGCAGTCGTCACCTTCCTCACCTTCTCGGCCCTCATGTACCTCGTCGCGAGAGAAGGAGCACTCCGTCGATTCCGCGACCACGTGCGCGCGCCGCGCGGGGAGCTCGATCGCCACTTCGCCGAGGGGCATCAGGACGGCCTGACGGTCCTGATCCCGTCGTACGCGGAAGAGCCGGCGGTCGTGCGCAAGACGATGTGGTCTGCGGCGTTGCAGGAGTACCCGTCGCTGCGGGTCGTGCTGCTGTTGGATGACAGCCCCTTCCCTACCGACCCGGTGGTGCGCGAGCGACTCGATGAGACCCGCCGCATCGCATCCGACATCGAGGCGGCTCTGAACGAGCCTGGCGAGCGGTTCACCGCAGCGCTGCTGGCGTACGAGAACGAGTGGTTGCTGGGCGGCACCGTCGCGCCGGATGCCGTCGAGACTCTCCGCGACGAGTACGTCGCCGCGGTGGCATGGCTGCGCGCCGTCGGTGACGAGTGGCCGCACGAAGACCACGTCGACACGTTCTTCATCGACCAGGTGCTCGGAGGCCTTGCCGAGGACCTGGAAGCGACGGCGCAGGCCCTGCAGGCTGCGATGGATGCCGACGCCGCCCCTGCCGGAGAGAGACTGCTCGAACTCCACCGCCGGCTCGTGCGGATCTTCTCGGTCGAAGCGACGACTTTCGAGCGCAAGCGCTATGCGTCGCTGTCGAACGAGCCGAACAAAGCCATGAACCTCAACGCGTACATCGGGCTGCTGGGCGGGCGCTACCACGCTCACCCAACCGACGAGGGAACCGTGCTCGTGAAGGTCGGACCCGCGGACGAGGCCGACATCGTCATCCCCGACACCCCCTACCTGCTCACGCTCGACGCCGACTCGCTGCTGCTTCGCGACTACTGCCTGCGGCTCGTGCACTTCCTGGAGCAGCCCGAGAACGAACGCGTCGCGGTGACACAGACGCCCTACTCGTCGTTCCGCGGCGCCCCGACCCGCATCGAGCGGCTCGCGGGCGCCACCACCGACATCCAGCACATCCTCCACCAGGGGATGTCGGCGCACGAGGCAACCTTCTGGGTGGGCGCCAACGCCGTCATCCGTCGCCGCGCACTCGAAGACATCGTGCAGGTCGAGACGGTGAACGGCTACGAGGTGCGGCGGTACGTGCAGGACCGCACCGTCATCGAAGACACCGAGTCGAGCATCGACCTCGCCGATCAGGGGTGGTCGCTGGTCAACTACCCCGAGCGACTGAGCTACAGCGCCACCCCGCCTGACTTCGGGTCGCTCGTCGTGCAGCGTCGCCGGTGGGCCAACGGCGGTCTGCTGATCATGCCCAAGTTCTTGAAGTATGCGCAGCGGCGGCGCAAGTCTCACCGGCCGATCACGATCGCCGAGTGGATGCTGCGCACCAACTACATGGCGTCGCTGGCGTGGGCATCCTTCGGTCTGATCATGCTGCTGACCTATCCGTTCGACAGTCGGCTGCTGAGCCCGTTGGTCGTGTTCGCGGCCCTTCCCTATTTCGTGTCACAGGCCAGCGACCTGCGCTACTCGGGTTATCGCACGATCGATATCTTCCGAATCTACGGGTTCAACCTGATCCTGCTGCCTGTCAACCTCGCGGGCGTCCTCAAGTCGATCGAGCAGGCGCTCACCGGCAAGAAGATCCCGTTCGCCCGCACGCCGAAGGTGCGCAACCGCACCGCCACGCAACTGCTCTACGTTGTCGCCCCCTACGCGATCGTCATCTTCTCGGTGTTCACCGCGTGGTGGAACATCCTGCACGAGAACTGGGGCACGGCGGCCTTCGCCGCATTCAATGCGACGCTCGCGGCCTGGGCGATCGTGGAGAACATCGGCATCCTGGCGTCGATCGCCGACACCTGGCTCGGACTTACCGACTGGATGTGGGTGGACGCGACCCCGAAGAAGCGCTCGCGCGCGACGGCGGGGGAGCGCACGCAGACGGATTGGCGGGCTGCGCTGTACCACGGGCATCCGGCTGCGGGAGAAACCGCCCCTGCGTACCTGCCTCCCCCGACCATCCCGGCGCGCCCGGCGATGCTCGAACTCGGGACTCTCGAGCGGCCCGCCCTCGCCGAACCCGGGCAACCGGCCATCGCCCTGCTCGCCGCCAATGACTCACCGGGCGCCGATCCGGTGTCGGCGACCCGACCCGAGGTCGCCGGAGCCGAGGCGGCTGCCGAGCCGGAACCCGAAACGGTGCCGGCAGCCGCCCCGGCGCATCGCGATGAGCTACTGCCCGAGCCCGAGTTGGCGCCCGAACCTGAACTG
Organism: Microbacterium schleiferi; assembly: GCF_020781975.1. GTDB lineage: Bacteria > Actinomycetota > Actinomycetes > Actinomycetales > Microbacteriaceae > Microbacterium. The sequence continues at coordinate 33,471 of NZ_JAJGNI010000010.1, forward strand.
GTCGCGGTGCCCGAGTCCGCGCCTGTGCTCGTCGCTGTTCGGGCCGAGTCGGCGTCCGAGCCCGTGCTGGTCGCCGAGCCCGAGCAGGTCGCGCAGGACGACGTCTTCCGCCCCACGTATGCCATCGCGCCCGCCTACGGTATGGAACTTGTTCCGGACCTGTGGATGCCGGGCCCGGGAGGCCGTGTCGTCTCGGCCGAGTGGGATGACTTCGGCGACGCTGCTGACCACCCGATCGACGTCGCTGGCGGCGGGTGGTCGCCTGCAAGCACCGCCGAGCGCGCGGTCCAGGTCTTTCCGCCGGCAGAGTCCGCGCCTTCTGAGGCGGGTCTTCCGGCGTGGAACCACGCCTCGCAGCCGCTGCGTCCGGTCGCTCCCACGGCTCAGCCGGTCGCGCAGCAGTACATCTTCGCGCAGGCTGCTCCTGAGCCTCAGCCCTGGCAGGCCGGTCCGCCGCAGCCCGTGTATCCACGCCGGGAGCAGGCGGCCCCCGCAGCACCGGGACAGGTTTATCCCAGACCCGCTCCCGCCCTGCAGTCTCCGGAGGCATCGCATCAGCCCCCGTGGTACAAGCCGTCGCAGTATGCGGCTCGCGGGACCGGTGTGCCCGTGACCCCCGTGCCGCTTCCAGCATGGCAGGGTCACATCGAGTCACCGCAGTACCCGTCGTCCTATCCTTACCCCGTCACCCCGCCGCAGGCCGCGCACGAGGTCGACCCGGGGTGGCAGAGCCAAGGTCAGCCCGACCTCTATGCGCCGGAAATGGTCACCGATCGAGTGCCCCCGGCTGGATGGGCCCCCGCCCCCGCGCCGGGCGAGTGGCCTGCCCCGGACCAGACCGCCGCGCGGCCGGCATCCGACGCTGTTCCGGTCGGCGTACCGCCGGGACGGATGCCGCTTCGCAACGAGGTCCCGCTCTCACCCAATGCTCCCGTGTCGCGCCCGGTGCGTGGCCGAGGTCGAGGGTGGTGACCGGCGGGACGGCGAGCAGCGCTCACGAGCGGCGGGCGAACGGTCCGCACGCCGGAAAGCGTCTGTCGCCGTGGCGCGTCATGCTCGGCATCCTCATCGCCGCGGCTGCCGGCGTTGCCGTCTGGTTCGGGTTCCACACCGTCACCGATCGGGTCGTCATCGACCCGAACCAGCCGTGGTTCGCGGCGTACGTCGATACGACCCTGACTCCCGCCTACGCGTTTGAGTCGCCGACGTCGGCCGCTGACGAGGACGTCGTCCTGGGCTTTGTCGTCGCTGCCGACGAGAGCGCGTGCGAGCCGTCGTGGGGTGGCGCCTATTCGCTGGATCAGGCTGCCCGAGACCTCGACCTCGACCGCCGCATCGCCCGTCTCAGGCAGCGGGGTGGTGACGTCGTCGTGAGCTTCGGCGGGCGAGACAACACCGAGCTTGCGGCAGCGTGTCCGGATGCCGAGTCGTTGGCAGCTGCTTACCAGGCCGTCATCGACCGCTACGACCTCACGATCATCGATCTCGACGTCGAAGGCGACGCGTTACAGGATGCCGAGGTCGGGGCGCGCAGGGCTGAGGCCCTGCGCATCCTGCAGAGCGAGCGGGATGCGGATGATCCGCTCACTGTCTGGTTGACGCTCCCGGTGACCCCCTCGGGGCTTGACGCCGCCGGTGAGGCAGCGGCGGCGCAGGTGATCGACGCTGGTGTGCAGCTGGGCGGGATCAACGCCATGACAATGGACTACGGGGTCGACCTCGAGGGTCGAACGATGGGCGACGCGGCGATCTCGGCGATCACGGGCGTTCGCAACCAACTCGTCGACATGCTCCGCGATACGGATGAGCCGCTCACCTCCGCGGCCGCGTGGGCGCGCATCGGCGCAACGCCCATGATCGGGCAGAACGACGTCGTCGATGAGGTCTTCACGATGGATGACGCAGCTCAGCTCAATCAGTTCGCCCTGGATGCCGGTCTTGGTCGCCTGTCGATGTGGTCAGCGAACCGTGACCGAACCTGTGGCGACAACTACGCCGATGTACGGATCGTGTCCAACTACTGCAGTGGCGTCGATCAGGGCCAGGAGAGCTTCGCTGTGACACTCGGAGACGGCCTCACCGACACGGGAACCGTTGGAAGCCACACACCCGTACCGTTGCCGAGCGCCTCGGCAACGGACGATCCGGCCACCAGCCCCTATCCGATCTGGAACCCTGACACGCGCTACCTCGCTGGGTCGAAGATCGTGTGGCACGGCATGGTGTACGAGGCGAAGTGGTGGACCCGCGGTGACGTTCCCGATGACCCGATGGTCAGTGGCGCCGAGAGTCCCTGGGACCTCGTGGGTCCTGTCCTTCCGGGCGAGACCCCCTACGTCGTGCCGACGCTCCCGCCCGGGACGTACCCGGATTGGTCGGGCGATACCGTCTACCACGAGGGGGATCGGGTCCTGTACGACGGGGTGCCGTTCGAGGCGAAGTGGTGGACGCAGGGAGACAGCCCGGCTGCGGCATCCGACGATCCGGATGCTTCGCCCTGGATTGCGCTGACCGCTGCGCAGATCGAGCAGATCGCCGGCACCGGCTAAGCCACACACCGGCTCGTTCGGAACCGTTCAGCGCCGGGTAGTAGGCTGACTTCTTGGTCGAACTATCTCGACATCGAGACACTCCCTCACCCACCCGACGCCGCAGCGGAGGACACCAGCGTGGATCTGTACGAGTACCAGGCACGAGACCTATTCGAGAAGTACGGGGTGCCGGTGCTCCCCGGCATCATCGCCGACACTCCTGAGGAGGCGAAGGCGGCTGCCGAGAAGATCGGCGGTGTCGTGGTCGTCAAAGCTCAGGTCAAGACCGGAGGTCGCGGCAAGGCCGGCGGCGTGAAGGTCGCGAAGAACGCGGACGAAGCCTACGAGGCAGCGAAAGCGATCCTGGGGCTGGACATCAAGGGTCATGTCGTCCACCGGGTCATGGTCGCAGCCGGTGCTTCGATCGAGGAGGAGTTCTACTTCTCCGTGCTGCTGGACCGCTCGAACCGCTCCTACCTGTCGCTGTGCTCCGTCGAAGGTGGCATGGAGATTGAGCAGCTCGCGGTGGAGAAGCCCGAGGCCCTGGCCCGCGTCGAGGTGAACCCGCTGACCGGTATCGACAAGGACAAGGCTGTCGAGATCGCTACCGCTGCGGGCTTCCCCGCGGAGCTCGTGGACAAGGTCGCGGATGCCTTCGTGAAGCTCTACGACGTCTACACCGGCGAGGGTGCGACCCTCGTCGAGGTCAACCCGCTCATCCTCGACGGCGACGGCAACATCATCGCCCTCGATGGCAAGGTCACCCTCGATGACAACGCGAGCGAGGTGCGCCACCCCGAGCACGAAGAGCTCGAGGACAAGGGCGCTGCCGACCCGCTGGAGGCCAAGGCCAAGGAGTCGGGTCTGAACTACGTCAAGCTCGACGGCGAAGTCGGCATCATCGGTAACGGCGCGGGCCTGGTCATGTCGACCCTCGACGTCGTCGCCTATGCCGGTGAGAAGCACGGCGGCGTGAAGCCCGCCAACTTCCTCGACATCGGCGGTGGGGCATCCGCGACGATCATGGCCGCAGGGCTGGACGTCATCCTCGGCGACCCGCAGGTCAAGAGCGTGTTCGTCAACGTCTTCGGCGGAATCACCTCGTGCGTCGCGGTTGCCGACGGCATCGTCAAGGCACTCGAGATCCTCGGGGACGCCGCCACCAAGCCGCTCGTCGTACGCCTCGACGGCAACCAGGTGGAAGAGGGTCGCGAGATCCTCGCCGCCGCGAACCACCCGCTGGTCACCCTCGCCGCCGGTATGGACGAGGGCGCTGACAAGGCAGCCGAGCTGGCAGCCGCCTGATCGCGCAACCGGATAAGGACTTCTGACATGTCGATTTACCTCAACAAGGACTCCAAGGTCATCGTCCAGGGCATCACCGGCGGCGAGGGTACGAAGCACACCGCCCTCATGCTCAAGGCCGGCACCCAGGTCGTCGGCGGTGTGAACGCCCGCAAGGCCGGGACGACCGTCTCGCACACCGACAAGGACGGCAACCCCGTCGAACTGCCCGTTTTCGCATCCGTCGCCGAGGCCATGGAGAAGACCGGGGCCGACGTCTCGATCGCGTTCGTGCCGCCCGCCTTCACGAAGGATGCCATGATCGAGGCCATCGACGCCGAGATCCCGCTGCTCGTGGTCATCACCGAGGGCGTGCCGGTCGGCGACACCGCCGAGGCCTGGGCCTACACGCAGTCCAAGGGCAACAAGACGCGGATCATCGGGCCGAACTGCCCCGGCATCATCACCCCCGGCGAGTCGCTCGTAGGCATCACCCCGGCCAACATCACCGGCAAGGGACCCATCGGCCTCGTCTCGAAGTCGGGCACCCTGACCTACCAGATGATGTTCGAGCTGCGTGACCTCGGCTTCTCGACCGCCATCGGCATTGGTGGTGACCCCATCATCGGCACGACCCACATCGACGCGCTCGCCGCGTTCGAGGCCGACCCCGAGACCAAGGCGATCGTCATGATCGGTGAGATCGGCGGCGACGCCGAAGAGCGCGCCGCAGCCTTCATCCAGGCCAACGTGACCAAGCCCGTTGTCGGCTACGTCGCGGGCTTCACCGCGCCCGAAGGCAAGACGATGGGCCACGCCGGCGCGATCGTGTCGGGCTCCGCCGGCACCGCTCAGGCCAAGAAGGAAGCTCTCGAGGCCGCGGGCGTGAAGGTCGGCAAGACGCCGTCCGAGACCGCCGCCCTGATGCGCGAAATCATCGAAAAGCTCTAACCGGCGAACCATTTCCGCGAACCCACATCTTCCGCGGCGAACCCACGTGTTCGCGCCACCGCAAGATGTGGGTTCGGGGGTGAGGATGTGGGTTCGGCACAAGACCGCGGACGGCTGTGCCCATGGTCGCGGGCTGGCGGTAGCCTGAAGCCATGCCACTGACCGGAGAGTACAAGCCGTCCACGTCGGAGTGGGCACGCACCCAGGCCGAGACCTATGAAGCCACGGGGGGTGCCGAAGCCAACGAGCTGCGAGGCGTGCCCGTCATCGTCCTGACGACACTCGGCGCGAAGTCCGGAGGACTGCGCAAGACCGCCCTCATGCGCGTCGAACACGACGGCAGCTACGCCGTGATCGCCTCGAAGGGTGGCGCACCTGACGAGCCCAAGTGGGCAGGCAATATGCGTAAGCACGCCACCGTCGAATTGCAGGATGGCGCGACCAAGCGTGACTACATCGCCCGCGAGGTCGAGGGTGACGAGCGTGAGCAGTGGTGGGCGCGCGCCGTCGAGGTGTGGCCCGACTACGCCGAGTATCAGAAGAAGACCGACCGGCTCATCGCGGTGTTCGTGCTCGATCCCGCCTAAGCCCGGGGCGCAGGCTGGGAGTCTGCTCGCAGTTCACGGGTTGTCCCGGCCCGCCGTCAGGTTCCGGACGCACTGAGGCGCCACAATACACACAGCGCCGCCCGTGCGCCCCGGAGCCACCATGAACGAGACCGCACGAGCCGCCGCAGCCGCTTCCGCGTCGCATCGACCCGCCCCCTGGTGGGTATGGGCGCTGGCAGCTGTCGGTGCCGCCGGACTCGTGGCGTTTCTCGCGCTGGTCGGGGTCGTCGTGGTCCCGCCCGCCCTCGCGAATCTGCGGACTGAAGTTGCGAGCGCTCAGACCCCGATGGTCGTCGGATCAGAGGCGGCATCCGTGACAGTCGTGGTCCCAGACGGGTGGCTCATCACCCGGCAGGATGACGCGCATGCCACGATCGCGACTCCCGATCGCGGGATGATCGTCGCCGTCGAGCTGAGCGCTGACGAGCCCGCGGCAGCCGCTTCGGTAGCCGGTGTCGCGTCGCCGTTGGTTGAGACGCTCGCTTCGGGCCTGACCGTTGCGCACGGCATTCCGGTGGCTCCGGCAGATCAGGATCCTGCCACGGTTCCGGCTCTTGTTGCCGCCGTCGGACCTGTCGCGCAGGGGTCGATCGTGTTCGCCGTGTCCAGCGACGACCTCGACCGGTATAGACCAGCCCTGGCGAGCCTCCTCGAGGGAGTCAAACCTTGAGGGGCGGGCGGCGCCGGGTCATCCGCCCGGCCGCAGCGGCGGCCCTGATCGCGTGCGCGACAGTTGTGGTGGCGGGTTGCGCACCGGCAATCGATCCGAGCTGGACCCCGCCAGCGTGGCCGGCGACCACGCTGCAGGTCGTCGATGCGGAACCTCAGCCGCTCGACGCTCAGGCCGGCCAGCCGCTGGCCGCCACCGTGTCTCCCGAGCGCATCCGCCAGGACGGCGTCGGTATCCAGGCGCGCTACGCCTTGCTGCCGGGCGTCGAAGCGTTCAACGACGCCGTGCGTGGCTACGTCCGCACCGCGATCGGCGCGCGTCAGGACGCGACCGGCGCCACCTACGGTCCGCAAGCCGGCTCCGCCGGTGCCGGCCTTGCCGACCGGTCCTGTGTTCCGGGATCCACCGAGATCCCAGCCGCCGACCTGCTCGCCGACCCCGCCCTGGCCGGGCCTGTCGTCAGTGGCGGCTCTGCGACAGTCGTGTGCGATGTGGTGTGGGCATCGGCGAGCATGTTCGGACAGCGCCTTCGGACCGTCCTCTCGGCCTCGGATGGACAGATCAGCGATAGCGTCGACACGTTCTTCGCAGACACGGCAACCGGTGAAGTGGCGACAGCGGCGCAGGTGTGGACGCCTGATGCAGCAACGACGCTGGCCGCTGACGTATTCGAAGGTCTCCGCCGCGCCGCCGGCTCCCTGTCGCTCGCGCCGCTCGCAGACCCCGCTGCCCTCGAACGGCTGGCAGCCTCCTTCGCGACCACGATGCCCGCGGCAGCCGGTGGAATGCAGTTCACGATCCCTGCCGGGTTCACCACCGATGCGCTCGCGGCTCTCGGCATCCCACCGACTGACGCGGCTCGCACGGTTCTCGTGCCCGCAGCTGTCGCCGAACCCCTCCTCACTGACTTCGGAAGGCGTCTTCTCGCCTCGGTCGGTCAGCCGTATTCCGGACCCAGCATCCAGAACCCAGGCGATGTGCCGGTCGACTGTTCGCTGACGCCGTGCGTTGCGCTCACCTACGACGATGGTCCCAGCGACCTCACCCCGAGCATGTTGGACGCGCTGGCGGCGCGTCGCGCCAGCGCCACGTTCTTCGCGATGGGGTCGAAGGCGCGAGCCTACGCCTCGACCCTGCAGCGGATGGTGGCTGAGGGACACCTCATCGGAAACCACAGCTGGAATCATCCGTCTCTTCCGAATCTCACCGACGCGCAGATCGCTGCACAGCTCGGCGACACGTCGGCTGCCCTGCAATCGGCATCCGGTCAGCCGATCACGATGTTCCGGCCGCCGTACGGCGAATACAACGCGCGGGTGCTTTCGATCGCGCGGATGCCGGCGATCCTCTGGGACGTCGACACGGAGGACTGGAAGGGAATCGACGACGACGTGCTGATTCAGCGTGCAGTGAATCAGCCTCGACCCGGGTCGATCGTGCTGCAGCACGACATCCACGGCAACACCGCGCGCACTGTCGGAGCCGTCTGCGACGGACTCCTCGATCGAGGTTTCACGATGGCCACCATCACCCAACTGTTCCGCGGCTCGGTCCCGAACTCGGGAGCGTGGCGCAGCGCCCGGTGAGTCGACCGGTGAGTGGCCCGGGGATGGGTAAGGTCGAAGCCGCATGAACCGGGTCATCGTCTTCCTCCTCGCCGCCTTCGACGCGCTCGTCACCGTCGCCGCAGGACTCGTCGTCGTACTCGCGCCGGCGACGCTGCTGTGGGTCGTCGAGTTCGGGGGCCTTGCCCCGTGGAGCGCACTCTGGCCCACCGCCGCGAGCGTCTGGCAACTCGGGCACGTCGTCCCGCTGGAGATCACGCTCCCCGCCGACTACCTGGCAACTGCCGGCATCGATCCCGATGCGGCATCCTTCGTGCTGTCGCTCGCTCCGCTGGCCTTCGCGGGATTCACCGCCATCTCCGCAGCGCGCTCGGGTCGCCGCGCCTCGCGCTCGGGTGCGGCATTCACCGGTGCCCTCGCGGGAACCGCGGTCTTCGCAGCTGCGGCCGCCGGGATCGCCCTGACGGCCGGAAACGCCGTCGCGCACGCATCGCTTACCGAAGCGATCCTCTTTCCGGCCCTGGTCTTCGGCATCCCGGCGCTCCTCGGCGCTCTGGTCGGGGAGTGGCAGGATGCTGACCGCGGCGTCATCGCGGGGCTGCGGGAGCGCGTCGAGGACCTGCCCGAGGACTGGGCTCTCGTTCCGACGGTCATCGCCCGCGCGGGATCCATCGCGGCAGTCGGCCTGGTGGGCGTCGCGGCCCTCACCACCGCCGTTGCGATCTTCGCTCGGGGCTCCGAGATCGTCGGTCTCTACGAGGCCGCCAATGTCGACGTTCTCGGTGCCGTAGTCCTTACGCTCGGCCAGCTTCTGTACCTTCCCACCCTGATCGCGTGGGCTCTAGCGTTCGTTGCCGGACCCGGTGTCTCCCTCGGGGTGGGTTCGACGGTCGCGGCATCCGGAACCACGACCGGCGTCCTGCCCGGACTGCCGCTGATGGGCGCACTCCCCGAATCCACGTCCCCCTGGCTACTTCTGCTCGCTCTTCTGCCCGTCGGCGTTGGATCCTTCGCCGGGTGGGTTGCCCGGTCCTTCTTCGCCGCGGATGCCGAGCGCGTTTCAGCCCGCATCGTCACCGCACTGGGGGTTGCGGTCGCCGCTGCAGGTTCAGCGGCGCTGCTGGCCGTTCTTGCCTCCGGCTCGCTCGGGCCGGGGGCGCTCGCGCAGCTAGGGCCGGAGCCCGGTCCTGTTGCGCTGGCCATCGGTATCGAGGTCGGGGTCGGCGCCGGCATCCTGCTGCTCTCACCGCGACGTCGAGCCCGTGACGACGGTGCCACCGAGGCCGTGCCCACGGCGCTGCTGGAGCCCTCGGTAGACTGAGTCGGTGCTCACCGTCGCCGTTCTCATCTCTGGCGCCGGATCCAACCTTCGGGCGCTGCTCGAGGCGGCGAATGAGCCCGACTATCCGGCGCGCATCGTTGTCGTCGGCGCCGACCGCGAAGCAGACGGCCTCGCCCATGCCGAAGCATTCGGCATTCCCTGGTTCTTCGTTCCCTACGCCGAGTATCCGGATCGGGAGGCCTGGGGTGAGGCGCTTCGCGACCAACTCGCGGTCTGGCAGCCCGACCTGATCGTTCTCAGCGGGCTGATGCGGTTGCTCCCCGCATCGGTACTCGAACCTTGGGCGCCGCGTATCATCAACACCCACCCCGCGTACCTTCCGGAGTTCCCCGGCGCCCACGGCGTGCGGGACGCGATCGCCGCCGGTACCACCCAGACCGGCGCGAGTGTCATCGTCGTAGACGCGGGGGTCGATACCGGACCGATCCTCGCGCAGGAGCGCATCGCAGTGCTTCCCGGCGATGACGAAGAGAGCCTTCATGAGAGGATCAAGCCGGTCGAACGCCGACTCCTCATCGACGTGGTGAGGCGCATCGCGACCGGCGACCTCGATCTCTCCTCTCCCTGACTATTGCCTGACCAGCGCCGCGACGACGCAGCAACCGCGGCCGATGACCACCCGACAGATTCCGAACCACAGCTTCCGGCCCCGAGCCTCACAGCCCAGGGCCTCGACAGCTCAGAGCCCCGACAGCAAGGAGACCTGATGGCAGGCCCCAGTCACGACCCGTCCCTGTACCGCGACCGCGACGTCGTGCCAGTCCGGCGCGCGCTGGTGTCGGTGAGCGACAAGACCGATCTCTTGAGCCTCGCCGAGGCTCTTGCTGAGGCCGGCGTCGAGATCGTCTCCACCGGGTCGACGGCCGCGACGATCCGGGATGCCGGCTTTGCGGTGACCGACGTCGCCGCTGTCACCGGGTTCCCCGAGTCGCTGGACGGGAGGGTCAAGACCCTACATCCTGCCGTGCACGCCGGCCTCCTTGCCGACCTTCGCCTTGCACACCACGAGAACCAGCTCGCCGATCTCGGCATCCAGCCCTTCGAACTGGTCGTGGTGAACCTGTACCCGTTCGTTGAGACCGTCGCCTCCGGCGCGCAGGGCGACGATGTCGTCGAACAGATCGACATCGGCGGTCCCGCCATGGTCCGGGCGTCTGCGAAGAACTACGCGAACGTCGCGATCGTGGTCTCGCCCGAGTCCTACGGGTCGGTGATCGAAGCCATCCGCGCGGGCGGCACATCCCTCGCTCAGCGCCGCGAGCTTGCCGCGCGCGCCTTCGCGCACACCGCAGAGTACGACCGGGCAGTTGCAACCTGGTTCGCCGACGAGACGCTGGGGGAGGATGTGGACCTGCCCGCGCACCTCACGATTCGAGCCGAGCGACTGTCGACCCTGCGTTATGGCGAGAACATGCACCAGCGCGCCGCGATCTACACGCGCACCGGCGGACACGGCATTGCGCAGGCTACCCAGTTGCAGGGCAAGGAGATGTCCTACAACAACTACGTCGATGCTGACGCCGCCCTGCGCGCGGCCTTCGACCTGGTCAAGCCCGCCGTAGCGATCATCAAGCACGCGAACCCGTGCGGTATTGCGGTGTCGGCGCCGAACGCGCTGGACCCGATTGCCAGCGCGCACCTGCGCGCCCACGCCTGCGACCCGGTCTCGGCGTTCGGAGGCGTGATCGCCGCCAACCGCAAGGTGACCCTGAAGATGGCCGAGAACCTGCGCGACATCTTCACCGAGGTGATCGTCGCCCCGGACTTTGAGCCTGAGGCGCTCGAGGTTTTCCGCCTCAAGAACAACCTGCGCGTGCTGAAGCTGCCCGACGACTGGAAGCAGGAGCCGATGGACGTGCGGCTCATCTCGGGGGGGCTCCTTCTGCAGGATGCCGACCGCTTCCCCGACGACATCGAGTCAGTCGCCACCGATTGGGAGCTCGTCTCCGGTGAGCGGCCTGAGGCCGACGCGATGACCAACCTCATCTTCGCGTGGAAGACCTGCCGTGCCGTGAAGTCCAACGCGATTGTCCTCGCGAAGGACTCGGCGACTGTCGGTATCGGCATGGGCCAGGTGAACCGCGTCGACTCGTGTCGCTTGGCCGTCGAGCGCGCCGGGGATCGCGTGCAGGGTGCCGTTGCGGCATCCGACGCATTCTTCCCGTTTGCCGACGGACCGCAGGTGCTCATCGATGCCGGCGTGTCGGCTATCGTGCAGCCGGGAGGGTCCGTTCGTGATGAGGAGGTCGTGAAGGCCGCGCGCGACGCGGGCGTCACGATGTTCTTCACGCGCGAGCGCCACTTCTTCCACTAAGTCGCGCCGCGCGAGCGGACCGATTGCAGGATCATCGTCGGGCCAGTCGATGGCCACGCGGGCTGTCGAGCGAATCATCCTGCGATCGGTCCCGCGTGGTCCCCGGCGACAGGCTCTCGCTCAGGGACGCCCGTAGGCCTCCAGCCAGCGCAACCAGACCTCGCTGACCGTCGGGTACGACGGGACCGCGTGCCAGAGCCTGCTCAGCGGCACTTCTCCGACGATGGCGATCGTGGCCGAGTGCAGCAGCTCCGCGACATCCGGGCCCACGAAGGTCGCCCCGACCAGCACTTCGCGCTCTCGGTCGACGACAGCGCGGGCCTGGCCGCGGTAGTCATCCGAAGCCGTGGACGCTCCCGCGATCCACGAGAGGTCGTAGTCCAGCACCCGGATGTTGATCCCCGCCGCTTCCGCGCGCTCGGCAGTCAGCCCGACCGAGGCCACCTCGGGGTCGGTGAAGGTGACCTGCGGCACGTGGTCGTGATCGGCTGTTGCGACGTGGGCGCCCCATCGAGACGTGTCGACATGGGAACCGCGGGCGCGGGCGGCGATCACGTCCCCCGCGGCGCGCGCCTGGTATTTGCCCTGGTGGGTGAGGAGCGCGCGGTGATTGACGTCGCCGACCGCATACAACCAGTCGGTATCGCGCACCAGCATCGTGTCGTCGACATCGAGCCACGCGCCAGGCTTCAGATCGACAGACTCGAGACCGAGGTCTGCGGTACGCGGCACCCTTCCGGTGGCGACGAGCACCTCATCCGCTGTGACCGACGAGCCATCCGAGAGCACGAGAGTGCGACCCTTCGCGTCGCGGGATGCCGAGACGACATCGACCCCCGTACGGACCTGGGCTCCCTGCGCGGTCAGCGCCTCGGCCACCATCTCACCCGCGAACGGCTCCATACCGCCCAGCAGCCCGGATCGCGCGATGAGGGTCACCGCCGTGCCGAAACTCGCATACGCGGTTGCCATCTCGCACCCGACGACCCCACCACCGATGATGGCGAGCGACGCGGGCGCGGACCGTGCGCTTGTCGCTTCGCGGCTCGTCCACGGTTCGATCTCTCGGAGCCCGGGAGTGTTCGGCAGCAGAGCCGCCGAGCCGGTGCAGACGGCAACGGCGTGTGTGGCGATGAGGTCGACGACCTCGCCGCCGGGACGGGTGACTTCGACCCGCTTGCGGCCCGCGATACGGGCATGTCCCCGCACCAGATCGATTCCCGCGCTCTCGAGCCACTCGACCTGCGAGGAGTCATTCCAGTCGTGCGTCATCCGGGTGCGGCGCGCCAAGGCTGCAGCGACATCAACGTTGCCGGTGACGGCCTGCTTTGCGCCGTCGACTGCTCGGGCAGCCCGCAGTACCGATCCCGCGCGCAGCAGCGCCTTCGAGGGCATACACGCCCAGTACGAGCACTCGCCACCGACGAGTTCGCTCTCCACGATGACGACCCGCAGGCCGCCCTGCACTGCCCGGTCGGCGACGTTCTCGCCAACCGGCCCTGCCCCGATCACAACAAGGTCATATTCGCGCGCGCCCATATGCCACGGTAACCCGCGTGCCCCGCGGCTGTCTCCCGCTGCCGTGTCTGATTTCCGCCAGTGCGCGGGGGAGGGGCGTGGGAGTCTTGACCCGTGCTCTCCATGACCTTCGACGAACGGTACGCCGCGATCCAGTCGCGCGACGCCCGGTTCGACGGTCAATTCGTGACCGCCGTCAGCTCAACAGGCATATATTGCCGACCCAGCTGCCCGGCCAGAACGCCGAAGCCGGCGAACGTGACCTTCTATCCGACCAGCGCCGCCGCCCACGAAGCGGGGTACCGCGCGTGCAAGCGGTGCCTGCCCGAGGCGGCTCCCGGCTCCCCGGATTGGGACGTGCGCGGCGACGTTGCCGCGCGGGCGATGCGCCTCATCGCCGACGGGGTCATCGAGCGCGAAGGTGTTCCGGGGCTCGCACACCGACTCGGCTACTCGCCGCGGCATCTGACCAGACTGCTGACGGCCGAACTCGGCGCCGGACCGCTCGCGCTCAGTCGCGCGCAGCGGGCACACACGGCGCGGATGCTGCTGGTGGGCACCGCGATGCCGGCATCCGACATCGCCTTCGCGTCGGGTTTTGCCAGTGTGCGGCAGTTCAACGACACGATCCGTGAGGTCTTCGGGCTCACACCGCTCGAGGTGCGCGCCCGGCGCACGGGGTCCGCAGCACCCGGCGGCGCGATCGATCTGGCGCTGCCGGTGCGAGGTCCGTTCGATGCTGCGGGACTGTTCGCCTGGATGAGCGCGCGGGCGTTGCCCGGTGTCGAGGTGGCAGGAGAGGCATCCTTCGCTCGGACGGTGCTGCTGGCCTCGGGTCCCGCCTGGTTCGAGGTGAGAACGGATGCCGGCGGCCTGCGCCTGCGCGCGACGGTGACGGCCCTATCTGATCTCGCGACCCTCGTTGCTCGCGTTCGTCGCATCTTCGACCTGGATGCCGATCCGCTCGCGATCGACTCCGCACTGTCGCGGCATCCCGAACTCGAGCCGCGGGTCCGGGCGATTCCCGGCATCCGGGTTCCGGGCGCAGCCGACCCCCACGAGATGCTCATCCGCGCGATGGTGGGCCAGCAGATCACTGTCGCCGCGGCGCGCACGGCGCTGACCGCTCTTGCCGATGCGCTGGGCGAGGAGGTCGCCGGGCCCGACGGCCTGACCCGGCTGTTTCCGACGATGGCAACCATCGCCGATCACGGCGCCGAGGTGCTGCGGGGTCCTGCGGCACGCATCCGATCGATCGTCGGCGCCGCGCGAGCCCTGGCCGAGGGAGAGGTGACCCTCACGATCGCCGACGACGGGAGCGAGCAGCGCCGAGCCCTGCTCGCTCTTCCCGGCGTCGGACCGTGGACCGCCGACTACGTGCGGATGCGGGTGCTCGGCGACCCCGACGTGTTCTTGCCCACGGACGTCGCCGTCCGAAGTGGCGCCCGAGCCCTCGGCATCCCTGCGGAGGGGCTCGAGACCTGGGCGGCGACAGTCGCGCCCTGGCGCAGCTACCTGAGCGCGCACCTGTGGCGAGCCGTCCCCGCCCGGCCCGGCCGAGCCGCGACCGCGCGTACCAGCACTGTCCGTTCCCCCGCGCCCGCCGCGTCAGCCGAGGAGGTTCTCACATGACCCTGACCGCCGTTCTCCAGTTCGTCGACACTCCCGACGGCCCGTTCGCGATCCTCGCCGCCGACGATGGCGCGGTGCTCTCATCGGGGTGGACCGACTCCGCCGAACGCATCGTGGAGCGCATCCGTCCGGCCGATCGGCCCGCGGACATCCGCTCCGGCACGACGGATGCCGCATCCGTCGTCCGCGACTACTACGCCGGTGATCTCGCGGCGATCGACGCCGTGCCGGTCCGGCAGTTCGGTACGGCCGGTCAGCTGGCCGGATGGGCGGCACTTCGCCGGATCGCACCCGGAGCGCCGCTGTCGTACGCGACGTTCGCCGCAGCGCTCGGTCATCCCGCAGCGGTGCGGGCCGCGGCATCCGTCTGCGCCCGCAATGCGCCGGCGCTGTTCGTGCCATGCCACCGCGTGCTGCGGACCGACGGGAGCCTCGGGGGATTCGCGTGGGGGATCGAGATCAAGCGTTCGCTGCTGGATCGAGAGAATCCGTCCTTGCTTTCAGCCGACTCTCAGGCATAGTCTGAAGGGCTGCCGCGTCGTGCGGCAGCCCGTACGCCAAGGAGGATGCCATGTATCAGATCGCTTTCGTCGCGAGTCCTGTCGTCCTCATCGCCGCGGCGCCCCTGCGTCACCGCGGTCCCGCGATGACGCGCTAGCAGCGTCGCGACGCACTCGTTCGCGTGTCGGTGACCTGACCGGTCGCGGCACACTCTCGGCGCCCGCAGCGTTGTCGACCACGGCATAGCACCCTCGCCTCAGGCTCTGGCTGCCGCCCTCCCCGCCCGCAGACCCGCGGGTTCGCTTCGCCCTCCCACAAGGACCATGACCGTTACGCCTTCATCCCCCACGCCCCACCTGTCGACCCTTCGTGCCCTGGGCCGGCTGCTGCCCTTCGCCCGGCCGGTGCTGCCTCGGCTGGTCCTCGGCGCGGCAAGTGCGATGCTCGCCTCGGTGCTGGCGCTCATGTTTCCGCTCGTGCTCGAGGTGATCGTCGGCGGCCCGATCGCCTCGGGCGACCCCGGCCAGATCGCGTGGGGCGCGGCGGCGATCCTGGCGCTCGGCCTTGCCGAAGCGGCAATGGTCTGGGCGCGCCGGTGGTTCGTGCTCGCACCGTCGACGAGGGTGGAATTCGAGCTGCGGACGACGTTCTATCGCCGACTGCAGCGCCTGCCCGTTGCCTTCCACGACCGCTGGCAGTCCGGTCAGCTGCTCTCGCGGATGATGCAAGACATCAGCATCATCCGACGCTGGCTCGCGTTCGGTCTCGTGTTGCTGGTGGTCAACGTCCTCACGATCATCGTCGGCGCGGTCTTGCTGTTCCAGTGGCACTGGTTGCTCGGCGTGATCTTCCTGGTCACCTCCGCGCCCCTCTGGTATGCCGGATACCGCTTCGAGAAGCGATATGGAACTCTCGCCCGCCAGTCGCAGGACCAGGCCGGAGACCTCGCCACCTCCGTCGAAGAGAGCGTGCACGGCATCCGCGTGCTCAAGGCCTTCGGGCGGGGATCGCACGCCCTGCAGAAGTTCGCCCGCCAGGCCGAGACCCTGCGCGAGACCGAGATTCATAAGGCGCGCGCTGTCGGGCTGATCTGGTTCTGGCTGATCCTGCTTCCTGACATCGCGTTCGCTCTCGCACTCGGTGCCGGTATCGCGCTCATTCAGATGGGTCAGCTGAACGCCGCTGAACTGATCGCATTCTTCGCGATGGCGACGGTGCTGCGCTGGCCCATGGAGTCGATCGGATTCCTGTTCTCCTTCCTGCTGGATGCCCGCACCGCCACCGACCGTATCTTCGAGGTGTTCGACGAGGTCGACACCATCACCGATCCCGAGCAGCCGAAGACCCTTGCCTCTCCTCGCGGTGAGTTGGCGTTCGAGGGCGTCCATTTCCGCTATCAGGACGCGCCGGAAAGCCAGCGCGACCTGCTCGACGGTGTCGATCTCGTGCTGCGTCCCGGCGAGACGATGGCCCTCGTCGGTCTCACCGGGTCAGGAAAGACGACCCTCACGACCCTGCCCACACGGCTCTACGACGTGACCGGCGGCCGGGTGACCCTGGATGGGGTCGACATCCGTGATCTGACTCTCGCAGAGCTGCGTACCCACATCGGCATGGCGTTTGAGGATGCGACGCTGTTCTCGCAGACCGTGCGCGAGAACGTCTTGCTCGGTCGCGAAGACCTCGTCCCTGGCAGCCCCGAGGCCGAGGCCGCGCTGCAGGAAGCGCTCGCGGTTGCACAGGCGAGCTTCGTCGACGACCTCCCCGACGGCGTCGACACGGTCATCGGCGAAGAGGGACTCAGCCTGTCTGGCGGGCAGCGCCAGCGTCTGGCGCTCGCGCGGGCGGTCGCGGCAAAGCCCGCCGTGCTCGTTCTCGATGACCCGCTGTCGGCCCTCGACGTTGACACCGAGGCTCTCGTGGAGGATGCCCTGCGGCGGGTCCTCGCCAACACGACGGCACTGGTCATCGCGCATCGACCGTCGACGGTGACGCTCGCCGACCGCGTCGCTCTGCTCGAGGACGGCAAGGTGACGGCGGTGGGGAAGCACTCGGACCTGCTCCGCGAGAGCGAGCACTACCGGTACGTCATCTCGAGCCTGGAAGACGAACAAGCCCGCATGCGAGAAAGGGAGGTGACACTGTGAGCGCCACTGTCGTGGGAACTGCCGGCGAAGACCGGTCAGACTACACGCGGGACGAGAGCCGCGCCATCCGTCGCCGCTCGCTGCGCCTGCTCGGGTCGCTGATCTCGCCGCTGCGGTGGCAGGTTGTCCTCGCCGGTGTCGTGCTGGTCGTATCGACGGCCCTGCAGGTAGCGGGCCCCGCGCTGATCGCGTTCGGCATCGACACCGCGCTTCCGCTCGTTCTGGCGCCGCAGACGAACTGGATGCCGACGATCGGGGTCGTCGCCGTCTACCTCGTCGCCGGGCTCGGCGGCGCGGGCCTCGTGGGCTGGTTCGCGGTCGTTGCGGCTCGCCTCACGCAGGCCGTGATGCTGGATCTTCGCAAGCGGATCTTCCTGCACACGCAGCGGCTCAGCCTCGAGTTCCACGAGTCCTACACCTCGGGCCGCATCATCTCGCGGCAGACCAGCGACCTGGAATCCATCCGGGAGCTTCTCGACGGTGGGCTCAACCAACTCGTCTCGGGGCTGCTGTACGGCGGGTTCACGCTGATCGCGCTGCTGCTGCTGGACTGGCAGTCCGGAGTCATCCTCGCCGTCATGGGAGTTCCGCTGTTCCTGCTGATGCGTTGGTTCTACCGCCGCTCGCAGGCTGTCTACCGTGAGTCACGCGTTATCAGCGCGAAGCTCATCGTGAAGTTCGTCGAGACCATGACCGGCATCCGTGCCGTCAAGGCGTTCCGCAAGGAGCCGCGCAACGACGATGAGTTCGGAGACGTCGCCGAGGACTACCGGGACGTCAACATGCGCTCGATCCGCCTGTTCGGCACGTTCGAGCCTGGCCTCATGGCTGTCGCCTCGGTGAGCATTGCCCTGGTCGTGCTGTGGGGAGGCCTGCGGGTTGCCGACGGGGCGATCGCCATCGGCATCCTGCTGGCAAGCGTCCTCTACGTGCGGAACTTCTTCGCACCTCTGCAGGAGGTCGCGATGTTCCTGAACTCGTACCAGGCTGCCACTGCGGCGCTTGAGAAGGTCTCGGGGGTGCTGGAGGAGGAGCCGACGGTTCCCGACCCGACCGATGCCGTCGACCTGTGGACCGCGCGCGGACACGTCGCGTTCGAAGACGTCACGTTCGGGTACGCGGATGACCGCGTCATCCTGCCGCACTTCTCGCTCGACATCCCCGCAGGGCAGACCATTGCCCTGGTCGGCACGACGGGGGCGGGCAAGTCGACGCTCGCGAAGCTCGTCTCGCGCTTCTACGACCCGACGCGCGGCGCGGTGACCCTCGACGGGGTCGACCTGCGGCGCCTGCACCCGAAGGACCTGCGGCGCGCGATCGTCATGGTCACGCAGGAGGCTTACCTGTTCAGCGGCACGGTCGCCGACAACATCGCGCTCGGGAAGCCCGACGCGACGCTCGACGAGATCGAGTCGGCGGCGAAGGCGGTGGGGGCTGATGCCTTCATCCGGGCTTTGCCCGACGGCTACGACACCGACGTGAACAAGCGCGGCGGCCGCGTTTCGGCGGGGCAGCGTCAGCTGATCTCGTTCGCGCGGGCGTTCCTCGCAAACCCGGCGGTGCTGATTCTCGACGAAGCGACGGCTTCGCTCGACATCCCGTCAGAGCGGGCGATTCAGGATGCCTTGCAGACGCTCCTGGCAGACCGCACGGCGATCATCATCGCGCACCGCCTGTCGACTGTGGCCATCGCCGACCGGGTGCTGGTCATGGAGCACGGCAGGATCATCGAGGACGACACCCCCGAGACGCTGATCGCGGGAACGGGCAAGTTCGCGCAGCTCCATGCGGCGTGGCGGGAGTCGCTGGTCTGACGATGCCGAAAAAGGCGACGGGGCCTCGGTGGGGGAGGGGAATCCGAGGCCCCGCCGCCAGCCGACAAGCCCCTCGGGTGGGGGCTGAATACTGAGGGTGGGACTCGCCGGATCAGAGCCGGATCTCGGCGACGATCTCACCGTACTCGGTTTCGCCCACCGGTGTGAAGCCAACGCGCTCGAAGAATGCCTGCGGCCCCTCTTCGCCCGCCCCATAGATGACGTTCACGTGATCGACGCCGTGCTTTCGCGCTTCTGCGAGCAGGCTTTCGACAGCGAATCGACCGATCCCGCGACCCTGGTCGTCGGCGTCCACGTTGATCCGCCACAGCACCGACCGGAAGTACTCCGACACGCTGTCGCCGTCGAAATTCGCGCTGATGAACCCGACCACGTCGTCGCCGTCGAGCACGACCCGCTGCCACATGGTCTGTGGATCGACATCCCCGGCCGCCACCTCGTAGCTTTCGGGGGCGAGAAACTCAGCCTGCCCGGGCTTGAGCGACATATTGTTGACAGCTTCCACCGTGGCGGCGGACAGTTCAGCAAGTCGCAGTTCGGCCATGTCACACAGGCTAGCCGGGATGCCGCGGTTCAGCATCCCGGGGCACCCTTTTCGGGGGAATTTATCTTGATATCGAGATAGTTAGGCCGGTGCGGTAGGCTCGTGCGCGGCCCCCGAGCGGAAAGATCAGGCGAGTGAGCGAATCCACGATCATCTACACGTACACAGACGAAGCCCCGGCTCTGGCCACAGCTTCCTTCCTTCCCATCGTGCAGGCGATCACGCATCAGGCTGGTGTGGATGTCGAGACGCGCGATATCTCTCTCGCAGGCCGCATCCTCGCCGCTTTCCCACAGCAGCTCACGCCCGAACAGGCGGTCGGTGACGCCCTCGCCGAGCTCGGCGGGCTCGCAACGCTTCCCGAGGCCAACATCATCAAGCTGCCGAACATCTCGGCATCCATTCCGCAGCTGAAGGCTGCCATCGCCGAACTACAGTCGCAGGGCTACGACATCCCCGACTACCCGGACGAGCCGCAGACGATCGAGCAGAAGGATGTCCGGGCGCGGTACGACCGCATCAAGGGGTCGGCAGTCAACCCCGTCCTGCGCGAGGGAAACAGCGACCGCCGAGCGCCGCTGTCGGTCAAGAACTACGCGCGCAAGCACCCGCACCGCAACAAGCCTTTCCCCGAGGGCTCGAAGACCCGGGTCGCGACGATGGGTCACGACGACTTCAAGAGCAACGAAAAGTCGTGGGTCGCCGCTCATGACGATGTCCTCTCCATCCGCCACGTCGGCACCGACGGTGCGGTGACAGTGCTCAAGGAAGGGCTGAAGGTCCTTCCGCGCGAGATCATCGATGCGACCTTCCTGTCGGCATCCGCCCTCGACGCGTTCCTCGCCGAGACGCTGGCCGAGGCATCTGCGGCTGACGTGCTGTACTCGGTGCACCTGAAGGCCACGATGATGAAGGTCAGCGACCCGATCATCTTCGGCCACGTCGTGAAGACGTACTTCGCGGATGTCTTCGAGCGCTACGGCGACAAGCTCGCGGCAGCGGGTCTGACCCCGAATAACGGCCTCGGCTCGATCCTCGCCGGGCTCTCGAGCATCGACGGGGGTGACGAGATCGCCGCCGCGATCGACGCCGACCTCGAGCGTGGACCGCGCCTGTCATACGTGAACTCCGACAAGGGCATCACCAACCTGCACGTTCCCTCGGACGTCATCGTCGATGCATCCATGCCCGCCCTGGTCCGCAACGGCGGCAAGCTGTGGGGAGCCGACGGTGGTGAGGATGACACGCTCGCGGTGATTCCCGACTCGTCCTATGCCGGCGTCTACCAGGCCGTCATCGACGACGTCATCGCGAACGGACCGCTGGACCCCACGACGATCGGCACGGTTCCCAACGTCGGTCTCATGGCGCAGGCAGCCGAGGAGTATGGCAGCCACGACAAGACCTTCGAGATCGCAGCTCCCGGCGTTGTTCAGGTGCTCGACTCGTCGGGTGAGGTCCTGCTCGAGCACGAGGTCGGCGCCGGCGACATTTGGCGGGCGACGCAGACCAAGCACATCGCCGTCATGGACTGGGTGAAGCTCGCCGTCACGCGCGCCCGGGCGACCGGGGTGCCCGCCGTGTTCTGGCTCGACGTGAACCGCTCGCACGACGCGCAGTTGATCGCGAAGGTACACCAGGGGGTCGCGCTCCTGGACACCAAGGGCGTGCAGATCAGCATCCTGTCGCCCGAGGAAGCAACCCGCTACACGCTCGCACGCATGCGCCACGGCCTGGACACGATCTCGGTCACCGGCAACGTCCTGCGCGACTACCTCACCGACCTGTTCCCGATCCTCGAGGTCGGCACGAGCGCCAAGATGCTCTCGATCGTGCCGCTGCTCGCCGGCGGCGGGCTGTTCGAGACGGGTGCCGGAGGCTCTGCTCCGAAGCACGTGCAGCAGCTGCTGAGCGAGAACTACCTGCGCTGGGATTCCCTGGGTGAGTTCTTCGCGCTCGCGGCATCCCTCGAGCACCTCGCCGAGTCCACCGGCAATGCGCGGGCGAAGGTCCTCGCCGACACGCTGGATGCCGCCACCGGCACGTTCCTCGAGAACGACAAGTCCCCGGGGCGCGCGCTCGGCACCATCGACAACCGCGGCAGCCACTTCTACCTCGCGCTGTACTGGGTGCAGGAGCTGGCGAAGCAGACCGAGGATGCTGAACTTGCGGCGATCTTCGCGCCGGTTGCCGAGAAGCTCACTGCTGAGGAGGCGACGATCGTCGCGGAGCTCAACGGAGCGCAGGGGTCGCCGGTCGAGATCGGTGGCTACTACCGCCCGAACGGCGAACTGGTCAACGAGGTCATGCGACCGTCAGCGACCTTCAACGCCGTCATCGACGCGCTGCGCTGATCCACTCTGACTCGGGCGGCTCCGCTTCTGCGGGGCGGCCCGACGTCGTTTCCGGGCGTGCCCGGGCTAGGCGCGGGCCGACCAGGTGAGGGGGGCGAGCGGGTGATCGGCGGGCAGGTCGATGAGGGCCTCGACGCCGTCGATGCCGATCCCGGCGGGCTCCACGATCCGCGCATCCGGTCGCCCATTCACCAGCGCCCGCGTGAACTCCTCGCGCAGCGCCTCGGAACGGAAGACCCCGCCGATCGCGCACACCGCCGGTTCGGCGTCGACGCGACGCAGCGCCGTGAGCGCGCTCTCTGCCAGCAGGTCCCCGGCACGGCGCAGGATGTCGAGAGCCACCGCATCCCCGTCCGCGCCTGCCCGTGCGACCTCGGCCGCGAAGGACGCGACGATGCTCACCCGGGCGGGGTCTGCCTGCAGATCGATGTAGGCCTGCTCGAGATCTGGCCAACGCCCGCGGACGGCATCCGTGAGCGCCGTCGCTGTGCCTCGACCATCGTGGTCGCGCATCGCGGCGACCAGCGCTTCGCGTCCGAGCCAAAAGCCGCTGCCGGCGTCTCCCATGAGGTAGCCCCAGCCGTCGACGCGCGCGGCGCCGCCGGGGCCGACACCGAGAGTCACGACCCCCGTTCCCGCCGCGACGACGGCACCGTGCGCGGTGCCGCGGGCGCCGAGGTAGGAGGTCGTCGCATCATGCGCGACGACGGCGTGTGCGGCCCCGGCGCTGCGCACCAGCGCCGCGACAGCAGCCGGAGTCGTTTCGCCGTCGGTAAGGCCCGAAACTCCCGCCGCGAGGTGACGGATGTCGAGGTCGAACTCGTCCGCGATCTGTCGCGCCGCCAGACCGATCTGCGGGAGCACCGGCTGGTCGGTGCGAACGCCCGGCAGCAGGGCCTCACCGACGGATTGGTCAGTGCGCACGCGCACCTTCATGCCGGTCTGGCCGGCGTCGATCGCGACGACGGCAGCGGTGCGAGAGCTCACTGGATGCCCAGTTCAGCGAGGAACGCGGCCTGCTGGGTCCACTGGTGCGCACCGCCGCCCTCGTGGTCGTTGAACTCGTAGGCCACGATGCGCTTGGTTTCGTGAGCGAACGCGTTGAAGGCCGCATACACCGTCGAGGGTGGGCAGGTGAAGTCCATGAGTGCGACCGAGAAGAGCCCCGGTGCACTCGCACGGCGTGCCATCGAGACGCCGTCGAAGTAGCTGAGCGTCCTGAAGGTGTGCTCCCGGGCGTCCCGGTGCACGCTGAGGTACCGCACGAGTTCCTGGTAGGGGTCGCGGTCGGTCAGCCCGACGGCCCGGGAGAAGTGGCAGAGGAACGGCACGTCGGGCATGACGGCGACGAGTCCTTCCGACAGTGCGCCGGCAGCGAGGGCGATACCACCACCTTGGCTGCCGCCGGTGACGGCAAGGCGATCCGCGTCGATCTGGGGAAGCATGCGGATGGCGTCAACCGCACGGACGGCATCCGTGAAAACCCGGCGGTAGTAGTAGTCGGCCGGGTCATCTATTCCGCGGGTCATGTATCCGTTGGTTGCGGCGCCGGTGCCGTGCGGGTCGGGAGTCTCGCCGCCAGTGCCCCACGTCGAGCCCTGGCCGCGCGTGTCCATGATCAGGTGCGCGTAGCCGGCCGCCGACCACGCAAGCCGCTCGGAGGGGAGGCCCCGTCCGCCGCCGTATCCGATGTACTCGACCACCGCGGGAAGCGGGGCGGTTGCGCCGGCGGGTACCAGCAGCCAGGCCTTGATCGGGTCGCCGCCGAAACCCGCGAACGACACATCGAACACGTCGACCGACCGCAGCGCCGAGTCGACAGGAGTCAGTCGCGGCTCCCAGCCCGCGACGCGGGATTCCTCGAGCGTGATGGCCCAGAAGGCGTCGAAGTCTGTGGGTTCGTTGATCTGCGGGACATAGGCCTCGAGCTCAGCGGCGGAGAGGTCGAAGTAGGGCACGCTGCTTCCTTTCCGGGCGGTGCACGAGCGCCCTTGGCATGTTACGGCTCCTGCCCGGTCGACGATTGATCCGACCTGCGCACGGCGACGATGTGACACCGCATTCATCCGGTCGCCGCGCCCCAAGCGCATGTAACGGTTTTGTAAACTGTCCGTCCAAATTCGGTCACGCCCTTGCAGTTCTTTTGTTCGTAAGGTCTACTAACAAACATGACTGCATCGGAAGTGCAGCGCGGCTCTTCCACGGGGCCCGCGCACACCCTCATGGCTCGTGGCGCCCAGCCCACGGCGTCCACGGATGCCGCAGCTGTCGCTTCAGACACGGTGCAGCGCCGCAGTCTTCGCCGGGCAAAGGTGCTGCCCGAGCACGCCCGTGCCCACAATCGCTCCCTCGTTCTCCAGACGCTCTTCCATGACGGCGCCATGAGTCGGGCTGACCTTTCCCGGGAGACGGGGCTGACACGCGTCACAATCTCCGACCTCGTCGCCGAGCTCATCGGTGACGGCCTGGTTGCTGAGCTCGGCGTTCGCGAAGCGTCGGGTCCGGGCAAGCCCGCGATGGTTGTCGACCTCGATCGTGCGGGCCACCGAATCCTCGGCATGGATCTCTCCGGCCCCGACACGTTCCTCGGCGCGATCCTCACCCTCGACGGCGATATCGTCGCTCGCCACGAGATTGCGGCACCGCGCGGGGCAGAACATGCCCGGGATGCGGTGATCGAGCTGGCACGGCACCTGGTCGCCGATGCCCACGCCCCGGTCCTCGGAATCGGTGTCGGCTCTCCCGGCGTCGTCGACAACGACGGTGTCGTGCTCAGCGCTCCCGGCCTCGGCTGGACGCAGCTGCCGCTGCGCAGCATCCTCGAGGATGCCCTCGGGCTGCCGGTGCTCGTGGCAAACGACGCGAACGCCGCCGTTCTAGCCGAATACACCTTCGGTGGTGCGCGCGACGACGTCGTGCTCGTGAAGGTCGGACGCGGCGTCGGGTCGGGACTGGTATCGGCCGGTCAGCCCATGCGCGGTGCGCACTTCGCGGCGGGCGAGATCGGACACGTCACCGTGGGCACCGACGGCGGCCCACAGTGCGCGTGCGGCAAAGTCGGATGCCTCGAGGCGTGGCTATCGGTGCCCGCCTTGACGGCTCGCATGGCGGATGCCGAGACTCCCGCGGACCGTGAGCAGCAGCTGCGCGACGCCGGTGAACGCCTGGGCATCGCGCTCGCGCCCATCGTCGGTGCGCTCGATGTCTCCGAGATCGTGCTCTCGGGTCCCGATGAACTTCTCGCCGGTCCTCTCGCAGAGGCAACGGTCGAGACGATCCGCACTCGCACGCTAGCCCGGTTCCATGACGGCGTGCGCGTTCGGATGACGGCGCAAGGCCAGGACATCGTTCTGCGCGGAGCTGCCGTCATGGTCCTGTCAGGCCAGCTCGGGGTGTCGTAACCGCCGCCCCAACCATTCCCCCCACCGGATAGGTCGCCCGACCTCTTCCGAACACCAGAGAAACACGAAGGAAGACACCATGAAGAAGACGCTCGGAGCCGTCGCCCTCGCGGGCGCCTCGGCGCTCGTGCTGGCCGGCTGTGCCGGCGGTGCCCCCGCGGAGCCCGAAACGGGCGACATCACGGTGTGGCTCGTCGGCGCCGACACGCCCCAGACCGCTCGTGACTACCTAAAGCAGACCTTCGAGTCCGAGAACGAGGGCTGGACGCTCACGATCGAAGAGAAGACGTGGGCTGACGTGTCGGACACGTACACCGCCGCACTGTCGTCGAACGACTCTCCGGATGTCGTCGAGGTTGGCAACACGCAGGCACTGGGCTTCGCGGATGCCGGCCTGTTCCTGGACATCTCCGACATTCAGGACCAGCTCGGCGGTTCGGACCTGCTGCCCGGACTCGTCGAGGCTGGCACGTACGAGGGATCGCTCTACGCCGCGCCCTACTACGCGGGCGGCCGGATCGTCTTCTACAGCCCGATGATGGTCGACGAGGTCCCCGCGACCCTCGATGAGTACGTTGCCGAGGGCGTCGCGCTGACCACCGACACGGTCTCGGGCATCTACGCACCCGGCAAGGACTGGTACAACGCGCTTCCCTATATCTGGGCCTTCGGCGGCGAGATCGCCGTTCAGGACGGCGACACGTGGGACGCACAGTTCTCGAGCCCCGAGAGCCTCGAGGGTCTCAACCTCCTGCAGACGGTGTATCAGGACGCCACTGTCGCGCCGGCCGACGGCAACGAGCTGATGGCAAACATTGCCTTCTGCAACGGCGAGGCCGGGTTCATTTCAAGCCCCGCATGGGCCGCCGGAAACCTGACGGGTGCGTGGCCGTGGGCCGATGAGGACGCCGGGCAGAACTCCGAAGGGTGCCCCGACACCTATGCAGCCGACCTCGGCGCGTTCGCGCTGCCGGGCCTCGAAGCCGGCGAGACCGCCCCGATCTTCGCGGGCGGATCCAACGTAGCCGTCGCCACGAAGAGCGCCGCGCCGACGAAGGCAAAGGCAGCCCTCGAGATCATGCTCTCCGAGGACTACCAGAAGCTTCTCGCTGAGCAGGGCCTCACGCCCGGAATCATCTCGGCCGCCTCCGCTCTGCCGGACACCCCGATCGCCCAGGCCCAGGCTGCGGCTCTTGCCAACTCGAAGGGGACGCCGGCCAGCCCGAACTGGGCCGAGGTCGAGGCTGCCCAGATCATCCCTGACGCTCTGGTGCGCATCGCTCAGGGCGAGGACGTCGAGGCTGTAGCCACCGCGCTCGACGAGCAGATCGAGGCCATCCTCAACCAGTGATCGACGGATGCCGCCGCGCGGGCCTCCCCGCGCGGCGGCACCCCGACCACGTGCCCGATGGCTCCGTCCGATGCATGAGTTTCCCGGTCGTGCACCGAACCGAGTGATCGGACCATCCGTCCGTGATGATCGACGCATGCCGTCGTTCGTCGTACCCGCCATCCGCCGCAGAAAGGAGGGATCGCCGTGACCACCACTCTCGCCGCATCGACGGCTTCCGATTCGCCGCCTCCGCCGGCCCTGATCGCCGACCGCGTCAAGCGCAGGAACCGCCGCGAGGCCCGGAACGCCTGGGGCCTGCTGACGCCGGCCCTGATCGTCATCGGGGTGATGACCGTCTACCCCGCGGTCCTGATGGTCGTGCAGTCCTTCACTGACTACACCGTCAAGAACAAGGTTCAGGGCACCTGGCCGACCTTCGTCGGGTTTGAGAACTACGTCGACCTGTTCACGAAGTCCGACTTCCCGGCCGCGCTCATGCGCAGCCTCGGGATCATGATCGTGCTCACGGTGCTGAACCTCAGTCTCGGCATCCTCGTCGCGGTCCTCATGGTGCGGCTGAGCCGCGCATGGCGGATCGTCGTGTCGATCGGTCTGCTGGTCGCGTGGGCGATGCCACCCCTCACGGCGACAGTCGTGTGGGGATGGATCTTCGACACCGAGTACGGCCTGGTCAACTCCATGCTCAACACCCTCACCGGCACCGAGAACTGGACGAACCACTCCTGGCTGCTGAACCCCTGGTCGTTCTTCATGGTTCTCACGATCATCATCGTGTGGCAGTCGGTGCCGTTCGTGGCGTTCACCACCTACGCCGCCCTCGGTCAGGTTCCGGATGAGGTGCTCGAGGCGGCATCGCTGGACGGCGCGACCGGCTGGTCACGGTTCCGGCTCATCGTCTTCCCGTACCTGCGCAGTGTTCTCACCGTTGTGCTCGTGCTGCAGATCATCTGGAACCTCCGGATCTTCACGCAGGTGTATGCGCTGCAAAGCCGCGGGGGACTGGCCTCCGAGACGAACGTGCTCGGCACCTACCTGTTCCGGCAGGGGGTCGGTGAGTTCGGCGCCACCGCGGCGATCGGTGTCGTGATGGTCATCCTGTTGCTTGTCCTCTCGTGGGGATACGTACGCACGACGCTCAAGGAGGAGGAGCTGTGAGTACTCAGGTCACCCCCGCCAGCCAGCTCGGCACTATCGGCATCGACGACGAGCCCCGCGTCCGTCCTCGGGGTACGCGTCCCCCGCGGCTCGAGGGAGCGCGCCGACCGAGCCCGCGCAAGGTCGTGACGCGCACCCTGCTGAACATCGCGGCAGCTGTCGTGTTCGTGATGTCGGTGTTCCCCGTCTACTGGATGGTGAACATGTCGTTCACCCCGACGAACGAGATCATCAGCCGCGACCCGAGCTTCGTGCCACTGGACTTCACCCTCGAGAACTACATCACGGCGTGGACACGGGAGGCTGCCCCGGGCCAGACCGACTTCCCGCACGCGCTGGGCACCACCGTGACCGTCACCGTCGGCGTCCTCATCGTCACGCTGCTGGGGCTCGGAATCGTGTACACCGCCGCCGTGATCCCCTTCACGATTTGGACCCTGCGCGGGTTCGTCGCGGGAGTTCCCGCCGACCTCGAAGAGGCAGCCATGATCGACGGCTGCACCAAGTCTCAGGCCTTTTGGAAGGTCACGTTCCCGCTGCTCGCGCCGGGCCTCGTGGCCACCGGGATCTTCGCGTTCATCCAGTCGTGGAACGAGTTCACGATGGCTCTGCTCATGATGAAGGGCTACAACCTCACGCTGATGCCGTGGCTCAATGCCTTCCAGTCCTCGTCGGTGGGTGGCGCCGTGAACTGGGGAGCGGTGATGGCCGGCTCCACCCTGATCGCTCTGCCGGTGGTCATCTTCTTCCTCATCGTTCAGGGCCGAATGACCGGTGGACTTGTCGCCGGAGCGGTAAAGGGCTGATGAGAATGTGCACCACCCACCGCCTCTCGATCGGGGGCGGACGATGAGACTCGGCCTCGATGTCGGGGGAACCAAGACGGATGCTGTCGCCGTCGCCCCGAACGGCACCATCGTCTCCCGCACGCGCCTGGCCACCGGGTGGGGTCCGGATGCCGTCGTGCAGACGATCCTTGCTGCGGTCTCGTCGCTGCAGGCTGATCCCGCGCTCACAGCGGCGGATGTCCGGTCGGTGGGGATCGGGATTCCCGGCCGGATCGAACCGGGGTCAGGCCGGGTCGAACACGCCGTCAACCTCGGCGTCGAGACGCTCGATCTTGCCGCCGCCGTCGCTCCGGTCCTCGGAGTGCCCGTGCGCGTCGAGAACGACGTCAAGGCAGCGGCACTGGGTGCTGCCTCGCTGCGGGGCGGGACGCTCTCGATGGGGTATCTGAACCTCGGGACGGGGATAGCCGCCGCCATCGTGACGGGGGGCGTGCTCTGGCGCGGGGCGCGCGGTGGTGCCGGAGAGATCGGGCACCTGTCGATCGATCCGGCGGGACCCGTGTGCCGCTGCGGCCAATGCGGCTGCATCGAGGCGCTGGCCGGCGGAGGCGCGGTGTCAGCCCGGTGGGGCAGGCCCGGCGCGCTCCCGATTCGAGACGTCTTCGACGCTGCCGACGGCGGTGATGCGGCAGCCGTGCTGGTGCGAACCGACCTCGCCCGAGGCGTCGCCGCCGCTATCCGGGTGCTCGTGCTCACCGCGGATGTCGACACCGTGGTCCTCGGCGGCGGCATCACCGCTCTCGGCACCCGACTGCAGAGCGAGGTGGCTGCTCAGCTGGAGGCGAGCGCGCGGGAATCGGCATTCCTGCGTTCACTCCAGCTGGTCGACCGCGTTGAGATCCTCCCCGCGGGTGCGCCTGCCGCAGCGCTCGGAGCGGCGCTCATCGGCACTGAAGCTGCAGACGAAAGAGAGGTCCTTTCCCATGGCTGAAGTCATCATCGTCCCGGGCCGCGAGGCAGGCGGGAAGCTGGTCGCGAGCGAGATCGCGCGGCGTATCCGCGCGACGCCTGACCTCGTGCTCGGACTCGCGACCGGCTCGACGCCGCTCCCGGTATATCAGGCGCTGGTGCCCGCCCTCGCGGGCGTCGACGTGTCAACGGTGCGCGGGTTCGCCCTCGACGAGTACGTGGGCCTCGATCCCGCACACCCGCAGAGCTATCGGTCGGTCATCACGCGCGAAGTGGTCGAGCCGTTGGGGCTGGACCCGGCGCGCATTCGCGTCCCCGATGGGCGTCTCGACGGAGTCGCGCACGCCGGCGAGATCTATGAGGCAGCGATCATGGATGCTGGTGGCATCGCCCTGCAGATCCTCGGGATCGGTACCGACGGGCACATCGGTTTCAACGAGCCGGGCTCGTCGTTCGCCTCTCGCACGCGCGTCAAGACACTCACGGAACAGACACGCACCGACAATGCGCGCTTCTTTGCCTCGCCGGACGAGGTGCCGATGCACTGCATCACGCAGGGCCTCGGCACGATTCTCGAGGCAGACCACCTCGTGCTCCTCGCGTTCGGGAGCGCCAAGGCCGCGGCTCTCGCCGCCGCCGTCGAGGGCCCACTGTCGGCATCCGTCCCCGGTTCGGCGATTCAGCTTCATCCGCACGTCACCGTCGTCGTCGATGAGGATGCCGCAGCCGAACTCGCTCGGGCCGAGTACTACCGGTATGCCTACGCGAACAAGCCGGACTGGCAGGGCTTGTAGGCCGAGCGCCGTGCGCCGGCAGGGCTGGGGTTAAGCAGCGGAGTCACTCCACGCGAAACCGATCAGGTGCGTTCGGCTGAGGGGTGCGAGCGGCGTCGATGCAACCTCGTGCTCGGTGATCCAGCGCAGCTCAGCGATCTCGGCGCTGGCGTCAGCTCGGGCCTCGCTCACTCGCAGCACGAACGCATCGGCGATGACGCGGTGTCCCGGCTCGTTGGCCGCGGCAGCTTCGAACCGGCCGAGCGGGACGAGATCTTCAGCCGCGGCCCGGATGCCGGTCTCTTCTGCGATCTCACGGATGACGGCATCCATCGCGCTCTCGCCGGGGTCGGGCTTTCCGCCCGGTTGCTGAAAGACGGTAGCGCCATGCTTGCGCACGACGAGGGCGCGGCCGTCGGTCGACACGATGACTGCCGCGCTGACGTGGATGACCCCACTCACGGTGTCGCTCACGGCCCGAACACTTTGCCGGGGTTCAGGATCCCCTGCGGATCGAAGACACGCGCGATCTGGCGCTGCAGCTCCCACTGGTCATCGCCGAGTTCGTCCGCGAGCCACCGTCGCTTGAGCACCCCGATACCGTGCTCGCCGGTGAGAGTTCCGCCGAGCTCGAGCGCGGCACGAAACAGCTCATCGGCGGCTTCCCAGATCGCCGCGGGCACGTCGGGACCGTCGAAGATGAAGTTCGGATGCAGGTTCCCATCGCCAGCGTGAGCGACGGTGGGAATCACGAGGCCGTAGCGGCGCTCGAT
Organism: Microbacterium schleiferi; assembly: GCF_020781975.1. Taxonomy (GTDB): domain Bacteria; phylum Actinomycetota; class Actinomycetes; order Actinomycetales; family Microbacteriaceae; genus Microbacterium. The sequence continues at coordinate 64,480 of NZ_JAJGNI010000010.1, forward strand.
GTCGGCGATGCGCGCGAACATCGCCGCGAGCGCTGAGCGTGGTACCGAAACGTCCTCGATGAGGGTCGTGCCCAGGCGTGCCATCGCGGGATGCACCGACCGGCGGATCGCGAGCAGCCGCTCGCCCTCGTCGCGGTCGGTGGACACGGCGACGGTTCCTCCCGCTGCCTCGAGGACAGCGGTGATCGCCGCCGCGTCAGCTGCCGCCGCAGCGCCATCGGTCTGGATCGTCACGTGCGCCGCGCCCGGGGTCGGCGCGGCAAGGCCCAGCAACTCATGGATGGCCGTCAGGGCTGCGGCATCCAGCAGCTCCATGATCGCCGGTTGCAGTCCCGCGGCGGTGACTGCGCTGCACGCACTCGCGGCGGTGCCGACATCCGTGAAGGTTGCGGCGATGGTGCACACCTCGCCGGGCACGAGTCGCCGCAGCTTCAGGGTCGCACCAACCACGACGCCGAGGATGCCCTCGGAACCGACTACGAGAGATGTGAGGTCGAGCCCTGTGACGCCCTTGACCGTGCGGTGACCGAGGTGCAGGAGTCGCCCGTCGGCGAGGACGATATCGACGCCGAGGACGGCATCCCGCACCACGCCGTACTTGGCGCACAGTAGTCCGCCCGCTCCCGTGGCGATGTTGCCGCCGACTGTGGAGATGTCGCGGCTGGCGGGGTCGGGCGCCCACCACAGGCCGTACTCGGCAAGCGCGCGGTTCAGGTCCGCGTTCAGGATGCCGGGCTCGACCACGGCGAGCAGGTCGTCGGGCCGTACCTCCACGATGCGATCCATCGCCCGAACCGAGAGGGCGATCTCGCCGGGTCCGGCATTCGCACCGCCCGCGAGCCCCGTCCCGGCACCGCGGGTGACGACGGGTGTCCCCGTGACCGACGCGATGCGCAGGGTCGCCTGCACCTCTTCGACGCTCCGGGCGTGCACGACCGCGAGAGGACGGCCGGTGCTGGCGTGACCGGACTTGTCGGCGCGGGCGGCCTCGAGAGAGGCATCCGACGTGTCGAGCGCGTGGCCGAGTTCGGCACGCAGCTGCGCGAGGACCTCTCGGTCGCTCATGCCAGCCGGCGGCGCCCCGCGAGCACGCCGACGGTGACGGCGATGACCCCGAAGATCAGGCCGACCCAGACAAGGCCCACGCTCCACCAGGCGATCGTCGCCGAGACATACACGAGGAGCTCGACCACGGCCCGCAGGAACGGGTGGACGACGATGACGGCCCGGGGCGAAACGAACAGCGCCCACAGCAGGATGGCGACCACCGGCGCGACGATGCCGGCGACGATGTTCCAGGGGAAGGGCCAGGCGGCGAAGCCCCAGAACGCGAGAGTCCCGAACGCGAAGAGTTCGCACAGAACGGCGAGCACGTCGACCGCGCTCAACGCCGGGCGGGTCCCTGCGGGAACGCCGGACGGGGTCGCTGATTCGGGCATGTTTCCAGTCTAGGCCGCGTCAGTTGGGCGCATCTGGTCGCTTCCGCGACAAAGGTGGGCGCATCTGGTCGCTTCCGAGCCGGGACGGGACAGTTCGAGCCCATCTTTCCGTTGCCCCAGGCACGGGTGCTGGCGTCAGCGCATGCGGCGGCCATCGAGCCAGACCGCGCGCGGCGCGAGCGCGGCATCCAGCAGCACGGCGTCAGCGGCGAAACCTTCACGCAGGATGCCGAGTCGGTCGTCGACGCCGATCGCTGCCGCCGGCGCACGGGTGAGCGCGTCCAAGGCCGAGGGCAGGTCGATGCCGGCCTCGAGGGCAACGCGAAGCGCGGCATCCTGAGTGAGGGTCGACCCCGCGATCGTGCTCGTTCCTGCAACGCGGGCCACCCCGTCGACGACATCCACCTCCAGCTCGCCGAGCGTGTACCGGCCATCGCGGGCGCCCGCCGCGGCCATCGCGTCGGTGATGAGCGCGATCCGCCCCGGCGCCGCGGCGAACAGGATCCGGATGAGCTCCGGGTCAACGTGCACGCCGTCGGCGATCACCTCGAGCGTCGCGCGCGGGTCGGCGGTAGCCGCCCCGACCGGCCCCGGCGCACGGTGGTGCAAGGGAGGCATCGCGTTGAACGCGTGGGTCAGGATGCTCGCGCCGGCTTCGAACGCCGCACGCGTCGCCTCGGCGTCCGCATCCGTGTGACCGACCGCGACAGCGACTCCCGCATCCACGAAGGTTCGGATCGTCTTCGGTGCTCCCGGCAGCTCCGGTGCCACGGTGATCTGCCGGATCGTCCCCGCGCCGGCTGCGAGGAGCGCGGCGACGGCGTCCGGAGTTGCCTCCCGGAGGGCCGCGGGGTCGTGGGCGCCGCGGTGACCGGGATCCAGGAACGGCCCCTCGAGGTGCGTGCCGAGGATGCCGGCATCCGTGTGCGTCATCGCTGCGATCCGCGCAGCCTGGGCGGTGAGGTGCTCGAGCGAGCCCGAGACGAGCGAAAGGACTGCGCGCGTCGTGCCGCGTGCCAGATGCAGGGCTCGGGCGGCGCGGATGTCCGACTCATCGCTCTCGTACGAGAACCCGCCGCCGCCGTGGCCGTGGATGTCGACGAACCCCGGCGTGAGGATGGCGCCGGGCCCGGCTACGTCCCTCGCGGCGATGACCGTCGCCGAGGAGGTGCGTGACCGCCAGGTCTCTCCCTCTCCCACCGCGGCTATGGTGCCGCCGCGCATCTCGACCCACGCGTCGGCTGTCTCGGATCCGTCCGAGACGAGCCGGGCGCTGTGGATGATCGTGGCGCTCACGACGTTTCCTCGTCCCGCCACGGGATCTCGGGCGAGCGGCGGAAACGGATGCCGAGCGCACTCCAGAGCACGTCGAGCGCGCCGACCCGCTCGCGGAAAGAGTCCCACGTGCGCAGGGGGTTCAGGTCGCTGGCGGGAGACCAGGCTGCCTCGGCAGCAGCAGCGATCCGCGGGAACATCAGCGTGTCGATGTCGTCGGGACTGCGGACGGTCTCGGTCCACAGCGCGGCCTCGACCCCCAGGATGTCGCTCTCGGCCACCCCGTCGAGCACCGTCCCCGGTTCCCATGCGTAGGCGCGTTCCACGCTCGTGACACCGTTCGCCCAGGTGAGGCCCAGCTCCGAGTCCGCGGCATCCTTCATGTCGAGGTAGACGGCGTCGGCTGGCGACAGGATGATGCGCCCGCCGCGTGTGACGAAGCCCCGTGCTTTGTCGTCCGTACCGTCGGTCGGTGAGACGAATCCCCAGTAGTGGCCGACGGTTCCCGGATGCAGGTCGCTCGCTGCGCCGGCCTCGTGCCACATCACGGGCACCTTCCCGGCATCCGCAACGATGCGTGACGCGAGGCTCACGAACTCGGCGTAATCGGCGGGATCCGTCCCCAAGGCCTCGTCGCCGCCGACGTGCAGGTACGGGCCGGGCGTCATCGCGGCGAGATCGGTGACGACGTCCGTCACGAAGGCCTCTGTCGCCGCGTCGCCGATCCGCAGCGACGAGAAGCCGACGGCGAGGCCTTCGTATGGCTCGCCCGCGACGGGAAGCGTGCTGCCGTATGTCTCGACGACTTCGCGAATGTGGTCGGAGATCACCGGCTCTTCGACCAGGTCGGGGTAGGCGAGGCCGACAGCGTGGGTGTGACCGGGAAGATCGATCTCGGGCACCACTGTCATGTGGCGGGCCGCCGCGTACGCGACGATCCGCGCGTAGTCCTCGGCGGTGTAGAGGCCGCCGGGGTCACCGCCGATGGCGGTTGCGGATGCCAGCCGTGTCAACTCGGGCCGGGAGGGGATCTCGATCCGCCACCCCTGATCATCGGTCAGGTGCAGATGGAGGTGGTTCAGCTTCAGCTGCGCCGCCCGGTCGATCACACCGAGCACCACCTCGACCGGGGAGAAGTGGCGTGCGACATCAAGCATGACGCCGCGGTAAGCGAAGCGCGGCGAGTCAGCGATCTCTACGGCCGGGATGCGCCATCCGTCGTCGGTCCGCGCGATCAGCTGCGTCAGGGTCTGGATGCCGTAGAACAGCCCCGCCTCATCCGACCCGGTCACGGCGACGCCGTCTGTTGAAGTGATCAGCCGGTAGGACTCGGGGGTTTCGGCATCCGTGATGGACAGAGTGATGCCGGGGCCCGCAGCCGTCGGGTCGAGGTCGATCTCGCCGTCGGTTCGCGCAGACGCCAGGTTCGTCAGGATGCCGACGGCTGTCTGATCGCCGGTGACCGCCGTCCGCGCTTGCAGGGTGAATCCCGGTCCTTCGACCGCTGCCGCGTCGCGGGGGAGAGGAACCGGCCACGGGAAGGCGGCGGCGTCACGGGGCTGCGTCCCGGTCATGTAAAGAGTCCTAACAAATAGCGTTGAGTCACTCTACCAACCGCTCGGTCGCGGATCGAGGGCGTAGCGCGATCCGCTATGCTCGGGGTGTCGCGACTGGCGTTGAGGTGGATGACCACCGGGGAGCGACCGACACGGTACTCGACCGCACGCCTGGGTCGAGACGGAACCCCACCCGAAGCCGTCGTCCCCGCCCCGCAGCACAAGGAGCACACGCCATGAGCGACTCGTTCTTCACCGCCCCACTCGCCGAAGTCGATCCCGAGATCGCTCAGGTCCTCGATCGGGAGCTCGCTCGTCAGCAGAGCTACCTCGAGATGATCGCCTCCGAGAACTTCGTTCCCGTTTCGGTGCTGCAGTCGCAGGGCTCGGTGCTCACGAACAAGTACGCCGAGGGCTACCCGGGCAAGCGCTACTACGGCGGTTGCGAAGAGGTCGACGTGGCCGAAGAGCTTGCGATCGCGCGCGCGAAGGACCTGTTCGGTGCCGCGTACGCGAACGTGCAGCCCCACTCGGGCGCGACAGCCAATGCCGCGGTCCTGCACGCCATCGCCCGCCCCGGTGACACGATCCTGGGTCTATCTCTCGATCACGGCGGGCACCTCACGCACGGCATGAAGGCGAACTTCTCTGGGCGTCTGTACGACATCGTCGCCTACGGCGTCGACCCCGAGACGAGTCTGATCGACATGGACGAGGTGCGCCGCCTCGCGCTCGAACACCGTCCGCAGGTCATCATCGCGGGGTGGTCTGCGTACCCACGCCAGCTGGACTTCGCGCGCTTCCGCGAGATCGCCGACGAGGTCGACGCGCTGTTGTGGGTCGACATGGCTCACTTCGCCGGGCTCGTGGCCGGCGGCGTGCACCCCTCACCCGTGCCGCACGCGCACGTGGTGTCATCCACCGTGCACAAGACCATCGGCGGGCCCCGCTCGGGATTCATCCTGACCAACGACGAAGCGATCGCGAAGAAGATCAACTCGGCGGTCTTCCCGGGGCAGCAGGGCGGCCCCCTCATGCACGTGATCGCGGCGAAGGCGACGGCCTTCAAGCTGGCTGCGACCCCGGAGTTCCGGGAGCGGCAGCAGCGCACGATCCGCGGTGCGAAGATCCTCGCCGACCGGCTCGCCCAGCGCGATGTCGCAGATGCCGGCATCGCCGTCAGATCCGGTGGCACCGACGTGCACCTCGTGCTGGTCGACCTGCGAAACGCGGCGATCGATGGGAAGCAGGCGGAGGATCTGCTGCACGAGATCCAGATCACCGTCAATCGCAACGCCGTCCCCAATGACCCGCGCCCGCCGATGGTCACCTCCGGTCTTCGGATCGGGACGCCGGCGCTTGCCACTCGCGGTTTCGGGGACGCCGAGTTCGCCGAGGTTGCCGACATCATCGCGCTCGCGTTGCTGCCGAACCCCGATATCGATGCCCTGCGTGCGCGCGTCGCGACGCTGACCGAAGCCTTCCCGCTCTACCCGGGGCTGTCGCAGTAAGGACGGCGTGCACGGGCCCGTGGCCAACGGTGGGCGGGGCTTCGGCAGCCGGCTCTGGCTGACGGGACCCGGCATCCGTAGAATACCTATGGACGTAGTTATCCGTCCCGGGACGCGGATGTCGCGGGATGACGACAGGAGACGCGAATGACTGCACAACTGCTCGATGGCACCGCGACAGCCGCCGCGATCAAGGGGGAGCTGCGTGACCGCGTCGCTGCCCTCGCGGAGCGGGGCATCGTGCCTGGCCTGGGTACTCTGCTCGTCGGCGATGACGGCGCCTCGCGCTCCTACGTCACCGGCAAGCACCGCGACTGCGCGGAGGTCGGTGTCGCATCGATCGCTGTCGAGCTGCCCGCGACGGCGACGCAGGACGAGATCGCGGATGCCGTCCGTGCGCTCAACGCGGATCCTGCCGTCACCGGGTTCATCGTGCAGCTGCCGTTGCCGAAGGGCATCGATGAGAACGCCATCCTTGAGCTGATCGATCCCGACAAGGATGCCGACGGCCTGCATCCCACGAACCTCGGCCGGCTCGTCCTGGGCGTTGACCCCGCAACGGCCGTACCTGCACCCCTGCCGTGCACACCCGCCGGGATCATCGAACTCCTCACCCGTCATGGCGTGCAGATCGCAGGCAAGCACGTCACCGTCATCGGGCGCGGAATCACCGTCGGTCGCCCACTCGGGCTTCTGCTGACCCGCAAGGGCACCGACGCGACAGTGACACTCACTCACTCACGCACTCCTGACCTGGAGGCGCAGGTGCGCCGAGCCGACATCGTGGTGGCCGCCGTCGGGCAGCCGCACCTGGTAAAGCCCGAGTGGATTGCGCCGGGCGCTGCAGTGCTGGATGTCGGCGTGACCCGCGTCGGAACTACCGAGACCGGGCGCGCGAAGCTTGCCGGGGATGTCGATCCAGCCGTTGCGGAGGTCGCCGGCTGGCTTTCGCCGAACCCGGGCGGCGTCGGACCCATGACCCGCGCGATGCTCGTCGCGAACGTCGTGGAGACCGCCGAACGCTTGGCCCGCTGAATTGGACCGCCGGGGCGAGGCGCGGCGGCCTCCTCGCTCTGGCACAATGACGCCGTGACGTCCTCGACTCCTGCGCGACGCCGCGGCCGCCGTGCGGCGATGGTGGGCGGCATCCTCGCCCTCGTTCTGTTGTACGTCGTCGTGGTTCTGCTCTACGCGTCAGGTGGACGCATCGAGCGTGCGTCTGTGGCTAGCGGCGGCTCTGGGCAACCGCTCGTGCTCACCCTGACTCCTGCCGACGTTGACGGTGCGGCGAGCCACCTCACACTGCGAATCACGCCCGGTCCCGACCTCGGGTCCTACTCGTCCGACCAGTTCTCGATGGACGAAACGGTGCACGTCCTGGTCACCGGAACCGACGGGTCGCGCACGATCACATACGGCGCGGACGAGGTCGTGGGTGCCGAGACCGTCACGCTCACGCTCGACGGATTCATCGAGCAGTGGCCGTTTGACAGGTACACGACTGACACGATGATCGTGCCGCTGCGCGAAGCTGCGGACGGTGAGGGCGTGCCGATCCCGTACGAACTCGCGGTCGATGGTCGAGTCCCGGGTTGGAACGTCACCGCCCAGGCGGTGGAGTTGCCCGCTATGGCCACCGAGGACGGGCTGATCACAACCCTCGGGGTGCAGTTCACCATCACGCGCGCGGCATCCACGATCGCTTTCGGCGTCGTGCTGTTGACGCTGATGGTGATCGCACCTGTTCTCGTCCTAACCGCAGCGATCACCGTCTACCGGGGCCGCCGCAAGATTGAGGCGACCATGCTCGGCTGGTTCGGCGCGATGTTGTTCGCGACGATCCCGCTGCGCAACTTCCTCCCCGGCTCGCCGCCGATCGGCTCGTGGGTGGACTACCTCATCGTGCTCTGGGTGATCGCTGCGCTCATCGCTGGACTGGTCATCTTCATCCTCGCGTGGCTCCGTAGCGGCCCGGCCGGCGTTGCCGCTGCCGAGTCTGCGAGCGGCGCCCACGTGCAGGGCGACAGATCCGACGCGGATGCCGGATCAGATGGTGGCGCGGACTCCTAGCCGCCGTGGGAGTCGCGCCCGCGGGCGCCGTCCCAGAGACGGCCAGCGTGCGCTTCGAGGCGGTCATCGATGGCGTCGTAGATGAGCCATGCGATGACAAACAGCACCGGCGGGATGACCCAGCCCCAGAAGAAGCCAGCGACGCCTACGCCGGAGAGCACGACCACGAGCACCCACACGACTGCTGCGACGATGAGCACGATGGTGCCCTGAACGAGCTTTGCGCCGGTCCGTGTGAGGTCTCGGCTTGACCGTTCGGCGCGGCCTCCCAACCATCGTCGTAAGGCTGGTTTGACCCAGAGCGTCGCCAGGGCGAGGATCACCGCTGCCCACAGCACCGACCACCCGACCGAGACCTGCGGCATGATCAGACCGATCACGAGCAGCACGACGACGTCGAAAACGTAGAGAGTCACGAAGCGGATCAGCCAAGCTCGCACGAATCCACCCTGCCACGGATGCCGCGTCAGGCGTGGCGCTCCAGGAAGGCGTACACCTCGGAGTCGTCGACGCCGGGGAAGTTGCCTCGGGGGAGCGGGGTGAACATCTGCATGTGCACGCGGGCGCTCGGCCACGCCTTGCCCTCCCAGCGAGAGGTGAGCTCCGAGGGCGCCCGGCGGCAGCACGCCTCGTCGGGGCACGAAGAGACCGCGCGTTTGGTCGTCTCGCGACCGCGGAACCAGCGGGCGTCGTCGAACGGAACGCCCACGCTGATCGAGAACTCGCCGTCGGCTGTGGTGCCGGTCTGTGTGGCACACCAGAACGTCCCGGCGGGAGTGTCGGTGTACTGGTAATGCTCGGTCGTGCGGTTCTGCTCCGAGAAGGCAGCGCGGGCCGACCACTTGCGGCACGCGATCTGCCCATCGACCGCCCCTGTGACGTCCATGGGCAGGGGAAGGTCGTCGTTCTCATAGACGCGCGAGATGGCTCCGGATCCGTCGACGCGCAAGAAGTGCAGACGGATGCCGAGGTGCTGCGTCATCAGGTTCGTCATCCGCATCGCAGCCGCCTCGTGGGTCACGCCGAATGCGTCACGGAAGTCCTCGACGGCAAGGTTGCGGTCCTTCTTGGCCTGCTGTAGGAACGCGACGCCATTGGTCTCGGGGATGAGGCAGCAGGCGGCGAAGTAGTTGATCTCCAGGCGCTGTTGCAGGAAGTCGGCATACGAGGTGGGCCGCTGGTGTCCGAGCAGCCGGTGCGCCATCGCCTGCAGAGCCATGGAGCGCAACCCGTGGCCGCCGGGGATCGATGCGGGGGGTAGATAGATGCGGCCGTTCTCGAGATCGGTGACCGACCGCGCGGACCGGGGAAGGTCGTTGACGTAGAGCAGTTCGAACCCGAGGCGCTCGGCCATGATGCTCACAGTGCGGTGGGTGAGCGCGCCCGAGACGTGTCCGGCCGCAGCGAGCTGTTTCTCGGCAAGCTTCTCGATCTCGGGAAGGTAGTTGTCGCGCTCCCGCATCCGCAGGCGAAGCTCAGTGTTGGCTCGGCGCGCCTCTTCGGGCGTCGCGATCGCTTCCCGCTCGCGGCGATCGAGCTCCCGGTGCAGTCCGAGAATCGACTCGATCGTCTCGTCCGGCATCCCCTTGGTGACCTTGACCGGTGGGATGCCGAGGCTGCGAAACACGGGGCTTGCCTGTGCGCGCTCCAGCTCGATCTCCAGCGCCGCACGGCGATTCGGGGGTTCAGCGGCCAGGAGATTGGTGACCTCCAGGCCCGTCGCGTGGGCGATTGCCTGCAGCAGCGAGAGCTTCGGCTCGCGCTTGCCGTTCTCAATGAGGCTCAGCTGGCTGCCCGCGACCCCCACTTGTGCACCCAACTCATCGAGCGTCCAGCCGCGAGCCACCCGTTCGTGACGGATGCGGTGCCCGAGTGTCACCAGTTCGAGGTTCGTGGGTGCCATTCCTTGATGCTAGCGAAAGAATCGGGGTTCTTATGGGGGTAGACGGCTTCAAACCCCGCTTCGCGTGCGGGAAAGTGGAGAAAGAACCCTGACGACGTCGCCCACAGGAGAGACAATGGCCATCGCTGACATTACTCGCCCCACTATTTCGGCGCCCGCGTCGGCATCCGGCGAGCTGCCGTCGATCTCCGGGCCCGGCATGGACGCCCTGATCGAGTGGGTGGATGAGATCGCTGCGCTCACCAAGCCCGACCGCATCCACTGGGTGAACGGCTCCCGTGCCGAGAACGAGGCGCTGCTGCGCGAGCAGGTCGAACAGGGCAAGCTCATCAAGCTCAACCCCGAGTGGCGCCCGGGCTCGTACCTCGCCCGCTCTCACCCGAGCGACGTCGCCCGCACCGAGGCGCGCACCTTCATCGCCTCGGAGCGGGAAGAAGACGCCGGCCCGACCAACAACTGGGTGGCCCCTGCCGAGATCCGTGGCACCATCACTCCGCTGTTCGACGGCTCGATGCGCGGGCGCACGATGTATGTCGTGCCGTTCTCGATGGGACCCGTCGCTGGACCGCTGTCGCACATCGGTGTGCAGATCACCGACAGTGCCTACGCGGTCACCTCGATCGGCATCATGACGCGTGTGGGCACCGACGTCCTGCGCGAGATCGCAGGCGGGTCGCCGTGGGTCAAGACCGTCCACTCCGTGGGTGCGCCGCTCGCGCCCGGTCAGGAGGATGTCGCCTGGCCGTGCAACGACGAGAAGTACATCGTGCACTTCCCCGACACCCTCGAGGTGTGGTCGTACGGCTCCGGATACGGCGGCAACGCCATCCTCGCCAAGAAGTGCTTCGCGCTTCGTATCGCATCGGTCATCGGCCGCGACGAGGGGTGGATGGCTGAGCACATGCTGCTCATCCGCGTCATCAGCCCCGAGGGCAAGGCGTACCATCTCGCCGCCGCGTTCCCGTCGGCGTGCGGCAAAACCAACCTCGCGATGCTGCGCCCGACGATTCCCGGATGGCGCGTCGAGACGCTCGGCGACGACATCGCGTGGCTGCGCCCGGGCGAGGATGGGCGTCTCTGGGCGATCAACCCCGAGGCTGGCTTCTTCGGCGTGGCACCCGGGACCGGCGAGTCCACCAACGTCACGGCTGTCGAAACGCTCTGGGGCAACACGATCTTCACGAATGTCGCGCTCCGGCCCGATGGCGACGTCTGGTGGGAGGGACTGACCGACGAAGCTCCCGCCGAACTCATCGACTGGGAAGGCAACCCCTGGACCCCGGCATCGGGGCGTCCCGCCGCGCACCCGAACTCCCGCTTCACCGTTCGCGCAGACCAGTGCCCGCAGATCGCGGACGACTGGGATGCGCCCCAGGGCGTGCCGATCGACGCAATCCTGTTCGGCGGACGCCGCGCCACGAACGTTCCGCTCGTGGTCGAGGCAACCGACTGGGTTCACGGGGTTTTCCTCGGCTCGACGATCTCGTCCGAGCGCACCGCGGCTGCTGAGGGCACGGTCGGTGAACTGCGTCGCGACCCGTTCGCGATGCTGCCCTTCTGCGGCTACAACATGGCCGACTACTTCGGCCACTGGGTCAAGATGGGCCAGCAGCTGCGGTTCGATCGCGCGCCGCGGATCTTCCAGGTCAACTGGTTCCGAAAGGGGGCGGATGGCCGCTTCCTCTGGCCCGGATTCGGCGACAACTCGCGTGTCATCGAGTGGATCATCCGTCGCGTCGACGAGACGGTGCCGGCGCTCGACAGCCCCATCGGGCGCCTGCCGCGCGTCGAGGACCTCAACCTCGAGGGCATCGAGGTTCCGCAGGAAGACCTCGATGAGCTGTTCGCGGTCGATCCGGCCTCGTGGCTGCACGAGGCTGACCTCACCGAAGAGTTCTACGGCGTCTTCGATGGCCGCATCCCGGCTCAGCTGAACGCCGAGCTCGCGGCGCTTCGGTACCGCCTCAGATCAGCCTGACCGCAGCGCACGCGGGTCAGACCAGCAGTTGGTGGCGGGCGAGGTCGCGATAGAGCGGTGTCGACTCGACCAACTCACCATGGGTCCCTTGGCCGATCACCTCGCCGTTTTGCATGACGACGATCAGGTCACTGTCCACGACCGTCGACAGGCGATGGGCGATGACGATGAGGGTCCGTTCTGCTGCGACGGCGTCGATGGCATCCCGCATCCGCTGCTCGTTGAGACCGTCCAAGGATGATGTCGATTCGTCCAGCAGCAAGATGGGGGGAGCTGCCAGCAGGGCACGCGCGATCGCCAGCCGCTGACGCTCGCCGCCCGAGAGCATGACGCCGTTCTCGCCCACCGGAGCCTCCAGGCGCAACGGACTGCGCTCCAGCACCTCGGTCAGGTTCACCGCGTCGAGGACGCGCTCGCAATCAGCATCCGTCGCCTCGGGAGAGGCCAGGCGCAGGTTCTGCGCGATCGTCCCGGCGAGGGTCGGCGCATCTTGTTCGACGTAGCCGAGCTGCGCGCGAAGCTGTTCGCGCGGGAGTGTCCGGATATCGGCGCCGCCCAGCAGGATCGCGCCGGCTGTCGGGTCGTAGAACCGCTCGATGAGCGCGAGCGTCGTGCTCTTACCGGCTCCTGACGGGCCGACGATCGCCACGCGCGACCCGCGGGGGACGTGGAACGAGACGCCGCGCAGCACCTCGCCAGCATGATCGGATGCCTCGGACTGCGCCTGCGCGCCGGACTCGGCATCCGCGTCGCCCTCGCCGTCACCCGGGAGTGCGATCACCGAGGTGTCGACATGCGCACTCTCGAGCACCGCACGTGCTTCAGTTTCGGCCTTCCGGCGCGCGGCGACAACGGCCTCGGGATAGCGGAACCAGACATCCCGGAACTCGATCGCCGGCGATTCGATTGCCGCAAACTGATCGTCGGCGTCTGAGCCTGCGGCGTGTTGCGGCAAACGGGCGGGGGAGGACTCCGTGACGGATGCCGCGAGCCGCGCGTCGTCGGCATCCTCGACCGGCAGATTGAGGATCTCTTGGATGCGGCCGAGAGCCCCCAGGGCCTGGTTCACCGAGGTGATGGCGCCGAAGAAGCTCCCGAGGGGGCCGACGAGCAGGAAGAGGAACATGATGAAGGTGACCAGGCTCGCGATCTCGATCGCGCCGGACGCCACGCGGAACCCGCCGACACCCAGGACGACCAGCAGCGAGACCTGCAGGGCGATACCCGCGACGGGAACGACGAGCGCCGAGACCTTCGCGATCCGCACGCCGACGCCGTAAGCCTCCGTCGCGACACCCGTGATGTCTGCGACTTCGCGGTCGGTGGCGCCGGCGGCGCGCACCGTCCGTATCGAACTCACAGCGCGCTCCACTGACGACGCGAGCTCGCCGACCTTCTCTTGCTGCTCACCCGTGGCGCGGCGAATCCTGCCGCTGAGGATCACGACCACGGTGACCGACAGACCGATGACGACGACAATCAGCAGCAGCAGGAGGGGGTCGATCAGGGCCATCGCGACCAGGGCGCCGATAAAGAGGAGCGAGTTGCCGACGGCATCCGCGAGTCCCTGCGTGAGGACCGCATACAGCAGCGTCGTGTCGGTACCCACACGGGAAACGAGGTCGCCTGTGCGGCGGGCGTCGAATTCCTGGATGGGAAGATGCAGGATGCGGGCCACGAGCTGTCGCCGGCTCGAGTAGACCACGGCAGTCCCGGTGCGCTGCAGCAGGTAGTGCTGGAACCCGGAGATGAGGGACGCCGCGACCACGAGCGCGACGATTCCCCACACCAGCCATCCGAGGGGGACTTGATCCTGAACGCGGGTGATCACCTGGCCGACCAGCACGGGCTGGGCGAGAGTGGCGACTGCGCCGATGATGCTCAGGATCGCGACCACGATGAGCACGTTCCGATGCTCGAGAAGGAAGGGCACCAGCTGGCGGAACGTCGCTCGCGGGCCTTCTTCGGGGGTGCGACGACCACGGCGGGCGGGACGCGAATCAGCGCGCGACATCGAGACCTCGATTCGGGGGAGGGGCTAACTACGACCGTACTCCGCGCTGGTTGTTCTGCTCACCCGGCGGATGACGTCGGGTGAGGATCCGCACCGAGATCGTGAAAGAAGTCGTCGACAGCTCCTGCGCAGACCTCACACGGGTCTTCGTGGCCATCTACGAGTCCGGCAGCCTTACGGCGGCGGGGCGCAGGCTCTTTGTGACGCAGTCGGCGATCAGTCAGTCGCTGGCGAGGCTGCGGCGGGAGCTCGGTGATCCGTTGTTCGAGCGCACTGCCCAGGGGATGCGCCCCACGGCCCTCGCCGAGGCGATCTATCCCGAGCTGCACGAGGGTCTGTCCGTGATCGATCGGACGCTGGCTGCCGTGACCGGCTTTGATCCCTCCACCTCCGAGCGCACGTTTCGGATAGCCCTGTCAGAACTGGGCGAGATCGGCTGGTTGCCCGCGATCGGGGAGGCCATGGCTGCCGCGGCGCCGCGCGCCCGGCTCGCCGTCAGTGCGCTGCGGGGCGAAGACCTCGAAGAGCTGCTCACCAGGGGGTCCGTGGACCTTGCCATCACCCCCATGGAGCTGCCTGGCGCCTTTGAGCGGCAGACCGTCAAGCGCGAGGGGTACCGCGTCGTGATGTCGGCCCAGAACCCGTTAGCCGAGACAGAGATGACTCTCGAGGTCTACCGGGGGGCGCGGCGAGTGTGGGTCGAGGGCGACTCGAGCGCAAGCGTGCTGGCCGGCGTGCATGCCCGTCAGGGCGTGAGCGATCCTCCGGCACTCAGCGTGCAGCATGTCGCGTCGCTCCCGCCTCTGCTGGCGCGGTCGACAACACTGATCGCCACGATTCCCGAGACTCTCGCCGTCGGGTGGTCGCGCAGTTGGCCACTGGTGATCCGTGATCTGCCGTTTGCTCTGGGCCCGGTAGAGCTGCACCTGTATCGTCGCCGCTCCCCGCAGCACACGGGAGCGCTGGACTGGTTCTTTGCGACGGTCTCTGCCGCCGTCAGCGGCTTTCCGGGCGGCTTTGAAGGCATTCACATCGCGTCGTGATGCGTCGGGTCTGACACGAATGAGGGGGCGGATGCTGCAGCATCCGCCCCCTCATTCGTCTGGTGCGCGTAGCGCGTCGGGGTCAGAGTGCCCCGGTGGTGCGCCACCCGCCCTGGTATTCCTGGCGTGCGGTCACCGCGTACGGCACCGGGCTCACGACGGCGCGGATCGCGATCTGCTCGTGCGGCTCGACTGTCGTCTTGCCCGACCCGCCGTTCGGCTCGCCCCAGACGACCCGGACCTCGGCGCCCACGGGCACGTCACGGTCGACCGTGGCCAGCGACAGGCCGCGCTTCTCGTTGGCGGTCACGCCGGTGAACAGCGACAGTCCGACGGTGTTGCCGTCGGCGTCGATGACCGCGTCGTAGTTGCTCGAGCCGTAGTTTGCGTTGGGAAGGTCGAAGAACTGGTAGCCGGGGCCTTCGCGGTCGAGCACGGAGGCGAGCACCTTGGTGAGGTCCTCGTCGTTCCAGGCCAGAGTGACCTTCTTGCGCTGGGTCTCGGGGTCGATCTTCTCGAGGGCATCACGACCGATGAAGTCGTGGTCGAACTTGACGAACGACCCGTAGCCGAGCTCCCAGGGGTTGAGGTAGTAGTCCTCGATGTTGTCCGAGACGAACGATCCAGCCAGGGCGTTGATGGCCTCGTAGCTGTTCGCGGGCAGCCACTCGCGGTAGGCGCGCTCTGCCTCACTGGAGTAGATCGCCGGAAGGGGCGAGGGGATCCAGCCCGACTCCAGGGTGTTCGAGGAGTAGGCGCGGGAGCCGCAGGGCTCGATGCCGAACTCGCGGCCGGCCTCGAGGATGGCGTCACGGATCTTGCCGTGCTGCTCGTACGGTCCCCAGATCTCCAGGCCCGGGGCGCCGGCCATACCGTGACGGAGGGTGCGCACCTTCTCGCCAGCGATCGTCATCTCTCCCATGTGGAAGAACTTGACCTGCTCGACGGGGCCGCCGGCGAGCTTCTCGATGATCGCCCAGGCGTTGGGGCCCTGAATCTGGAAGCGGTAGTAGTCGCGGTGCACGGCCTGGCCGTAGGGGCGCGAGGGGGAGCGGTCGTCGTAGCGGACCTCGACGTTGTAGCCGCCGGTCTCGGCGTGGAACTGCAGCCAGTTCGCGCCGGGAGCGCGGCCGACGTACACGTACTCGCCTTCTGCTTCGTGGAAGAGGATGCCGTCGCCGATGACGCCGCCGTTGGAGGCCGTCGGGACGAACTGCTTGGCCGTGTTGACGGGGAAGTTCTTGAACCCGTTGATGCCGGTCTCGCTGAGCAGCTTCAGTGCGTCGGGTCCCTTCACGAAGAAGTTGACCATGTGGTGGCTCTGGTCGTAGAGCACGGCGGCATTGCGCCACGCCTTCTGCTCTCGGCGCCAGTTGCTGAACTCGGCCGGGACGACCGGGTAGATGTACGTGCCGAGCTGCGAGTCCCGCAGCATCCGGACGGTATCGCCCTTCTCGTCCAGCAGCTCTTGCAGATTCTTGGCCATGGGTGTCTCCTCGACTTCCTCGTCCGGGTGGTGTCAGCGAGAGCGTACGGGCAAAATTTACCTATGTCCAGAGGTAAATCGATGATAGACAGGAGGCATCGGTAGAGAGGCTGTGTCAGAGAGGACACCCATGGCTACGAGCGAGAACTTCGACCTTGCCCACCTGGGCGCCGTGGAACTGTTCACTCCGCGGTTCGAGGAGAGCCTCCGGTTCTTCCGCGACATCTGCGCGATGCGGGAGGTCGCCCGCATCGGAGATTCGGCGTATCTGCGGTGTTGGGACGAGTACCAGCTGTACACGCTCAAGCTCACCGCGTCCGACACGAACGGCGTGGGTCGCACTCTCTACCGCGCATCGAGCCCGGAGGCTCTGGAGAGACGAGTGGCGGCGATCGAGGCATCCGGCCTCGGGCATGGCTGGCGGGATGCCGAGGTCGGTGTGGGCCGCTCGTTCGAGTTCGAGGATCCCGACGGCCACCTCATGGCGCTGTACTACGACACCGAGCATTATGTTCCGGATGACGAGGATCGCCCGGCGCTGAAGAACCAGGCATCCGCGTACCCCGGCCGGGGGATCAACGCACGGCGGATGGATCACATCAACTACCTCGCGAGCGATGTCAACGCGGCGGGGGAGTTCTGGCGCGATGTCATGATGTCGCGGGAGTCCGAGCGGGTGCGCCTCGACGACGGCCGGTATGGGGCCTGGTGGTTCCGGTTCAACCAAAAGTCGTACGACGTCGTGTACTCCGACGACTGGACGCACCAGCGGGGCCGGTTCCACCACTTCGCGATCGCCCCGGACTCTCGGGAAGACATCCTCAAGGCAGCCGACATCTGCCTCGAGAACGGCATCTACATCGAGTACGGCCCCTACAAGCACGCGATCAACCAGACGTTCTTCCTCTACGTATGGGAACCGGGCGGGAACCGCATCGAATTTGCCACCGCACAAGGGCGTCTCATCCTCGACCCCGACTGGCCGGTCGTCGAGTGGAGTCAGGCCGAGCGCGCCAAAGGGCAGGCCTGGGGGATGAAGACGGTGCCGACGTTCCACACCCACGGCACCCCGTTCGTCGAGGACCAGGAAGAGATCGACCGTGCAGCCCTCGAGGGCCGTCCTTACCTCAAGCGCTCCTGAGCTGTGGACTCCCACGCGAGGGGTCGCAACACGCCGTAAGCCGCTGCGTCTGTGCGGCGTGTTGCGACCCCTCGCGTCAAGGCTGCGGCTCGCGTGCGGGTCAGCTCCAGACGGTGGCGGCAGTGTCGACGACCAGGCGGATCTTGGCCCACTGCTCGTCCTCGGTGAGGAGGTTGCCCTCCTCGGTCGAGGCGAATCCGCACTGGGGGCTGAGGGCAAGCTGCTCAAGCGGCGCGAACTGCGCAGCCTCCTGGATGCGGGTGCGCAGCAGGGCGGCATCCTCGAGCTCTCCCGACTTGGTGGTCACCAGGCCCAGCACGACGCGCTTGTGGCCATGGGGGAGGAAGCGCAACGGCTCGAAGCCACCGGCGCGGTCGCTGTCGTACTCGAGGAAGTAACCGTCGTAGTTCGTGTCGGCCAGCAGGTGCTTGGCGACCGGCTCGTAGCCGCCGGAGGAGATCCAGGTAGACCGGAAATTGCCCCGGCACACGTGGGTGGTGATCGTCATGTCGGCGGGCTTTGCCTCGAGGATCGCGTTGAGCATCGCTGAGTAGCGTTCGCCGATTCCCTCGGTGCGGATGCCGCGGGCCGCTGCCTTCTCGAGCTCCTCGGGCGAACAGAGGTAGGCCCATGCGGTGTCATCGAACTGCAGGTAGCGGCATCCGGCGTCATAGAACGCCTGTACCGCGTCGCGGTAGGCCTGCACGAGGTCGGGTACGAGCGCGTCGCGGTCGGCATACAGGTCGGTGGTGATCCCGGAGGGCTCGAGGCGGAAGTCGAACACGGTGGGGGCGGGGATCGTGAATTTCGGTGTTGCTCCGGTTGCGGCAGTCGCTTCGGCAAGCGCGCGGAAGTGGGCGACGAACGTGTGCGTGTCACGGAATCCGACTTGTCCGCTCACCTGCAGGCCGAGCGGCCGGGTCTGCACACCCTGGAACTGGATGCCGTGGTCGAGCTCGACGACCTCGACGCCATCGAGCATCCCGAAGAAGTCAAAGTGCCACCACGACCGCCGGAATTCCCCATCGGTGGCAAGCCGCAGACCGTTCTGCGCTTCCTTGGCCACGAGCGCCGCGATCTCGGCGTCTTCCACCTCGCGCAGGGCGCTCTCGTCGATCTCGCCGGCAGCGCGCGCGGCACGAGCCTCGGCGAGAGCTGCCGGTCGAAGGAAACTGCCGACGATGTCGGCGCGGTACGGAAGCTGTGTATCGGTCACACCGGGATGCTACTCCGACGTCTCAGGATGTCGGAGATCGCTCGTACAGTAGGACGGTGCCAGAGCCCGTGATCCGCGCCCATAACCTCGTCAAGGCCTACAAGATCGCGGGCAAGGATGACTTCTTCGCCGTGAACGGGTTATCGTTCGAGGTCGCCCCCGGCGAGTCCTTCGGACTTCTCGGACCCAACGGTGCCGGTAAGTCAACGACGATGAAGATGATCGGTGCAGTCTCGACCCGCACGGGCGGAGAGCTCAGCATCCTGGGCCTAGATCCTGACCAGTACGGGCCCGAGATCCGCTCGCGACTGGGCGTCGTTCCGCAGCAGGACAACCTCGACGGGGAACTCAACGCCCGCGAGAACCTCTTCATTTACGGCCGCTACTTCGGGCTGCCCGGCAAGGTGTGCGCCCAGAAGGCCGACGAGCTGCTCGCGTTCGCTGCGCTCGAAGACAAAGCCAAGAGCAAGGTCGACCAGCTCTCCGGCGGCATGAAGCGCCGGCTCACGATCGCGCGCGGGTTGATCAACGACCCCCGCATCCTGCTGCTGGACGAACCGACGACCGGGCTGGACCCGCAGGCTCGGCACGTGCTGTGGGACCGCCTTTTCCGCCTCAAGGAGCGTGGCACGACGCTCGTGCTGACGACCCACTACATGGATGAGGCCGAGCAGTTGTGCGACAGGCTCATCGTGGTCGACAAGGGCCGGATCATGGCCGAGGGGACGCCTGCCTCCCTCATCCGCGAGCACTCCAGCCGTGAGGTGCTCGAGGTGCGTTTCGGGTCGGACCGCAACGAGCAGGTGGCGCCGCAGCTCGAGGGGATCGGCGACCGCGTCGAGGTGCTACCCGACCGCATCCTCGTCTACGCGCACGACGGTGAACAGGCGCTCGAACGGGTGACAGCCGCCGGGCTGCAGCCACTGACCTCCCTGGTGCGCCGGTCGAGCCTCGAGGATGTCTTCCTGCGCCTGACCGGAAGGTCGCTGATCGAATGAGTACGCCGGTTCCGGATGCGCGCATTCAGCCCTCGCTCGATGAGCTGCGCGCCGAGGCGCTCGCCTGGGGGCGCAAGCCCCGCCGGTGGGGATCGTGGTACGTCGCCGAGCACATGGTGCGTGCGATGCGCGCCTACGGGTGGACGATCGTGGTCGGGGCCCTCGGACAGCCCATCCTGTACCTGCTCGGACTGGTGCTGGGACTTGCTGCGCTCCTGGACGGGACGATCGAGGTACACGGCGAGCAGGTCCGCTACCTCGTGTTCGTCGCCCCGGCGCTGCTCATGACCGCAGCGATCGGCGTGGCTACCGAGGAGTTCACCTATCCGGTGATGTCGGGCTTCAAGTGGCGCCGCTACTTCTACGGGTTCAACGCGTCAGCGCTGTCGAGCCCGCAGATCGCGAACGGGGTGATCCTCGGCGCATCCGCACGGATGCTGATCGCTGTCGTCGCCTACTACGTGTTCATCGTCCTCTTCGGCGCTGTTCCCGACCCTGCGACCGGCTGGGTAGCGATGTTCGTCGGTTTGCTTGCGGGCCTCGCGTTCGGCGTGCCCCTGATGGCATACGCCGCCTCGATCCAGGATGACAAGGGGCAGTTCGCGCTCGTGCAGCGCTTCCTCTTCGTTCCGATGTTCCTGTTCTCGGGCACCTTCTACCCGCTCGAGACCCTGCCCATCTGGCTGCAGTGGATCGGGTGGGTCTCGCCCCTGTGGCATGCATCGGAGCTGGGTCGGATGGCAACGTACGGATCACCGGGTGGTCCCGGCGCTGCCGCGATCCACCTCGCGTATCTGGTGGTCCTCACCGTCGTCGGCTACGCGTTCGCTCGCCGCACCTTCACCCGGAGGCTCGCGAAATGACCGCGGTGGCATCGGAGATCGAACCCCGTCGCAGCGGGAGCGTCCGCGCCCTGTGGTCGGGCAACCCCTGGGCCGTCGTGCAGCGCGGTCTCATCGCGGCGCGTTCGTCGAGTTGGATCGTCGTGCTCTCGGGCTTTTTCGAGCCCGTGTTCTACCTTGCCTCGCTCGGCATCGGTCTGGGTAGCCTCATCGAGGATGTCGAGACCTCCTCGGGGCTGGTGGTCTCCTACGCGGCTTTCATCGCTCCCGCGCTGTTGGCGGTGTCGGCGATGAACGGCGCCATCTACGACTCCACCTGGAACGTCTTCTTCAAGCTCAACTACGGCAAGCTCTACGAGGGGCAGCTGGCGACATCCCTCGGGCCGCTGGATGTCGCCCTCGGTGAGATCCTCTACGCACTGTTGCGCGGACTCGTCTACGCCACCGGGTTCATGATCATCATGCAGATCGCGGGGCTGAACCTCGCGCCCACGGCTATCCTCGCGCTCCCCGCGGTCGTGCTGATCGCTTTCGGGTTCGCGAGCCTCGGGATGGCGATCACGAGCTACATGAAGACCTTCCAACACATGGACTGGATCAACATGGTGCTGCTGCCGATGTTCCTCTTCTCGGCGACTTTCTACCCGATCACCGTCTATCCGGAGTTCGTCCAGGCGATCGTCATGGCCCTGCCGCTGTGGCACGGCGTGGAACTCATTCGCGGCCTCACCACCGGCGCGCTCTCGATCGCGATGCTCGGTCACGTCCTGTATTACGTGGTCATGATCGCCGTCGGCCTCGTCTTTACGACCACCCGACTGCGCAAGCTCTTCCTGGACTGACGCGACAGCGTTCTGCCGCCGAGGTCCTCGTTAGAGCGATACCGTCTCGCCCGCCCCGATCTCGTCGTAGTCCACGTCCTTGGTTTCGGGAGACAGCACGAGGGCGATGAAGGTGAGCATGGCCATCGCCGACAGGTAGAGCCCGACGAGCACCGGGCTCCCGTCGGCGGTTGCCCATAGGGCGACCGCGACCAGGGGAGCAAGGGCCGCGCCCAGGATCGACGACACGTTGTAGGACACCGCCGAGCCCGTGTAGCGCACCTCGGTGGGGAACAGTTCGGGCAGCACCGCGCCCATCGGGCCGAAGGTCGACCCCATGAGGACGAACCCGAACACGAGGAACGCCTGCACGAGTGCTCCCGTGAACTTCGGGTCAGCCTGGGGGAGCAGGAACACCGTGAAGGTGAAGCCGAACACGATGATCGCCGCCGTCACCCACAGCAGCAGGCGACGGCGGCCGATCGCGTCGGCCACGGGGCCCGACAGCAGCGTGAAGATCCCGAAGAAGACGACGCCGATGATTTGCATCAGCACGAAGTCCGTGTACCCGAAACCGAGGCCCGGAACGTAGCTGGCCGGGTCGAACGGCGTTCCGGCGGCTTCCGCGGCGGCCTGCGCGGCATCCGTCGTCGCCTTCGTCCCGTACGAGAGCGTGAAGCTGGTCATCAGGTAGAACAGCACGTAGGTCGCGAGCATGATGAACGTGCCGAGGATGAGCCGCCACCAGTAGCGACGCAGGGCGAGCCCGAGGGGGAACTTCCGGAGCGTCCCCCTCTTCTCGGCCCGCGTGAACGAGTCGGACTCGACCAGGCGCAGCCGCACCCACAGGCCGACGATGACCATGACCGCCGAGAACAGGAACGGGATGCGCCAGCCCCAGGCAAGGAAGGCGTCGGACGCCTGGGCCGTGCCGTCGGGGTGCGGGAGAGCAACGTTGATCGCCAGGAAGATGCCGTTGGCGATGATGAAACCGATGGGAGCGCCCAGCTGCGGGAATGTGCCGTACCAGGCTCGTTTGCCTGCCGGGGCGTTCTCGGTAGCGACGAGCGCGGCCCCCGACCACTCGCCTCCCAGCGCGAATCCCTGCGCGAGTCGCAGCACAAGCAGGAACACCGCGGCCCAGACCCCGATCTCGTTCACGGTCGGGAGTAGGCCGATCACGAAGGTCGCGATACCCATTGTGAGAAGCGAGGTGACCAGGGTCGCCTTGCGGCCAAACCGATCGCCGAAGTGGCCGAACACGACCGCGCCCAGGGGCCGGGCGACCATCGCGGCGCCGAAGACCGCAAAGGATGCCAGCAGTGATGTGGTCTCGTTACCGGTAGGAAAGAACAGCGCGGGGAAGACGAGAACTGCCGCCGTCGCGTACACGTAGAAGTCGTAGAACTCGATCGTCGTGCCGACGAGGCTTGCCGTGATGACGCGGCTTCGCGGGTTGGCGGGAGCGGACGGAACGGCGACGGAAGAGGTCATGGAGGCCTATCGGTGCGGGGGACGAGAACGGCCCCCGCACCTCCGATGCCTCAGCGCCAGAGTGTGGCGATGGCCGCGTTCATAAAGGTCAGGATGCCGATCGCCCAGAATACACCGGCCGGTGCCGAGCCATTTCGCTTGGTGCGGGCCGATCCGATACCCAGAAGAGCACCGATGATGAGCAGGATGACGAGCTTCGTCCCGATCTTCATGTAGTTGAACTCGACGCCCTCCGGTACGCCCCACGGCGCGGCCAGGGCAAGGCCTGCCACGCCTGCGATCAGCAGACCCCAGTTCATGAGTGCCGTTACGGCTCCGGTGCGCCGCACCGCCTCGACGACCCAGGCGCCGAACAGAATCGCGAAGCCCGAGAGGTGAACGAGAAGGACGGCGTGACGAAGAATCTCCATGCCGTCAGCGTACCTTATGCCTCACTGAAGGTGGAGTCTTGTTCGCCTCACCCGGTGCCGGTCAGGCCCGCAGGTCCCGCAGCGCGAGCGCGGTGCGGAGGGCGGCATCCGCGGCCTCGAAGCCCTTGTCTTCGCGCGAGCCTGGAAGGCCGGCTCGGTCGATGCCCTGCGCCTCGTCGTCCAGGGTCAGCACGCCGAAGCCGACGGGCTTGCCGGTGTCGAGGGCGACGCGGGTGAGTCCGTCGGTGGCCGCCGACGAGACGAACTCGAAGTGAGGAGTGCCGCCGCGGATGATGACCCCCAGCGCCACGACGGCGTCAGCGCCGGCATCCAGAGCTGCCTTCGCTACGACGGGAAGCTCGAATGAGCCGGGCACCGGCACGACCCGGTACGAAGCACCCGCATCCTCCAGTGCTCGGCGGGCGCCCTCCAGGAGGCCGTTCGCGATGGTCTCGTGCCACTGGCCGGCGACGATCACGATGTTCAGGCCCGAGCCATCGATGGTTTCGCGCTCGGGGGCGCCGGTTCCGCTCATGCGTCGGTCCTCTCTGCTGCGGCCCCGACTCCGAGGGCGCGATCCAGGTCGTCGAGGGCGATGGTGTGTCCCATGCGCTCCGCTTTCGTGGCCAGGTACTGGTGGTTGTTCGGCCCCACACCCACGAGCAGGGGCACCTGCTCGACGATGTCGAGGCCCAGGCCCCGCAGCTGAGCGACCTTGTCGCCGTTGTTCGTGAGCAGACGCATCCGCTCGATGCCGAGATCACCCAGGATGCCGGCGGCTGCAGCGTAGTCACGCGCATCGGCGGGCAACCCGAGAGCCAGGTTCGCGTCGACGGTGTCGAGCCCCCGCTCCTGCAGGCTGTAGGCGCGCAGCTTGTTGATCAGGCCGATGCCGCGTCCCTCGTGTCCGCGCATGTAGATGACAACCCCGCCGTTCTGCGCGATAGCGTCGAGCGCGGCATCCAGCTGCGGCCCGCATTCGCACTTGAGCGAGCCGAAGGCCTCGCCGGTCAAGCACTCCGAGTGGACGCGCACGAGTGGCGCGTCCTCGGCCAGGTCGCCGGCCACGACCGCGATGTGGTCGGTGCCGGTGATCCGGTCCTTGTAGGCGAGAAAGCGGAACACGCCGTGAGCCGTGGGGACGGTCGCCTCTGCCCGCAGGCTCACGCGCCGATGGTGCACCTCCTGCGGTTCGGCCGGGCGGGGCTCGTGCTCGTCGAGGTAGGCAATGAGCTGCTCGATGGTGATGACGGGGATTCCATCGCGCGCACCGAGCTCAAGCAGTCCCGGCATTCGCATCATCGAGCCGTCCTCGGCCACGACCTCCGCGATAGCTCCGACCGGCTGCAGGCCGGCCAGTCGCATCAGCTCGACGGCAGCCTCGGTGTGTCCGGCTCGTTCACGGACGCCGCCGTCGACAGCGCGAAGCGGCAGGACGTGGCCCGGCCGGATGACGCTCGAGGGCGTCGCTGCAGGGTCGGCCAACACGTTCAGGGTGTGCGCACGGTCGCTCGCGCTGATGCCGGTGGAGGTGCGATCTGCGGCGTCCACCGTGACGGTGTAGGCAGTGCCGCGAGCATCCTCGTTGACCGCAACCATCGGCGGCAGGTCGAGGCGGTCGGCCCACTCGGCGGGCATCGGCGCGCACAGCAGGCCGCTCGACCACCGGATCGTCCACGCGACGGCCTCGGGTGTGGCAAGCTCTGCCGACAGGATGACATCGCCCTCGTTCTCGCGATTCTCGTCATCCGCGACGATGATCGGGCGCCCAGCGCGCAGCGCATCCAGGGCTTCGGTGATGGTGGCAAGGCTCACAGCGAGCCTCCTTCGGTCGGGGCGGCCGCGGCCGCCGAGGGGAACGCCAGCAGACGCTGCACGTGACGGGCAAGGATGTCGGTCTCGAGGTTCACGGGCGAGCCCGGCTGCACCGTGTCGAAGGTGGTGGCCTCGAGGGTTTCGGGAATGAGCGAGACCTCGAACCAGGGCTCTGTGGCGGCCGGTTCGCTCACGGCGCTGACGGTCAGGGACACGCCGTCCATCGCGATCGATCCCTTGTCGACGATGAGGGGTGCCAGATGCTGGGGGATCGCGACGCGGATCACCCGCCACTGGTCGCCGGGTCGAACCTCGACGACGGTCCCTGTGCCGTCGATGTGACCCTGCACGATGTGTCCGCCCAGGCGCCCGCCCGCGGCGGTGGCGCGCTCCAGGTTCACGAGGCGGTCGACCGAGACATCGGCGAGGGTCGACATATCGAGCGTCTGCCGCATGACGTCGGCGGTAAAGCCGTCGCCGTCGCGAGCGACGACCGTCAAGCAGACCCCACTGACGGCGATGGAGTCGCCGTGCGCGGCATCCGCGACGGATTGCGGTGCGTGAATCGTCAACCGGATGCCGTCACCCGACGGCTCGACGGCAGTAACGCGGCCGATCTCTTCAATGAGTCCTGTGAACATGGCTGCTCCTGACTACACCGACGACGCGTCAGCGACGGTGGTCTCGGGGGATGGGGATTCGGGAGTCTCGGCGGTGGCGCGGGGACGTGCGACGAGCAACACGTCATCTCCAAGCCGCTCGAGCGCGGTCAGCTCAAGCCGGTGAGCCTCGGCGAGGGTCGTGACCCCGATGTCGGTGACGGCCGGCCGGTCGCCGTCCGGGCCGGAACCGATCAGTACCGGAGCGACATACGCCAGCACCTCGTCGACCAGCCCGGCGCGCAGGAAGGATGCCGCAACCGTCGGCCCGCCCTCGACGAAGACACGCTGGATACCGAGATCGCGCAGTTCGTCCAGCACCACGGTGAGGTCTGTCCCGGGCCGCTGGATCAGGGTGCGGGGATGCCTGCGCACCTGCGCGGCATCCGGAATCGCGCGCCTGCCGAGAACGACAGGCAGGGGCTGCTGCGACAGGGGCTGGCCGGCGGGGCCCCGTGCGGTGAGTGCCGGGTCATCGGCGAGCACGGTGCCGATGCCGACCACGATCGCATCGGCATCCGATCGCCGCCGGTGCACGTCAGCGCGCGCCTCGGGGCCGGTGATCCACATGCTCGTTCCATCGGCGGCCGCGGCGCGGCCATCCAGGCTCTGCGCCCACTTCACGGTGACGTGGGGCCTGCCCAGCCGCTGGACAGCGAGCCAGGTGTCAAGGAGCGTGGTGCCTTCATCGCGCAGCAGACCCGACTCGACAGTTACACCCGCGTCTACGAGACGTTCGGCCCCGCCGCCTGAGATGACGCCGGGATCATCGACCGCGTAGACCACGCGAGCCACACCAGCGTCGATGAGAGCCTGCGCACACGGGCCAGTGCGGCCGGTGTGGTTGCAGGGCTCGAGGGTGACAACTGCCGTGGCGCCGCGAAGCTGGTCAGGCGTCAGCTGTGACATCGCGTCGACTTCGGCGTGTGCTGTTCCCACGCCCCGGTGCCAACCTTCGGCGAGAACCTCGCCCTCGGGAGAGAGGATGACGGCCCCGACCTGGGGGTTCACCCCGCGAGGGCCACGAAGCGCAGCGCTCAGCGCGCGCCTCATAGCGGCTGTCTCGCTTGTGCCTTGACTCACTGCCCACTCCGGTCGGGTACGCCGGGGCAGGGAAGGCGACAACGCCGTGGCGTCACCTGTGCTGCCTCCCATCCGGACTGACGACACTTTCGTGTCGCATCACCGTCGGTTCCGGAATTTCACCGGATCAACCGCTGCGGCGTTCTCTCGAACACGGATGCAGCGGGTCGCGGACTGTCACCGCCGGTTCGGATTCTCACCGACCCCGGAGCACGTTCATTGCTCTCGAGTGTAGTCAACGCGCCGCGCGCGCGTTCATTCCCGTGGGCTACGACGCTTCGCGTCCGTCGACCATGGCGCGGGCGGTGCGCTCGTCGATGACGAGATCTGTGATGAGGCCTGCGGCGAGTGCGCCGCGCAGGCTCGGGATCTTGGCCTCGCCGGTCACGATGCAGCAGCGCCGCGGGACCGCGCGGAGCAGATCGAAAGAGGGGCCCGATCCCCGCTCGTTCAGCGCGATCCCCTCGGTGGAGCCGTTCGCGCGGTAGAACACCGTCGCGACATCACCCACGACCCGTTCTGTCTTCAGCTGCTCGAGGTCGGCGGGTTCGAGGTAGTCGCCGGCGTGCACGCGGCTGGGTACCTCGGCCCGGAAAGCTCCCACACTGAACAGCACGAGACCCATGCGGCTCTGGATGTCGAGGATGCGTCGCGTGCTGCGCTCCCGCCAGAGTGCGCGCCGAGTCTCGGGATCATCGAAGAACGCCGGCACAGGGAACTGTTCGGCATCCCCGCCGTATGCGGTGCTGAATCTGCTGAGCAGTTCGCTCGCATACGTGATACCGGACGTCTTCACGTTCCCCGAGCCGTTCAGCTGCACGAACGTGGTGCCGTGCACGCGCTTGGGAGTGAGTCGGCGGGCAACCGCAGCCAGCGTCGAGCCCCAAGCGATACCGACAACCAGATCCGAGACGATTAGCTCATCGAGCAACTGAGCTGCTCCCTGCGCGACGCGGTCGAGGCGCTCGAGATCGCTCACCGACTCCGGTACGGGAATGACCTGGGCGCGCACCCCGAACTGGCGGCGCAACTGCGTCTCCACGAGTCCCGGGGCGTCGAGGGGTGAACGCACGCGCACCTCGACGATTCCCTCGGCGCGCGCAAACGACAGCAGTCGCGACACCGTGGAGCGCGAGGTCCCGAGCTCGGCGGCAATGGCATCCATGGTGCGGAGCTGGACGTAGTAGAGGTGGGCGGCGGTCAGTGCCCGCCGCAAGTGGGTCGCATCGTCGGTCACTGACACAGTTTGCACGTATGTGCAGAAAGCCTGCAACTTCGACCATGTGTGGCACGATGGGAGCACCGGGAGATACCCGGGCGAGGAAGGACGATCAATGAGCGCCGTCGCACGAACCACTGTCGCCCGACTGAGCGACCGGCCGCAGGCCGATGTCCTCATCGTCGGCGGAGGGGTGAACGGACTCGCGACTTTTCGGGACCTCGCTCTCCAGGGCGTGGATGTCGCGATCGTCGAACGCGGTGACTTCGTCAGCGGCGCATCAGCAGCGTCGTCGCACATGATCCACGGCGGCGTCCGTTACCTCGAGAACGGCGAGTTCCGGCTTGTGCACGAGGCGGTCACGGAACGCAACGATCTGCTCGCCACGGCTCCCCACTACGTCCGTCCGTTGCAGACGACGATCCCGATCTTCTCCACGTTCTCGGGGGTGTTTTCGGCGCCCCTCCGTTTCCTGCGTCACGGCGCAGGAAAGCACGTCGAGCGCGGCGCCGCGCTGATCAAGATCGGCCTTACGATCTACGACTCGTTCTCGCGCGGCGGCGGCCGTGTTCCCCGCCACACCTTCCGCGGACGCGCCGGTTCGCTGCGAGCGCTTCCGGCGATCAACGAGACCGTCAAGTACACCGCGACCTACTGGGATGCCTCGGTGCACGACCCTGAGCGACTCGCGCTCGATCTGCTCCGCGACGGGCGTGCCGCCGGTGGCGACCGCGCCCGGGCCGCGAACTACCTCGAAGTCGTGGGGGCAGCGGACGGCGCGATCACGCTTCGCGACACCGAGACAGGTGCCGAGTTCCCGTTCCGCGCCGCGGTCGTGATCAACGCATCCGGACCCTGGACCGACCTCACCAACCGCGCCCTCGGGGCCCCGACCAGCTTCATGGGCGGAACCAAAGGCTCGCACATCGTGCTCGACAACCCCGAGCTGCTGGCAGCCACGGCTGGTCGAGAGATCTTCTTCGAACACCGCGACGGTCGCATCGTGCTCATCTACCCGCTCAAGGGACGCGTCCTGGTCGGCACCACCGACCTCGAGCACGACATGGCAGAGCCCGCGGTGTGCACCGAGCCCGAAGTTGACTACTTCATCGACCTCATCGGGCACGTCTTCCCCGACATCACCGTCGACCGCTCGCAGATCGTGTACCGCTTCTCGGGTGTCCGCCCGCTTCCCGGCCACGGCGATCTCGCTCCCGGCTTCGTCTCGCGCGATTACCGTGTCGAGACCGAGCAGCTCCCCGGGTCGGCGGACACCACGGTGATCAGCCTCGTCGGCGGCAAGTGGACCACCTTCCGTGCCTCCGCCGCCCACCTCACCGATGACGCCCTCGCTCTGCTCGCTCGGCCCCGCATCGTCACGACCCATGGCCGTGCGATCGGCGGCGGAGCCGGGTATCCGGTGACCGAGCGGGCACGGCACCAGTGGGTCGCCGAGAACCGCCGGGGGCTCTCGAAGGATGCCGCAGCCACCCTCCTCGAACGCTACGGAACGACAGCCCGCGAGGTCATCGCCTTCGTCGACGAGGATGCCGATGACCGGCCACTCCGGACCCTTCCCGCCTACAGCACCGGCGAGCTGCGTTACCTGGCGAGCACAGAGGATGTCGTCCATCTGGCCGACCTGCTGCTGCGCCGCACGAGCCTCGCGTTCCGCGGTGAGGCCACTCCCGCGGTCGTCGCCGAGATCGCCGACGCCGTCGCGCCCGTCCTCGGATGGGACGAGGATGCCGCCAGGGCAGAGGTCGCCGCGGCACTTGCCGCTGTCCACGCCGCCGATCCGACGTGGCAGCCCGCAGCGGCACCGGTAGCCTGAGCGGCGCGACATCCATCGCCTGGAGGCGCTCAACACTTCGGGAGGCATCGTGGCCGAACACGTCTTAGCCATCGACCAGGGCACCACCTCGACGCGGGCAATCGTGTTCGATCGTGCCGGAACGGTAGTTGCAACGGCTCAGCGCGAGCACGAGCAGATCTTTCCGCGCGCCGGCTGGGTCGAGCACGACCCCATGGAGATCTGGACCAACACCGAGTGGGTGATCTCTGGCGTCCTCGCCAAGGCTCACCTGCAGGCATCCGGTATCGCCGCCGCCGGTGTCACGAACCAGCGCGAGACTGCGATCGTGTGGGACCGCCGCACCGGGCAGCCCGTTTTCAACGCCATCGTGTGGCAAGACACCCGCACGCAGCCCCGGCTCGACGCGCTTGCCCGTGACGGCGTCGGCGACCGCGTCACCGAGGTGACGGGTCTCCCGCTTGCAACCTACTTCTCGGCATCCAAGGTCGCTTGGATCCTCGACCATGTGCCGGGGGCGCGGGCGGATGCCGAGGCCGGTCATCTGCTGTTCGGCACCCCCGACTCGTGGGTGGTCTGGAACCTCACCGGCGGCACCAGTGGCGGGGCGCACGTGACCGATGTCACCAACGCGAGCCGCACGCTGCTCATGGACCTGCAGACCCTCGACTGGTCGGACGAGATGCTCGCCCTGTGGAACATTCCCCGCGCGATGATGCCCGAGATCCGCTCGTCGTCGGATGTCGTGGGCGAGCTTGCGCTGCCGGGCACCGCCCGCGAACTGCCGATCGCCGGCATCCTCGGAGATCAGCAGGCCGCGACCTTCGGACAGGCCGCCTTCGGTGTTGGCGATTCGAAGAACACGTACGGCACCGGCAACTTCCTGCTGGTGGGCACGGGCACCGAGATCGTCCGGTCCCGGCACGGTCTGATCACGACGGTCGCGTACCGGCTCGGCGACGGGCCCGCCCACTACGCGCTGGAAGGTTCGATCGCCGTCACCGGATCGCTCGTGCAGTGGTTGCGCGACAACCTCGGGATCATCGACCGCGCGCAGGATGTCGAGACCCTCGCCATGACCGTCGAGAACGCCGGCGGATCGTACTTCGTGCCCGCATTCTCGGGCCTGTTCGCTCCCTACTGGCGACCGGATGCCCGCGGTGCGATCGTCGGCCTCACCCGGTACGTGACCCGCGCGCACATCGCCCGCGCCGCTCTCGAGTCGACCGCCTTCCAGACCCGGGACGTGATCGAGGCCGTCGTCGGGGATGCCGGCCGCGACCTCTCGGAACTCCGCGTCGACGGTGGGATGACGAAGAACGATCTGCTCATGCAGTTCCAGGCCGACATCCTCGGCATCCCGGTCGTGCGCCCGCGCGTGGTCGAGACGACGGCCCTCGGCGCTGCCTATGCGGCAGGCCTCGCCGTCGGAGTCTGGTCGGACCTTGACGAGCTACGCGAACACTGGCAGGTCGACCGCCGGTTCGAGCCGCAGATGTCGGACGAGGAACGCGCTCGCCGTTACCGCCTCTGGAAGAAGGCGGTCACGAAGTCCCTCGATTGGGTCGACGACGACGCCCGGACACTCATGGACACGCTCGGCGACTGATTCGTTCGCGTTGCGCCGATGGGCGGTCGCTGCGGTAAGTGGTGCCGCTACGCGAACTGCCCAGCGCGGGGACATGCCCTCGCCGGCTGCGCCGGCTCCCGCCAGACCCGGTGCCAGCCCCGCGCTGGGCAGTTCGCTTCGCTCCTGCGGAGACCATTGAGCAGACTGGTCGGGCGCGTATCTCGGGTCTATTTCAGGAGGCGGGAGAGGCGACGATCAGCGAGCAGCTTGCCGCCGGTCTGGCACGTGGGGCAGTACTCGAGCGAGTTGTCGGCGAAGAAGACGCTGCGCACCTCGTCGCCGCAGACCGGGCAGGCCTCGCCGCGACGGCCGTGCACCCGCATCCCGCGGCGCTTGGCATCCTTGAGATCTGCTGGCGGCTTGCCGGATGCCTCCGCGATCGCCTCGGTGAGGGTGTGCCGCATCGCGGCGAACAGGGTGTCGATGTCGGCATCGGTCAGGTTCGCGGCCAAGGCATAGGGCGACATCCGTGCCGCGTGCAGGATCTCGTCGGAGTAGGCGTTGCCGATCCCGGCGATGATCGACTGGTCGCGCAGCACGCCCTTGATCTGGGTGCGGCGTCCACGGAGAAGCGCTGCGAGCGCATCGCGATCGAAGCCCGGGTCGAGGGGATCGGGGCCGAGCCGCTCGATGCCGGGTGCGTCGGTCGGGTTTCGGGCCGCGTAGACCGCCAGGGACTTCTTTGTCCCGGCTTCGGTGAGGTCGAAGCCTGAGCCATCCGAGAAACCGACGCGGAGCGCGATGGGGGTCTTGCCAGGGCGGATGATCGTGCTCGGCAGCTGGTCGTACCAACGGAGCCATCCCGCCTTCGCGAGGTGGAAGATCAGGTGCAGCGATGCTGCGGCATCGGCTCCCGTCTTGATGTCGATGAACTTGCCGTGGCGCGACACCGACAGCACCGTCGTGCCGACGAGCGCATCCAGCGGCGGGTCGTAGGTCTTGAGTGCCGCGATGTTTGTCACCGTCGCGCGGGTGACGATCAGTCCCGGCAAGCGGCCCGCGAGGTAGTCGACCAGTCCCTGCACTTCCGGCATCTCGGGCATGGCGACATCCTGTCATGGCGTGACAAGCGGCGGCAGGCCTCCATCGAGGACAGGCCATGCAACAGGGGTGCGATCGTCGCCGGGGAGGAGCCCCGCGATCCACGCATCGTCCCGGTGCGATGGACCCGCCAGCGCCTGCCGCAGCAGGCCTTCGTAGCGGAACCCCAGGGCGCGGGCGACCCGCGCGGAGCCGGTGTTCCCCACGACAGCGCGCCACTCGATGCGTGAGAGTGACATCCCGGCCCGCTCGAACCCGAAGTCGACGACCGCGGTGGCGGCTTCGGTCAACAGATGCCGCCGACGCGCCCAGGGCGACATCCAGAACCCCAGTTCTGCCGTCTCCGGCTCGCGGCGGTACAGCCCGATCATCCCCGCGAGCCGTCCGTCATGACGGATGCCCCACGTCGCCTCGCGACCCTCGGCCCAGTGGCGCTGCACGCGAGGGATGAACTGCTCCGCGTGCTCGCGCAGATACGGCGAAGGCACGGTGGTGTATCGCTGGATCGCCGGATCCTGGCACGCCTCGAAGATCCCATCCACGTCGGCGTCTGTCGGTGGCGAGAGCTCGCAGCGCTCGGTGCGCAGCACGACGACATCCATCGCCCCACCCTAAGCGGCTTCTCGGGACCTTCGCCTCTCGCTGTTCGGGTTCAGCACACGTAGCGTCAGAGCCATAGCGTTACGGAGCGCTCCGCGCCCCGGCGTGAGGGAGAAAGGACTCCGAGATGCGTACCTACGTTGTGACCGGCGCTGCCTCCGGTATCGGCAAGGCGACAGCGGATCTCCTCGTCGAGCGAGGCGACAGGGTGATCGGCGTGGACCTGCACGACAGCGATGTCGAGGTCGACCTGACGACAACCGAAGGCAGGGAGCGGCTGGTCGTCGAGGTGAATCGTCTGTCCGGCGGCAGGATCGATGGCATCCTCGCGATCGCTGGGCTTGCCGTGCCTGCGCCTGCGACTGTGGGAGTCAACTACTTCGGGATGGTTGCGACGCTCGAGGGCCTGCGACCTTTGCTGTTGGAATCCGACGCGCCCCGAGCCGTCGGAGTTTCGTCGATGGCGAGCCTGCAGCCGTCGGACACGCGGCTTGTCGATCTGGAGTTGGGCGGGGACGAACCCGGGGCGCTCGCGCGCGCCGCTGAACTTGCGGCCGACGCCGAGACAGGAAATCTCATCTACAGCTCGACGAAGGTCGGCTTCGCGCGGTGGATTCGTCGCCACGCCGCTCTGCCGGAGTGGGCGGGTGCGGGAATCCCGCTCAACGCCGTAGCCCCGGGCGTCATTCTCACGCCGATGGTCGCTCCGCTCATGCAGACCGACGAGGGTCGCTCCATGATCGAGCAGGCTGTTCCCATGCCGCTCAACGGCTTCGCCGAAGCGATTGTCGTTGCCCGGCTCCTCGCGTGGCTGGCAGGCCCCGAGAACTCGCACCTGTGCGGTCAGGTCGTGTTTGTCGACGGCGGAAGCGACGTCGTGATCCGCGGGGACAGCGTCTGGTAAGAGATATCGCGACGGATCGGGCGGCTCAGGCGCGGCGCAGGAGCCCGATCCGGTCGTAGACGTCGCCGAGCGTCGACCGTGCGACGGACTCCGCGCGCGCGGCGTTGGAGGCGAGGACCCGGTCGAGTTCGGCCCGGTCATCGAGCAGCTCCAGCGCCCGAGCCCGCACCGGCTCGAACTCGTTCACCACGACGTCGGCGAGACCCTTCTTGAAGTCGCCGTAGCCGCGGCCGGCGTACTCGTCTTCGATCGCGGGGATCTGCCGACCAGTGAGGGCAGCGTAGATGACGAGCAGGTTCGAGACACCGGGCTTGTTCTCGCGGTCGTATCGCACCGAGCCCTCGCTGTCGGTGACGGCACGCATCACCTTCTTGGCGCTCTTGGCGGGCTCATCCAGCAGCCACAGCACGCCGGCATCCGACTCGGCCGACTTCGACATCTTCGCCGTCGGGTTCTGCAGGTCGTAGATCCGGGCGGTGTCTTGCTGAATGACGGGCATCGGCACCCGGAAGGTGGTGCCGTATCGTCCGTTGAAGCGCTCGGCAAGATCTCGCGTGAGCTCGACGTGCTGCTTCTGGTCGTCACCGACGGGCACGATGTCGGTCTGGTACAGCAGGATGTCGGCCGCCATGAGCACCGGGTAGGTGAACAGCCCAACGGATGTCGCATCCTGGCCGTACCGCTGCGACTTGTCTTTGAACTGGGTCATCCGCCCCGCCTCACCGAAGCCGGTGAGCGTCGAGAGCACCCATGCCAGCTCGGCATGCGCTGGAACGTGCGACTGCACGTACAGGGTCGACTTCGACGGTTCAATGCCTGCGGCGATGTACTGGGCCGCGGTGCGCCGGGTCTTCTCACGCAGCTCGGCCGGATCGTTCGGCTGCGTCAGTGCGTGCAGGTCGACGACCGAGAAGAACGCGTCGTAGGCCTCCTGCAGATCCCGCCACTGCATGAGCGCGCCGATGTAGTTGCCGATCTGGAGGGAGTCGGCGGAGGGCTGCATTCCGGAGTACAGGCGGGGCTTGGTCACCCGACAATCCTAGGCCGCGGCGATGTGGCAGCCGTCTCGCTCACCCGCCGATCGTGTAGTCGACGACGACCGGCGCGTGGTCGCTCCAGCGGGTGTCCCACGACGGTGCCCTGTCGATTCGATACGCCGTCACCCGCTCGGCCAGGGGAGCGGTGGCGAGGTGGTAGTCGATGCGCCACCCGGTGTCGTTGTCGAAGGCCTGTCCGCGGTTCGACCACCACGAGTACGGCCCGTCGACCTCGCCGGCCCAGCGGCGTCCGACATCCACCCACCCGAGGCCGGTGCCGGTGGTTCCGTCGAGGCACGCGACCTCTTCGCCCTGCGGGGCCAGGATGCGATCGAAGTACGCGCGCTCGCGGGGGAGGAAGCCCGCCTTCTTGAGGTTGCCCTTCCAATTCCGGATGTCGAGCTCGCGGTGTCCGACGTTCAGATCGCCCATGACAACGGCGAGGGGGGAGTGCGCGGCCAGCTGCGGAAGGCGTGCCTGCATCGCGTCGAGGAAGGCGTACTTCGCATCCTGCTTCGGGGTGCCGTCTTCTCCGGAGTGGACATAGGCACTCACGACCGTGAGGGTTTCGCCGTCGATGTCGAAGTCAGCTTCGATCCACCGACCCGACTGGTCGAGGGGCGCGGGGCCGAGCACGGTGCGGACTGCCCCCGCATCCTCCCGGCTCGCCACCGCGACACCCGATCGGCCCTTCTGGAGGGACTCGTGGTGCACGATTCGCCACCCGGGAAGCGCTGCGGTCAGCTGTTCTTCGTTCGCGCGGACCTCCTGCAGCGCCATGATGTCGACGTCTGCCCCCTCGATCCATTCGAGCATTCCCTTGCGGGTAGCGGCGCGGATGCCGTTGACGTTGATGGAGGCGATGCGGATGGTTCGGGGCACGCGTTTCAGCCTAGGCATCGTCGCCGACACGCAGCCCCGCGATGCCCCCAGGAGGGAGCGATCTAGACGAATCCGTCGAGCGCGCTGGGGCGACGGGGCGCGGGCGGTGCGGAAGCCTCCACTTCGTGCAGCTCCTCTTCCGCCCGACGCACGTCCCGGGTGGCCGTCCACCGGGCGTACCAGGGCGCGGCATCCAGCGCTTCCTGGGCGGTGCGCAGGCGCACCTGGGCAGCGAGCACCAGCGCCGCGTGCTCTTCGGCGAGTTGCTCGGCTTCGGTCTTCTCGAGCAGCGGGATGTTCTCGTCGCGGGCTGAGATGGCGATCCAGGACGCACCGACGAGCATGATGATGCCGATGAGCCGGAACCACAGCAGCAGACCGACGAAAATCGCGAAGGTCGCGAGCAGAGCGTTCGTCGGCGTGTAGCTGAGCAGCCACCCGGCGCCGAGCTGCAGCACCGTGACAGCCGCTCCGGCAAGCAGAGCTCCGGGCCAGATCGTGCGCCAGCGCAGGCTCGTTCCCGTCAGGAACCGGTAGAGCGCCGCCAGAGCTGCGGCATTGATCGCGAACGAGATGAGAAGGGTCGCGGTGCGCACGCCGATCGAGAACCACACCGATTCGGTGTCGAGCCCGAACAAGGAGAACACGATATCGAGTGCCCAGGTACCCACCGCACCGAGCCCGCCGCCGACCAGCAGCAGGATGCCGAATAGTGCCGCCGCCAGCAGATCACCGCTCTTGAGCAGCAGGTAGGGGCGCCGGTCAGGGGGCAGCACGAAGATCTCGCGCACGGCGCGGCGCGAGAACGTCACCCAGCCGATCGCCGTCCAGATCAACGTCACGAGAGCGATCGCACCGGTGATCCCGAACAGGCTCGCCGAGTTGGTGGCGATTTCCGCCACGGCATCCGGCGTGATCGGCCCGTCCTTGTCGATCAGTCCCGGGATGTATTGGTTGATGAGCTCGATGAGGTTCTGGATCGCCTCTTCGCTGCCGCCGAGCCAGAGCCCGGCGAGGGCGAAGGCGACGTAGACCGCGGCGAAGATCGCGAACAGGGCCTGGTAGCTCACTCCCGCGGCAAGCAGGAAGCCGTTGGCGATCAGGAAGTGGCGCCAGACGCGGATCGGGAACCACGCCAGCGTCCGTTTGGTTACTCGGGTCGCGAACGAAATCGGTTCCTCGAACCGTGTGAGCAGGCGCTCCTGGGTCTCCTCCCACCGCGCACGCAGGGTCTCCTCGTGCTGCTGCGCCGCGCGCGCGGTATCGCGGCGGTTGCGGTCGGGCGAACTCACGGTCTCAGGTTAGCGAGCCTCACGCGCGGCATCCGTTTCGACAGCGTGGCGCGAATCCGTGCGGAACCAGCGGACCACCGAGAGGGAGGCTGCGAGGACCCCCGCAGGGATGAGGAATGCGATGGCAAGTCCCGGACCGTCGGCAAGAAGACCGACGATGACGGCTCCGAGGATCGCCCCGGCGTAGTTGAAGATGTTGACCCGGGCAATCACCTGGTCGGAGTGAGCGGGGGAGAGGTCGCCGGCGGCGCCGAAGGTCACGGGGATGAGGATGCCGGTCGCGGCCCCAGCTAGAGCGAAGCCGAGGATCGCCGCGATCTCGAAGGGAAGAAGCGCGACAGCCACGACGCCGATCACCGAGACGACGATCGCGCCGGTCACCAGGCGGCCCCTGCTCATGATGCCCAGGAGCCGGTCGGTCGCGAGGCGGGTGATCAGGACGCACACCTGGTAGGCGGCGTATCCGAGAGGCGCGAGGGCGGGCAGAGCCCCGAGGTCGTCCTGCAGGTAGACCGTGCTCCAGGTGCTCACGGCGGAGTCGACGACGAACACTGCCAGGATGACGAAACCGAAAGCCCAGATGCCGGCTCGGGGCAGGCGAGCGCGCTCAGTCGCGGGGAGGGCAGTCTCGATCGGCACCTCCCGCGCAAAGAGGCGGATGCCGACCACAGCCACCACGAGGATTGCAACGCCCGCCGTCCCGATGGCCACGCCCGCAGCAAAGGGGGACGCTGCGATCGCCGACACGAGGAGGGCTCCGGCGGTCGCGGCAGCCGTGTAGGCCGAGAAGAAGCCGCCGAGGAGCGGTTTGCCGTGGGCGCGCTGCACGATGACGCCCTGCATCGCGGTTGCGGCATCCACGCAACCGAGGCCGATGCCGTAGACCGCGAAGAGGGAGACGAACAGCGGGAAGGGGGTCGGTAGTGCGATGGCGGGAAGGGCCGCCGCCTGAAGGAGGAGTCCCACAACGAGCGCGGTGCGGCTCCCGAAGCGCACGGCGAGCGCGTTGGCGAGCACGGAACCACCCGCGGCGGCTATAGCAACACCCAGGACGATGAGCGTGACGACAGTGTCATCCACGCCCTGCCGCTGCTTGAGCGCGGGGAGGGAGGTGACCACGACGGCATACCCGAGTCCCTGAGCCGCGTAGGCGGCGAACACTGCGACGCGCGTGGACGTCGATCGCGCAGCGCCGGCGACCATCGACGCGTCTGAGGTACTCATTCGGCCAGAGTAGCGACCAGGGAGCCCCGGCGAAGAAGCGATTCAGATCCTCAACGAGGCATGAAGCCCGACGTGGGGCACGGGGCCGTGCCGCGCCGCAATGCGGCCCGGCTCAGGCTTTGCCGCGCCGCAATGCGGCCCGGCTTAGGTGTGATGTCCAGGCAGGTTGTTGAGTCTGCTGAAGGGTGGGGCTCCGATCGCGGAGTGGCGCCTGTGCTGATT
>NZ_JAJGNI010000011.1 GCF_020781975.1 Microbacterium schleiferi
TCAACGACGAGAACACGTTGCTCAGCGAGCGGTGCTCAACCGCAATACCGATGGTGCTCAGAGGACCGAATACTCATACAGTTGGTCCGACTCAACTCAGATGCCCGCTTGCGGCAGGCAGATCGACCTAGAGTGTGTTAACGAGTGAGCAGCCGCGCCGTTCAGAGGCGAGGGCGATCGCCGACGGGGCGGCTCACTCTTCTCCTCATCCCGGTGTTGCTCAGCGCGACCGGCGTCCTCGATCTCCGCATTCCTTGGCCGTGGCTCCATGGCGAGTCCGCGGGGGATCGTCCGGTCGAGCACTCACCCCTGAGAGCCCTGTCAAGGTGAGCTGGACCGGGACAGCCGCTGGAGTGCTCTATCTCGCGTGGCTGGCGTCCGCAACCCTGCGCCCCGGCGGCAACGGGCTATTCGAGACACAATCCCACGCGCGCGACTCCCGGTCGAAGCTGTTCCGGATGGGGCTCGTCACCAACCTGCTCAACCCCAAGGCCGCTGTCATGTAACTCGCGATCATCCCGCAGTTCATAGATCACGGGCAGGGAAACACGACCGCTCAGGGATTCGTTCTCGGCGGAGTTCAGATCATCGTCAGGATGATCGTCAACTCCCTCATCGTGCTGGGCGCCGGCACAATCTCCGGATTCGTGTCGACGCGACTCACATGGATCCGGCACCCCG
Source organism: Microbacterium schleiferi (assembly GCF_020781975.1). Classification (GTDB taxonomy): domain Bacteria; phylum Actinomycetota; class Actinomycetes; order Actinomycetales; family Microbacteriaceae; genus Microbacterium. The sequence continues at coordinate 682 of NZ_JAJGNI010000011.1, forward strand.
CTCGGCGCAGTGGCGGTCACGCTGGCCAGAGAGGTCCCGCAATGCATCTCGCCCCTGAACCGGGCGATCATGCTGCAGGACCTCCGTGAGACGCCGCTCAGATAGACCGTCCTCCGGAAGCTCGACGAGTACGAATGACCCTTTCTGAAGGGATCGAGCAGGACTGTTGTTCTGCACAGACTCTGCTAGGTAGAGTGGGATTCCATCCGACGGAACCCGCCGTCGGTGAACAAAGGAGTTCCAGAATGCGCATCGTCTTGGTTCATGGAGGTTGGCAGGGTGGTTGGGCGTGGGACGGCGTTGTCGCTGAGCTCACGAAGGCAGGCCACGAGGTATGGGCCCCAACCTTGCAGGGTCACGGTGACAACGACGACCGTGCAGGTGTCACGCTCTCGACCATGGCGGACAATCTCATCGGCCGGATCGCCGACAAGGGGTGGGACCGGTTCGTCGTAGTCGGCCACAGTGGCGGCGGCCCGATCATCCAGCTCGTAGCTGAGGCGATGCCGGAGCAGGTGGAGCAGGCGATCTTCATCGACGCGTGGGTACTCGCCGACGGCGAGTCGATCAATGCGATCCTCCCCACCGAGTTGGCGAATTTCGCCCGTGGCACAGCCGCATCCTCGCCCGACCAGAGCGTGCCGATCCCGCCGCAGCTATTCATGACGGCTTTCTTGCAGGACGGATCGGAGGAGCTTCACGCGCAGGTCGAGCCCCGTCTGGTGCCGTCGCCTGGCGGTTGGCTCGACGAGCCGATCCGTCTTCGGACGGCCGGCACCGGTGACGTGCCGAGCGGCTACATCTTCCTGCAAGAGGATCGGGCTGTGCCGCAGGAGTTGTACCGCGCATCAGCAGACCGGCTCACGAACCCGACGACCGCGAGCTCGCCGGGGAGCCATCAGGCCATGTTGACGCGCCCGGTGGAGCTGGCAGCAGCCATCGTCTCCGTTATGTCGTGACGACGTTTCGCTCTTTCGCGACTTCCGCTGGGACCGTCGCTTACGCCGAATGGCTGCCCGGCGGCCCCGCCCGTGCGACGGTGCTGCTCGTTCACGGCGGGGGGGTGGGCCCCGGTGGCTGGAGTCGAGCGATCGGCGGGCGACCCGGGTGGGCACCCCGTCTCGCCGAAGCCGGATACCGCGCGGTCGTGATGACGTGGCCTGGGTTGTCGGCTGGCGGCGCATGGGACCCCGACACGCGGCTGGATGGGGCGGCGGTCGCCGGCGCGATCGTCGAGCTAATCGCTGCGCTCGGCGGCCCGGTCGTCCTCGTGGTCCACTCCATGTCCGCCGCTTTCGGCTATCGGGTCGCTTTCCACCATCGGGATTCACTGATCGCCCTAGTCGCGCTGGCACCCGCTCCCCCCGGGGACATCCAGCCCGAGCCCGCCGTGCTGGAAGAGGACGCCGATCACATCGTCGTCCAGGGACGCCCGCTCACCTGGAGGCTTCCCCGTCGCGGCTGGTGGCATCCCGGACCAGAGTTCATCGAGGCGAAGCTGGTCGGTGCAAGCGAGCAGTTCCCACCCGGTCACCTGGACGAGCTCCGTTCGCAGCTGGTGCCAATCCCAGCCGGGCTCCTCCTCGAGCGGCAGAACGTCCGCGGTGCGCAGGTCCATATCGGCGACAGGGAGTTGGACGGCCTACCGACCCTCGTGATGGTCGGTACCCACGACACCGATCATCCGATCGAGTCGGACCGCGCGACTGCTGACTGGCTCGCCGAGCGAGGCGGCGATGTCAGGTTCGTCGCGTTGACGGCAGCGAACGTGGCTGGCAACGGCCACATGCTGATGCAGGAGTCGAACAGCGATGCGGTACTCACCCTGGTGACGGAGTGGCTCGGTCCAAATGTGCGCCTGCGGCGGTGAGGATGGTGCAGTTGATCGCGACCCGGGCTCCGGACATCTGTGATGGCCCGACTACAGCAGGAGCCGTTGCTCAGCAAGTTCCTGCAGCAGGAATCGCCAGAGATGCCCGTCGTTGAATGCGTCACCCAGGTCGGGCAGGTCGGCGAGGTCGTTGTCATCGATCGGTATAGGCTCGGCCCCTGCCTGCAGAACGGCGAGGTGCACGCGAGCGAGGCTGTCGACATTGATCGCGCGGATGACGGCCTGCGGGACGCTCTCGCCGACGGCCGTGAGGCCGTGACCGCGCAGGATGCCGACCGGCCGCGTGCCGAAATCGTCCGCCATGGCCGTCGCGCGTGCGTGGTTGCGGATCAGCGCAGACGAGGGGTGCGCGGGGATGCCGTCGCGCGCCATCCGCATAGCGGGGATGTTGAAGGCACCGACAATCGGTAGCAGTGTCCGTCCGGTTAGCGAGAACGCGACGACAGCCGGCGGATGCGCGTGGACGACGGATCGGGCCGCAGGATTGCGGCGCAGCAGCTCAAGATGCAGAGACAGCTCGTTCGGCGCCCGGTACCCGCCGGCGAGCTCGAACGATCCCTCGAGGGGCACGGCGAGGATGTCGTCGGCGGTGGTGAAACGCAGCCCCCGCTCCTGCGGTCCGCGGGCTCGGATGAGGACGGTGTCGTCGTCGACCCGCAGGCTGACGTGCCCGAGGATGTCGTCCACGAGCCCCCGGACCGCGAGCACGCGGCAAGCATTGGCGACGAGCATGCGTTCGTCGACGTAGTCGTTCATCATCCACTTCTCCGGCGACGCAGTCGAAGAAGGCGATCGAACGGTTCGCGGCGCTCTACGAAGCGGCCGGTTGGACGATTCTGCCGGAGGTCATCGAAGGCACCCGACGCGGGTATCGGATCCTCGCTTCTCACTACCCATACAAGGGCGACTCGCAGGAGTCGGATCGGCACACCACCCATCGACCGCGCTGGGACGACGGGATCCCACTCCTACACGGCCACACCCACGCCCGCGACCACGGACCGAACGGGCACCAGTTCCACGTCGGCGTCGACGCCCACGGCTACACGCCCGTCCCCTTCACCGAAATCGACGCGTGGATCCGCGGCCTCCCAGACGCCGAACCATGGCTCGACATCGCAATCCGTGAGGCCCGCCAGACCATTACCGACCTCGACGGCAGCGAAACCTCAAACTCCGACGCGCTGTTCTACACGATGGGCTACAACGAGCTACGGGTCGCGCTGGAAGAACTCCTCGGCGCGTTCGACTCCGCCCACCCCGACTCGCCCCCGGGGACTGTCTAGGCGCGGGACTTCCGCGTCGGCGTATACCGCGTGGGCCCGAGTGTAAACAGTTCGCCTGCCGCGGGACCTGATCGGAGGGTACGCGGTTCCCGTCGGAAGCGGATCCATCCGCGACGCCGCCAGTGCACCATCGTCAGGTACCGCACCGACGCCGAAGACCACGCCTCCTGACGCTCCGCGGCGTCGGGGTCGTGGGCGGCGAGCTCCGCGAACACCTCACGGAAGGTCGGCGGCTGACCACGCTCGCGGGTGTGGCGGTGGATGAACCTCACGGCGCGGCGCGCCCACACCGGCGCTGTCTCATCAGCGGTGAGTTCAGTGAACAGCGGCACGAGGTGCGGTGCCGACCACGGCTTCTCGTACACTTCACCGTCGTTCGACACCACCCTGCAGCTCCCCTCAGCGGTCATCCCAGATATACCGCCGCCGAGCCCAGCCAGGGGCGCGGGCGTCGTCAGAAGGATGATCCTCGCCAGGGGAGGATGTCAGTGTCTCGCGTGGGGCGGTCGGCGAGGATGTGCTCGGCAACGGCGCCGCATCGATGAGTGCTTGCAGTGCCGTGGTGTACTTCTCTCCGGTCGCCTTCATGCGTTCCCTGGCGGCTTGCTGCAGCCGACGGGAGGTTCGCTTCTCAGTTGTCATGACGTCCCTGCTTTCCCGCGGGGGCGGACGGTGATGCCGGCGGCGTGCAGGTGCCGGTTGATGGTCATCTCGCTGCATCCGGCAAGGTGCGCGATCTGTGCCATAGTCCTCCCTTGCGTCTCATAGTGGTCGCGTAGCCAATCGGAATCGAGGGTGAAGGTGGGGGGTCGTCCGCGACGCGACTTGGTGCCCGTGTCGGCGAGGATGCGGCCCACGGTCTGCCGGGACACGTTCACGTCCGCGGCGATCTCGTACGTCGACGCCCCCGCCGCATACGCCCGCGCTAACACATCGGGAGGCATCACGTCCGCGGCCGTTGATCGTGCTGGGCGGCTCCGCGCCCACGCCGCAGGCGCGTCCGGGACACCGTCCGAAGGCTCGGGTGTCCATGTGACGGGCTCATCGATGCCGTTGACGAGAAGGAAGTCCGCGGCGAGCTGGTCGAGTCCCGTCCGCACCGCTGACGGCAGTCCATCGGCGAAGCGGGCGACGGCCGGCGCGGTCACCCCTGCCTGATCCCACTCCGGCGGGATCGAATGGATCGGATTCCCCGACAGTGTCCGGTGCAGGAGCGCCCGGGCCAAACGCCATCGTCGTCCACCCCCAGCCGATACCCCCGCCACCCGGCACACCTCCTGCCACTGGGATTCGAGGAGGATCCCGCTGTAGTCGAGGGCGCGACGTCGGGCGTAGTCAACGGGCACGTCATGCGTATCGAGGAACGCGGCCAGCCGGAGGATCGCGTGCAGGGTGCCCACGTCATGAGAGCTGCGACCGAGGTCACGCATCACATGGGTCACCTGGCGGGCCGGCGCCTGCGGATCGAGCAATGCAAGAGCGGCGGAGTGTGTGAGCCTCGTGCCCGTGAACACCACCGCCGCCGCCAACGCCGACGCCACCACCTCACTGCCGACCCGTTGCGGCGCGTACCGGGTGATCCACTCGCCCCACAACTGTGCCGGTACCTTTCGCGCTCGTTCGACCGGGCTGACCCCTGACGGTGGTGCGGACTGCAGGAACACCGTCGGCCGGCGACGACGCCCCAGCGCGGCCGCGATCAGGGTCTGCAGTTGCGGCGTGTGCGCCGTGTACGACGAACTCTGAGCCAGCCGCCCCTGCAGCAGCGCGGCGACACTGCCCGGCTTCGCCAGTGCGGTGACGGCGAGGGTGGTGCCGACGGCGGCCCCGACGGCAGAATCCGGTCGTGCCCGTACTGCCGTCGTCCAATCCTCGCTCGCCCTAAACAGCGCCACGAGCTCCTCACCAAGCGGACTGATGTCGAGGCGATCGCCGGCGGCAATCGCGTGCCGGGCGGTACGGGACAGCAACCGAGTGTCTTCCAGCACCGCGACCGCCGGCTGCGGCGCCTCCGCATAGATCCCGAACCCTGCCCCGCCGGTGGAAACGATCCGCATCAACGCCCGCTGCGCATCCAGGACCGCCCGCGACACTGGAGTGCGGGTCGGGTCGGCCGTGAGGTCGGCCCGACACCGGTTCGCTTGCGGGCCCCGTCCCGGCCCTTGGACGGGATTGTGGCACCGGCCAGGAACGGGAACAAGCGCGAGCGGGTGGGCACGGTACCGGGCAGGACGATCACACACGGGGCACCGGTCCACGAGCAGGCGGCGGTGGCGAAAACAGGCGAACCCGAACGGGAACTGCCACGACATCCGCCACCGGCCACCCGAATCGACCAGGCACTCCGGGCAGTAGCGTCCCGCGGTCCCCGCCGCCGGGCATTGCGAACTGATCCGCCCCCGCCGGGTGTACCGGATCGCATGGTGCGCGAACCGCATTCTCGTCATCTCCTGGAACTGATCCGCCGGAATGCCCGTCGACGCCTCGAGCCGCGACGCCTGCTCATCAGTCAGCGCGGTGGCCCAACTGTCCGCCATCCACGCGGTCGCCGACACCGCCACACCCTCCTGCTGCTCGATGAGGCCGAGCGCGCAGGCCATCTCGTTCATCGTCGCCCCATAGGTGGCCGCCATCTTCTCCAGCCAAGAGTCGAACGGCTCATCAGGCAGCGGCCGCACCCGAAACGGCAGCACCCGCACCTCATAGGAAATCGTCGACGTCGTGGTCATGCGGCGGCCGCCTCGCCGTCCTGGTTCTTGCGGCGGCGTGCCTGGTGGTTTCGCAGCTGCTGATCCAGCTTCGCCTCAAGCTCGCGGCGCTCCGTCTCCGCGCCCTCATCGATGCGGATGTCGTCGAGCAGTTCCCGATCGATGACCTCCCGCCCTGTGCGGATCGCGCGGGACGCGCCGCGACGGATCAGGTCCATGAGGGATCCGATGTTGCCGGTGGTGCGGGCGAACAGGTACCGGGACAGGTCGACCAGCATCCCGGGGCGAGCACCGGTGAGGACGAGAGCTTGTTCGACGCCGAATAGCAGCCGGTCCCACTCCTCCCTGCCCCTCTTGTGGGTAAGCGTGAAGGGGCTGAGCCCGAGGACGGTCCATCGGCGGAAGGTCTGCGCCATCGCCGCCTCCCGGCCGGTCTCCCCTTCACCCACCAGGCCGCGGGCGCGGAGGGCGACGCCGGCGAACAAGAACGTCGCGTTGTATTCGTTTGCGAGCCACTTCAGCTGGTTGGCGACTTCGACCCCGTCGCGGGTGCGCATGTTCAAGAAGTGCAGGTCGTCAACGATCACCAGCCGGGTGTCATGCCGTTCGATGCACTCCGCCGCCGCCCGGGCCAGGTCCCGGCCGGCCATGGAGCGGTGCAGGATGCCGGCGGTGGCGGGGTGGGCGTAGAAGCCGAGGATCATCATGTGCAGGCCCTTGATCGTCAGCCGCCCCGTCAGCGTCACATGACACACCGGCAGGTGCCGCACGTCCCTGTCCGCGTCCAGCCATCCCCCGGCCTCCGCGATCCGCTGCTGGTGGAACACGCGGCCGAAGTTGTTCACCACGGTCGACTTCCCGAGCGCCGGCGGGGCGTCGATCGCTGCGGCTGACTTCACCCGGTCGGAGTCCTGCAGGTTGGAGTCGAGGATGTCCGCCAGCTGCAGTTCGATGTCCTCTACCTGCCGTGTGCGCAGCAGGATGTTCGCGTGCCACACCCGCCGCTCCAAGTCGTAGACGACGCGATCGCGAGCAGGCAACGACTCCAGCTGGGCGCGCGAGAGCTCCTCAGGGCGAGCGCGGGGAGGCCGTTCGGCGAAGTCTGTCCAGCCCTCGTAGGTGGAGAGGCTCCGTTGGCGGGGCGGCTGCTGCGGGGCGCTCGTCGGGCTGGTCATCGGAGCATCTCCATCGGTTCGAAGTGGTAGTCGCCGCGGATGGTGGGCTCGTCGATGTCGTCCTCGTCGTCATCATCACCGGTCTCGGGCGTGTCGACGCGTCGGCGCGGGTCGCGGACGGAGCCGGTGAGCTCGGTTCCGAGATCAGACGAGGCGGTCAGTTCCGCGTCGAGCATCCGTTGCACGGTGCGTAGCGACCACACCCCGTCCGGGTCCGGTTCCTTGTCGTTCAGCTGTGCGGCCATCCGGGCGCTCATCCGCCGCTCCGATGGCGTCAGACCACGGCCGGCGCCCCAGTCCTCCAGCAGCTGCGCGGCGACGTCGTCAACCTGGGAGGGGCGACCCTGCCGGATTGCGATCTTCTTCGCGTACTCCAACGCGTCCAGGCTGAACGGGGTGTCGAAGCTGCCCTTGTGCTCCCATTCGAGGGTGTGCCAGGTGTGGTCCTCGGGGTCGTGGAAGTAGATTCTGGTGAGGTCGTCGGGGTTGACGAAGAATGGCCACTCCGTACCCTTGTCGCGGTGGATCGACCGGGCCCGGTTGCGGTACTTCGCGACCGACTCGCCGGTGTAGCGGAGTTTGTGGATCTCCACCCCGTAGTGGTTGAACTGCCGCTTCACCACCGGCAGCAGCTCCAGCAGCACGTTCCGGTCGGTGGGCAGACGCAGCTGTCCCGCGACAGCCAGGCCCTGTTCGTATCGTTGCGCGGGGCTGAGCTTTACCCCGGGCAGGTTTGGATCCTCCAACGAACTGTGGGGACGAAGGTGGTAGACGGTGGCTACCCATTCCCGGATGATCTGCTCCAGCTGCGGCACCGTGTAGACGGCCTCTGCTTCGGGGTCCTCGCCGCGTCCGGCGACGTCCGCGCCCTTGTAGCCGGGCAGCTCTTGCAGCAGGTCGTCGAGGGTGCGGAAGAATCGTTCCACGGGGCTCTTGTCGGTGGGCTGGTAGATCCGGGCGGGTTGGATCGAGATCCCCAACCGGGCGCACCCGCTGGTGAGATGCTCCGACAGGTAGGCGGCGCCGTGGTCGACGACCAGCGTCTCCGGCAGGATGCCGGCGCGGGTGAACCGGGACACCTTCGTACGGGTCGGGTCTACCAGCAGCGTGTCGGGCAGACCGTGGTACGGCCAGCGAGCGGACGTGCCCCAATCCGTGGGCGTATCAAACGGTTGCAGCGCCTCCATCAGCACGCCGGCGACGTCGATCGATTTCGTCGAACCCGGCGTGAGCCGCAGTCCGAGGATGCACCGCGAGTACAGGTCCATCGCGATCGTGAGATCCGCTGACACCCATTTCCCGGTCACCGGGGCGACGGCGAACACGTTCAGCGGCGTGGTGTCCATCAGCACGTACTCGCCCGGCCGGACCGCCGACAACCGCCCGTAGGGTGCGGAGGGTCGGTTCGCGGTCGACCGTTTGCGTTTGGTGGGGCCGGTGAATGTGGCCCGGCCTCGATCCAGCTCAGCCAGCGCGTTGTACGCGCTCGCGCGCGAGGGGCGCTTCACTGTCCCCGGGCCGTGGACGCGCTCGGTGCGTGCATTGATCCGGTCGATGATGATCTTCTTGGAGACCTTCGCTTCGGGGGTCTGCTCATCCAGGACCGTCTGCGCGGTAGCGATCCACCGCGGGTCGAACCCGGTCAGCGCGTTTCCGGCTTGGGAGGACCGGTAGTCCATCAGGCCCGCCTCCCCGGACTCCCGGTACTGCGCCACCCAGCGGCGCACGGTCCGTTCGCCCTTCCCGAGTTCGGTCGCCTTCGCCGCAGTCCGCTGTCGCAGACTGTGCTGCGGGTGGTATTCCAGGCGCGGCTCACCCTCCCGCGGGATCTGCGGAGTGCCGGACTTGTATCCGGTGAGCACCTCGCGGACGTGGTCGGCGCGCTCCATGGTGCGTGCCTTCGCGGAGTCGGTAGCGTCCGCCCACAGCACCCCCAGCGGAGTAGCATCCCTTTCCCGCGTGTGGCCAGGGATGTGGGCCTTGCCGCCCTCGGCGGCGGGGCGCAGCACGTCGACCATCCGGAGTCGGCGGTGCCGGCCCGTGCGGTCGCGGATGATCACCGCCCCGTCAGCGATCTCCGCGACCGTGCACGCCTCCCCGTCGTAGACGAAGTCCATCCCAGGTCGCAGCATCCAGCTATCCATCATCATGCTTCCTCTCAAAGTGAGTAGTCGGGGATCGGGTGCCGGGACTCAGGCCGTGTCACGGAGGGATGAGCCGCTCTCCGCCGTCACGCGAAGATGCCGCGCCGGTGGCTGCACGACGCGCGTACCGAGCACTTGCCGCAGGTACTCCTCAACGGCGCGCAGCAGCTGGGCTGCCGCTTCCTTGTCCGCTCTCGGTGACTGCGGGGGCACCGGCAGGGCCACGGGGATGCCCAGCGCCTCGCATGCTCGCGCCGTGTCGGCCTCGCGGTCGCGCTCCGATCTCGTCGACCGCTCCGGGCCAGCCTCCTCGAAGAGCAGGGAGGGAGTGCCAGGTCGAAGGTCGTCTCGTGCGCTCATGTCAGCTCCAATACGCTCGTCGTGCTCAACAGGTGGGACAGGTCCGTGCGCAAACGCTGTGTCCACAGCAGGTGCAGCACGAGGGAACGGGCGAACCGCTGCTCTCCCGCGATCGGAGTCACGGCACGCACCGCTTCCCCGAACGTCACAGCGGCTCCCAGCACGGTCGCCGCGGCATCGACCTGCCCGGGATCGAACTGGAAGCTGCGCCGGTACCCGGCGAGGAACTGCACATTCGCCAGCAGCACCGGATCGGGCTCGGAGCACACCCGGTACTCCCAGCCATGCGCCTCGACCTCCCGCCGCGTCCAGTCCAGCGAGTCCCGCACCGCCGGGACCTGCAGCTTCGCCGCCGGCTTCACATCGACAACGCACACCAACCGGTCTGTGTGCGAGATCAGATAGTCCGGGATGTGCCTGCGGGTCGTGCCGTGATCGTCGCCCTCCATCAGGAACGGCTGGGACAGGATCCAGTCCACTCGCGGGTCGAAGTCGCACAGCAGCAGGTTCGCGTACTCCAGCCGCGACTCGTACCCCACGGGCGCCTGCATCGTCGCGGACCAGTACGAGCCGGAGAAGTGACGCTGCTTGCGGTACCAGCGGAACTCACGCCACGGCACCGCCGCCGCGAACACCCCCAACCGGGCATCCGGCAGCGAAACGACGTCGACGTGATCCTGCATCATACGGATCCGGATCGTCGACGCCACCGCGATCATCCCCGACCCGGCTCCCCGGCCCGCAGCTCACCATCGCCCGTGTCCCCGGTCGGAACCTGACAGCGGTGCGTGCGCATGAACACATGCTGTTGCCCCGCGACCGCGCAGCGGAACTCACCGACGCCACAGAAAGAAGTGAGCAGCTTTGTACTAAATCACTAAACAGCTAATCACTAGTAAATGTCACATTCACTACCAAGCTCGATGTTGCGCCTGTCAGATACACAACAAACCTCCGCCGACCAGTCGGCGGCGTCCGACGCATATGAGACACTCGGAGCATGACGGCGATCCACCCGATTGCCCCCGAAGACTCCAAAGCGCTCTTCGGGAACAGCTACATGCACACCGTGCTGGTCGAGATCACCCGGCACGGCGATGAACCGTTCTCCCCGAAGCAGATCATCGACGCCACCGGACTGCCCGGCGGGATCATCCACCCGCTCATCAAGAGGCTGAAGTCCAGGCATTTCATCGAGTACCTGGGCCGTGTGCCCGGGGAGAAGACCACGCTGTACCAGGTCCGCGACAACCCCTACATGCGCGCCGCCCGCGAGTACGCCGAAGCTGCGCCCGAGATCCCGCAGCATCGAGCCGCCAGCTAACCCACGGCGCCCCGGATCGACCCACAGCTCGGTCGCGACGACCGGTGAGCGACGTGTTCGACGTGCGTCGCGCCACCACGTGCCACCGCTGCCGAATTCGCAAGGTGCGGCGTCCAGAGCACACACTGGTGCGTTCTCCATGTTTCATGAATCTTGAATTTGATCTAGACTGGGTAGGTGCCAACCCTTGCCCGCGCGGCCGAGCTGTCGAAGGCGGTCTTCGGCAGCGAGCACATGCTTTCCGTGATGTGGCAGATCTCGCAGGCACCGGACGCAACGTTCAACGCTCCCGCCATCGAACGGGCCACGGGCCTGGCCGGGAGCATCGTGCACGGCATGCTCGCACGACTCAAACGCGCCGGCCTCATCGAGGTCGTGGGCCATCTCGAGGGAGAACGCACCCTCGCCTACCAGCGTCGCGACCATCTCGTATGGCAGGCGGCATCTCAACTCACGTCCGAGGTGACTGACACCCTGGGCATCGGAGGCCCCTATGACAGCTAGCCCCTCCACGACCGTCGCCGGGACGTCCGGGGTGAGTTGGCAAACCGGTGCCCATCGCGTCCACGTCGACCTCGAGCTTCACCTCCCGGAGATCCAGCGCCGCCGCGCCACAAACGCGGCGGGGTCTGTACAAGACCTGGACACTCTGCGGTTCCTGCTGACGCTCCCCGTCGATCAGCCCACCGCCCTCGCGGGCCTCGATGCGTACGAGCGGCGCCTGGCTCGGCGAGCCGTCCGCTGCGGGTTCGCCGAAGAGCGCGCCGTCGCCCGCAGCCAGTCCACTCTCATCCGAAGAGCGGAGCCTCCCGTGACGGTGCGGCTGATATCGGTGTTCGGCCCGTTCCGTCGCAGCACCCTGCAGTTGGCGACGACATTCGCCCCCTACGGGCGTCGTCGACTCGTCGTCCCCTCTGGACGGCTCGACGAGATATTGTTGCTCGAAGCAACCTTCTACGGTGTCGGCGTTACGGTGGCCGACGCCAACGGCGAGCGGACCGTCGCCGCGTCGGCGCCCTTCCAGCCCGCCCGGTTCACTGGCGCCTCCTGGCTGTTCGCTGAGCGCATCTACGGCCAGGCGCTCAGCTCAGCGACCGCCACCGGGCAAGTGTCGGCGGCATCGAGATCATGACACCCGTGTGCTGGGCGAGCCGAACATGCTCCGCTTCAGCCTCCGCCAGACGCTGATTCCACCACCGTGCCACTTGAGAGGTCCCCATCGAGGTGACGATACCTGCGATCTCGTCCAGCGCGGCCAGATTGTGCAGGTGAGCCCGGAGCCGATCCTCATCGGAGCCGGTGAACGAGTCCACCGCGCGTCCCTCACAGTGGCGACACGGGCACGGCCACGGAGTCGCGCTGGCGAACCACTTCAGGTGCATCTCGCTGGACCGGGCGAATCGCATCAGCTCCGGCATCAGCACGTGCGGCGTGCGATCACCAGGGCGACTCGAGTACGGTCGGCTGCCCGGCACCGGCAGGCGCCGCAGGCTCGGGATCTGCCCGATCACGGCCGCGCGAGCGCCGGACGCGAACGCATCGATGCCAGCGAAGTCCGCCCGCCACGGCACCGCACCCTTCACCTCGCCGAAGAACCGGCGATACGACTCCGGCGCCCCCTTGAGATTCAGAGGATCACCCGCCTTCGCTCCCAGCGCCAACGCCACCGGATGACGGCTCCGCGCGGCGACCGCGATCAACTGCGAGATGTGATCCGGCGTCGACCACTTCTGATGGACGGCCAACGGGAGGATCACGTCGTCGCGGTCGATATTGTCCGCAGCCGCGAGGACCGCCTTAAGCGCCCCCGGGTCTGCGACGTCCACAAACCCCGCTGGGATCACCGCGACCGCCGCGCCTGCATCGCGCTGCGCCTGGAGAGTCTCCTCCACCGTGGGCGCGATGAGCGCATCCACCGGTTCATCGATAATCAACGGGCGCTCGGCCGTCGCCGGAGCGAGCACCGAAGTCGGCTCGATAAGGAAAACCAAATCCTGATGCCGCGCCCGCAGGCGCCAGGCGGTCTGAAGAGCCGTCGGCCCCGACAACACCATGCCGCCGTGTTCCATGTTCACGTGCGGGGCGGTCTGCATCGTCTCACCGCCAGCCATCGTGAACACTCGCCCGCCCAAAGTGCGCTCGACCAGCGTGGCACCGGCGAGCGACTCACGCGTCGTCCGCGAAACCAGAGAGCTGTCGACCACCTCGATGTTGGCCCGATCGGTCATGCTGCGCTCCTCACGTAAAGGTCTTCGAACTCGTCCTGAACCAGGAACGCGTCGCGCGCGAGCTCTGCGACGCTCTCACCCTCATTCAGCCGCTGCTGCACCACCCGGTCGATCAGACCAGGATGTTCCTCGGCGATCGCTACCGGCTCTACGCTCCGATATCCGGCGCGGGAGAGCTCGATGTTCAACTGCCGGTAACGGCCCTCGCTGATCACATCCAGATCCACCGCACGCCGCAGCAGCGCCGCGATCGACACCCGCCACTTCGACTTCAACCGTGCCAAGCCCGGGATCGTCACCGGTGCCGCCGCCAGATCCATGCGCACATCCTGCGCCGGCATCAAGAACTCCGCCGCGAACCGATCCGCCTCAGACTCCTGCGTCTCCGACGGCACCTGATGCATCACCGCGTGCGCAAGCTCATGCGCCAGCGAGAACCGCTGCCGATCCGGCGGAATGTGATCTCCCAGCAGCACCACTGGTCGCTGTCCTTCCGGCCAGCTCACCATCGCATCGATCCGCTCCGACCCCAACGATCGCTTCACCACCACAACCCCGGCATCCTCCAGCGAGCGCACGAGGTCTTCCAGCGGACCGGACGCGATACCGATCGACGCACGCACCTCCTGCGCGATCTCCTCCGGAGTATCGAAGCCATCGGGCGGAAGCGGGTGCCGCACCAGCCGCACCGGCGTGTCTCCCGCGACGAGCCCCGTCACTTGCAAGTGCAGCAATTCCAGTTCTGCCCGCAACCGGTTCGCCACCGACAGGGGCAACGTGGAGCGCTTGCGATGGAACACATACGGCGCCGCTCCCTCATCCACCGGGACCGTCAGCAGCACCGGTGGAACACGCAGCACACCGCTCAGCTTCTCCAGGCGGTCGGGGTCCAACTCCACCAGCCCGGATTCCGCCTTCGACAGCACCGCTTGCGAGATCCCCGTGGCTTCGGACAACGCACCCTGCGTCCACCCACGCGCAACTCGGACCGTGCCGAGCATCACCCGGCCGGTCCGGCGATCAGAAGCAAACTCTGCCATGACTCCCATCTTAGTCAGCGCCTCCGACAATCGCGCGATCCATGTGCAGAAATATTCTCGCGTGTTGGATGTGAACAGCCCACTCTGACCGCGACCCCACGCCAGACCGGGTCGACGGAGATGAGCCGCCCGATCACGTCGATGCCAAATCCATCCACCGCACTTGGCCGAATGGCCAAGTGCGGGCCAAGTTGACACAGAAACGGCCATCTTCACGTGGAACCTACACCTATCCGAAGTCGCCGGGGGCCATGTCGGCGAAGCGCGAGTAATGGCCCTGGAATGCGACGGTGATCGTGTCGGTGGGTCCGTTACGGTGCTTGGCGACGATCAGGTCGGCCTCGCCAGCGCGGGGTGAGTCCTTCTCGTAGGCCGCTTCACGGTGCAGCAGCACGACCATGTCGGCATCCTGCTCGATCGAACCCGATTCACGCAGGTCAGACAGCGCCGGCTTCTTGTCGGCACGCTGCTCGGGACCACGGTTCAGCTGCGACAACGCGATCACGGGAACCCCGAGTTCCTTGGCGAGCAGCTTCAGCGCACGGGAGAATTCCGAGACCTCCTGCTGACGCGACTCGACCCGCTTGCCGCTTGTCATGAGCTGCAGGTAGTCGATGACGACCATCTTCAGGCCGGCGCGCTGCTTGAGTCGGCGGCACTTTGCCCGGATCTCGACGAGGGTCATGTTCGGGCTGTCGTCGATGTAGAGCGGTGCCTCATTGATGCGGCCTCGGGTGGCGGCGATCGTCGTCCAGTCGCGGGAGTCGAGCGTGCCCTTGCGCATGTTCTGCAGCGGCACGGCGCCCTCCGCACTCATGAGGCGCATGGCGATCTCGCTGCGCCCCATTTCGAGTGAGAAGAAGATCGTCGGCATGTTGTTCTTGATCGCCGCGGCTCGCGCGAAGTCGAGGGCGAGCGTCGACTTACCCATCGCGGGACGAGCGGCGATGATGATCATCTGCCCGGGGTGCAACCCGTTCGTGAGCTGATCGAGACCGCTGAAGCCCGTCGGGATGCCGGTCATCTTGCCATCGCGGCCACGCGCGGCCTCGATCTCTTCGAGTGCGGCATCGACCGCGGTCTCGAGCGGCACATAGTCTTCGGCTGCCTCGGCGCCGGTGACCGAGTAGATCTCCGCCTGCGCGGAGTTGACGAGGTCTACGGCTTCGCCCTGCCCGGCGTATCCCATTTGGACGATGCGGGTACCGGCCTCGACGAGACGACGCAGGAGCGCGCGCTCCGCGACGATCGACGCGTAATAGGCGGCGTTGGCGGCGGTAGGGACGATCGAGGTGAGCGTGTGCAGATAGTCGGCGCCGCCGGCGCGCTGCAGTTCACCCGTCTTGATGAGCTCGTCGGTGACCGTGATGACATCGGTCGGCTCACCGTGCGAGTAGAGCGTGAGGATCGCCTCGAAGATCAGTTCGTGCTTGGGGATGTAGAAGTCAGCGCCGCGCAGGGTCTCGATGACATCGGCGACGGCATCCTTCGACAGCAGCATGCCGCCGAGTGCGCTCTGCTCGGCGAGGATGTCGTGCGGCGGAGTGCGCTCGTGCTCACGGGGTCCGCCGAGCCGATCCTCCGAGATGTCCGCAATCGACATGTATCCCCCTTCACTGTGATGACGTCAACCGTCGTGCGTTCACTGCCCGCGACTCGCTGGGGCGAGCGTTCGGGCTGGTTGCCGAGGCCGTACAGCTATCCGGTTTTCGCGCCGAATGCGGATCGCCTCCCCACCGGGCAGGACCACGCTAGGGATGGGGTCCGACACCCGCAACACAGCCTGTGGATAACTTTGTGGAGAAGATGCGGGAAACGCCGTGGAGCTTGTGAGAAGTGCCTGTGGACAAAGCCTGGGGGTCTACGGAAATGGGCATGCGAATATCCACCTGATCTGGGTTTTGTTTTACGCACAGATTGTGGACAAGGTTGTGGTTGAACCTGGGATTGAAGGTTCGCTTCGGGACCGTCCACTGTGTACAAACGGCGGGGATTCTCCTACCAGGGACCCCGCGAACGTGCAAGTAGGACGAGCAAAGGGCGAAACGTCCTGCAGGGGCAAGGGGGATTGTGCTTCACGCGAATCGGCGTCTGATCCCGCGCAAATCGAGCGTTCAATGACCGGCTGTTCGGGGAGCGGAGGCGAACGATGGACACGCATCCTCAGCGGATGACGTCGGCGTCACCGCGACACTGGTCGCCCGACGCCCTGCACGCCGCTGACGCAGAAGGGCGGATGCTGCAGACTGCGTGTCTGCGGCATCCGCCCTTCGGGGCGTCTCGCGATTACTTCGCGGCGACGACCTGCAGCGTGATCACGGCGGTCACGTCGTCGCGCAGACGGATCGTGGCCTCGTGCTCGCCGACCGACTTGATCGGCGACGTGATGTGGATCTTGCGCTTGTCGAGGTCACCAAAACCGGCGGCCTTGACAGCGTCCGCGACATCCGCGGGCTTGACCGAACCGAACAGGCGGCCTTCGGCGCCAGCCTTGATGGCGAGCTTGACCTTGTTCGACTCGAGGTTCTGCTTGAGCGAAACAGCCTCTTCGTGGTCGTGGATCGCACGAGCCTCGCGTGCAGCGCGGATCGAGGCGACCTGCTTCTCGCCACCGCGGCTCCAGGCCACGGCGAATCCCTGCGGGATGAGGTAGTTACGGGCGTACCCGTCCTTGACCTCGACAACGTCACCGGCGCTACCGAGCCCGGCGACCTCGTTCGTGAGAATGAGCTTCGACATGGGGACTCCTTAGCGGCCAGCGCCGGCGTAAGGCAGGAGCGCCATTTCGCGCGCGTTCTTGATCGCGCGGGCGATCAGACGCTGCTCCTGCACCGAAACACCGGTGATACGACGGGCGCGGATCTTGCCGCGCTCCGAGATGAACTTGCGGAGGGTTGCGACATCCTTGTAGTCGATGACGCCGACCCGGATTGCCTTTGCCGGTGCTACCGGCTTGCCGCCCTTGCGCGGCTTGCGGCGATCGCCGCTTGACTTTCCAGCCATGGGATTTCCTTACGTGTGAACGGATGCCGCGGCATCCGTAGTGCTTAGAACGGGGTGTCGTCGCCGTAGCTGCCGGGGGCAGCCCAAGCGTCGGCGTTCGAGGAACCGGGGGTCGACCAGGGCTCGTCGGCAACCTGACCGCGGGACTGGCTACCGCCACCGCCGCCACCGCTGCTCGCGGCGCGCGTGACCTGAGCTGTCGCGTAACGCAGCGACGGGCCGATCTCGTCGACCTCCAGCTCGATGGCGGTGCGGTTGTTGCCTTCGCGGTCCTGGTAGCTGCGCTGCTTGAGGCGCCCGGTCGCGATGACGCGGGAGCCCTTGGTCAGCGAGCCGGCGACGTGCTCGGCGAAGTCACGCCAGACGCTCGCGCGAAGGAACAGCGCTTCGCCGTCCTTCCACTCATTGGCCTGACGGTCGAAAGTGCGCGGCGTCGATGCGATCGTGAAGTTCGCGACCGGAAGCCCGTTCTGCGTGTAGCGCAGCTCGGGATCAGCCGTGAGGTTGCCCACAACGGTGATGACGGTTTCGCCGGCCATGACGATTACGCCTTCGCAGCCCGAGCCGGTGCGGCAGCCTTGCGGGCAGCCTTCTCTTCGGCGCGCTTTGCCTCCGACGCGACCATCGCAATGGCCTCCTCGGCACGAAGCACCTTGGTGCGCATGATCTGCTCGTTCAGCTTGAGCTGACGGTCGAGCTCCTGCGCGGCATCGCTGGTCGAGGTGAAGTTGACGACGGCGTAGATGCCCTCGGTCTTCTTCTGGATCTCGTAAGCCAGGCGACGGCGGCCCCAGACATCGACGTTCTCGATCGAGCCACCATCGTTGGTGATGACTGCGAGGAACTTGTCGAGGGTCGTGGGGACCTGGCGCTCGTCGATCTCAGGGTTGATGATCACCATGAGTTCGTACTGGTGTGTGTGCGTCACTGACCCACCTCCTTCGGACTAGAACGGCTGTCGGGCATTTCCCGACAGCAGGAGGGTGTGTGCACGTGTCCGGACTGATTCCGCATGAGCGGATGCCGGACAACCTTCACAGTGTATCGGATGCGGCATCCGCGGCCCAACCGGCCGTTCTCCGCTGCCGGTGCGGCCCGGGTCTCAGGCGCGGCGTCCGGGCGTCTCGCCCCGCATCCGCATCACCAGTGCGTGCAGTGGGCTGGTCAGGAACAGCAGGAACATCCACCAGTAGTTGAGCGTCGGGACGATGAGCATCATGAGGAGCGCGACGGTGAAGAGCGCCGTGATGATGACACCGACGATCAGCCCTTCCCGGAGCCGCGACGGCTTCTCGCGGTGCAGCTCGGGGTGATGGATGAGGTAGACGCGCGTCAGGGTCAGCACCAGGCTCGTGACGATGAGCGAACCGACGTACAAGAGCTTTTCGATCGGGTCCGGCTCGAATGTGCTGGTGATCGCCGTGGCCACAGGGAGCCACACGATCGTGAACATCCACAGGATGGTCAGCCACAGCAGGGCCTGGTTCACACGCTCGACCTTCGCGAACATGCGGTGGTGGGTGATCCAGAAGTTGGCGATGAGCACGAAGCTCAGCATGAAGGTGAGCAGGCTCGGCCACTCCGCAGCCACCCAAGCTCCCGCCCCCGACTCGGTGGCGTCGGTCACACTGTCCATGAGCGGCAGGATCAGCAGCGTCATGGCGATCGCCACGACGGCATCCGTGAATGCCTTCAGCCGTTCGGCGGATGGCAGCTCGGCATCCGCCGACCGCTGCTCGTCCGCGCGAGACTCGGCATCCGTCATGCCGCCACCGTACTACCCCGCCGCACCGCCGTATCACCGAGCGGGGGTGGGGCGGCGGAGTCAGGCCGTGCGGCCGAGGCCAAAGTACTCGAGTTCGGCGTCGTTGAGCATCCGCGAACGAATGAGGAATCTCTTGCCGGTCGGACTCTCGACGCTGAATCCGGCACCCCGGCCTGGAACCACGTCCACGGTGAGATGCGTGTACTTCCAGTACTCGAACTGCGACTCCGACATGAAGAACTCGATCGGCTCGATCCCGTCGATGTCCAGGATGCCGAGCTTCACGTCACTCGGACCGGTCATGAACATCCCGACCGGGTAACACATGGGTGCGCTGCCGTCGCAGCATCCGCCCGACTGGTGGAACATGAGTGGTCCGTGCTGCCCTGCGAGTTCCCGCAGCAGCGCTGCCGCCTCCTCGGTGACCGCAACGCGTTCGTAGGTTCCAATGCTGACCATGGTGTCTCTCCCTTGAGCTAGCCGGTGCCGAATGCAGGATCACCAGGCGCCGGCTGGGTGATTCGCCGGCCGGACGGCGGTTTGATCCTGCATTCGGCACGCGGGGCGACATCCGTGACGGATGCCGCCCCGCGCTGCGTCGGTCTAGAAGAAGCCCATCGGGCCTTCGGCGTAGGAGACCAGGAGGTTCTTGGTCTGCTGGTAGTGGTCGAGCATCTTCAGGTGGTTCTCGCGACCGATGCCCGACTGCTTGTAGCCACCGAACGCGGCGTGCGCCGGGTACTGGTGGTACGTATTCGTCCACACGCGGCCGGCCTCGATTGCCCTGCCCGCACGGTAGGCGGTGTCGCCCGACCGGCTCCACACCCCGGCGCCCAGGCCGTAGAGCGTGTCGTTGGCGATGTGGATCGCGTCGTCGAACCCGTCGAAAGAGGTCACCGAGACGACCGGACCGAAGATCTCCTCCTGGAAGATCCGCATGTCGTTCGTGCCCTCGAACACGGTCGGGGCGACGTAGTAGCCACCGCTGAGGTCACCGCCGAGGTCGACCCGCTCGCCGCCGGCGAGGAGCTTGGCCCCGCCGTCCTTGCCGATCTGGATGTACGAGAGGATCTTCTCGAGTTGGTCGTTCGAGGCCTGCGCACCGATCATGGTGGCCGGGTCGAGGGGGTTGCCCTGCACGATCTTGCCGACGCGCTCGAGTCCGTCCCCGAGGAACTGGTCGTAGATCGAACGCTGGATGAGCGCGCGCGACGGGCAGGTGCACACCTCACCCTGGTTGAGCGCGAAGAACGTGAAGCCCTCGAGCGCCTTGTCGTAGTAGTCATCGTGGCGTACGCGCGCGACATCCTCGAAGAAGACGTTCGCGCTCTTGCCTCCGAGTTCGAGGGTCACCGGGATGAGGTTCTGCGACGCGTACTGCATGATCAGGCGCCCGGTGGTGGTCTCACCCGTGAAGGCGACCTTGCGGATGCCCTTGTGCTGCGCGAGCGGCGCCCCTGCCTCGATGCCGAAGCCGTTGACGATGTTGACGACGCCGGCGGGGAGCAGGTCGCCGATGAGGTCGAACAGGAACAGGATGGATGCGGGAGTCTGCTCGGCCGGCTTGAGCACGATGCAGTTGCCGGCGGCCAGCGCCGGCGCGAGCTTCCAGGTCGCCATGAGAATCGGGAAGTTCCAGGGGATGATCTGGCCGACCACACCGAGGGGCTCGTTGAAGTGGTAGGCGACGGTGTCTTCGTCGATCTGGCTCAGCGACCCTTCTTGGGCCCGAAGCACGCCCGCGAAATAGCGGAAGTGATCGATCGCGAGCGGGATGTCGGCGGCGAGAGTCTCGCGGACGGGCTTGCCGTTCTCCCACGTCTCGGCGACGGCGATGGCCTCGAGGTTCTGCTCCATCCGGTCGGCGATCTTGTTGAGGATGTTGGCTCGCTCGGCGGGAGTGGTGCGCTTCCAGCTCTGGAACGCCTTCCATGCGACATCCACCGCGCGGTCGATGTCTTCGACGGTGCCTCGCCCGACCTCGCAGAAGGGCTTGCCGGTAACGGGGGTGATGTTCTCGAAGTACTGGCCCTTGATCGGTTCGACGAACTCGCCGCCGATGTAGTGGCCGTATCGGGGACGGTAGGTGGCAACGGACCCGCGCTCGCCCGGCGCGGCGTAGACGCTCGAAACGCCCTCTTCGACGATGGTCATGCTGAGTCTCCTTCGACTGCGTCGCGACGGCCGTCGTCGCGATGGGTCGACGCTAGGTGAGGCAACGTTGCATTCCGTTGCACGGGGCTCACGGCATCCGTTGCACGTGAAACACCCCAGGCGAGTTGCACTTCATTCAGCCGAGTTGTCCCTTATCCAGCCGAGTTGTCCTGACCTGGGCACACCAACTCGGCAAGACGAACACCAACTCGGCGGGGAACGCGTCAGGGGTCGACGCGCTCAAGACGGTCGATGCGCGCGACCAAGCCGGCCCGCTTCGGAGACCTGGCAGGGAGCATGGACAGGCACAGGCGAAGCACCTCGACGTCGTCGGCTCCGGCATCCGTGTCAGCGAAGGCGAGGAGCACATCCAGGCTGGCCTCTGCCAGCATCGCTTCGCGCAGGGTCACCCGGACGGTATCGCGGAACTCCTCGACGCCGGGGGCCGCCGAGTCGGGGAGCACATCGCCGCGATAAGCCGCGAGCGCAACCCGGTGCGCGCCGCGATCAAGGAGCGAAAGCAGCTGATGCGCATCGGTCTCGAGCGGCACCGTGAGCCGGTAGGGCCGGGATTCCGGAGCGAGCGACGGCGCGATCCGCTCGAGAACCTTGCGCAGCCGAACCATCTCGGCCCGCAGCGTCGTTCCCGCATCAGGATCGCCGTACACGAGTTCACCGAGGGATTCGGCCGAGACGCCCTGGCGATGGGTCGCGAGGCACAGCAGGATCTCGGCGTGCCGCGTTGTCAGCTCACTCACCCGCAGGTGTCCGTCTGAGAGGGTCTCGAGCAGGGCGCGGTCTCGGCCGAGCACGCGAAGGGTCGCCACGACGGATGCCGAAGCCGGCCGGGCCCGCCGGGGTTTGGGTGTGTCGACCTCAACCCCGTCCGCGGCAGCGCGCGGGCCGGAAGCCCGCTCCCGCAGACGAGAGAGCAGCAGCTCACCCTCGACGGCACGGGCTGTCGCATCCACCAGCAGCTGCGCTTGGGCCGACGCGGCAGGGTCGCCTCCGGTCACGTCGATGACCCCGAGAAGGCGGCGGGTCTCGGGGTCGTGCACTGGCGCCGCGGTACATGACCAGGGCTGCACGAGCCGGTTGAAGTGCTCGGCGCCGCGGATCTGCACCGAACGATCCAGGGCGAGGGCGGTTCCCGGCGCCGCCGTGCCGACTGCCTTCTCCGACCAGTCGGCTCCGGGCACGAACCCCATATCGCCGGTGAGGGATCGCAACGTGCGGTCGCCCTCGACCCACAGCAGCCGTCCCGCGGCATCTCCGATCGCGACGATCACCCCCGATTCCTCGGCGGCTCCCGGGATCAGCAGTCCCCGGATCATGTCCATGACAGAACCGAGCGGATGCTGCGCCCGAAGCAGCTCGAGTTCTTCGGCGCTCAGGGCGAGCGGGGGAAGACCCTCGACGCCCACACGTCCGTCGCGCGAACGCCGCCAGCTCTCGCGCACGACGCCCCGCACGTCGCCGACCCGCGCATCAGTATCGTTGCCGAGCACGAACTCCTCGCGGGCGCGCTCGATGATCAGCCTCGAGGCGTCGGGGGTGGTACCCGACCCGGGGGACCACGGCGAGGGCATGGGGACTCCGATCGGCACTGATCGTGATGGGCGCGGGCGTCTGTGCGCGCCGGTGCGGTCCAGTGTAGGCGCGGCGGCGGCCGGTGTCGCCGGGTAGCGTGGCTGCGTGCGGATCACGGTACTTTCGGGCGGCGTCGGCGGGGCTCGTTTCGTGAGCGGAGTGCGCGGGTGGGCGCGGCGGGATGCCGCGGCGCAGGGCCTTCCCGACGACGACGCTCACGACATCCGCGTGGTCGTGAACACCGGAGACGACTGGTGGCTAGCGGGCCTGCGGATCGCCCCCGACCATGACTCTCTGCTGTACTCGCTGAGCGGACAGAACGACCAGGATCGGGGATGGGGTCGGCGCGACGAGACGGAGCGCGTCGCGTCAGAACTCCAAACCTGGGGTGTGACGCCAGAGTGGTTCACCCTCGGGGATCTCGACCTCGGTGTGCACATCGCGCGCACCGCCTGGCTTCGGGGCGGAGTGCCGCTCGGAGAGGTCTATCGCCGACTCGGCGCGCGCTGGCAACTCGGGGCGACCCTCGTTCCGGCGACCGAGGATGAAATCGATACCTACGTGCACACTGCCGACGGTCAGCGTATGCATTTTCAGGAATGGTGGACGCGGCACCGCGCGAGCATCCCGGCGGTGAGGTTCGAGAACGCCGACATCGAGAGGGCGCGGCCAGCCGGCGAGGCCCTCGACGCCGTCGCGGATGCCGACGTGATTCTTCTCGCGCCCTCGAACCCCGTCGTCTCGATCGGGCCGATCCTCGGTATCCCGGGGATGCGCGACGCGCTCCGCGCGGCATCCGCTCCCGTCGTCGGGGTCGCACCGGTCATCGGCGGTCGGGTCGTGCGGGGCATGGCTGACGCCTGCCTCACGGCGATCGGAGTCGATACGGATGCCGCCGCCATCGCCCGCCACTATGGCACCCGCCACGCGGGCGGCGTGCTCGATGGGTGGCTTGTCGCCGAAGAAGACGCGGCATCCGTCGCCGGGCTGACCGCGGACGGCATCGCGTCTCGCGCGGTTCCGCTGTGGATGCGGGATGCCGACACCTCGGCCACTCTCGCCGGCGACGCCATCGCGCTCGCGCAGAACCTGCGCTGAGGCTGGCGCCGCACTGCGGGGATCAGCTCACCCGCCCGGTCTTCTCTTGCCGCAACACGCCGTGTTCCTCTCCGAAGGCGCGGCGTGTCGCGACAAGTGTGCGGGGCAAGCGCCGGTCCCGCAGCGATTCACTTGCCCCAAACCGCGCAGTGCGCCAACGCTCCACGGCGTGTTGCGGCAAGCGAAGCCGTTGCGCCGAACCGACGGCGTGAGCCCGGGGGATCAGCCCCGGGCCGCCCACCAGTCCCGCAGGCGCTTCTCGGCCTCGGCCTCGCCGAGCACTCCCTCATCCAGCCGCAGGTCAAGCAAGAACCGGTAAGCCTCGCCAACCTCGCGGCCGGGACCGATACCCAGCACCTCCTGGATCCGGTTCCCGTCGAGCTCGGGGCGCATCGCGTCGAGCTCCTCCTGCGCGGCAAGTTCAGCGATCCGTCGCTCGATGTCGTCATACGCGGATGCCAGACGCGCTGCCTTGCGCTTGTTGCGGGTCGTGACATCGGCGCGGGTCAGGATGTGGAGGCGCTCCAGTTCGTCGCCGGCATCCCGCACATATCGCCGCACCGCGGAGTCGGTCCACGCCCCCTCCGCGTACCCGAAGAACCGCAGGTGCAGCTCGATGAGCGTCGTGATCGTGTCGATCGTCGCCGCATCGAACCGCAGCTCCTTCAGGCGCTTACGCGCCATCCGCGCACCCTTGATGTCGTGGTGGTGGAACGTCACACCGCCGCCCGGCTCCAGGCGGCGCGTAGCGGGCTTGCCGATGTCGTGCAGCAGCGCAGCAAGCCGCAGCGGCACGTCGGGCTCGGCATCCGGATGCCGCTCGTGCTCGAGCTCGATCGCCTGACGCACGACCGTCAGCGAGTGCTCGTAGACATCCTTGTGGTGGTGGTGTTCGTCGATCTCGAGCCGCAGCGCCGGAACCTCGGGCAGGAACTGCTCCATCAGCCCCGTCTCGACAAGCAGACGGATGCCGCGCAACGGGTCATCGGTCTGCATGAGACGCACGAGCTCGCCGTGGATCCGCTCAGCGCTGACGATCCGGATGCTCTCGCGCAACCGCTGCATCGCCGAAACCGTCTCGGAATCGACGTCGAACGACAGCTGGGACGCGAACCGGGCGGCGCGCAGCATCCGGAGCGGATCGTCGCCGAAACTCACCGCGGGATCGGCCGGAGTTCGCAGTCGCTGTGCGAGGAGATCCTCGACTCCGCCGGAAGGATCGACGAGCTTTTGCGACGGAACCCGCAGCGCCATGGCGTTCACAGTGAAGTCGCGGCGCACGAGATCACCTTCGAGCGTGTCACCGAATTCGACAGTCGGTTTGCGGGTAACCCCGTCATAACTGTCGGCCCGATAGGTCGTGATCTCGACCTGCTCGGCACCTCCACCGGGAAGCGCAATCCGCGCCCCGATCGTGCCGAAATCCCGCCCGATGTCCCAGTGCGCCGTGCTCAACGGCGCAACAATGCGCAGGATGTCGTCGGGTCGCGCGTTCGTCGTGAAGTCGAGATCGTGCGTGGTTCGGCCCAGCAGCGCATCGCGCACCGGACCGCCGACGATCGCGAGTTCGAAGCCCGCTTCCTCGAACGCCGCCGCAACTGCAGCGACGACGGGAGAGGTGGCGAGGGCGCCCAGGCGCGCGACACCCTCAGCCATGTTCAGCATGGGACCGAGCCTACCGGTGGGGGTCCGTGGACTCCGCTGCGCGTAACCCCCCCCCAGCCGAGTTGTCCCTCGTCCAGACGAGTTGCACTCCATTCAGTCGAGTTGCACCTCCCAACAAAGACCAACTCGGCGAAGCGAAGACCAACTCGACGAAACAAACACCAACTCGGCGAAACGAAGACCAACTCGGCGGTCCTGGAATCCGCTCCGCGGGGTGCGGGTCAGGGGGACATGCCCTCGCCGGCTGCGCCGGCTCCCGCCAGACCCGGTGCCAGCCCCCTGACCCGCACCCCGCTCCGCTCCGTGTTTCCGCTCGGATGCCTCGCTCGGCGAACCGGCGCCAGCAGCGAGGCTCAGGCGACGGGGTCGAGGAAGCCGAGGAAGGCGAGTTCGCGGACCCGCGGCAGCAGGTCGGCACGAAGTGCTGCGGCATCCACCTCGAGCAGCTCGGCTATCGCGTCGATGAGCACTCCGACTGGGAGGTCACCGTCGCACGCACCGACGAGCGCCGCGAGACCCGGATCGACCGTGAGCGTGCGGCCGAAACCCCGACCCTGATGCAGCTCGATGACGGTGGGGTCCTCAGCGCCGGGCACGAAATGGCGCGCTTCCGTGACGTCAGGGGCGGTCGTGAAAACGGATGCCGCGAGCCCGACGTCATCGCGGATTCCCAGCACATCGTGCACCGCGACGGCCCGGGCAAGGTCCGCGCCCAGCCCCTCCTGCGGGGAGGGCGAGCTCACGCGCTCGAAACGCGACAGGGGAGCCGTGCCCGCCCCGGGGCGGCGCAGCAGGACGTAGCCGAAGCCGATGCCGGTCACCCCGCGCTGCTCGAAATCCTGCAGCCACAGGTCGATGAGGGCTGCGTACTCGGGTGAGCCCGGCGGCGTACCGCCATCGCGCACCCACAGCTGGGCATAGTCGAGGGGGCTGAGGATCTCGCGTTCGATGACCCACGCATCCATCGGCACGGATGCCGCGGCCACCCACTCCCGCACACGATCGAGGCCATCGCGTCCGTCGCGGTACTCCCAATTGCCGAGAAACTGCGCGATACCGCCGTCCGCGAGCACATCAGCCACTCCGGTGACGACCTGCCGCACGAGATCATCCCCGACAGCGCCGCCGTCGCGGTATTCGTAGGCGGGAGCCGAGACCCCGTCGGCGGTTGCACCGCGCGGGGTGATGACAAACGGCGGATTCGAGACCACACGGTCGAACCGCTCGCCGGCGACCGGGTCGAAGAGGCTGCCGTGGCGCACATCGATGCCGTCAGCGCCGTTGAGTGCGGCGCTCAGGCGCGCGAACCCCAGTGCACGGCTCGAGATGTCGGTCGCGACGACCTGGTCGGCGTAGAGGCGCGCGCGAAGGGCCTGGATGCCGCATCCGGTGCCGAGGTCCAGCACTCGACCCGCCGGCGTGGGCAGCTGCAGGGCCGCGAGGGTCAGCGACGCCCCACCAACCCCGAGCACATGATCGGTCGGCAACGCTCCCTCGAGGGCCGCTTCGTCGAGATCACTCGCAATCCACCACTCGCCAGCATCGGCATCCGTCTCGCCGCCCCACTCCTGCGGTCTGACCAGGGCGGCCGGCACCACTGTCTCACCGTCGATCATCGCGAGACCGAGCGTGACGAGTCCTGCAGCTCCGGTGCGGGGCAGTGCACCGTCGACGGCGTTCACCGGCTGCTGCATCCCGAGTCCGAGCAGGCGTGCGAGGGTTGCAAGAGCGTCGTCGCGTGGCGCGAGCGCACGGACGGCCGGCCCCCGCAGACCGCGCCCGATCGCGGCATCGCCCACGGAACCCCAGGCGTTCCGCAAGGCCTCGGCCGTGTAGCCGGCGGCTGTCAGGTCAGACGCCAGGGCGGCGCACGTCGTGGAGTCGGGATGAAGGGGCATCGTCACGGATCCATTCAAGCGCGGACGGCCTGCGGGATGCTCCGAGGCGCGGACCGTAGAATTCCGGCGGGATCCGCACGATCAGCGGTCGTCCCGCGATACGACATGACCGCGCCCACCCCGCTCCCCGCATCCGCGCCTCCCGGCCACCCTGTGCCGCGCCGCCGCACCGGTCTCAGCGGACTCGTACGCCGCCTCTCGGCAACTGTCGCGATCGGGGTGCTCTTTGCAGCCGGCGGGCTCGCGACGGATGCCACGCCAGCCGCTGCCGCAGCAACGCCGACCCCGACGGCAACCGCCGTTGATCCGCAACTCGTAGCGGCTCCCCTCTCTGGCGGTGTTGTTTCACCCGGCGACTCGCTCGCCCTCTCGATCGGCCTCACCGCAGGATCCACGCCGCTAGCCGCGACGCAGGTGACCGTCGCGATCGGCACCGAACCCCTGACCACCAGGACCGACGTCGGTGACTGGCTCGCCTCCCCCCTGACCGAGCGCACCCCGACGATCGTCGGCACCGCGTCGCTCGACCCGGCTGCGGCCGGCGAGCGCACGAGCGCCATCGTGCGCGTCCCCGCAACCGACCCGGTGCTCACCGACCGCACCCCCGGCGTCTACCCCGTGCTCGCGAACGTCACGGTGGCGGGGCGCACCCTGCGGGCTGCGTCAGTCTTCGTCGTGCCCACCGGGGCGGCCTCGGATGTCGCGGTCATCGTGCCGATCACTGCCCCACCGACGGGCCGAGGCCTGCTCAGCGCCGACGACCTGGCATCACTGACCGCTGAGGACGGCGCACTGACCGCGGTGCTCACCGGTGTTCAGGGAACTGACGCGATCCTCGCGGTCGACCCCGCGATCCTTGCCGCGATCCGGGCCCTCGGCACCACCGCCCCGGCGACCGCTCGAGACTGGCTCGCACGCTTCGAGGCGCTCCCCAACGACCGGTTCGCGCTGCAGTTCGGCGACGCCGACCCCTCGGCCCAGGTCGCCGCCGGGGTTGTGCCGCCGCTGGCACCGACCTCGCTTGCCGCCTACATCGACCCGGCCGGCTTCTCGGGCAACGATCCCGAGCCGACCCCCACCGCCACCGCGACGCCTTCCGAATCCGACACGGATGACGAGTCCGGGCTCCCCACGCTCGACGAGCTCCTGGACGTCGGCGCCACAACCGACATCTGGTGGCCCGACGCTGTCACTGCCGAGGTCGTGGCCGCACTCGGCGCAGGCGGGGCACTGACACTCACCGACACGACAGCCATCGCAGCCCCGTCGCCTGCGGCGCATGCTCGCGCCGGCGATGCAGGCCTGCTCGTCGCCGATGCCGACGTGAGCGCCGTGCTCTCGACGGCTGCCGTGAGCGCCGATGCGCTTGACCGCGCGGCAGCCCTCGCCGAGGCATCCGCCCTTGAGGCGCTCCCCGTGACGGGAAGCGCGACGGTGGTTGCCCTCGACCGCAACCCGACGCGCAGTGCCGTCGCGCTGCGTGCTGCCATCGACGCGGCTCAGGCCCTCCCGGGCGCACGGCCGCTGGGACTCGCCGCTCTGATCAGCAGCGAATCGAGGGAGGTGACCATCACCGACCAACCCCTCGCCACGACGCGGATCGAGGTCGTTCCGACGCTGCTGGACGGTGAGCAGCGCATCGAGTCCTTCGCCAGTGTCATCGCGGAGCCGTCACTGCTGACGGGTGCCGAGCGCGCCGAGATCCTGCAGCTCCTGAGTCTCGGCTGGACGGGGCAGGATGCCGCGTGGGCCGACGCCCTCGACGCGCATGCCGAGGCCACGCGGGCTACCCTCTCGTCGGTTGCGATCCTGCCGCCGAGCCCGATCCAGCTGGTCGCCGCCGACGCCGAGATCCCCGTGGGCATCAAGAATGACCTGCCCTATCCCGTGACCGTCACCCTGCACGCCCGCAGCGATGACCTGCGACTCGAGGTCACCGAAAGCAGCGAGGTCGAGATCGGACCGCAACAGAGCACGCGCGCCTCGCTCCCCGTGAAGGCGCGGGTTGGCAGCGGCACCGTCGAGGTGGATCTGTCACTGACCAGCCCCACCGGCGTCCGTATCGGCACCGACCAGTCGCTGGAAGTGAACGTGCGCGCCGACTGGGAGACGATCGGGCTCGTCATCCTGTCGGTCCTTGCGGCGGCGTTCCTCGCTATCGGCGCGGTTCGAACCGTCCGTCGCATTCGTCGCCGCCCCGAGAGCGGGGGCCCTGAGACCGAGGGCCCCGAGACCGAGGGCCCTGAGACCGAGGGCCCTGAGACCGAGGGCCCTGAGACCGCAGCAACCGACACCGCGGGCGCCGACACCGCGACGGATGCCGACAGCACCGCGCCGAAGGAGCAGTCGTGAGTTCGATCGGGCGTGCAAGCACCCTCATCGCCGCCGGCACGCTGGTGTCGCGGCTCACCGGGTTCCTGCGTTCGATGGTGCTCGTCGCGGCCGTCGGCTCCGTGGGGAGCCGCGCCGCTGACGCCTTCACGATCGCGAATCAGCTACCGAACAACCTCTACGCGATCATCTCGACGGGCCTGCTGACCGCGGTCGTCGTGCCGCAGATCGTGCAAGCTGCCGCGCACGCCGACGGCGGCCGCGCCTTCATCTCGAAACTGTTCACCCTCGGCACCGTCGCCCTGGTTGTGACCACCGCCATTGGCACGGTCGCGGCTCCCCTCCTCGTGCAGCTGTATGCGTCGCAGTTCACGCCCTCCCAGTTCGCGCTGGCTACCGCATTCGCGTACTGGTGCATCCCGCAGCTGCTGTTCTACGGGCTCTACGCGCTGCTCGGCGAAATCCTGAACGCCCGGAGGGTGTACGGCCCGTTCACCTGGGCCCCGATCGCCAACAACGTCATCTCGATCGCGGGATTCGGCGCCTTCATCGTGATCTTCGGCGGCCCGGTCACCGA
This sequence comes from Microbacterium schleiferi, assembly GCF_020781975.1. Lineage (GTDB taxonomy): Bacteria > Actinomycetota > Actinomycetes > Actinomycetales > Microbacteriaceae > Microbacterium. The sequence continues at coordinate 30,919 of NZ_JAJGNI010000011.1, forward strand.
GGTATCCGACTGGACACCGACGATGATTGCGCTGCTCGCCGGAACCGCCACCCTCGGCATCGTCGTGCAGGCAGCAGTGCTCATGATCTTCTGGGTGCGAGCCGGATTGCATCTGCGCCCCGACTTCGCGTGGCGGGGCGTGGGTCTTCGCAACATCGGTCGCCTCGCCGGCTGGACCTTCCTCATGGTGATCGTCGGGCAGATCGCCGGGATCGTGCAGAGCCAGATCATGTCGGTCGTGTCTGGTGACGCGCCCGCCGCCACCGTCGCCGCGAACGCGTGGCTGCTGTACATGCTGCCCTTCTCGGTGTTCGTCCTGTCGATCGGCACCCCCTACTTCACCCAGCTGAGCGAGCATGCCGCCGCTGGCCGAGACGAAGAGGTCCGCACCGACATCGCGCGCAGCATCCGTCTTCTCGGCCTGTTCATGGTGATCTCCACCGCGGTCCTCGCCGCCGCCGCAGTACCGGCCTCCCGAATCTTCACCACCACTCCGGACTACGCGATGGATGCGTCGTGGGTGCTGCTGGCTTTCCTCGTCGGGCTCATCCCCCAGACCGTCCTGTTCATCATCGGACGCGTCTTCTACGCCTACAACGACACGCGAACCCCGTTCTTCTTCACCCTCGTGCAGGCGAGCATCGTCATGATCACGGCGGTGCTCGCACTGAACCTGCCGACAGCATTCGTCACCGCCGGCATCGCGCTCGGTCAGTCCCTCGCCGTGTGCGTCCAGCTCTCCCTGGCCACCTGGTTTCTGCGTCGGCGTCTGTCTCGCATCGGAATCCGGCGATGGATGCCGTCCCTTGCCCTGTTTGCCGCAGCTGCTGTTCCCGCGGGTCTCGTCGGCTGGGGCGTGTACCTCCTGTCCGGCGCTGAAACCAGCTGGATGCTCGAGAACCAGGTAACCGGCGCACTCGGCTCTGCTCTGATCGGCATCGTCGCCCTGGCGGTCTACGTCGGCATCCTCGCCCTGCTGCGCGTTCCCGAGCTCACGACGGCATGGCAGACCGTCCGGCGGATCATCTCTCGGCGGTGAACGTCGCTCGACTGAGCCGTGAACGACACTGCGGGCAACCAGGCCCGGGGAATGCCGCGCGGATAGCATGTGTTGAAGCATCCGGAACCGCAACGAAGGGTCGCTCATGCGCAATGTCATCATCATCGGGTCCGGTCCTGCCGGGTACACCGCAGCTATCTATGCGGCCCGGGGTGGGCACCAGCCGCTCGTTATCGCCAGCTCGGTGGAAGCCGGTGGCGAGCTCATGAACACCACCGAGGTGGAGAACTTCCCCGGCTTTCCCGACGGCATCATGGGTCCCGACCTGATGGCAAAAATGCAGGCCCAGGCTGAAAAATTCGGCTCCGAGATCGTCTATGACGACGTCGTTTCCGTGTCGCTCGACGGTGCAGTGAAGTCCGTCACCCTTGGGTCGGGCGCGACCCACGACGCTCACGCCGTGATCTTCGCGACAGGTTCCGCCCCGCGCAAGCTCGGCATCGAGGGCGAGAAGACCTTCTCGGGTCGCGGCGTCTCCTACTGCGCCACCTGCGACGGGTTCTTCTTCCGGGAGCGCGTCATCGCGGTCGTGGGCGGGGGCGACTCGGCGATGGAGGAGGCGACGTTCCTGACCAAGTTCGCCTCGAAGGTCTACATCATTCACCGCCGCGACGAGCTTCGGGCGTCCAAGATCATGCAGGATCGTGCGTTCGCCAACGAGAAGATCGAGTTCATCTTGAACAGCGAGATCATCGACATCAGCGGCGGGGACCAGGTGACTGGCGCGACGCTGCGTAACACCGTCACCGGCGAGACCTCGGAGCTCGCGCTCGACGGGATCTTCGTGGCGATCGGGCACGACCCGCGCACGCACCTCGTGCACGGCGTGCTCGAACTCACCGAAGACGGCACGATCCAGCTCGAAGGTCGGTCGTCGCGCACGTCGGTCCCCGGCGTTTTCGCCGCCGGCGATGTCATCGACCCGACGTACCGACAGGCTGTCACCGCGGCGGGCTCCGGCGCCGTCGCAGCTCTGGATGTGGAGCACTACCTCGCCGCTCTTCTCGAAGACGCCACCGACCCCCTCCCTGACGAGCCCGTCGACGTCCCCTCCGAGGCATTGGCCTGAGCGCCGCGCACGCATCGGAACAATCGCGCCCCCTGACGCGTTTTCATAACTGAACGTTTTGACGAAGGAGAACACATGAGTGCCTCAGCTACGACCTCGGCGACGTGGGACCAGGATGTCCTGCAGGCCGAAGGCCCCGTTCTTGTCGACTTCTGGGCAGCCTGGTGCGGCCCGTGTCGCATGGTCGCCCCGGTGCTGGATGAAATCCAGGCCGAGCACCCCGACAAGATCACGATCCTCAAGCTCAACGTCGACGAGAACCCCGACCTCGCGATGAAGTATCAGATCACCTCGATCCCCGCCATGAAGGTCTTCCAGGGCGGCGAGGTCAAGACGACGATCATTGGTGCAAAGCCCAAGTACGCACTGGAACAGGATCTCGCCGAGTTCATCGGCTGACCCTTCGTTCCCACAGGATGCCGCGGTTCCCTCAGGGTCCGCGGCATCCGTCATTTCTGGGCCTTGCGCGGTGTGCGTCTTCCGCGCGGGGTCGCGCTGACGGATCGCCTCACGGAACGTCGGGAAGCAGGGAATCCCACGTGCGGTGGCGCGCGGAGCCGAGAAGCCGCCACACCGCACGGGTGAGCGGCGGGTAGTCCAGCGCGATCTGCCGGAGCACCCGGTAGTGACGGATGCCGGTTGAGGGCAAGCCGGTGGTGAGGATGTTCTCGGCACGCAGCATCAGAACGACGAGTTCATCCACGGTGGGGAGATCGTCCATGAACTCCCAGGGATCTTCGCCCGCGCGCAACCGCTCCTCGACCAGAACCGACAGTTCATCAGCCGCTTCGGCGCGCAGCAGCTCGAGACTCGCCCGACGAGTCGGGGCCGAATTCTCGCGCGTCATTACTCCAGCGTACGTCGCTCTGAGGCTACGTCGCCCGGATGTGAATGATCAGGAACCGAAGCCCTCGACACCGAGCTCGGCAAGAATGCGGTTGAGGTCCTGAATACTTGCGAAGTCTATGCTGATCTGGCCTTTTTTTGCAGCGAGTGTGATCTTCACCCGAGTGTCGAGGCGATCACCGAGCCTCTCAGCCAACTCGTCGAGGTGACCGCGGCGGCCCCCAGCCTGAGGCTTCGCAGGCTTACGGCCAGCGGATGCCGCGCCCTTCGCTGCAGCTTCAGCCTCACGGACCGACAGGTCTTCGTTCACGATCTTGTCAGCGAGACGCGCCATGGCGTCATCTCCCTCGACCGACAAGATGGCGCGCGCGTGTCCGGCGCTGATGACCCCGGCTGCCACGCGCTGCTGCACGGGGATCGGCAGCTTGAGCAGGCGGATCGTGTTGCTGATCTGGGGCCTGGAGCGACCTATCCGTCCCGCGAGTTCCTCCTGCGTGATGCCGAAGTCCTCGAGCAACTGCTGGTAGGCCGACGCCTCTTCCAGGGGATTCAGCTGTGAGCGGTGCAGATTCTCCAGCAGAGCGTCCCGCAGGAGATGCTCGTCTGCAGTGTCGCGGACGATCGCTGGGATCGAGTCGAGTCCCGCCTCCCGGGAAGCCCGAGTGCGTCGCTCGCCCATGATGAGCTCATAGGTCCCGTCACCGCGATCGCGGACCACGACGGGCTGGAGCACACCGAACTCGCGCACACTGTGGACGAGCTCCGCGAGTTCGTCAGGGTCGAAGTTCGTGCGGGGCTGGCGCGGATTGGGAACTATCGTGTTCGGGTCGATGTGGATCAGCCGGGCTCCCGGTACCGTGACGAGATCCTCCGCGGGAGGCGCCTCCGGGAAGAACACGTCTACCGGCCGACTCTCGCCCTGATCGGCGGTAGGGATGAGAGCGCCGATTCCTCGACCGAGTCCCGTTCGCTTGGCCATCACTCGTCCCTTTCCTCAGCCTCGCGATCCGGGGCTGAACCCTCGGCGTCGACATCCGCGCTATCCGCACGGTGATCCCGTCGGACGATCTCCACTGCCGCCTCGCGATAGGCCACCGCCCCGACCGACTGACCATCGTAGGCGATCACAGTCTGCCCGAAGCTCGGGGCCTCGGAGATGCGCACCGAACGGGGGATGACGGTGGTGAGCACCTGGTTCGGGAAGTGCGCGCGGACTTCGTCAGCAACCTGCTGCGAGAGGCGGGTACGCCCGTCGTACATGGTGAGAAGAATCGTCGAGAGCGTCAGTGTGGGATTCAGATGCTTCTGAATCATCGACACCGTCCCCATCAGCTGGCTGAGCCCCTCGAGCGCGTAGTACTCACACTGGATCGGAATGAGTACTTCGTCTGCGGCGGTGAAGGCGTTGATCGTGAGCAGGCCGAGCGAGGGCGGACAGTCGATGAGCACGATGTCGATATCCGCGCCCTTCTTCGACAGGTACTTCTCCAGCGCGGTACGCAGCCGTCGTTCGCGAGCAACGAGCGAAACGAGCTCGATCTCGGCGCCAGCCAGATGGATCGTGCTCGGTGCACAGAACAACCGGGGGGACTCGGGACTCTGCTGGACGACCTGGGACAGCGGTCGCTCCTCGACCAGAACGTCGTACACGCTCGGGGTCTCCGCGTTGTGCGGGATGCTGAGCGCCGTGGATGCATTGCCCTGGGGGTCCAAGTCGACGACCAGCACCCGGGCACCCATGTGCGCGAATGCCGCTGCGAGGTTGACGGTCGACGTTGTCTTACCTACGCCGCCCTTCTGATTCGACACCGTGAAGATCCGTCGTCGACCCGCGTACTCCAGCGGGATCGCGTCAAGGGCCCGACGACGGGCGGTGAGGTCTGCGAGCTCGCGTGCCAAGGGGGTGTCGTAGAACGAGTCCGTCGCGGGATCCTCGTCGTGTTTCACGTGAAACGCTCCGATCGGGTCAAGGGCTTCTCTACTCTACGTGCGGCTTCCGACCCGGCCCGGGGTCGATCCGATGGCTCACCGTTCCACGTGAAACATGCTGCCGCACTCATGACTGCCTCGAGCGGCTCAGCCACCGACGGTGGCGTGAACGACACGGGTTGTCTCGTCGAGAACGCCCTCTCCGAGAGTGAGTACCCCGACGTCGGTGAGTCCGAATCGACGGATCTGCTTCTGGGCGGCTTCGATCTCCGCCTCGGCACCTCGCCCCTTGAAGAGCATGAGCCTTCCTCCGGGACGAACCAGCGGAGCCGTCATGGGAATCAGCGTGCGAAGCGCACTCACAGCACGCGCAGTGACGACATCGACGGATGCCTCGGGCGCCCATTCCTCCGCACGAGCACGAACCACGGTGACGTTGCCGAGACCCAAAGCGTCGGCTTGCTCCGTCAACCAGGCGACGCGCCGCTCCATCGGCTCGACCAACGTCCACGTGACGTCGGGTCGGGCGATAGCCAGGACGATTCCCGGGAGGCCCGCCCCCGAGCCGATGTCAGCAGCGCGCCCATCGAAGAGGGGGGCAGCGATCGCACTATTCAGAATGTGCCGCGTCCACAGTCGCGGAAGCTCCAGGGGACCGATGAGTCCTCGGGTCTCGCCCTGCTCGGCCAAAGCCGCCGTGAACTCACGGGCAAGGTCGATCCGCTCACCGAACAGGGCAGCCGCTGCGGCGGGTTCGGCCTCAAGAGTGGTCATCGATGTTTCACGTGAAACGCGCACTCAGGCGCGGCGGATCACGGTGTGTCGATCGGCGCCCTCGCCGTACGACTCGGAGACAAGGCCACGCTCGGCGACAAGGTCGTGGATGAGCTTGCGCTCGTAGCTCGACATCGGGGGGAGCGAGGCCTGCGACGCACCCTCGTCCAGCCGAGCGACAGCACGATCCACGAGGGCATCGAGCTCTCGCTGTCGCGTGTCGCGAGAACCGCCGATGTCCAGGATCAGGCGCGAGAAGCGCCCGGTACGGTTCTGCACAGCAATGCGCGTAAGTTCCTGGAGCGCCTGGACGGTCGTCGGGTCGGCTAGAGCACCCAGATCTGCCGCTCCCTCACCGCCGTCCTGCTCGATAGAGACGTACGCGCGACCGTTGCGAACGTCCAGGGCGAGGTCGCCATCGATGTCCGCGATGTCGAGGAGTCCTTCAAGGAAGTCGGCGGCAACGTCGCCTTCCTGCTCCAGGTCTTCGATCGTCGCCTCTGCGCGAGACGAAGCGGTGTCGGGGGTCGTTGTCATCTCCACCCTCTTGTTCCTACTTGTTCGATTCCGGTGAGGGTGATGGGCCCTCCGCTGCACTGCCCGTGGGGCGCGGATTCTGTGGCCGAGAGGTGGCGCCGCCAGCGGAGCGGTTACCCTGCTTCTTCGCGCGCTGCTTACTCATCGGCTGCTCACGCTTCGGAGCCTGAGCCTTCGCCTTCTCAGCCTCTTCCAGCAGTCGCTGCTGCTCGGCCAAGTACTTGTCCATCGGCACGACCTTGCCGCTGGAGTCGATCGCCTTGCCCTTGCGAGCCAGTCGCTCCTCGCGCTGCTTCGCCGCCTCGGAGCCCGGGGTCGGCATCTCACGGATGACGATGAACTGCTGAACCATCGTCCAGATGTTGCTGGTGAACCAGTAGAGCACGACACCCAGCGGGAAGAAGACACCCGAGAAGACGAACGCGAACGGCAGGACCCACAGCATGATGCGCTGCATCTGGTAGGCCTGGCCGGTCTTGGCCTCGGGGGAGAGGTTCTTGGAGATGATCTGGAGCTGCGTGAAGAACTGCGAGGCGATCATCAGGATGACGAGCACGACGAGGATCATCACGGCAGGCGTGTTGCCGGTGTTCCAGGCGTCGATGAGGGTCTCGTGCAGGGACGCAACTCCGAAGAGGGAGGCGTCGTAGAACTGCTTGGTGAGCTCCGGGCCGAGCACGCCGACACCACCGAGACCGAGTTCGGCGTTGACCTTGACGCTGCTGAGCACGGAGTACAGCGAGAAGAACACCGGCATCTGCACGAGCAGCGGAAGGCACCCGGAAACGGGGCTCGTCCCGTGCTTCTTGTACAACGCCATCGTCTCGCGGCTCATGGCCTCGCGAGAGAGCTGATCCTTCTTGCCGCGGTACTTGTCCTGGATCTTGCGGAGCTCGGGAGCGATCTCCATCATCTTGCGCTGCGACTTGATCTGCTTGACGAACAGCGGGATGAGTGCGGCACGCACGACGACGACGAGGCCGACGATCGCCAAGACCCAGGTGATGCCCTCGGCCGGAGGCAGTCCGATCGCGGTGAAGAGCCAGTGCCACGCGACGAGGATGAGTTCGACTACCCACTTCAGTGGCCACAGGATGATGCCGAACAGATCGAAGCCGCCGCCGGCCGCCGCGGTGGGCGACGGAGAGGGGGTCGCATTGGCGAGGAGATCCAGCAAGGATCAGTCCTTTCTGCGTGGCACGACGAACCCGTGCCGGGTGAGATCGAAGGGGAAGTGCTCGTGGGGTGGAACGTCATCGACGCCACCCTTCGCCCACGGATGGCATCGACTCAGCCGTGCCGCCGCGAGGGCTGCTCCCTTGAGAGCGCCGTGCTGTTGTACAGCGCCGACGGCATAGGCCGAGCACGAGGGATAGTACCGGCACACGTCGCCGTAAAGGTGGGAGATCGTCGCACGGTATCCGTGCAACAGCGCAAGCACGGCGTTGCGAGGAACAAGGGGAACAGCCCGAGCCACGTCAGCGGAATCGAGGTGCGCGTGGCCGAGAGCGTACGAGGGCAGCTGACTCATCGACGCTCTCCCGTGAGACAGCGCTTGACCTCGCTGGCGAGAACGTCGTACGGTGCGTCAGCCGCGGCGGGCAATGCGCGGATGACGACCTGGGACCCCGGGCGGACCTCATCGACGAGGCCGGCACTGATCGCCTTCAGCCGTCGACGCACAGTGTTGCGCGTGACCGCAGAGCCGACCTGCTTACTGACGATGAAGCCGAACCGAGACGGCCCGGCATCCACCGAAACCGTCGTATAGCTCATGAGGTGCGCAGCCACACACCGGCGACCCCGGCGGACGACGGAACGATAGTCCGCGCCCCGGGTGATCCGGTGGGCGCGCGCAAGCACTGTGAGGTCAGGCCGAGAGTTCGCTGCGACCCTTGGCGCGGCGAGCCGAGAGGATGGCACGGCCGGCGCGGGTGCGCATGCGGGCGCGGAAGCCGTGCTTCTTGGCGCGGCGGCGGTTGTTGGGCTGGAACGTACGCTTGCTCATGAGATCACTTCCGGATGTGGTGTCGCCGGGATGCTCACACCGGGACGATGAATCGGGGACGGCCGCGAGGGCACAAGTCAACCGACTAAGGGTACGTCGCGAAGCTCCCGAACTCAAACCGACCGGAGGGGAAGGAACATTATCCCCAGCGTCATCCACCATCTGGAGACGACACGCGCGTCGCGTCTACAGTTGATTTTGCGCTGACGGATGCCGCTGACTACCGTTGCTCCGAAAGTTATCCACAGCCGGGGACGGGCTCGCCGCACCGATGCCGCTAATGCCTGAGGGGGGCCATGGTGACCCAGGAGATTCCCGATGTTCCGGTTTGGACTGCCGCACTGGAGATCATGCGCGGGGACGATCGCATCACTCCGCAGCTCGAAGGATTCCTCAATCTCGCGGTGGCGCAGGGCGTCATGGGTGGAACCCTCTACCTCGATGTTCCCAATGAGCTGACCGCAGCGCAGATCAACAAGAGGATGCGCGCGCCGATTCTCGAGGCACTGGCTCACGCTGAGGATGGCAGTGGTGAAACCATTTCGGCGTTTCGCGTTGTCGTGAATCCGGAACTCGCCGAGTCTCACCTGACAGCGGTCATGCCGCTGGCAGCCCCGCCCGCGGCATCCGTTCACCGCGCTGCCGAGGAACCCGTCGAGTCGACGAACACCCCGTCGCGAACCGACACGCGCTTGAACCCGAAGTACACCTTCGACAACTTCGTCATCGGCCAGTCCAACCGGTTCGCTCATGCAGCCGCGGTAGCCGTCGCTGAGGCGCCGGCCAAGGCCTACAACCCGCTCTTCATCTACGGCGATTCCGGACTCGGCAAGACCCACCTCTTGCACGCGATCGGCGATTACGCGATCAGCCTCTATGCCGGGATCAAGGTTCGATACGTCTCGAGCGAAGAGTTCACGAACGACTTCATCAACTCGATCGCCAACAACCGGGGCGCCGCGTTCCAGGCTCGATACCGGGATGTCGACATCCTCCTCATCGACGACATCCAGTTCTTGCAGGGCCGCGCAGAGACCCAGGAAGCCTTCTTCCACACCTTCAACCAGCTCCATGACCACGACAAGCAGGTCGTGATCACGAGCGACGTGCCCCCGAAGCACCTGACCGGGTTCGAAGATCGGATGCGGAGTCGGTTCGAGTGGGGCCTCATCACCGATGTCCAAGCACCCGACCTCGAAACGCGCATCGCGATCCTGCGTAAGAAGGCGCAGAGTGAGCGACTCCACATTCCCGACGACGTCCTGGAGTACATCGCCACCGCGGTCTCATCGAACATCCGCGAACTCGAGGGCGCACTCATCCGGGTCTCGGCTTTCGCGAGCTTGAACCGCTCGAGCCTCGACATCTCGCTGGCCCAGACCGTGCTGCGCGACATCATCGATCAGGATGACGCCAACGTCATCTCACCGACCGACATCATCGCGGCCACCGCTACGTACTTCAAGCTTTCGGTCGACGACCTTTACGGGTCCAGCCGCTCGCAGGCAGTCGCCACCGCCCGTCAGATCGCCATGTATCTGTGCCGAGAGCGGACGAGCCTCTCGCTGCCGAAGATCGGGCAGCTCTTCGGGAACCGCGATCACACGACGGTGATGTACGCCTACAAGAAGATCAGCGACCTCATGAAGGAACGTCGCTCCATCTACAACCAGGTGTCTGAGATCACCGCTCAGCTGGGCCGCAACGGCCGCTGAGCCGACTCGCTTGCGACGAATCCGGGGCTCATAGGAAGCTCATGGATTCTCATTTGACACGACGCGGGTGGTGGCACAAAAATACGCGTTCCCCACAGTGTGGATAACTTGTGGATAAGTGTGGAAGCTGCACGCTCAGTTGTGAATGAAGCTGCGCGCGCTTGTGGAACGAGAGCTTCCGTCGCGAACGCCGACGCGTCGCTTCACGCAACTCATCCGCAGTCCCTCCACAAATGACACGAATGTGGTTTCGGCTCGGCACAAGGGATCGCGCGATTCATCCACAGTTCCCACAGCTGTTAACACCATGACAAAGAACTTCTTGAGATGAATCCGGTTCGATGACCTTCGGTGCGACGCTGCCGTCAGGGCGAGCCCCCGCGGATCTCTTGAAGTCACAAGACATGTGGGCACTAGCATGGGAGAGCCCAACCGGATCGAGGGAGCGCACGTGAGGTTCGAAGTCAACCGCGATGTGTTCAGCGAGGCTGTGTCGTTCGTCGTCAAGCTGCTGCCACAACGCAATCCGCAGCCGATCCTGGCGGGCATCCTCATCGAGGCAAGCGCAGACGGCCTGTCGTTGTCGGCGTTCGACTACGAAGCATCGGCACGAACCCTCATCGAGGCAACGGTCGATGACCCGGGGACGATTCTCGTCCACGGTCGATTGCTGTCCGAGATCGCGAACCGGTTGCCCAACGCTCCGGTCACTGTTCGCGTTGACGACGACGGTGGGATCCTGCTGACCTGCGGTTCGGCGACCTTCACGCTCGCATCCATGCCGGTTGCCGAGTACCCTGCGATTCCCGAAGTCACGGGCGAGTCGGGTCTCGTCCCCGCCGAAGATTTCGCCACCGCGATCGCGCAGGTGGCCTTCGCGGCATCCCGCGACGATGTCACGCCGGTGCTGACCGGTGTTCAGCTCGAAGTCTCCGGCAACCGTCTGAGCCTCGTCGCCACCGACCGCTACCGGGTCGCCCTGCGGGAGATTCCCTGGGATCCGGCAGGTGGAGCATCCGAAGCGGGTGCGACAGCTCTCGTTCCCGCCCGCACTTTGACCGAGGTCGGCAAGACCTTCGCGCACTCGGGGCAGATCTCGATCGCGTTCTCGGGGAGCGGCGACCGCGAGATCATCGCGTTCACGGCGGGCAACAAGACAGTCACGTCTCTGCTGATCAAGGGCAACTTCCCTCCGGTCCGCCGGCTGTTCCCCGAGCAGACCGAACACCACGCAGTCGTCAGCACCTCGGAGTTCGCCGAAGCGGTGCGCCGTGTGTCGCTGGTGCTTGACCGGTCAGCGCCGCTGCGGTTCACGTTCACCGCAGAGGGCGTGTCGATGGATGCCGCCGGCACCGAACAGGCCCGGGCTACCGAATCCGTCGATGCGACGCTGAGCGGTGACGATGTCACGCTGGGCTTGAACCCGCAGTACCTGCTCGAGGCTCTCGGCGCGGTTCGCAGCGAGTTCGCACGGGTGACCTTCACCTCGAGCGATAACGCCAACAAGCTGAGCCCCGTGCTGATTACCGCCCAGACCTCGGTCGACCGTTCGGGCGAGGATTCCTTCAAGTACCTGCTGCAGCCCAACCTGCTGCTGCGCTGATCGCCGACGCGGGTTGCGCGTCGCCGGTGGCGGATAGCCTGTACCGATGATTGTCGAGCGGCTGAGTCTCACCGACTTCCGCAACTACGCTCGTGCCGAGCTTGAGCTCTCCAGCGGACCGACGGTTCTGGTCGGAAGCAACGGACAGGGCAAGACGAATCTCGCTGAAGCTGTCGGATATCTCGCGACGGCCGGTTCCCACCGCGTGTCATCTGACGCACCGCTGGTGCGCGACGGTTCGGACTTCGCCATCGTTCGGGCAACCCTCGCGCACGGGGAACGGCGGTTGAACGTCGACGTCCAGATCAATCGCCAGGGCTCCAACCGTGCACAGGTGAACGGAACCGGCATCCGCACCGGAGAGCTCGGACGTTACGCGCATGTCGTCCTGTTCGCGCCGGAAGACCTGCAGATCGTCCGCGGTGATCCGGGCGCGCGGCGCCGCTTCGCCGACCAGCTTCTGGTGCAGCGATACCCGCGACTGTCGGCGACACTCGCCGACTACGACCGCGTTCTCAAGCAGCGCGGGGCGCTGCTGAAATCGGCCCGCGCCAGGCGCCTGGACGCTGAAGCCCTCCCGACCCTGGATGTGTGGGATGACAAACTCGTCGCCCTCGGGGTCGAGATCATCCGCGCGCGCGAGGCACTGGTGCGGGATCTCGCGGGACCGATCGCCGATGCATACGCCTCGATCGCCGGAGCCGATCACGCCCCGGATGCACGGTGGGTGCTCGCGGTAGACGGCGCCGACCCCGATGACGACGAGGGCCCGGCCGGCGTCACCGAGACCGGCGACCTGTTCGAGCGATTTCGCGCCGCGTTGCGCGAAAAACGCGCATCGGAACTGGAACGGGGGGTCAACCTCGTGGGTCCCCACCGGGACGACCTCCTACTTTCGCTTCGGGGCCTGCCCGCCCGCGGGTACGCCTCGCACGGCGAATCGTGGTCGCTGGCCCTGGCGCTGCGTATTGCGTCGGCGCACCTGCTCCGAGCCGACTCTCAGCTCGGCGACCCGATCGTCATCCTTGATGATGTCTTCGCCGAACTCGACGCGGGTCGCCGGGCGCGCCTGGCCGACATCGTGGGTGAGTTCGAGCAGGTGATCGTGACCGCCGCGGTCGAGCAGGATGTTCCCGCGGCGCTTCGGGTCGGTACGGTCCGGGTCGAGGCGGGCACCCTGAGTGGCACCGGCCCCGCTGAGCGGGACGTGTCGTGAGCACGGAGGCGGAAAGGACATCGTCGGTTCCCGAGACCATCGCCACGTACCTGCGTCTGCGAGGGCTCGCCCCCACGGCCCGCGTCGCCCGCCGCCGGAGGCGCAGGACCGATGACGAGAACGAGCCGTTCACGGCGGGTCGCGACCCGAAGGGGGTCGCCGACATCCTCACCGACCTCACGCGGGAGGCGGGATGGGACGCACAGCTGGCGCGGGAAGATGTGGTTCTCACCTGGAACGAGGTTGCCGGGGCCGAGACGGCCCGCCACACCCGTCCGGTGGGCTTTGTCGACGGCATCCTCACCGTCCAGGCCGATTCGACGGCGTGGGCTCGGCAGCTGCAGAACATGCGCTCGCAGATCCTCACCGAGATCATTCGTCGGTTCCCGGACGCCGGGGTCGAGAGCGTCCGCTTCATCGGGCCGGACGTCCCCTCCTGGAAATGGGGGCCGAGAGCCGTTCCAGGCCGCGGTCCGCGCGATACCTACGGCTGACCCACCTCCCGGGACGTCGCGGCGAATTTCATCGCGCCACAGGCCCGCAGAGCGCTGAATGCTGCCCTGGACTTGATAGACTGTCCGATAGTCCTATCGTCGATGTGGAGCGCCTCTCACCATGCCCTCAGAAGTCCCTGAAAGCGTTCCCGAAGATCCCCAGCTCGCAAACGCCGGCAAGGTCCAGAACGAATACGGGGCTGACGCCATCCAGGTCCTCGAAGGACTGGAGGCGGTGCGCAAGCGACCCGGCATGTACATCGGCTCGACCGGTGAGCGGGGCCTTCATCACCTGGTGTACGAGATCGTCGACAACTCGGTCGACGAGGCCCTGGCCGGCTATTGCGACACCATCACGGTCACGATCCTCGAGGACGGTGCCGTTCGGGTGGTCGACAACGGCCGCGGAATCCCGGTTGACATGCACCGCACCGAGGGAAAGTCCACCGTCGAGGTCGTCCTGACGGTGCTCCACGCCGGCGGTAAGTTCGGCGGCGGCGGATACGCGGTCTCCGGTGGTCTGCACGGCGTCGGCTCCTCGGTCGTGAACGCCCTGTCGACGCGCCTCGAGGTCGAGGTCAAGCGCCAGGGATTCGTCTGGCGCCAGTCGTTCCGAGACGGCGGAACTCCGCTCGCACCGCTCGAGAAGGGCGAGCCGAGCGACGAGACCGGAACGACCATCACGTTCTGGCCGGATGCCGGGATCTTCGACACCGTGCACTTCGACTACGACACCCTCCGGACCCGTTTCCAGCAGATGGCCTTCCTCAACAAGGGGCTGCGGATCACGCTGCGAGACGAGCGCCCGGAGTCCGCCTACGTCGTCGACGACCAGTCCAGCGATGCGGCCGCCACCCAGCCCCACGATGACTTCCTCTACGAGCGCGGGCTCGTGGACTATGTCGAGTACCTCAACAAGGTGCGCAAGACAGAGGTCGTCAACGACGAGATCATCGAGGTGGAGTCCGAAGACACTGACCGCCACATTTCGCTCGAACTGGCGATGCAGTGGACCACGAGCTACACCGAGAACGTGTTCACCTTCGCGAACACCATCAACACGCATGAGGGCGGAACCCACGAAGAGGGATTCCGCGCCGCGTTGACGACGCTCGTCAACCGGTACGCGCGTGCCCAGGGCATGCTCAAGGAGAAGGATGACAACCTCACGGGTGAAGACATCCGTGAGGGACTCACCGCCGTCATCTCGGTGAAGCTCTCTGAGCCGCAGTTCGAGGGTCAGACCAAGACGAAGCTCGGCAACACCGAAGCCAAGGCTTTCGTGCAGAAGGTCGTCGGCGACCAGTTGACGGACTGGCTCGACCGCAACCCCGCGCAGGCCAAGAACGTCATCCGCAAGGCGATCGATGCGGCAACCGCACGACTCGCTGCTCGCAAGGCACGCGAAACCGCACGCCGCAAGAGCGTTTTCGAGTCGGCGGCGATGCCCGACAAGCTGAAGGACTGCGTCTCCAAGGACCCGTCGATCAGTGAGATCTTCCTCGTCGAGGGGGACTCGGCCGGTGGCTCGGCTGTCGGTGGTCGCGATCCGCACACCCAGGCGATCCTTGCCCTTCGCGGAAAGATCCTGAACGTCGAACGCGCGCGCCTTGACCGGGCCCTGGGTAACAAAGAAGTCCAGGCGATGATCTCCGCCTTCGGCACGGGTATCGGTGAGGACTTCGACATCGCGAAGGCCCGGTACCACAAGATCGTGCTGATGACGGATGCCGACGTCGACGGTCAGCACATCACGACGCTGCTGCTGACTCTGTTGTTCCGCTACATGCGCGGGCTCGTCGAAGCCGGCTATGTCTACCTGGCGCAGCCCCCGCTGTACCGGATCAAGTGGACCAACTCCCCCCACGAGTACGTGTACTCGGACCGCGAGCGGGACGCGCTTCTGACCGAGGGAGCTGCCGCGGGCAAGCGCATCCCCAAAGACAACGCGATCCAGCGCTACAAGGGTCTCGGTGAGATGAACGCCGAGGAGCTGTGGGAGACCACGATGGATCCGCTGACCCGGACGCTGCGCCAGGTCACCATCGACGATGCCGCCGCCGCCGATGAGATCTTCTCGATCCTCATGGGCGAGGACGTGGAGTCCCGCCGCGGGTTCATCCAGCGAAACGCGAAAGACGTCCGCTTCCTGGACATCTGAGTACGCGAGCACATCGAAACGACGAAGTAGAGACAGACATGGCAGACGAACAACGTCCCGAGCCGGTGCACAACCACGGTCGAATCGATCAGGTCGACCTGCAGCTGGAGATGCAGCGGTCCTACCTCGACTACGCGATGAGCGTCATCGTCGGCCGCGCCCTTCCCGACGTGCGCGATGGGCTCAAGCCCGTGCACCGCCGTGTGATCTACGGCATGTACGACGGCGGCTACCGCCCCGACAAGTCGTTCTCGAAGTGCTCGCGTGTCGTGGGCGAGGTCATGGGTCAGTATCACCCGCACGGTGACTCGGCCATCTATGACACCCTCGTCCGCCTCGTTCAGCCGTGGGCGCTGCGATACCCGCTAGCGCTCGGACAGGGGAACTTCGGTACCCCCGGAAACCAGGGGGCTGCCGCACCGCGATACACCGAGACCAAGATGGCGCCGCTCGCGTTGGAGATGGTCCGGGACATCGAGGAAGAGACTGTCGACTTCCAGCCCAACTACGACGGGCAGACGCAGGAGCCGATGGTGCTGCCGGCGCGGTTCCCGAACCTGCTTGTCAACGGGTCGGTGGGTATCGCGGTCGGGATGGCGACGAACATCCCGCCGCACAATCTGCGCGAGGTTTCCGCCGGCGCACTCTGGGCACTCGAGCACCCCGACGCCACCCGCGAGGAGCTTCTCGAAGCTCTCATGGAGCGGATCCCTGGCCCCGACTTCCCGACATCCGCGCAGATTCTCGGCACCAAGGGAATCAAGGATGCCTACCGCACCGGCCGCGGATCGATCACGATGCGCGCGGTGGTCAATGTCGAAGAGATCCAGGGCCGGACGTGCCTGGTGATCACGGAGCTGCCCTACCAGGTCAACCCCGACAACGTCGCGGTGAAGATCGGTGACCTCGCCCGCGAGGGCAAGATCACGGGCATCGCCGATATCCGCGACGAAACTTCGGGCCGCACCGGCCAGCGCCTGGTCATCGTGCTCAAGCGCGACGCTGTCGCGAAGGTCGTGCTCAACAACCTCTACAAGCACACGCAGCTGCAAGAGAACTTCGGCGCGAACATGCTGGCCATCGTCGACGGTGTGCCGCGCACGCTGCCGCTTGACGGTTTCATCAGCTACTGGATCGAGCACCAGGTCGAGGTGATCGTCCGGCGCACCCGATTCCGCCTCCGCAAGGCCGAAGAGCGGATGCACATCCTGCGCGGATACCTCAAGGCGCTCGACGCGCTCGACGAGGTCATCGCCCTCATCCGTCGCTCTGCCACCGTCGATGATGCGCGCGAGGGTCTGAAGGATCTGCTCGAGATCGACGACATCCAGGCCGATGCGATCCTGCAGATGCAGTTGCGTCGCCTCGCCGCCCTCGAACGGCAGAAGATCATCGACGAAGCCACCGAGCTCGAGGCTCAGATCCTGGACTTCCAGGCGATCCTCGCCGACCCGATGCGCCAGCGTTCTATCATCCGCGACGAACTCACCGCTATCGTCGAGCGCTTCGGCGATGATCGACGCACCGAGATCCTGCCCGGCTACGACGGTGACATGTCGGTGGAAGACCTCATCCCCGAAGAAGAGATGGTCATCACCGTCACTCGCGCCGGGTACATCAAGCGCACGCGCAGCGACAACTACCGGTCGCAGCACCGCGGCGGCAAGGGCGTCAAGGGCGCGCAACTGCGGGCTGACGACGTCGTCGAGCACTTCTTCGTGACGACAACCCACCACTGGCTGCTGTTCTTCACGAACAAGGGCCGCGTCTACCGGGCGAAGGCGTATGAGCTTCCCGAGGCGGGGCGCGACGCGAAGGGCCAGCACGTCGCGAACTTCCTCGCGCTCCAGCCCGAGGAAGAGATCGCTCAGATCCTCGACATCCGCGACTACCAGGCAGCCCCCTACCTGGTGCTGGCCACCCGCAGCGGCCTGGTGAAGAAGACGCGCCTGACCGAGTACGACACCAACCGCCAGGGCGGCGTGATCGCCATCAAGCTGCGCGGCGGTGAGGGTGAGGATGCCGGAGACGAACTGACCTCCGCGATGCTCGTGGACGAAGGCGACGACATCCTGTTGATCAGCCGGGAGGGTATGTCGCTGCGGTTCACCGCGACGGATGCTGCGCTTCGCCCCATGGGACGGGCGACCGAGGGCGTCAAGGGAATGTCGTTCCGCGGCGACGATTGCCTGCTGTCGGCATCCGTGGTTCGTGACGAGGGATACGTGTTCGTCGTCACCGAAGGCGGCTACGCCAAGCGCACGGATGTGGCCCAGTATCGGGAGCAGGGCCGCGGTGGCCTGGGCATCAAAGTCGCGAAGCTGACTGAGGATCGAGGGGTTCTCGCGGGCGGCTTGATCGTCTCGGAGGAGGACGAGGTCTTGGTGGTTCTTGCCAGCGGCAAGGTGGTACGCTCTGCCGTGGCCGAGGTCCCCGCCAAGGGTCGCGACACCATGGGTGTCGTCTTCGCCCGCCCCGATGACGAGGATCGCATCATCGCGGTCGCGCGTAACGGAGAGCGGGTTGTGGCAGAAGTCGCCGCGGCCACGGATGCGTCGGATGACGCCGCCTCCCCCCAGATCGTTGAAGGAAGTCCCGACGCATGACGACGGTTGCCGACAAACTCGCCAAGAAATCCAGCAAGACCACGACGAAGCAGGTGCGCCTGCGGCTCGTTTACCTTGACTTCTGGTCGGCCGTGAAGCTGTCGTTCCTCGCGGCTGTCGCGATCGCCATCGCGACCGTCGTGTTTTTCGTCCTGATCTTCCTGATCCTGGAGAGCACGGGCCTCATCTCGCAGGCTGACGAGTTCATCGGCAGCGTGACCGGCGAAGCCTTCTCCATGTCGGCAATCTTGTCGCTCCCGCAGGTTCTGGCGTTCTCGGCGATCGTCGCGATCCTGAACCTCGTGGTCGTGACCGTTATGGGCGCCGTTGTTGCCGGCATCTACAACCTCGCGGTGAAGGTCACCGGCGGACTCCTCGTCGGCTTCACCTCGAACTGACGCGCCAGCAGTTCACGCATCGGCTCGGCGAACGCCGGCGCTAAACGACGGTGGTGCCGAGCAGGGTACCGATCGCGTAGGTTGCCGCTAGCGCCAGCGCGCCACCGATAACCAGGCGCAAGACGGCGCGTCCCTGCGACGCGCCGCCCAGGCGCGCGGAGATAGAACCGGTGACCGCCAGCGCGATGAGCACTGCCACGACGGTGACCGGCACCCGCCACTCCGGCGGGGGGAGCAGAATCGCGAGCAGCGGCAGAAGCGCTCCGAACGTGAACGCCACAGCCGACGAGAACGCGGCTTGCCACGGGCTGACGAGGTCGTCCTGATCGATGTGCAGTTCCACCTCGAGGTGAGCCGCGAGGGCGTCGTGGGCCGTGAGCTCCTTCGCGACCTGCACCGCGGTGTCGCGACTGAGACCCCGCTCCTGGTAAAGCTGCGTCAACTCTTCCAGCTCTTCCGCCGGCATCTCGGCCAGTTCGCGGCGCTCTTTCGCGATGAGTGCGCGTTCGCTGTCGCGCTGACTGCTCACCGACACGTACTCGCCGAGCGCCATCGAGATAGCGCCACCGACGAGGCCGGCCACACCTGCGAGCAGGAGCGCCGGAGTGTCGGTCGTCGCGCCCGCGACACCGACAACGAGTGAGGCAACGGAGACGATGCCATCATTGGCACCGAGAACACCGGCTCGCAGCCAGTTGAGCTTCTGGCTCACGCCGGTGGCGTGCGGCTCGTGGGCGTGTGTTGCGTCTGTCACGCCGCTCAGTCAACAACTCACCATGGCGGTGCGCAATGAAGGATCGGCTAAGCGAACTCCGACGGCGGACCGGGAGGGGCCGCGCGGAGCGCTCGCTGCGACCCAGCGCCCGGATTCGTGGAAACCGCGCCCCGTCGGGTAAAGTCTTGGAGGTTGACGGTGCGATGCGCCGACAGCGCACGGGGCTATAGCTCAGGCGGTTAGAGCGCTTCACTGATAATGAAGAGGTCCCAGGTTCAAGTCCTGGTAGCCCCACGCAAGCCCCGGGGCCTTAGCTCAGTTGGTAGAGCGCCTGCTTTGCAAGCAGGATGTCAGGAGTTCGAATCTCCTAGGCTCCACAGTTTTCCTCCGGAGGTTCCCTGCCTCTCGCAACGTCACGCGCGCGTAACAGCCGCCGCGTAGCGTTGCGACACCGCGGCACGTGCGTGCGCGGCGAAGGGAGCTGACGTGTCGACGCTGCGGTTCGGGGTGTTCGAGGTGTACGGCCCGCAAGTGGGTGGCACGCTCAGTTGGCCGCATCCGCTCAGCGACTCGATCGACTTCGCCGACCCGGAGCGCTGGGTGCGCCTTGCGAAGGTCATGGATGCCACCGGTTTCGACTTCCTCTTCTTCGCCGACGGCTATGGCTATCCGATCGTCGGGGATGACATCAGTGCCGACGCCGTTGCGCAGGGCATCAACTTCTCGGGGTACGACCCCGCAACGCTACTCCCGGTGCTCATGCGCGAGACGTCCGACCTCGGATTCGTCGTCACCGCGACCACCGGCATCGACCACCCCGTCCAGCTCGCCCGCCGCTTCTCAACCCTGGACCTGATCTCGGGTGGACGGATCGGCTGGAACATCGTCACGGGCGCCTCGCAGAACGCTGTTGCAGAACTCTTCGGCCATGACGGGATGGTCGCGCACGACACCCGCTACGCGATGGCCGAAGAGTACGTCTCGCTGGCGCGGCGCTACTGGGAGGATGCCTGGAGTGACGACGCGCTCATAGCCGACCGCGATTCCGGCGTCTACGCGCAACGGTCCGGCATCCATCGGGTGGTCTACGAGGGTGACCACTACCGCTCCCGCGGCTACTATGGCGCGCCCCCTACGCCGCAGCGCACGCCCCTGCTCTTCCAGGCCGGCACCTCTCCGGCCGGTCGGGCCTTCGCCGCGCGGCACGCCGAGTGCGTGTTCGTCCAGGCGACCACACCGACTCACACGGCATCCGCCGTTGCCGACCTGCACCGGCGCGCCGGCGACGACGGGCGCACGACACCGCTCGTGACGATGGCGGGGCTGACCGCTATCGTTGCCGAGACCTCTGCCGAGGCGAGGGAGCTTGCCGACGAGTTCGACAAGATGCAGACCGACGATGTTGTGGCGACTCTCTACGCGGGCAACACCGGCATCGATCTGCGAACCCTCGATCCCGATCAGACTCTCCACCAGGTGCTCGACGCCGGCGGACCGATCGGACAGATGGGCACCAGCAACATCGAGCGATTCCTCGGCAGCGCGGAGCGACCTGCTCCGACGGTGCGGGAGATTCTCGACGAGCTGCGCGGCCGCGGCACGCGGGGCTTCCGTCTGGTCGGAGACCCGACCGAGGTGGCTGACGGGGTCGAGGAACTTGCGGCCCGCACGGGACTCGACGGGTTCCTGATCGAGCCCGTCTTCGGAACCCGGGATGTCGAGGCGTTCGGTGACCTCGTTCTTCCGATTCTGCGCGAGCGCGGACGGCTTGCGCCGCGGCGATCGGATGCGACGTTCCGGTCCCGCATGCGGGGGATGCTGCCGGCAGCTCCCGTATCGTAAGTCCATGGATCTGCGGGTCGCGGCTTACTCGATCGTCATAGACGACGACAGGCGCATGCTGCTCGCGCACTGGAACGAAGGCGGTGCCTCCGGCTGGACCCTTCCTGGCGGCGGCCTCGAACCCGGCGAAAGTCCGGATGCTGCGGCACGCCGCGAAGCCCGCGAAGAGACCGGCTACCGCGTTGCGCTCGACGAACTTCTCGGCATCCACTCGCGCGTGATCCCCGCCCGCCGCCGACTCGTGGCCGGGTCGGATCTGCCGCTGCAGGCACTGCGCATCGTCTACCGCGCCCACGTCACCGGCGGCGAGCTGCGCAACGAAACCGATGGCACAACGGATCGAGCCGAGTGGTTCCCGCTGTCGGAGGTGCGGCGACTGAAGCGCGTCAGCCTCGTCAACATCGGCCTGCGGATGGCGGGACTGGAGTCCTTCGCGCGCTGAAGGCTTCAGCGCAAACGACTGCGGCGCCCGGAAACCGGGCGCCGCAGCACTGGCTGATCTGAATCAGGCGTCGGGAGCGCGCAGCGGGTCGTCGGCAACCCACAGCTCGTCGTCTGCCCGCAGGGTCTGCCAGGCGGCGTAAAGCACACCGGCTGCTGCGATCACACCGAGGATGATGGCGAACACGCCACCGGCGCCGATCCCCTGCTTCTGGGGCTCGAGGGCCGACAGCTTCTTGGACAGCTTCTTCGAGACATCCTTGCCGTACTTGTCGGCGAGCTTGGCGTACTTCTTGGCGTCGGGCGCAGACAGTCCACGGCCCGCAGCGAGTCTCGCGCGAGTCTCGTTTGCGGCGTCCCATGCCGAGAGGGCCGAACCGACGACGGCTCCCGTCGCAGGGATCGCTCGGTTGGTCAGGAACGACTTGGACGATGCGAGTCCGCGCTGGACATACGGCTGCGCGTACTTGCCGTAGGCCTCCTGAACCTGAGGTACGACCTGCTCGCGGCCGTAGTTGCCCAGCTGCCGACCGGCTTCCCGGGCGATGTCAGCGGCTTCGCCGACGAGCACCTGCTGCGACTCCCAAATGTCGTTCGCGTGCTTCTGGAGCTTGCGGAGTTCCTTCTTGCGCTTGCGGCTGAGGCTCACGGGGCCCTCCCTGTCGTGTCGACGTGGTCTTCCCATCTTGCCATGTGTGCCGCAGACGGGAAGTGTTCACGGCGAACTCTGAAAGAATGGCGTCATGCCTCAGCACACCGCGGTCGCCACGATCCACACCAACCACGGCGACATCGTCGTCAACCTGTTCGGGGACCAGGCCCCGCGCACCGTCCAGAACTTCGTCGGGCTCTCTGACGGAAGCCGTGAGTGGACGCACCCGGCCACCGGTAAGCCGGGCGAGGGCGCGCTGTACACGGACGTCATCTTCCACCGCATCATCGAAGGCTTCATGATTCAGGGCGGTGACCCGCTGGGCGTCGGCACAGGCGGACCGGGATACAACTTCAACGACGAGATCAGCCCCGAACTCACCTTCACCGAGCCCTACAAGCTCGCAATGGCCAACGCGGGCCTCCGCCGCAACGCGATCACCGGCCAGCCCGAGGGCACGAACGGTTCCCAGTTCTTCATCACGGTCCCCGGCCAGGGTGGCCGAGGACCCGAGTGGCTGCAGGGCAAGCACACGATCTTCGGTGAGGTCGCGGATGACGACTCCCGCCGTGTCGTCGACGCGATCAGCGCCGTTGCCACCGGCCCGGGCGATCGTCCGATCGAGCCCGTCGTGATCTCGTCGATCGACATCGCTTCGGTCTGACCGGAGGGCGGCGTCCGCCGTGACGACTTCCGACGAGTTCCGCAGCAACCGCGATAACTTCTGCTACCGGCATCCGGACCGGCAGAGCTTTGTGCTGTGCCAGCGCTGCATGCGCACGATCTGCCCGGAGTGTCAAACCCCGGCAGCAGTCGGGGTCATCTGCCCGGAGTGCCTGCGTGAGCAGCGTGCGACGCAGACCACTGCCCAGAAGAAGGCCGAGCGACGCTGGTCTCGGGCTCCGATGACTGTCGGAACCCAGCGACCGACGGCGACCTACGTCATCATCGCGATCACGGCGGCGGTCTTCGTTCTTCAGCTTTTCATCCCCGCGCTCGAGGGCATCTTCGCCTTCAACAGCGCCTTTGTGATCCCATCGATCGCATTCGAGCCGTGGCGGTTGCTCACGGCTGTCTTCTTGCACTCGAGCTTCTTCCACATCGGACTGAACATGCTCGCGCTGTGGATGATCGGCAGATCGCTGGAGCCGCTTCTCGGTCACGCGCGATTTGTCGCGCTGTACCTGCTTTCGGGACTCGGCGGATCCGTGGGCGTCGCGTTGATTGCGCCCGGCATCTGGGTAGTCGGAGCCTCGGGCGCCGTCTTCGGTCTCCTTGGCGCGCTGTTGGTGATCGGTCGTCACATCGGGGCGAACATCACCGGCATCCTGATCGTGCTCGGCATCAACCTCGTGATCGGATTCGTCCCGGGGTACAACATCGCGTGGCAGGCGCACATTGGCGGCCTTGTCGTCGGAGCACTCATCGGGCTCGTGTTCGCCCGAACCCGCACGCGGGCTCGCCAGCCGCTGCAGATCGGACTTCTCATCGCTATCGGCGTCGGCTTGTTGGCGCTGCTGGCGATCCCCGCCGTGTTCTACGTGTGATTCATCCACAGATTCATCCACACCTGGGGATGAATCACAGCGGTGTAATTCGGTGGGTACCGATCCGCGCGGCTAGCGCCAGCGTGTGGTCATGAGGAAGCCGACGAAGGCGATCCCGAATCCGATGACGAGGTTCCACGCGTCGATCCCGGGAATCGGGAACTGCATGCCGCTGATGTAGAAGACCAGAACCCAGACCAGGCCGAGCAGCATGAGCCCGATCATGACCGGCTTGAACCAGACAGGGTTCGGTGCGGAATCCGCGCTGCTGCTCTCGACGATCGGTTCGTCGTCGTTGCTCGGGCGTGCCATGCGTCAAGTCTAACTGCCAGGGCTCCTCCAGCAGGAGACGAATAGAATCGCCCGTGATGTACGACGCCCGGTGACCTGGGCCCAAACGAGGACTCAGACGAGGGGGATGCCGTGGGTGATGCGGAGGAGACGCCGCAGCTGACCCGGCGATCGCGTCGCACCACGATGCGCCGCCGCCGGGTGAGCGTCCTCGGCGTGATCGGGGAACTACTCATCACCGTCGGTGTCCTCGCCTTCCTCTATGTCGGTTGGCAGTTGTGGCTCGGAGACGTCATCCAGGGCGCGCAGAAGAACGCTGCCGGCAGCGAGTTGTCGGAGCAGTGGGCACAGGCAGCAGAGACTGGATCTCCAACGCCGGATGCTTCGGCCTCGCCGGAGCCGACCGCCACCACCGACGCCGACGTTTCCATCCCTGTTCTCGGGCAGCCCGATGACGCGCAAGAGTTCGCTGTCATGCGTGTTCCCCGCTGGGGCTCGGACTACATGGTGCCGGTCGCGGGCGGTGTGACGCGTGCACGAACGCTCGACCCGATCGGCATCGGTCATTACCCGGGCACGCAAATGCCGGGAGAGACCGGGAACTTCGCCGTCGCCGGCCACCGCACGACGTACGGCAAGCCGTTCTCCGACATCGAGACCCTGCGGATCGGCGATGCGATCGTCGTCGAAACTGAAGCCGGCTGGTACACCTATCGGTTCCGCACCCTCGAGTATGTGAAGCCGACCGAGACCTCAGTGCTCAACGCGACGCCGCAGCTGGATGTCGCAGCCGGCGATGCCTACATCACGTTGACCAGCTGCAGTCCGCGCTGGAGCATGACGGAGCGCATCGTCGGGTACGGCGTGTTCGAGTCGTTCACTCCCCGCGAAGCCGGCCCGCCCGCATCCCTCACGGAAGGAATCGCCTGATGTATGCCGCTCTCTGGCACGTGCTGCCCGGCCCGTGGTGGGCAAAGGTCGCGATTCTCACCGTGATGGCCGCCGCTGTTCTGTACGGCCTCGTGTTCTACGTTTTCCCCTGGATCAGTGAGCTGACCACTCCGCAGGACGCGACAGTCGGGTGACCGCAGATCCAGCGAGCATCGCACCGGTGCTCGTAGTCGACAACCACGACAGCTTCGTCCACACGCTCGTCGGGTACCTGCACGAGTTGGGTGCCGCTACCGTCATGGTCGAGGCAGACCAGGTCAGCGTGGATGCCGTCCCGCGGCTCGTCGGTGAACACGCCGGCATCCTTATCTCCCCCGGTCCCGGTCGCCCCGCCGACACCGCGGCCTCGCAGAATCTTGTGCGCGAGGCCGTGGAGCGGGGTGTTCCCGTGCTCGGAGTGTGCCTAGGGCACCAGGTGATCGCCGAGGCACTGGGTGCGCGGGTGTCCGTCGCTCCGGAACTGTTCCATGGCGTCACCTCGCCGGTCGCTCACGATGGGTCGACGCTCTTTTTCGGAATCCCGTCGCCGTTCATCGCCAACCGGTATCACTCGCTGTCGATTGATCCCGACTCGATCCCCGAGAGTCTCGTCGTCACGGCCCGCACCGACAGCGGAATCGTCATGGGCATCGCGCACCGCGACGCGCCGCTGTGGGGTGTGCAATTCCACCCCGAGAGCGTGCTCACCGAAGGCGGTTACCGGCTGCTGGCGAACTGGTTGGAACAGGTCGGCTATCCGGATGCCGTCGAACGATCCCGCACGCTCCGGCCGCACGTCGCCGCCGGCGTGTGAGTCAATCCCTCGCGAGACTGCACCGTGCCCGCGAGGCCGTGCGCTCAGTGGGCTCTCTCGCGGGCACGTTGCAGTCTCGACGGTCTAGCCAGACGAGGCGAGCGCCGCTCGGCGCCGTGCGGTCGGGGGTCAACCGGAGCAGTAGGTCAACGTGATCGTCGAGCGGACCGGGACCTCACCGGGCGCGAGGGACTGAGCGATGACGACAGGCGGGTTGGTCGCGGGGCACGACGTGTCCTCCTGCGTCTCGACCGTCAGCTGAGTGTCCGGGGCTTCGAGTTCGCGCGTGGCAGCCTCGACGGTGTACCCGGTCACGTCGTTGATCAGAACGCGTCCCGTCGCAACGACGAGGTCGACGCTGCTTCCAACCGCGACCTGATCGCCGCCAGCCGGGTCCGCAGCGATGACGATTCCGGCGTCGAGGGCGGGGTCGTTGCGCGAGGTCACCGTGCCGACCTTCAGACCGACCTGCTCGAGGGCCTGCGCGGCAGTTTCCTGCGTGAGGCCGGTGAGCGTCGGCACGGCCGCGAGCTCTTGCCCCGTCGAAACGTAAACCTTGATCTCCTGGTTCACCTCGACCGAGACATCCGTGCCGGGTTCTGT
This sequence comes from Microbacterium schleiferi, assembly GCF_020781975.1. GTDB lineage: Bacteria > Actinomycetota > Actinomycetes > Actinomycetales > Microbacteriaceae > Microbacterium. The sequence goes on from NZ_JAJGNI010000011.1 coordinate 57,170, forward strand.
CCGGATGACGTTTCCTTCGGCCACCTCGACACTCGACTCTTCGACGCGCACCGGAACGAGGTCGATCGCGGTCAGTTCTTCGGCGGCCCGATCGTAGGTCATGCCGGTGAGGTCGGGGACGATCCGGGAGTTGCTGGGGACGTTCTCGTCCCCGCGCGGAATGGTGAGCACCCAGAACAAGACCGAGATCAGCAACACGGCCAGGATCGCGACGCCCGCCCACACCCAGGCCACGGGGGGACCCGACTGCGTACGGCGCATGGTCGTGTCGGTCGAGAGCTGCCGAAGCGACCGGGCAGTCTCTGCGGCTTGCCGCGGGTTGGGTCCGTAGAGCTCGCTGGTGAGTGTTCCCAACTGGCGGCGGGAGGGCGCCTTACCGGTCAGTGCGTGAGTCAGTGCGGCGCGAAACGAGGGGGCGTCTTGGTAGCGCTGGTAGGGATCCTTCGCGAGAGCGCGCAGCACTACGGCATCCAGCGCTCGCGGAATCTCTTCGTTGATCTCCGACGGCGTGAGGGGGGTCTCGCTGACGTGCTGATAGGCAACGGCAACCGGGGACTCGCCCCGGAACGGCGCTCTGCCGGTCAACAGCTCATAGAGCACGACACCGGTGGAGTACAGGTCGGCACGGGCATCGACCGGTTCGCCCTTCGCCTGCTCGGGCGAGAAGTAGGCGGCGGTGCCGAGGATCGCGGTGGTCTCGGCGACGGTGGACGACGAATCCGAGACGGCGCGAGCGATACCGAAGTCCATGACCTTGATGTGGTCGTCGGCGGTGACCATGACGTTGCCGGGCTTGATGTCGCGGTGCACCACACCGGCACGGTGCGAGTACTCGAGGGCTTCAAGGATGCCGTCGGCATAGGCGACGGCACGCTCGGCGTCGACAGGGCCCTCTTCGATGACGTCCTTCAGCAGTCGACCAGAAACCAGCTCCATGACGATGTACGGCACCGGCTGGGTCGTGCCGTCGGGAAGGGACTCGGTCTCTTCGCCGGCGTCGAACACGCGCACGATCGTCGGGTGCGACATCCGCGACGCCGCCTGCGCCTCCAAGCGGAAGCGCGTGCGGAAACCGGCATCGCGGGCCAGCTCAGGATCGAGGATCTTGATGGCGACGTCGCGGCCGAGGGTCAGGTCGTATCCGCGATACACCGATGCCATGCCGCCACGGCCGATCGACTCGTCGATCCGGTAGCGCCCCGACAGCACGCGAGAATCGTCGGTCACACTACCCCTCCCTGACTGAGCCAGTCTGTTCAGCCTAGTCGAGCGCTTCCTGTGAACCTCCGGTCAGGGAGTGGGGGTCGGGGTCGCTGGAGCCTCAATCTGAACCTGCATCTGCGGTGAGGCATCCGACGTGCGCTGCTCGGCGCCACTGCACAGGGCGGTGTACGACGCGGTGAGCGTCTGTCCGGCTGCGTTGGCGATCAGGATCGCCTCCTCGCGGTCGTTCGGGGGGAACGTGCGCTGCGAGGTGCCGTCAACGGTGAAGACCGCGTTCTGCAGGGTGACGGTGTAGCCGCTGAGCGTGCCCGTGCCGGTGGGGCAGGTGAAGCTGTCCCACGTCAGCGTGACGGTCGAGCCCGCCACAGCAGGCTCACCGCCCTGGATCGCCGGGGGGTTGCTCGGGCCGCCGATGGGCGTGACCTGGCCGTAGCACGAGATCGTGAGCGCCGTTGTCGGCTCGATGTTGCCGGTCGGGTTCACCTGCCAAACGACGCCGACCTGCGAGTCATCCGGAGCAGCAGTGCCGTTGTCGGTGACCACTTCGAGCACCCCCGCGCTCTTGGCAGCCTGCACAGCCTGGTCGCACTGCATGCCGACGAGGTTCAGGGCGTCGATGTTGATGCGGGTCTCACTCGGCGAGGGCGTCGGTGTCGAGGCGCTCGGCGACGGGGCCGACGACGAGCTCGTGGGGTCGGGTGACGGCTGCTGGTTGGCAACCAGGGCCCAGATCGTGCCGCCGAGCACGAGCACAAGCAGCACGATGAGCGCGACGAGGGGCCAGGTCCACGGGCTGCGCTTGCGCGGCGCAGGCTCTTCGGCAGGGGTCTCCGGAGCAGGCATCAGCCGTGTCTCGGCGGATGTCGCGGTGGACGTCAGCAGTGCCGTTGCGTCATCGGCTGCGATGGCGCCCGTGGCGATCGCCGGGATCGCTGCTGCTGCGGCGGCGACGTCGCCCCGGCGCAGAGCCGTGGCTGCCCGAGCAACGGCAGCCGCCGTGGCAGGTCGGTCCTCGGGCTTTTTGGCGATCATCGCCATGACGAGGTTCTGCACCGGAACAGCCACGGTTGGCGGCAGCGGCGGCGGCTGCTCGTTGATCTGGGCCATCGCGATCGCGACCTGGGACTCGCCGGTGAACGGACGCTTGCCGGCCAGGCATTCGTACGCGACGATCCCGAGCGAGTAGATGTCGGTGGCAGGGGATGCCGGGTGACCGGATGCTTGCTCGGGCGAGAGGTACTGCACGGTGCCCATGACCTGACCTGTCGCGGTCAGGGGAACCTGGTCGGCGATACGAGCGATGCCGAAGTCGGTGATCTTGACGCGGCCGTCCGGGGTGATCAGCAGGTTCCCGGGCTTGATGTCGCGATGGACGAGGCCCGCCGCGTGCGCCGCCTGCAGGGCTGCAGAGGTCTGGGCGATGATGTCGAGCGTCTTGTCAGTCGACAGCGATCCGTCTCGTTCGAGGATCGTCGACAGGGCTTCACCGGGAACGAGCTCCATCACCAGGAACGCACTGCCGTTCTCTTCACCGTAGTCGAAGACGCTGGCGATGCCCTCGTGGTTGACGAGCGCTGCGTGCCTGGCCTCGGCGCGGAACCGCTCGAGGAACCCGGGGTCGCCCATGTACTCGTCTTTGAGGATCTTGATCGCGACCGTCCGTCCGATGACGTGGTCGGTTGCTTCCCAGACCTCGCCCATGCCGCCGATCGCGATTCGCGAATCCAGCTCGTAACGGCCGCCGAAGGTCACACCCTGCGTCGGTCTCATTTGTTCAGCACCGCCTCCATGACCTTCTTCGCGATCGGGGACGCGATGAGATCTCCGTATCCCGACTGACCCATTCCGCCACCGTTCTCCACGACGACAGCCACTGCCACCTCGGGATCGTCGGCGGGCGCGAACCCGGTGAACCAGAGGGTGTACGGCTTGTTGGGTCCGTTCTCCGCCGTACCCGTCTTACCGGCCACGTCGACGCCCTCTATTCTTGCATTCGAGGCGGCGCCGTTTTCGACATTCGCGACCATCATGGCGACCATCTCCTCGTTCAACGCGGGACTCAGTGCCTCGCCGAAAACGGTGCTCTCAAACGTCTGCTGCACCGAAAGGTCGGGCCCGATGACCTGGTCGACCATGCGGGGGTTCATGACGATGCCGCCGTTGGCGATACCGGCCGAGACCATCGCCATCTGCAGCGGCGTCGCCGTCACCTGCCCCTGACCGAAGCCGGTGAGCGCGGTCTGCGGAGCGTCCAGCCCCCGGGGGTAGCTCGAGGGAATCGAGTCGAGCGGGATGCTGAACGAGAGGTTGAAGCCGAACTTCTCAGCCTGCTGGCGGATGGCCTCGTCTCCGAGCTGCACGGCAAGCTGAGCCATGGGGATGTTGCAGCTCAGGCGCAGCGCGTCGGCTATCGATACCGTCTCGCCCGGCCCACATGTTCCGCCGCTGGCGTTGCGGATCGTGTTCGACGACTGGGGCAGCTGCCAGATGGCCGGGTTCGGGATCTGCGAATCGGGCGTGTAGTCGCCCGACGCCAGAGCCGCCGCGACGACGACGACCTTGAACGTCGATCCCGGTGGGTTGAGATCCCCCGCGATGGCGCGGTTGTAGAGCGGGTCCGCGGGATCCGCGAGCAGGGCGGCGTAATCAGTCTCGACCTGAGCGGTGTCGTGCGAAACGAGGAGGTTCGTGTCGTAGCTGGGGCTCGTGACCATCGCGAGGACTCGGCCCGTGTCGGGTTCGATCGCGATGACCGCGCCCTGCAGGTCGCCGAGGGCCTCGTACGCGGCTCGCTGGACGTCGGCATCCAGCGACAGCACGACATTGGAGCCGCGCGGCGGCTGCCCGGTGAGGATCTGTTCGATGCGAGAGAGGAACTGCGAGCTTGCGGTGCCGCTGAGCTCGTCGTTCATGGCCTGTTCGATGCCGGTCGCTTCGCCCACCACCGGGATCACCCCGGTCACCGGAGCCCACATGTCGGGGTCGACGTAGACGCGCTGCCAGCTGAAGACGTCGCTGGAGGGGACCGATGACGCGATAGCCGAGCCGCTTGCGATGATCGAGCCGCGCTGCACTTCGTAGGAGTCGTACAGGGCACGCGTGTTGCGCGGGTAGTCGGCGAGATCCGCCGACTGGATTCCCTGGATCCACGTCGTCGAGGCGAACAGGGCGAGGAACATCATGAGCATCAGGATGCTCAGCCGCCGCAACTCCTTGGTCATCGCCGCATCACCCCATCATCCGATCACCGCGCGAGGACGGCTGCGGACGGCATCCGAGATGCGAAGCAGAAGGGCCACGATGATCCAGTTGGCAACGAGCGAGGATCCGCCCGCGGCCAGGAACGGTGTCGTGAGGCCCGTGACGGGGATGACTCGGGTGACGCCGCCGACCATGATGAACACCTGCAGGGCGATCGTGAACGCGAGACCGGTCGCCAGCAGCTTGCCGAAGTCGTCTTGACCGGCGACGCCGATCCGGATGCCGCGCGCAACGAACACCATGTACAGCAGCAGGATGGCGAAGACACCGGCAAGGCCGAGCTCTTCACCCAGGCTCGGCAGGATGTAGTCGCTCTGCGACAGCGGCGTGATGTAGGGCCGCCCCTGCCCGAGCCCGGTGCCGATGAGGCCGCCGTGGGCGAGCCCGTAGATTCCCTGCACGAGCTGGAAGCTGCCGCCGTAGGCGTCGATGCGCTCAGGGTTGAACGGGTCGAGCCAGTTGTCGAACCGTCCGCCGACGTAGGAGAGCACCCGCGAGGCGAAGAAGGCGCCGGCCGCGGCCAGGACGAGACCGATGACGACCCAGGACGTCTTGCCGGTGGCGACGTAGAGCATCGCGACGAACATGCCGAACAGCAGCAGTCCGGTGCCGAGGTCGCGCTGCAGCACGATGATGCCGAGCGAGATCAGCCAGAGGACGAGGAGGGGACCCAGCTCGCGCGCCCGCGGCCACGTCATGCCCAGGAACCGGGTTCCGACCGAGCTCAGGCTCTCGCGGGTGCGCACGAGGTAGCCGGCGAAGAAGATCGCCAACGAGATCTTCGCGAGCTCGCCGGGTTGGAACGAGAAGATCCCGAGCGACACCCAGACGTCCGCGTTCGCATCGGTACCGAGGCCCGGCACGATCGGAAGTAGCAGCAGGGCGATCCCGGCGAACCCGAAGATGTAGGTGTAGCGGAACAGCACGCGGTAGTTGCGCAGCACGATCACCACGGCGAGGCATCCGAGGATCGCAATGCCCGCCCAGGCGAGCTGGCGAACCGACGCCGCATCCCACCCTTCGGCGCCGTCGGCGAGGTCGATGCGGTAGATCATCGCGATCCCGAGCCCGGTGAGGAGGGTCGCAATCGGCACGACGAACGGGTCGGCATCCCGGGCCCAGACGCGCAAGGCGATGTGGACAGCGATGACCGTGGTGAACAGTCCGCCGAAGGCGATGAGGTAGGCGGCGGCGATCTCGCCCATGACGCCGAGCTGCACCAGCGCGAGGGCGCCCAGCGAGAGCACGAGGGCGAACAGCAGCAGGCCGAGTTCGCGGTTGCGCTGCTTCTGCGGGGTGCGCAGTCGCTTGAGCGCGCGGACGACTGCCGTGTCGGTCGAGACGTCGACCGCCGGTTCACGCGTGATCGCGGGATCAGCCATCTGATTCCTCCGCGTCGTCGGGATCGAGCGCGTTCACGATCGCTCGCGCATCTGCGAGCGATCGGGCCGAGATCGTGCCTTCGACCGTTGCGCGCTTGAAGTTGCTCAGATCGGCGAGCAGGATGCCGGTGTCCTCGTACGGCGTCGACAGCGAGATCGGGCCGATGTTCTGCTGGATGCCGCGGTAGATGACGACAGTGTCGTCGTCGGCGCCGACGAAAAAGCGGGTCTGCGTCCACTGGTAGGCGCCGAAGAGGGCGACGCCGATCATCGCGAGCACGATCACGAACCCTGCGATCCAGGCAAGCCGGCGGCGTCGCGACCGGCGGCGGTCCTCTTCGATGAGCTCTTCGAGGAACTCCGGGGCCGGTTCGAAATGGGTCGGCTCGTTGGCTGCCTGCCGCGCAGGATGCAACCAGCCCGTCAGGGAGCTGCGGGCCGCGGGGACGTCGATTCCCTCCGGGTTCGACGCGGACCCGACAACCGTCGCGGTTCCCGAGAAGAGCGGATGCCGCCCCCCGACATCCACCAGCACGATGGTGACGTTGTCGGGAGCCCCGGCATCCAGAGCCATCTTCAGCAGAGCGTCGGCGGTGCGGGCGGGAGCGAGATCTGCCGCGAGTGCCTTGGACGTCTGGGTGTCGGGGACGACGCCGCACAGCCCGTCCGAGCACAGGAGCCAGCGGTCACCGGGCTGAGTCGGCATGACGAAGGTGTCGATCTCGGGGTTCGGCGACATGTCACCGAGCACGCGCATCAGCACCGAGCGCCGCGGGTGATACCGCGCCTCTTCGGGAGTGATGCGACCCGAGTCGACCAGACGCTGGACGAACGTGTGGTCCGTCGTGATCTGGGTCAGGGCCCCGTCGCGGTACAAGTACACGCGGGAATCGCCGATGTGGGCGATCACGGCGTAGTCATCGACCATCGCAAGCGCGCTCACGGTGGTTCCCATGCCGGCCAGTTCCGGGCGCGCGGCGACGGTATCGATGAGGGCAGCCGCGGTATCGGTGATCGCCTCGCCCAATGCGCGTTCTGCTGCAGCGGGTGAGTCGAAGGGTCGATCGAGCTCTGCCAGCTGCGCGATCGCGATGCTCGAGGCCACGTCGCCACCGGCGTGGCCGCCCATCCCGTCGGCGACGACGAACAGGTTGGACCCGGCGTACCCGGAGTCCTGGTTGTTCGAGCGCACCTTGCCGGTGTGCGACAGCGCCGCGCTGGATCCTTCGAAGACCATGACGGGTCGGCCGTTACTTCCGCAGCTCGAAGGTTGTCGCGCCGACCTTGATCGGTGCGCCGATCTTCACCTCGACCGGCGCGCTCACGCGTGCGCCGTCATGCCAGGTGCCGTTCGTGGAATCGAGATCCTGCAGCATCCACTGCTCGCCCCACAGCAGGAGGCGCGCGTGGTGGCTCGAGGTGTAGTCGTCACGGATGACCAGGCCCGACTCGCTGGATCGCCCGATCGTCAGCGGTTCGGTTCCCAGGGGGAGCTCGAGACCAGCCTTGGGGCCGCTCGTGATCACGATGCGCGAGACGGCGTCTCTCGTTGCGGGTCCCCCGGCCGCTCCGAAGGGCTCCGGCTGTGCTGTGGGCGCCACGGGGGCTGTCTCTCGGGGCGAGGAGGGCCCGGCAGCCGCAGCCTCCGGCATCCGTCGTACCCGCACACCGAACACGTCGGCGCGCAACGAGTAGACCACGGCGAAGACGAAGAACCAGAGCAGCAGCAGAAAGCCGATCTGCAGCAGAAGAAGCGTCAGTTCACTCATGCGCGGCCGCCCCCGTCGAACACGTCGAAAGCGCGCGTGGCATCGGATGCTGCAGGTCGCGCCGGAGCCGAGGCCTGCGCGACGACGCGGAAGATCATGTCGGTGCGGCCGATCGTGATGGTGGAGTCCGTTGGCAGGGGGGACTCGGTGATCTTGCGACCGTTCAGCAGCGTGCCATTGGTCGACCCGAGGTCGCGCACCATCGCGCGCTCGCCGTCCCACAGCACTTCGACGTGCCGGCGGCTGGTTCCGGAATCCGCGAGCGTGATGTCGGCGTCGCTTCCCCGACCGATCACCGTGCGGGCCTTCACGAGCGGATGCCGCTGGCCCGCGATGTCGAGAACGCCGCGCCATGACACCGAGCCTTGCGCGGTCGACGAGTCGACCTGCAGCGTCCCGGTCGAGAGGGCTTCGTCTCGGCGAATGGTTACGGAAACGGGGCCGGCGAAGGTATATCCCTGTGACCGTGCGTGCTTCGTGACGAGATCGGCCAGTTCGTCGACGAGCGGCTGTCCGATCGCCTGCATCCGTTCGTCGTCGGCGGGTGCCAGCCGGACGGTGAAGGTGTTCGGGGCAAGGATCCTGTCCCGGGCCACAACGGCGGCCTTCTTGTCGAGCTCGCTGCGCAGGGCGGAGGCGATCTCGACGGGTTGGATCCCGCTACGGAAGGTCTTCGCGAACGCGCCGTTCACGGCACGTTCGAGTCCCTTCTCGAAGCTGTCAAGTAGTCCCACGGATCTCCTCAGGCAGGCAGAGCGGTGCACCCATGCTAGTTGGAGACTCTGAACGGGCCATGGACGACCTGGCGGAAGCGCCGATACCGGGCTCGACGCGCCGATCCGTCGTGATATCCTCGGGAAGTTGATCCGCGGTCCGCCGCGGTTCGCGCGAGTGGCGGAATAGGCAGACGCGCTGGCTTCAGGTGCCAGTGCCCGAAAGGGCGTGGGGGTTCAACTCCCCCCTCGCGCACAGGAGAGAAGGTCCCGAGAGGGGCCTTCTTTTCGTCCTACCCGACTCGAGGCGTCATGAGATTCCAGCCTGCCGCGGCCCTGGCCGCTCTCACGATCGTGGGGCTTGCGGTGACGGGGTGTACCGCCGAGTCGGCGCCCGACCCGAGTCCGACTCCGTCGGTCAGCGAGAGTGCGGAGGCTGCGCCGGGGACGCGGGGCAACCCGCTCCCGGTCGGCGAGACCATCCGGCTCTCGGACGCGTCGGCATGGTCAGTCGGTGCGACTGCCGCGACGGAGGTCGGCGACGGGTATGTCGTGCTGCCGCTGCGTATCCTCATCGATTGGGATGCGATCCGTGCGCAGCTGGTCGAGGCGGGCGAGGATCCGGCGGACGCTGACGCGCTCGGGATCGACCCGTGGGCCTCCCTTGTCGTGCGCTACATCGGCGCGAGCGGGCGCAGTTACGAACTGTTCGAGAATGCCGCAGCTGACATACCGAATCAGCTCTGGTCGATCGGAACGGTGTATCCGCCCGCCGAGGATCTGTCGGCGAACGTCGCTGTGAGCGTCCCGGCCGAGGAGATCGAGGGCGGCGTCTGGACGGTGCTCAACACCGGCGGTGACGCGGTCTTCCTCGCGACATCCTGAGCGGACCGGCGATCTGACCCAGCGGTGGTGCCTGCGGGACGCGGGTGTCGATAGAGTGTGGCTCGTCGCGCTTTGGCGCGATCTATCCGGGGGGATCCGTCGACGCCCGGGTCTGGAGCGTTGCTCGGCCCGGGCGTTCGATGGCACCACGTTCGATGGCGCCGCGTTCGATCGCGCGGTGTCCCTCAGGATCGTCCGCTGCGGAGCAGTTCCCGACTCGATCCAGCGAGCTGACGCAGCGAAGCATCGGGCAGGAACGCTCGGGTCAACGCGAGTCCGATCCGCGCCAGGTCAGCCTCGTCGCGGTACAGCAGGTACAGCGACTCGTAGCGCGGATGGAACTTCTCCTTGAAGCGGTGCAGCGACCGGAAGCCGTACACCGGCTCGAGCATGTCGGCCAGCCGCTCGGTGATGTCAGCGATCATGCCGGCGTCCGGCGGGTAGTCATGCGTCAAGGGCGCGCCCGACAGGGACAGCATCCGTGCTCCCTCGTCGGCGAAGAATCGCGCCGACGAACCGATCAGGAACTCCATCACCGGCCCGAACCCGCCCTCGCGGCGGCGCATGAGGTCGAGGGTCCAGCCCTCTATGCGGCCTTCGCCGTAGACCGGTAGCCAGGAGAGGAATCCGTCGACGTCGCCGTGCGGTGAGATGGCCAGCGCCAGGCGCACCTCAGGGTCGGCAGCCTCGTGCAGGGTGCCGAGTGTGAATCCCATTTCTGGCAGTCCTTTGTCGCCGACCCACATGTCGGAGATGGCGCGCAGCTGCTGTTGGATGCCCCACGGCTCGTCGACCAGTCGTGTCATCCGGAACGTCATCTCTTCGCGGTTCGCGCGGTTCAGTGACGTGCGAACCGCAGCCCACCGCTTGCCGGTGAATTCGAGTCCCGCCAGGTCGACGATCGTGTCGTCGGCGACGATGAGGTTGCGCCAGCCCTCCGGTATGACAGCGCGGGTTGCGTCATCGGCCGAGAAAAAGCACGGTATGAGCCCCGCGCTCTCGGCCATCGAGACGAACTCCCGCACCGATTCCGCGCGGCTCTCGCGGGGTCCGAGCGGGTCGGCCAGAACGAGGGCCACTCCTGAGCGGCGCTGGTAGGCGACGATTCCCGAACTCGTGCGGGCATACGACAGGCCCTCCCAGGTCGTCATCCACGACAGGGTGCCGCCGCCGAAGTCGTGCAGCATCTGGCGCACATCGCTATCGGTTGGCGTCGGGCTGAGGCCGAGGCTCGCGCGGCGGCGCCCACGGAAAGCGCCGCGCACCCACACGAGGTAGACGAGCAGGATGCCCCACAAGACCGCCGTCGCGACCGTTACCGACGGGTCGCCGTCCCAGGTGAGATCGGCGGCGGGGAAGCTGACGTACAGCGCGATGACCAGGATGCCCAGAACGACGTTGATGCTCGCGAGGATGACGGCGATGACCCACGCCCAGCGGCGGCCGCGGAACAGTCCGCGGGCAACCAGAAGCAGGATGACGACGTCGATTGCGGTGTCGATCCAGGACCCACCGCCGAGTTCGGTGCGACCGAACGGACCATCGGTGGGAACGATGGAGGTGAGGGTCTCGATCGCTGCCAGCGCGAGAACCGCTATCAGGGCGACGAATCGCTGCTCTTGAACGCTCACGCGTCGGACCCGGAGCGGGCGCGCCACGACCAGAACGAGCAGGATCGCGAACGCGTGCTCAATATCGGCCAACGACCCCCAGTAGAGCAGCGCCACCGCGCCGCCGCCGAGCAGTACGAGCCACGCGCGGGAGCGCCACGGCGACGGCAGCAGGCTGGCGGCAGCGGCCAGGCAGGCCATCGTGCCGCCGGAGGGGCCGACATCCAGGGCGAGGGCCTCGCGCTGCGCCCAGGGCCAGGGCGTGAAGGCCAGGAGCCAGAGGGCCAGGGCGCTGGCGAAGATCGCGAACAGCTGTCCCACCGTGTAGTACGCGAGGGCTACTCGGGTTCCGCGCCGCCACTCGAGGTACCCCATGCCGACGAAGCTCGCGATCGTGATGAGGTAGACCCACGGATGCACGACGAAGAACGTTCCCGTGACCGGTGTCCACCACCGGCCCTCCAGGAACGCCGGCAGCCCGTAGGCGACCTCCGCGAAGAGCGGGTTGTGCTTGAACGATCGCCACAGGCCCTGCCAGATGACGCCCACCGCGAGCAGTGCGAGGACGAAAACGATCGTGGCCGGCATCCGTGACACGACGGTTCGAATCCCGACACCGAGTGTCGATCGCGCGCGGGTTTCGGTCGCTGCGGTGTCGGTCATCGTTGCCCTCCTGCGCACCTATTCTGTCGGTGTCAGCAGCAACTCGCGCAGCGACGCGACGTCGTCGACCGTTGCCTGTGCACCCTCGGACTCGTGGGGCCAACTGAAACCCCACCGCACGAAGATCACCGGCACGTCATTGACGGCGCCCCCCTCGACATCGTGGTGACGATCCCCGATGAGCACGGGCCGCGACGTGTCGACGCCCACCGCGCGCAGCCGCCGCAGCGCTTCAGCGACGATGTCGGCCTTCGCGCTGAGTGTCCGCTCATCGGGAGTGGCGCCGGTGATCGCACGCAGGTGCGGCGACAGCGCGAAATGCTCCATCAGGGCGACGACTTGGTTCTCGGGCTTGGAGCTGGCGGTCGCCTGCGGGATTCCGGCGCGATCGAGATCGGCGATGAGCTCGCCGATGCCGTCGAACAACCGCGCACCTGTCGTATAGCCGTCGGCCTTGCTGAGGGCCCGGTAATAGGCGACGGCATCCGTCGACTGCTCCGGGGTCATGCCGAGGTTCACCTGGAACGACTCGAACATCGGCGGACCGATCCAGTGGACGAGCTCGGCCCGGGTCGGTGCGGGATAGCCGAAGTGCTCGAGGGTCGTGGTCAGTCGACGAAGGATGCCGTCGGAGGCGTCGACGACGGTGCCGTCGACGTCCCACAGCACGCAGGTCCAGGGAGATCGCATGACTCCACGCTAGGGGAACCGCGGCACCGTGACCGCGGCTAGCGGGTGAGGGCTAGAACAGGCGCGGCGCGCCGGACTCGATTCCCTTCATGCCCTCGTAGTCGAGGGTGACGCAGCGGATGCCACGGTCTGTGGCCAGCACGCGCGCCTGCGGCTTGATCTCCTGGGCCGCGAACACTCCCGTCACCGGTGCCAGGTGCGGATCCCGCCCGAGCAGCTCAAGGTAGCGCGTGAGCTGCTCAACCCCGTCGATGTCGCCTCGACGTTTCACCTCGACGGCGATCGTGCCGCCGTCGGGGTTGCGCAGCAACAGGTCGACAGGGCCGATGGCGGTCGGGTACTCGCGACGAACGAGGCTGAGCCCGTCGCCGATGACGTCGACCTGCTCGGCAAGAAGTCGTTGGAGGTCAGCCTCGACGCCGTCTTTCACCAGGCCCGGGTCGATGCCGAGCTCGTGCGAGGAGTCGTGGACAACCTCGTAGATTCGCACGAGGAGTGCATCGCCGGTCTTCGCGTGGGTCACGCGCCACTGCTCGATGACGCCGACGTCGGCGGCTTCGGCATCCGGCTCTTCCACCACCAGCGAACAGGGCGGGCTCATCCAGTTGAGGGGCTTGTACGAGCCGCCGTCCGAGTGCACGAGCAGCGACCCGTCGCCCTTGTGAACCAGCAGCCTGGTCGCGAGCGCGAGATGCGCGTTCAGTCGGCCGGTGTAATCGACGGTGCAGCGGGCGATGACAAGACGCACCCGTCGAGCCTAACGGCCCTCACTCCGCGCGAGTATCGGCGGGTTCCGAGGGGCGCTCACCGCCGGCAGGCGCCGGAGCGGGCACCGCGAGCGGCCGGGCAGCACCCGATGCGAGCCCGGAGGCGATTGCGAGGGCGACCAGGATGTAGAGCGTGTTGAGCACGCCGATATGGAAGCTGATGAACCCCAGGATCGGTGGGCCGCACAAAAACGCGACGTAGCCGATCGTGGCGGCTGCGCTCACGCGTGCTGCGGCTTTCGCGGGGTCGTCAGCGGCGGCCGACATCCCGAGCGGGAAGCCCAGGGAGGTGCCCGCGCCCCAGAGCGCAGCCCCGACGAAGATCAGTGGGACGTTCGGCGCGAGGATGAACAGCAGCAAGCCAGATGCCGCGAGCAGGGAAAGCACGCGCAGGGTGGCGACGCGGCCGAACCTGTCGACCAGGGGCCCACCGAAGACCCGGACCACCGTCATGCTGACCGAGAACACGGCAAGCCCGATCGCCCCGAGCGCTTCGCTGGCGTCGTGGCCGTCCACGACCCCCAGGGCGAGCCAGTCGTTGGCCCCGCCCTCGGCGAAGGCCATCCCGAGCATGATGATCCCGAGTGTGTAGGTGCGGGGCTCCTTCCATGCCGACAGGGCGACGCTCAGCCGTTCGCGCATGCGCGGCTTCTGCGTCGGCGTCGGGTCGGCATCCGGGTCCATCGCGATCTCCCGGGCGGGCACGTTGGCGCTGGCCCACAGGCCGGTCAGGGCGAGGAGACCGGCGATCAGCGCGGTGTGCGTCAGCACGTTCGAGTTCACCGCGATCGCGAGGGCACCGAGGCCCGCGCCGGCGACGGTGCCGAAGCTGAAGAAGGCGTGGAACAGCGGAAGGATCGTCTTGCCGATCGTCTTTTCGATCGCGGCACCCTCGACGTTCATCATGACGTCGACGGAGCCGTTGCCCAGTCCGAACAACGCGAGACCCACGATCACGAGAATGTATGAATTCGCGACGTCCACACCGATTCCGACGAGCGCGACACCGACCGAGAAGGTGAGGATGGCGCCGAGCATGCTTCGGCGAGCACCGAACCGGGCGAGAACGACGGATGCCAGGGACAGGCCGATGATCGATGCCAGACCTGCGCCCAGCAGCATGAAGCCGATCTGAATATTGTCGACCCCGAGCGTCGCCTTGATCGCCGGCACCCGCGCAGCCCATGTCGCCACGCTCAGACCGCTCAGGAAGAAGATGGTGAAGACAGCCGTGCGCCATCGGGTGATCTGAGCGCGAGTGAGAGCGGTATCCACCGGACGAGTGTATCGAATCGTTTCGACGCGCACCATGTCCCGGTTCACGGCGCGTGCAAGCCAGTACCATCGAGGCACCATGAGCGAGCGCAGGGCAACGATCAGTGACGTCGCGCGCGAAGCCGGGGTCTCAGCATCCACGGCGTCCGTCGTCTTCAGTGGCAACGCGCCCGCCTCCGCCGAGACCCGCCGTCGCGTGCTGGCGGCTGCCGAGGCGCTCGGGTACACCGGTCCGGATCCCCGCGCCGCGTCGCTGCGGCGGGGCAGGTCCGGCATCGTCGGCGTCGTATTCGGGGGTTCGCTGCGTGCTGCCTTTCACGACCCGGTGACGATAGCGATGATGGACGGCATCGCCGAGGGGGTGGCGCCGCTTCGTGCGGGGCTTCTGTTGCTGCCCGATGAGACGTCAGCTGCGGCTCCGGCAACCGGCACCGACAGCGGTGCGATCGAGGTGTCATCGGCGATGACCTCCGCGCCGATCGATGCTGCGGTGCTCGTCGGATTCGGACAAACCCGCCAGCCCTCGCTCGACGTTCTGCGCGCTCGACGCGTGCCCGTTGTCGTCATCGAAGGCGACGCGGGGCCCGACATCCCGCGGATCGAACTCGACAACAGCGCGGCGCAGCAGCGGGCAGCGAGCTACCTCAGGGACCTCGGCCACGAGCGGGTGACCCTGCTCACTCTCCCGATCCGTCCGTCGCGTGCCCGCGGCTGGTTCGGACCCGCCGATGCCGTCGAGGTCGACGTGACCGCGGCGCGCCTGGCCGGCGCCCGTGCCGTCTATCCCGAAGCCCCGACATACGCTGCGGTGACCAGCTCGATCGATGAAGGCTTGATAGCAGGCCGCGAGATTCTTGCCGGGCCCGACCGACCGACCGCGGTGATCGCCCAGACCGACCTGCTTGCCGCGGGCGTGATCCGCGCAGCAGAAGAGTGCGGCCTGCGCGTTCCCGAGGACCTCAGCGTCACCGGCTTCGACGGGGTGGACGTCGACGGCCTGGATGCCTACGAACTGACGACCCTGGTGCAGCCGGCCGTCGAGAAGGGGCGCGCCGCCGGGACTGCAGTGGTGTCGATGCTGGCGGGGGAGGATGCGGCATCCGTCACGTTCACGTGTTCGTTCCGAACCGGTACCACCGCCGGCCCGGCTCCCCGGGCGTGATCCTATGGCCAGACGGCCACGCCCGATCACGGCCCGGATAGGATGAGAACCACACCCTGATCGCCCGATCCCGCAGCATCGACGGGACGACGACCACGAGGAGGCCTGCATGCTCCTCGTTCTCGTGGCGTTCACGATCGGGTCACTCGCCCTGCCGGTGCTCGTGCGGGCGTGGGGGCCGCGAGCGTTCTTCTTCGCCGCCGCCGTCTCGTTCGGGGCTTTCGTCTACACCGCGGCGCTCTCTCCCCGAGTGCTCGCTTCGGACATCCCGTTCGAGTCGTTCACCTGGATCGGGCCCCTCGACATCGCGTTGTCGATGCGGATGGACACCCTCTCGTGGGTGCTCGCGCTGATCGTCACCGGAGTCGGCGCCCTCGTGCTGCTGTATTGCCGGTGGTACTTCGATGGCAAACAAGACCTCGGCCAGTTCGCCGCCGTACTGCTCGCGTTCGCGGGGGCGATGTACGGACTCGTTCTCACCGACGATGTCGTCGTGCTCGTGATGTTCTGGGAGGTCACGAGCGTTCTGTCGTACCTGCTTATCGGCTACTACAACCGGCGTGCGGCAAGCAGGCGGGCGGCGCTGCAGGCGCTCCTGGTGACAACCCTCGGTGGTCTTGTCATGCTCATCGGTGTCGTCCTGATCGTGGTGCAGGCGGGAACCTCGAGCCTGTCCGAGATCCTCGCCGACCCACCCGTCAGTCCCGTCGCGACAGCCGCGCTCGTGCTGCTGCTGGTCGGAGCGCTCAGCAAGTCGGCGATCTTCCCGTTCCACTTCTGGCTTCCGGGTGCGATGGCAGCGCCCACTCCGGTCTCGGCGTACCTGCACGCAGCGGCGATGGTCAAGGCGGGCATCTACCTCGTTGCGGTGTTGGCGCCGGTGTTCGCCGAGAACCCCGCGTGGCACCCGATCGTGATCGGCCTCGGCGGCTTCACGATGCTCCTGGGCGGATGGCAAGCCCTGCGCGAGACAGACCTCAAGCGCCTCCTCGCGTACGGGACTGTCAGTCAGCTCGGTTTCCTCATGGTCGTGCTCGGGTACGGCACACAAGATGCCGCGCTGGCGGGGCTGGCGTTGCTGCTCAGCCATGCGCTCTTCAAGTCCGCGCTGTTCCTGATCGTCGGCATCATCGATCACCAGCTTTCGACCCGCGATCTTCGTGAGATCAGCGGGCTCGGACGCCAGGCGCCGGCCCTGGCCACGGCAGCGATCGTGTCGATCGCGTCCATGGTCGGGATCATCCCCACCGTCGGCTTCGTCGCCAAGGAAGGCGCTCTTGCCGCCCTCCTGGATGAGGCGCTCGGAGGCTCGGTGTGGGGCCTCATCGCGCTGCTTGCCGTCGTCGCCGGCTCAGTCCTGACCGCGGCGTACGGCATCCGGTTCGTGTGGGGCGCCTTCTGGACCAAGCGCGACATCGTCGCCGTCTCGTGGCCGGCGCCATCGGCCGGCTTCGTTTCGGCGCCCGTCATCTTGGCTATTCTCAGCCTCGGGGGAGGCTTCGCTGCTCCCCTGCTCGATGTCGCTTTCACGCCGTACGCGCGGCTGGCGCCCGCCGCCACGCCGGGCGTTCCCGCGCCGGAGCACCCGGCTTACCTCGCGCTGTGGCACGGGTTCGAGCCGGCCCTATGGATTTCGCTGGGTACGATCGCGCTCGGTGCCGTGCTCTTTGTCTTCACGGCGCGGGGAGTCGGACGCCGGCGCGTTCTTCCCTTCACGGCGGTGGATGCCTATAACGGCTCGTTGCGGATGATCGAGCGACTTTCGGTGCTGACGACCACGCTCGTTCAGCGGGGATCGCTGCCGGTCTACGTCGCCACGATCTTCCTCGTGCTCGTGGCCGGCGAGGGCACCGCGTTGTTGGCCTCATCCGACTGGCAGGCCGACCTCGACGCCTTCCACACGCCCGTGCAACTGGCCGTTGCTCCGGTGATGATCGCGGCAGGAGTCATCGCCGTTCGTGCCCGCAAGCGCTACACGGGTGTCGTGCTCGTCTCGGTCACCGGCCTCGGTATGGTCGTGCTCTTCGCGACAAGCGGTGCACCTGATCTCGCTCTCACCCAGATCCTCGTCGAGACCGTCACACTGGTCGCATTCGCGCTCGTGCTGCGCCGCATCCCGTCGCGCCTCGGCGCTCATAACGGTTCGTCGTTCGCCGTGGGCCGCGCGATATTGGCCGTGCTCGTCGGGCTGACGATGGCCGGCGTTGCCATCGTCGCAACCGGCGCCCGCGTCGACCTGCCGATCTCGCTCGCGTTCCCGAACCTTGCTTACGAGATCGGGCACGGCAAGAACGTCGTGAACGTCGCGCTGGTCGATCTGCGCGGCTGGGACACGATGGGTGAACTCTCGGTCGTCGTTCTCGCCGCCACCGGTGTGGCCTCCCTCGTCTTCGTGACGAATCGCTCCGACACGCTCCCTCAGATCACGCAGCCCATCATCCAGCGTGCTCAGCGCGCGGTGCGTCGCCGCACGCCGCTGGCCGAGACGGATGCCGACGGCCCGACCGGTCGCAATGCCTGGCTCGTCGCGGGGCAGCGCTTGCGTCCCGAGAACCGGTCGATCCTGCTCGAGATCGTGGTGCGGATCCTCTTCCACTCGATCATCATCGTGTCGCTGTATCTCCTGTTCGCCGGGCACAACCTTCCCGGTGGTGGGTTCGCGGCGGGTCTTGTTGCCGGGATGGCCCTGGTGATGCGGTACATCGCCGGGGGCCGCTACGAACTGGGGGCGGCTGCTCCGACGGACGCGGGGCGCTTCCTCGGGATCGGCATGGGAATCGCCGTTGCCTGCGCGATCATCCCGCTCGCCTTCGGCGTCGAGCCGCTGACCCGGGCCATCTTCGAGGCCGAGGTTCCCGTGCTCGGGCACATCGAGTTCGTAACCTCGACGATCTTCGACATCGGTGTCTATCTGGTCGTGATCGGTCTGGTCCTGGATGTGCTGCGCAGTCTCGGCGCCGAGGTCGACCGTCAGGCGAATGCTGCCGTGAACTCCGTCGCTGCGCGCGAGGGGGTGAGCGGATCGTGAACGTCTCGATCGTTCTGATCGTCATCATGGCCGTGCTCTTCGCCGCCGGTGTGTACGCGATGCTCGAGCGCAGCCTCACGCGCGTGCTCATCGGGTTTCTTCTGCTCGGCAACGCCGCAAACCTCTTACTGCTCATCGTTATGGGGCGCCCGGGGATCGCGCCCTTCTACGGCGACGGAGAACCCCAGGAGATGTCAGACCCTCTCCCCCAGGCACTGACGTTGACCGCGATCGTGATCACCTTCGCCATCTCGGCGTTCCTGCTGGCCCTGATCTACCGCTCGTGGCAGCTGGGGCAGGCCGACACCTTCGATGAAGACGAAGCGGATGTCGCGCTTCGCGAACGCGGCATGCGAGCCGACGACGAGATGGATCAGGAGATCGAACCCGAAGACGACGATGCGACGAGCGACTTCCTCGCATCCGAAGCCGCAGAAGACAGGACGAAGGGATCAGGGTCATGACCGCCCTCGTTCCGCTGCTGGTCACCCTGCCCCTGCTGGGTGCGGCCATTGCGCTCGTCGCCGGACGCCACCGCCGGGTTCAGGTGGGTGTCTCTGTCGTCACGCTCGTTCTGACGCTCGCGATCGCGACAGTGCTGCTGGTCGCCGTCGACGCGTCGAACCTCCCCTTCGCGGTGTCGGTGGGAGGCTGGCCTGTTCCGTTCGGGATCGTGCTCTACGTCGATCGCCTTGCGGCGCTGCTCGTCATGGTCTCGAGCGTCGTGCTGCTGGCCGTTCTGTTGTTCTCGATCGGGCAGGGAGCCGCCGACGGCGACGACGACACCCCGGTCTCGATCTTCCACCCGACCTACCTGATCCTCGCGGCGGGTATTTTCGTCGCCTTCACCGCGGGTGACCTGTTCAACCTGTACGTCGGGTTCGAGATTCTGCTCGTCGCGTCGTACGTGCTCATCACCCTCGGAAACAGCGAGCAACGCATCCGTGCGGGCATCACCTACATCGTCGTTTCTCTGGTTTCGTCGATCCTGTTCCTCTCGGCGATCGCGATGATCTATGGTGCGACCGGAACGGTCAACATGGTCCAGCTCGCGGACCGGATGACGCAGTTGCCGCAGGAGACGCAGTACGTGCTGCACGTCATGCTGCTGCTGGCCTTTGCGATCAAGGCAGCGGTCTTCCCGGTCTCGTTCTGGCTTCCCGACTCGTATCCGACGGCGCCCGCGCCGGTCACGGCGGTGTTCGCGGGCCTGCTGACGAAGGTCGGCGTCTACGCGATCATCCGCACCGAAACGCAGATCTTCCTCGAGAACGACCTCAATACGATCCTGCTCATCGCGGCGCTCGCGACGATGGTGATCGGCATCCTGGGTGCCGTCGCGCAGGCCGAACTCAAGCGGATCCTGTCGTTCACGCTGGTGAGCCACGTCGGCTACATGATCTTCGGGATCGCGATCGCCACGCCCGCGGCGATCGGGGCGACGATCTACTACATGGTCCACCACATCGTGGTGCAGACAACCCTCTTCCTTGCGGTGGGCCTGGTGGAGCGCCGTGCCGGCAGCACCTCGATCCTCAAGGTCAAGGGGCTCATGCGGGCAGCACCTGTCATCGCGCTGCTGTACTTCATCCCGGCTGTCAACCTCGGCGGCCTCCCCCCGTTCTCGGGCTTCATCGGCAAGTACGCGCTGTTCGACGCAGGCGCTGCGGTCGGCACGCCGCTGATGATGACACTCATCGTCGCGGGTATCGCCACGAGCCTGCTCACCCTCTACGCCCTCATGCGCGCCTGGAACCTCTCGTTCTGGCGCGAGGAGGACGACTCCACCGAGACGTCGCAGCGAACTGCCTACCTGCGGGAGGCACCCGCGGCAACGACGATCACCGAGCGCCGCGTGATTCCGCGCATCATGACGGCAGCGACCGCGGGAATGGTCGCGTTCAGTGTCGCCCTGACGGTCTTTGCGGGGCCGCTGTATGAGATCTGCGCGCGCGTCGGTGGGGCTCTGCTCGAGCCGATCACCGTCGTGCAGTTGGATGAATCGGTCGACATGAGCGGGGAGGTGCAGCAGTGACAGATCGCCCGGCCGAGACCGTCGGCTTCTTCACCGCCCTGTGGCGTCAGCTTCCCGTTCTGCTCTGGCTGATCGCACTGTGGATGCTGCTGTGGGGACAGTTCACGCTGCTCGCCTTCCTCACCGGGCTCGTCGCTGCGGTCGCTGTGACCACCATTTTCCATCTGCCCGTGGTCGAACTGTCGAACCGACTGAACCTCTGGTACGCGCTCGTGTTCGTCGTTACCTTCCTCGCGGGACTGGTGCGCGGTTCGCTGACTGTTGCGTGGCAGGTGCTCGATCTGCGCAGACAGCCCGGCGCAGCCGTCATCGCCGTCCAGCTGCGCACCGATGACGACCTGCTGATGGCACACACCGCGATCGCCTGTTCCCTGATTCCCGGCTCGCTCGTGCTGGATGCCGACCGTGATCGCCGCATCCTGTACCTCCACGTCATCGGCGTACGTGGCCAGGAACAGATCGAGGCCCACCGTCGCGAGACGCTCACGTGGGAGGCGCGCCTGACCCGGGCATTCGGATCCCGCGAGCAGCTCGAACGGCTGAGGCGGGCGCAGGAAGCGGAGGTGTCATGACGATCTCGACGATCCTGATCATCGCGATTTACGTCGCGTTCACGGCAGCGGCGCTCATCACGCTGTGGCGCATCGTCGTCGGTCCCTCGATCCTTGACCGCGCTGTCGCATCCGATGTGCTGCTGACCGAGGTTGTCTGCATCCTCGGCGCCGACATGGTGATCGGACACCACACCCGCACCCTGCCGGTGCTCCTGATCATCGCGGCGGTCGGCATCTTCGGATCGATCGCGATCGCACGGTTCGTCGCACGAAAGGACGTGACGAAATGACGGATGCTGAGATCGCGGCCCTTCTGGACGGAGCCGCTCTCGTGCTGATCCTGATCGGCGCGCTGTTGTGTGTGACGGCGGCGATCGGACTCGTGAGGTTTCGCGATGTGCCGAGCCGTCTGCATGCCGCGACCAAGCCGCAGGTCCTGGGCGTCATCCTGGTCTGTGTCGCGATCGCCCTCGCACAGCGCAGTTGGGCAGTGGTCGCGTTCATCGTGCCGATCATCCTGATCCAGCTCGCGGCATCGCCGCTGGCCGCTCATATGGTGGGGCGCCAGGCCTACCGCAACCGCACGATGGACGTGGATGACCTCGTCGTCGACGAACTCGCCGACGCCGAGATCGAGACCTCCCGCCCCGAGACCGGCGCTGATCCCGGTTGACGCTCAGTTCGCCGGCTCGAGAGTCAGGGTGTGCTCGGTGGCAGCGGTTACAGCATCCCGAGTGAAGGCCCACGGTATGAGTCCTGCCGCTTGCCACGTTGCTGTCTGGTCGGTGTAGTTCTCATGGAACGCGTGACCGCTCGCGCCCGTCAGGTGGTTCCAGCCTGACGCGTCGAAGTGACTCAGGTCGACGACCATGCGCATCGAGGGCACCGTCGTCGTCGCGAAACCCTCACCGAGCGGCCATCCGGTCGCGTTGACCACCGAAGAGCCGCCGCCCACCGGGAACGGACCGCGGTTGAACAGGGCCTCGATGGGCGCGATACCCGAGGTGCCGAAGGTCTCGTGGGTGAGCGTGATCGCGTGCAGGGTGCCCCACCGCCACTGGAGTGGGTTTGATCCCTGCGCCGTCGTGAGGATCTCGGTCGCGCTGCGGGCGCTGGCCTCCAGCATGTCCCGCTGTCCCGACACGCCGATCTCGGTGTTCGTCCACCAGGGCGAACCCGGGTCTGCCAGCAGGTTCTGCACCACGAGGAACTGTCGCGACTGGCTTGTCAGTGGAACAGGCGTCGATCGACCGCGCGTGAACAGGTTCTGCGCGAGTTCGTCCCACACCACGTTCGCGAAGGCGGCTGCCGACGAGTCGGCGTCGTTCTGCGCGTCCCACTGCCGCAGCAGATCGAGTGCGGCATCGGTAGCCTCGTCGCCGGTCCGAAGGTTTTCGGACACGGTGATGAGGGTCTTGCCGATCTCGGACTGGTTGTCGGCCTGGATGCCGCGCATCACCTCGGCGGTGACGGGCCCTTCGGCTATGGCGCGCTGCAACAGTTCGTCGATGCGGGCCGCGCGCCAGCCGTAGTCCCAGTCGCGCGTGAGGAAGTACGGGTAGTTCTGGTCGACGATCGCGTTGTTCGCGGTGACGATGTACCCCTCGTCGGGGTTGTAGGCCACCGGCAGATCCGCGAACGGGACGTAGCCCTGCCAGTCATAGGCCGAGTCCCATCCGGGCTGGGGCAGGGACCCGTCACCGGCGCCGCGGATCGGCAGCTGCCCCGGAGTCTGATAGCCGATGTTGCCGGTGACATCCGCATAGATGAGGTTCTGTGCCGGCACGACGAACTTCTCGGCGGCGGCGCGGAACCCGGTGAAGTCCGTGGCGGCGTTCAGCTCGAAGATCGCCGTGGCCGTCGTTCCCGGTTGCAGCGCGGTCCATTGGATGCTGACGGCAGTCTCCCCTTCGGGCTCAGCCGTCGGGGTCACGGTGGCGCCTGCCGTGCCGGTCACGGGATCATCGGCGATCGCGTCGAAGTCCGCGGTCAGCCCCGAGACGATCGGGCCGTGCACCGTCGAGCGGATGGTCAGCTCGACATCCTCACCGCCGGCGACTTTCAGCGTTTCGGTGCGGGTGTCGAGGTCGACCAGCTGACCGTCGCGCCAGTACCGGTCGCCGTCGAGCTTCTCGATGTAGAGGTCGACGACATCCGTCGTGAGATTGGTGAACCCCCACGCGATCGACGCGTTGTGCCCGATGATGATGCCGGGCACGCCCGAGAAGCTGAAGCCGCTGACATCGAACGGGCACGTGTCACTCACGACGGAGCAGCGCAGACCGGCCTGGTACCAGACGCTCGGCAGGGAGGCTCCGAGGTGGGGGTCGTTGGCCAGCAGCGGCATCCCGGTGTCGGTGTAGTCGCCGGCCACCACCCAGGAGTTCGAACCGATGCCCTCGCCCGTGCCGCCGATCAGCGTCGAGACGGCGCTCACGACATCGGCCACCTCGGTCCACCGGATGCCGGCGGTCGCGGCATCCGCCGTCTCGGTCGCTGCCGGAACGTCAGTGATCTCAGGGACGATGACCGGGTTCTCGTCGAACGGGTAGGGCGGGTACAGCTCGAGGACCTGCTCATCGGTGTAGGTGGTGGCGAGCAACGCGCGCTCGGTCTCGGTTTCGATGTTGGACCGGAGGTCCCAGGCCATCGCTTTCAACCACGCGACCGAATCGGCGGGAGTCCAGGGTTCGATCTCGTAGTGGGCGTTCTGAAGGCCGAGAACTGCATACTCCAGTGAGATGTCTGCCTTGTCGCGGTCCACGAGATACGCGTTAACCCCGTCGGCGTAGGACTGGTAGTACGAGAGCGTGGTCTCATCGAGCGCCGCCACTTCCTGCTCGGCGATCTCGCGCCAGCCGAGAGTCCGCAAGAACGCATCGGTGCCGAGCTGGCTCTCGCCGAACAGCTCCGCCAGGCGGCCACTGGTGACGTGGCGGCGGAAGTCCATCTCCCAGAAGCGGTCCTGCGCGTGGACGTAGCCCTGCGCGAAGAACAGATCGTCGGTGGAGCTTGCGGTGATCGTCGGGATGCCGAGCTCGGAGCGCTGCACGGTGACGGCGCCCGAAAGCCCGTCCAGGGCGATCGTTCCCTCGGTCTGCGGGAAGGAGCGGTTCACGAACCACACGCCGACTCCCGCGGCGATCAGCGCGAGCACGACGACCCCCACGAACACGCTGTAGGCGATGAGGCCGATGCGGCGGCCGAGGCGCGGGCGAGCCGGCGCGTCCGGGGCATCTCCGCTGAGGGCGGCTGCGGTCTTCGACATTGAAGCCTCTCGGGTGGGGCTGGTGGACACGCCGTCGCAGCGGGACTGGGATTCGGTGTCAGACGGTCATCCTAGCTCGCCAGCCCCGAACCGGGTCAGCCGATCAGGCTCGGCTGGAGATCGCGGAGGGTGCGGCCGTGGGTCATCCGCGAGACGCCGATCGCCGCGAGCGCGAGTCCACCCAGGAGCCACAGGCTCAGGATGCCGAGGTCAGTGCCGACGCGGGCAATGTCGCCGCCGTACATGAGCTGGCGCATCCCGTCGACGACGTAGCCCATTGGCAGGATGTGGTGCAGCCAGGTCAGCGGCTCGGGCAGCGTCTGCCAGGGGAAGGTTCCGCCGGCCGTCACGAGCTGCAGCACCATGAGGACGAGCCCCAGGAACTGGCCGACCGATCCGAGCCAGACGTTCAGGGCCAGGATGATCGCAGCGTAGGTGAGTGAGGCGAACACCATCACGCCGAGGGTCGCCAGCGGATGCGAGAACGTGAAGCCGAGGGCAGCAGCGAGGATGCCGAACAGGGCGAGCATCTGCAGTCCGCCGAGAAGGCCCGGCGTGAGCCATCCGGCGAGGGTCACCCGGACCGGGGAGTGCAGGGCGGTCACTGCGCGACGCGAGATGGGCTTCACGATCAGGAAGAGCGCATAGATGCCGATCCATCCGGCAAGGGCTGCGAAAAACGGGGCCAGGCCCGCGCCGTAATCCCCCGCCGAGGCGACCTTGCCGGTCTCCACCGCAACCGGATCGGCGATCGTCTGCGCTTGCGCGTCGCGAAGCGCAGCATCCGAATCGGGGATCTGCGCGACCCCCGAGGCAAGGCCGTCGCGCAGCGACGCCGCCCCCTGGTCGATCTGCGTCAGTCCCTCCGCCAGGGTTCGGGATGCGGCATCCAGCTGTGCCCCACCGGCGGCGGCATCCTGAAGCCCGCCGGAGAGCTGCTGTGCGCCGGCGGCGACTTGCGCGGCGCCGGCGGCGAGAGCATCGACGGATGACACAGCGCTCTGGACCCGCGCGTTGGCGTTCTGCACAGCCCCGGCAAGCGGATCGAGGCGGGCGAGCACCGCGTCGATCTGGTCGGGCGTCAGCCCCTCGGCGGTGAGGGCGTCAATGATGTCCTGGCGAACCGTCGGGAGCTCGTTGACAGCCTGCTGGCTGGCGGCGCTGGCCTGGTCGGCGTAGCCCGCCAGCGTTGCGGTGCCGTCGGAGACCTGAGCTGCCCCGGCTGCCAGCTGCGGAGCAGCCTGCGCAAGCTGTGTGACACCGGACGAGAGCTGCGCAGCGCCGTCGGCCAGGCGAGCGGAGCCGTCGGATGCCTGATTCGTGCCGTCGGTGAGCTGGGTCGCGCCGGTGACGGCATCCTCGAGACTCGAGCGGATGTCGGCGATCCCCGAAAGCAAGCGCGACGCTGCTTCCTGTCCGACAAGTTGCGCCACTGACGCACGAATCTTCTCGATCGCCTGGTCGCCGATCGTTGAGGCGAGGTAGTTGTTGGCGTCGTTGGTCTCCAGCGACAGGGTGGCCTGGTGGGGGTCACTACCCGAGATCGATACGAGTGCTGTCGAGAAGTCAGCCGGAATCGTGACCGTGAAGTCCACCGATCCCTGTTCGAGGGCGTTCGCGGCGGCATCCGCGTCGAGCGCGCGCCAATCGAAGCTGCCGTCGGAGAGAAGGCTCCCCGCGACCTCGTCACCGTAGTTCACCGGCA
The DNA here is from genome assembly GCF_020781975.1 of Microbacterium schleiferi. Taxonomy (GTDB): domain Bacteria; phylum Actinomycetota; class Actinomycetes; order Actinomycetales; family Microbacteriaceae; genus Microbacterium. Next base: position 83,161 of record NZ_JAJGNI010000011.1, read on the forward strand.
AGCCGTCGTTCTCAGCCCCGGTGTCGAGGTTCACCAGGGCAACCGGAACCTCGCTCAGTCTGCCGTAGGGGTCCTGATTCGCCCACAGATAGACGCCGCCGTAAAGCACGGGGACCAGCATGAGCGCCAGGAGGGCGATGATCGACATGCGCGTCGCGGTCAGGCGCCGAAACTCGGCGGCGATCATGGCGGGGACCTTCATGCTCGATCCTCCTCGGGGAGCGCGCTCTCGTCCGGTGGGCCGAGCTCGGCACGTGGAGCGATGTCAGCAAGCACCGCCCCCGAGGCCGCGCCGGCGATCACCAGAACGCTTATGCCGCGATCGGCAAAGCCCACGGCGATCTGCCACCACCGCTGCGGGTGACCACCGTGACGATCGGGCGAAACGACGACGAGACCCTCCACCCCCGGCCGGAGAACTGCGAGTTCCATCAGCAGCCGGAGGCGGGCAGCGGGTGCCACATCGGCGATCGGCAGACGCGAGAGCGCAGCGGCGTCGTGGGCGACCAGCCACTGCTTCACCGCGCGAGGCGAAGCTGGATGACCCGCGAACATGAGTTCCTCCGCGACGATGCCCCATACGGTGACGTTGGGTGCGGGATCGCTGACATCCGGCGCGTCGACGAGGGCTACTCGTCGGCGCAGCGCGCCACGGTCCGAAACCCCGTCGATCCGGACGGTGCCGGTGTCGGGTGTCATCCTGCCCGCCGCGATCAGACCGAGAACGGTGGGACGCTGTTCGGTCTCGGCGACGGCGAGTCGGGCGACACCATTGCCGTAGCCGAGACTCGTGTGCGGGAGCGCGATCCCGCGCCGGCCCTTGCTGACGTCCGAGAGTTCAACGTGCATCGGGAGCCTCTCCCTTGTCTACGTTCGACAGCCGGGCATCGACATCCTGCCAAGACAGCCCGGCAATGCTGAGCACCGCACGCACTGCCAGCTGAGCCGTGGCCTCGGCATCCTGTTCGTCCCAGCGCACGATGAGTGTGCGCGCTGTCTCCTCGATCAAGCGGGTGAGGGTGGCGGCGCTGATGTCGCGCCGCATCCGGCCCGTCCGCTGGCCTGACTCGACGATCGCCGCGAGCCGCGCCCGCACGGGAGCGAGGGATGCCGCGGTCAGCGTCAGGTAGCGCTCTTCGAGCGCGATCGCCGCGGACGCGTGAACAAGGGAGGCCTCATGCCAGAGTCGGGTGGTCAGCTCGGTCAGCTCAGCCAACGGTTCTGAGGCGGAGACGCCGAGAGCTATCGCGTTGAATCGCTCTGCACCGCGCTCGATGACTGCGCGCACAAGTGCATCGCGATCGGCGAAGTGCCCATAGAGCGCGCGGCGCGTGAGGCCTGCGGCCCGGGCGATCGTGGCCAGCGAAGCTCGCGGATCGCGGGCGATCTCACGCTGCGCGCAAGAGAGGAGCTCGTCGCGGTTGCGCACGGCGTCCCGGCGCGATGGGCGCACAGCAGTCTCGGGCATGCATCGATGATCGCAGAAAGTGCACACTCATGTGCACTTTTATCGGCGAATGCTCAGCCGTCGCCGGTCGGCACCACTCAGTCGGCGCCGAAGTCGAATGCAGCAGCTTCGCCCGCGGCATCCGTCGCCTCGGCGAGCTCTTCGCGGTCGTGATCATAGGGCGCCGCGTGCTCGGTGATCTCGTCAGCCTCGCCGCGCTTGAGGGCACCGATCAGCTCACCGGTCGGCCCGCCCAGCAGACCCATGCTCGCGTACTGCTCGAGCCGCGTGCGGGAATCGGCGATGTCGAGGTTTCGCATCGTGAGCTGGCCGATGCGGTCGGTCGGACCGAACGCGGCGTCGCCGACCCGTTCCATCGAGAGCTTCTCTGGGCCGTAGGACATCACGGGCGCGGTGGTGTCGAGGACGGTGTAATCCTCGCCGCGCCGCAGCCGCAGCGTGACCGTTCCCGTGATCGTGGAGCCGACCCACTTCTGGATCGACTCGCGCAGCATGATCGACTGCGGCTCGAGCCAGCGGCCCTCGTACATGAGACGCCCGAGGCGGCGACCCTGCTCGTGGTACGTCGCGAGAGTGTCTTCGTTCACAATCGCGTTGACCAGGCGCTCGTAGGCGATGAACAGCAGGGCCATTCCCGGAGCTTCGTAGATCCCGCGCGACTTGGCCTCGATGATGCGGTTCTCGATCTGGTCGCTCATGCCCAGGCCATGGCGGCCGCCGATGCGATTGGCCTCGAAGACCAGTTCCACCGGGTCGGAGTACTCCCTGCCGTTGAGCGCGACCGGGCGGCCCCCCTCGAAGGTCACCGTGACATCCTCGGTGGCGATCTCCACCGCGGGGTCCCAGAAGCGCACACCCATGATCGGCTCGACGGTCTCGAGCGACACCTCGAGGTGCTCGAGCGTCTTGGCCTCGTGCGTCGCGCCCCAGATGTTGGCATCCGTGGAGTACGCCTTCTCGGCGGAGTCGCGGTACGGGAATCCGTGCGCGACGAGCCACTCGCTCATCTCCTTGCGACCCCCGAGCTCACGGACGAACTCGGCATCCAGCCACGGCTTGTAGATGCGCAGCGCGGGGTTGGCGAGCAGGCCGTAGCGGTAGAACCGCTCGATGTCGTTGCCCTTGTAGGTCGAGCCATCGCCCCAGATGTCGACGCCGTCCTCTTTCATTGCGCGAACGAGCAGGGTACCGGTGACGGCGCGGCCCAGCGGCGTCGTGTTGAAGTACGTGCGGCCGCCCGAGCGGATGTGGAACGCGCCGCAGGACAGAGCGACGAAGCCCTCCTCGACGAGCGCGGTCTTGCAGTCGACGAGCCGCGACACCTCGGCGCCGTAGGTGAGCGCTCGGCCGGGAATGGCGGCGATGTCGTCTTCGTCGGGCTGGCCCAGGTCCCCCGTGTAGGTGCAGGGCACCGCGCCCTTGTCGCGCATCCAGGCGACAGCCACGGAGGTGTCCAGGCCCCCCGAGAAGGCGATGCCGATGCGCTCGCCGATGGGCAGGGACTGGAGGACCTTCGACATGGAACCTCAGTCTACTGAGCGGTGCCGGCCGCCTTCACGCGGGCAGCGCCGCGACGACGACCGACCCAGATCACCCCGGCTGCAAGCACCAGGATGCCGGCCGCGATGCCGACGACGTAGAGGGCGACTCCGCCGTACCCCCACGGCTGGAGGTTGGGATTCAGGAACGGGTAGGGATACCACCACGGGTTGCCGGTGCGGAAGTCGGTGACGAGCGGTCCGCGCACGAGGGTGTAGATCACCCACACGATCGGGAAGGCAATGATCGTCCAGAGCGCACGCCAGGGAAGGCGACGTCGGAGTGGGCCGAAGAACACGTCCAGCAGGATGAACAGGGGAGCCCAGACGTGCAGGATCTCGTTCGACCACGGAACTGTGGATCCCTGGGGAAGCGGGACGTTGCGCAGCAGCGCGTTGTAGACGATCCCGGTGATGAGCATGTAGGTCGACACTGCTGCGAGGAGCGTGGCAAACCAGGCGGGATCGACGCGGCTCCCGCGCCAGATCAGGATCGCGCCGGTCGTCAGAGCGATCGCCGCGCCCAGGTTTGAGAGGATCGTGAAGAAGCTGAAGAAGTCGACGGCGGTCAGGACCAGAGGCCAACCGTTGCTGGCGGAGATGCTCAGGGTGCGCACCAGCTGGCCGACGATTGCCGCCACGCCGGCGGCAGCTGCGAGCAGTCGCAACGCCGCCCACGCGTTGGCCCAGGCCCGTGATCTCAGCATGCGCTCACGATATCCAGCGGGAGCGCGAAAGCCTTCTCGGGCCGGGACGCGACGCGCCGATAGACTCGAGACCTACCAGCTCGTCACCCCGGGGGAATTCGTCATGCCAGGCATCGTGATCGTCGGAGTGCAGTGGGGCGACGAAGGTAAGGGCAAAGCCACCGATCTGCTCGGTGAACGCACCGACTGGGTCGTCAAGTTCAACGGCGGCAACAACGCCGGTCACACCGTTGTGATCGGCGATGAGAAGTATGCCCTGCACTTGCTGCCCTCGGGCATCCTCTCGCCGGGAGTGAACGCGGTCATCGGCAACGGAGTCGTGGTCGACCTCGAGGTCCTCTTCGGCGAGCTCGAGGCGCTGCGCGCTCGGGGCATCGACACGTCGCGATTGAAGATCAGCTCCGCGGCACACGTCATCACGCAGTATCACCGCACGCTCGACAAGGTCACCGAGCGCTTCCTCGGCAAGCGCCAGATCGGAACGACGGGGCGCGGCATCGGGCCGGCGTACGCCGACAAGATCAACCGTGTCGGCATCCGGATGCAGGACCTGTTCGACGAGAAGATCCTGCGGCAGAAGGTCGAGGGCGCCCTCGAGCAGAAGAACCACCTGCTCGTGAAGGTCTACAACCGTCGCGCGATCGAGGTCGACGAGATCGTCGAGGACCTGCTCTCGTACACCGAACGGCTTCGCCCGATGGTGACCGACACCTCGCTCCTGCTCAACGACGCGCTCGACAAGGGCGAACTCGTCGTGTTCGAGGGCGGCCAGGCCACCATGCTCGATGTCGACCACGGCACCTACCCATTCGTCACGTCTTCGTCGGCTACCGCGGGCGGTGCCGCGACAGGATCCGGCGTCGGCCCCAATCGCCTCGACCGGATCGTCGGCATCGTCAAGGCCTACACGACGCGCGTCGGCTCCGGCCCCTTCCCGACGGAGCTCTTCGACGAGCAGGGCGAGTGGATCCGTCAGCGTGGGTTCGAGTTCGGGACCACGACCGGGCGCCCGCGGCGGGTCGGGTGGTACGACGCGCCCATCACCAGGTACGCCACGCGTATCAACGGCATCACCGACCTGGTGCTCACCAAACTCGACATCCTGACCGGGCTCGAGCAGATCCCCGTGTGCGTCGCGTACGAAGTCGACGGGCGCCGCTTCGACGACGTGCCCGACAATCAGTCGGACTTCCACCACGCGCGCCCGATCCTGGAGTACCTGCCCGGCTGGAGCGAGGACATCTCCGGGGCGCGAACGTTCGAGGACCTACCGCTGGAAGCTCAGGACTACGTCCTCGCCCTCGAGGAGATGAGCGGCACCCGCATCTCGGTGATCGGTGTCGGACCCGGCCGGGATGCCGTCATCGTGCGCCACGACCTGGTCGACTGAGCTCTCTCACCCATGCGTTTTCTTGTAGGCGGCTACACGGCCGACATGGAGGGCACTGCCGAGGGGATCGGCCTGCTCGCCGCCGGCGACGCCGACTCGACGACGGGCGGCGTGCTGAGCTGGCGCGGCACCCTGGCCTCGGCCCCGTCGCCGTCCTGGGTGGCGAAGCATCCGACCCTCGATGTGGTGTACGCGACCCTCGAAGGCTCGGGAGCAGTCCAGGCCTTCCAGGAGCGGGGACCCGACCAGTGGGACGCTCTCGGGCAGCCAACCCCTGTCGGCGCCGCGCCGTGCCACATTCTCGCCGGTCGTGAGCGGCTCTTCGTCGCCTGTTGGGGAGACGGCCAGGTCGTGCAGCTCGAGCTGGACACTGACGGCGGCATCCACGGTTCTGCGACGGCGGATGCGGCATCCGATCCATACGCGGGGTTCGACCAGGAGCCGCGGGTCTCGCACGCCCATCAGTCGATCGTCGTGAGCCCCGGTGTCGTCGCTACGACGGACATGGGGTTCGACCTCGTCAGGTTTTGGCAGACGGGATCTCGTGCGCCACGGCTCGTACAGGAGGTGACGCTGCCCCGCGGCTCCGGGCCGCGGCACGGCATCCTGCACCCGAGCGGCCACCTGTACATCGTCGCCGAGCTCTCGTGCGAACTGTTCGTGCTGGCCCCGGACGACACCGGAACGTGGCATCTGGTCGGCGGAACGCCGCTGGGCACGGGGACCCTCGACGGTGACACTGCCGCGGAACTCGCGCGATCTGCCGACGCCACACTCCTCTATGCCGGGGTGCGGGGAAGCAACACGATCGCCGTGATGCGGGTGACCGGTGACGGCGAGACGGTCTCGCCGCTCGCGCTCGTGGAGGCCGGAGTCGACTGGCCGCGGCACCACCTGGTCGTCGGTGACGGTTTGCTCGTCGCGGGCCAGCGATCGAGCGACGTCGCGGTGTTGCCTTTCGATGCTCGCGGGATTCCGGGGCGTGCCAGGACCAGGACCGAGGTCCCTTCACCGACCTGCCTCCTGCGCCTACCGTGACAATCGCCGCAGGGGTCTAACTCCCAGCTCGCCGCCTGAGAGCGGTCACCAGTGCTTGCGCGGAGGTCGAGATGCCGTCTGCCGTTGACACGGCCGTAGCCGGACGCCGAGGGAGCGTCGTCGTCTATCTGGTTGTCGCGTTCGGGTTCACGTGGCTGGTGTGGGCGCCCCTGGTGGTTGCGGCGCTGGGCTCGACCGAGCTGCCGCCGGTTCCCCTCATCTTCTTCGTCGGTTCGTTCGGTCCGCTCGCGGGCGCGGTTGCCGCCAGCGCCTTCAGTGGCGGCTGGCGAGGGGTGCGCGCGGGGGCTCTGCGCACCTTCTCGGTGCGGTTCCGCGGGGTGTGGTGGTGGTGGGCCCTAGGGATGCCGATCGCGTACTTCCTGATCGGCTACCTCACCGCGGCCATCGTCGCAGGCGGCTGGCCCGACATGACGCAGTTCGGACTGACCGAGAAGCTTCCCGGGTGGAACGTGGCAGCCGTGGCCGTCGTGTGGATCCTCACCTTCGGGCTCGGGGAGGAAGCGGGATGGCGGGGCTGGTTGCTGCCGCACCTCGCGGAGCGTCTGTCCACGTTCTGGGCTGCGCTCACCGTCGCAGGTGTGTGGATCGTGTGGCATGCGCCGGCTTTCGTCTTCAACCCGACCTATCGCGAGATGGGCCCGGGCATCATCTGGCGCTCTCGGGAGCGCGGAGGGGCTATGCACTCACCCCGGGCTCCGAGGAAGCAGCGGGGACACTGAGCGACACGGTGCGGTCGCCTGGCCGCGGGGGCGAGTGATCCTGCATGAGCGCCGCTGCAGCGAGAGCGATGGCAGCGGCTGCGATCAGACCCACGAGGAGGTAGTGCCACCACCGCGGCCCGCTCGGTGGCGGTGCAGGTCGTCGCTCGCGCGATCGCTTGCGCCTGTGGATGCGACTCATGCGGCGCTCTCCTCCGGTTGTGGCGGTGTGGCGGCGGGTAGCGGGACGCGCATCGGCGGCGAGATGTGGATCTCTCGAATTCGTCCGCGTGCGGTCAGCACTGCAAGCGGTGTCCAGACCGTGACCTCGTCATGGAAGCTCTTGGCGCGCCACTCCGCCCACGCGAGCAGATGGTCGGGCTCAGCGTCGTGTGTGGAGGCATGGTCGTCGCTGCGGGTCTGGTCCGGATCATCGCGCATACGCCCGGATGGCTCATGGATGAGATCGTCGACCTGTCGGAACGCGGGATGCGCACGGCGTTCGAAGCTGCCGTGGAGAAGGCGTCGGCTGCGCTCGTGGTGACGGAGCGTCCGCGATTGACGCCGCGAGAAGCTGTCGTGCTGAAGGCTCTCGAGTGCTACGGCTCGGTCTCTGACATGGCCAAGGCGTTGTCGGTGTCGCAGAGCACGGTCAAGACGCAGTTGTCAGCGATCTACCGAAAGCTCGGGGTGACCTCGCGTCACCATGCGGTTCCCGCCGCTTACCGGCTGGGGCTGCTGGACCGGTCTGACCGCGTCCAGATGGCCTAGATGAGTGAGTCCGTTTGGTTTGGGCGGCGTGGACGCTGTTAATCGGAGGCGGAGGGTGTTAAGCCCTGCGTG
>NZ_JAJGNI010000012.1 GCF_020781975.1 Microbacterium schleiferi
TCTATTCTTCCTGATCAGAGGGGCATTTCTACGTCACGACGCTCGCTCAACGCCCCGTCCATCGGTGGATCGAGGCTAAGTGGCACCCGTTGCTCCCCGAATAGCAGCGAGGGGAGGTCGTGGCGTTGCCGAAGGAACTCGACCGTTGAAGCCATTCCCGGAATGCGCGTGGCTCTTGAGGCTGTGGCTCTGTCCAGCTTCGCTATGCGTCTTAGTGCGACGAGCGCGCCTCTGACGATCTCCGGGTGATATTCCCGACTGATGATGTCCTTCAGCCTTGTCTCGTCGTTGGCTGTGCCACCCACAGCAGCGACCTGCATCGCGATCACGCGATGAAAGCTGGCTGCGGACGGATCATAGGCGACCGCGCGCGCATACCGAAGGATCCGTGGGGTGATCCCGCGCGGCTCGTCGGCGAAGCCAGCGAGTAGCCAGCAGCTCAGGTACTCTGCTGTGTTCCGCTCGGGATCCTCCAGAAAGGACGCCACAGCGTCAGCTACTCGTCTCTTGCTCAGCCATGGAAGTATGTAGCTCGGGACGAGCCACCCCATCCCCACGAGCGACTCAAGGCGGTCGAGCACGAGATTGAGCACCGAGCGTTCGCGCAGAGCCCGTAGTCGGAACAGGCTGAACCTCATCCGTTTCGTGTCGATGGATCCATCGCGCTTCAGCGCCGCGCGGAACACCTCGACGAGCTTCGCTCTCGCCTTGGGTCCATCTGTCAGGTCCTCGTATGCGTAGTTCGCTGAGTCTAGAAGCGCGTCGTCAAGTGAATCTATTGCTTCCTGCGCCGTGAGCAACGCTGTCTTTTTCGTAGAAAGCACGAGGTTGCGGCGCTTGCACTCCGTATCCAGCACCCGGAGTGCCGCGATGGCGATGTGCCGTTCCGCCGCCACGATGCGAACGTCATCCATATAGCGGAAGTACGCTACCCCGGGAAGCGCCGTGAGGACGTCATCGACCTGGTGCATGTAGAAATTGGCAAGCAGTCTCGAAGCGTCTGGGCCCTGCGGTAGACCGGTGTTGGGCGCAACGGCCCAGACACGTAGCATCTCTCTCAGGCTCGAAACCAGTTCCTGCGGGACCCCTACGTCCTCCATCTCCCGAAGAAGTATCGCGTGAGACACACAGTCGAAGAAGGCGGTGATGTCAGTCTCGATCACGTACCCGCCGAGCTTGCGTGCGCGTTCTTGGACGTCGGCTTTCCACTTCCTCCAAGCCGTCGTGCCCGAACCAACGAAGCGAGCCCGCCCCTTGAAGCGGGCGGCATAAGCCTGTGAACCGATCTGGGAGTCAAGTGTCGGCGCGCAGGCCAGCACGACGGCGTGATAAGCCAGTCGGTCGACGAGGGACAGGTTCACAGCGTTGCGCAGGAAGATTGGGCTCTTGGGAACAGGGATCTGTGTGGCAGGGTCAGGTGGGGTCATCCTGTCCACACGCGCGGCGGCCTGATCCACGAGAGACTCACGGTTGGCGAAATCATCCTCGTGACGGAGTACGTCAGGCACCCAGAGGTCGCGCCGGATGTCCTGGCCCTTGAGATGTCGAATGGATGCTTCGAAATCGACGAGGCGTGCGGGATTTGACGAAGTTCTAGCTCTCGGAGGCGTCCTCCTCGAAGCTGGCAGACCTGAGGCAACCACGAGCCAGCCGCGGCCCACCTTCTCCGCTGCTATCTCACCTGATCTACATCTCCGCTTGACGGTAGCGACGGACACGCCCAAGAGGGCTGCAGCCTCCTCAGCCGTAACGTACTTGTCCTCATTCATCGCTCACCTGACCGATATCGCTCAGATGAGCGTATCACTCGCCTACAATGCATGCGAGTCGCGCGATCTACTACCAATAGCTGAATTTGGCGTCGCTACCAAAGAAGGAAGGCGGGCCCACTGGCGAGGTCAAGACTCGCTGATTTAGCACGCAACCCATTCGACGCGCGCGCAATGCCCACGACCGGCCCCTTGCTTTGCGCAGACACCGGGCGTCAGATGCGACACTGCGCGTCGGTCCCACCGCGCGAAACACCCACGAAACGTGATAGCCATGAGCAATCAATGATTGCCTCCTAGCATCGCGGTGTGACAACAACTGACGAGTTCACCCTGCACCCGCGCGTGCAGGAGTTTCTGGCGTCGGGGCGCACGGAGCTACTGATCGACGGTGACTGGCTCCCGGCATCCGATGGCGCGACCTTCACCACGATCGACCCGGCCACAGGCAACGCCCTCGCCGAGGTCGCCCGCGGCACGGCACGGGATGTCGACGAGGCAGTCCGCGCCGCGAAGGGCGCGCTGCGCTCCTCCGCATGGCGCGCCATGCGCCCTGCCGACCGTGGCACGCTGCTGTGGCGCATCGCCGACCTCATGACCGAGCACCTGGACGACCTCGCACAGCTCGAGACGCTCGACCAGGGCAAGTCCTTGCGCACGTCGCGGTTCGGCGAGGTTCCGGCGGCGATCAACCAGTTCCGCTACTACGCGGGCTGGCCGACGAAGATCCTCGGCGACACGATCCCCACGTCGCTGTCGCGCACCCCTCCCGGCAAAGAGGTCTTCGCCTACACGCGCCGCGAGCCGGTCGGCGTCGTCGGCGCGATTGTGCCGTGGAACTCGCCGCTCATCATGACGGCCATGAAGCTCGCCCCCGCCCTCGCCGCCGGCTGCACGATCGTGCTCAAGCCCGCCGAGAACACGCCCCTCACCGCGATCTACCTCGGCCAGCTCATGCTCGAGGCTGGACTGCCCGCCGGGGTCGTCAACATCGTCACGGGGTACGGTCACGAGGCGGGGCAGGCTTTGGCGGAGCATCCGGATGTCGACAAGATCGCCTTCACCGGCTCGACCGCCGTCGGCAAACGCCTCGTGCAGTCGGCCGGCACGCGGCTGGCCCGCCTCACTTTGGAGCTCGGCGGCAAGTCGCCGTCGATCATCATGCCGGACGCCGACCTGCCCGCCGCGATCGAAGGCGTCTCGCGCGGCATCTTCGACAACGGCGGCCAGGTGTGCGTCGCCAGCGCCCGCATCTACGCGCACCGGGATGTCTACGACGACGTCCTCGCCGGGATGGCCGACTTCGGCAGCGGCCTGCACCTCGGGCACGGCCTCGCCGAGGGCACCGACCTCGGGCCCCTCGTCAGCAAGGCGCAGGCCGACCGGGTTGCCGGCTACGTCGACGAGGGCCGCGCCGAGGGTGCGCGGGTCGTGAGCGGCGGCATCCGTGAGGCCGACACCTTCTATACGCCCACCGTGCTCACCGACGTGACCCCGCAGATGCGCCTCATGCGCGAAGAGATCTTCGGCCCCGTCGCCGTCGTCACCCCGTTCGACGACCTCGACGAGGTGGTCGGGTGGGCCAACGACTCCCCGTACGGCCTGGCCGCGAGCGTCTGGACCGAAGGCCTCAGCAACGGCCACCGCATCGCCGCGCAGCTCGAAGCCGGCACCGTGTGGGTCAACTGCCACTCCTTCCTCGGCCCCGAGCTTCCCAAGGGCGGCCACAAGGAGTCGGGCTGGGGCTACGAGAACGGCCCGCAGGGCCTCGAGAACTATCTAGAGACGAAGACGGTGGTGATGGTGCTGTGAGCGCAGATTCCCCGAAGCGCATATTGCTCGGCGCGTTCGAAATGATGAACCCCAACAACGGGATGCCGACCTGGACCGACCCCCGCGGGCGCGGCGACGACTGGGACGACCTCTCCTACTGGCTGGGGCTCGCGACGATGCTGGATGCCGCGGGCTTCGACTTCCTCTTCTTCGCCGACACCTACGGCTACGCCACGCTCGACGGACGGATGCCTGACGAGGTCGCCGCTCACGGCATCCAGTTCCCGGCCCTAGATCCGATGCTCGCCATCCCGGCGCTGGCCCACGCGACCAGCCAACTCGGGTTCGTCGTCACCTCGCCGACGACCGTCGAAAAGCCCTACGGCACCGCCCGCCGGTTCGCGACCCTCGACCGGTTCACCGCCGGCCGCATCGGCTGGAACGTCGTGACCGGCTCCTCCCAGGCCACGACCGACGAGCTGTTCGGCGTGACGCAGAAGCTCAGCCACGACGAGCGGTATGACGCGGCCGACGAGTTCCTCGACACGTGCCTACGGTTCTGGGAGCACTCCTGGGACGAGGATGCCGAGGTCCGCGACCGCTCGCGCGGCGTGTATGCCGACCCGAGCATGCTGCACCGCGTCGAGGTTAACGGCACCTATCAGCGGGCGCAGGGCGTTTTCGCGGTGCCGCCGACGCCGCAGCGCACGCCTGTGCTGTTCCAGGCCGGGACCTCCGACCGCGGCCGGGCGTACGCCGCCCGCAACGCTGAGGCCGTGTTCATCCAGGGGCAGTCGATTCCGACCGCCGCAGCCCACGTCGCCGACATCCGCGCGCAGGCCGTGGCGCAGGGCCGCCGCCCCGAAGACGTCAAGGTCATCACCGGGATGACGGTGACTGTCGCCGCCACCGAGGCAGAGGCCCAGGCGCTTCGGGCCGAGTACGAAGCGGTGCTGGGGCTGGATGACGCGGCGGTCATGTTCGCCGGGATCACCGGCATCGACCTCACCGGCATCGACCCCGACACCCGCGTCGCCGACCTGCACACCGACCTCGGGCAGACCCTCATCAACCGGTACGCGCGCACCAATCCAGACATCCGGGTGCGGGCGGTGCTCGATCAGTTCCGCACGAAGGCGATCCGCGGGTTCCAGATCACCGGGTCGCCCGAGCAGGTCGCCGACGAGATCATCGCGATCGTCGACGGATCCGGCATCGACGGCATCATGCTCGAACCGACCTTCGGCGGACCCGCGTCGTACGAGGCGTTCATCGAGTTGGTGCTTCCGATCCTGATCGAGCGTGGGCGCGCCGGAACCCCGGAGGGCGCGACCCTGCGCGAGCGGCTTTCGGGCTCGCCGCGCCTCGCCCCCACCCACCGCGCGCATCGGCTCACCGCCACGGATGCCGCGACCGAGGCATCCGTTACCGCGCCGCTTGCCGCCGCCGCGACATGACCCGCCTTCGTGTGCCCCAAAACGCCCCGTGCCCCAGCAGCGCACGGCGTGTTGCGGCAAACGAAATGGAACGACCGAGACCCCAGTCCAGACAACCCACCTTCGTTTGCCCCAAAACGCACCGCACCCCAGCAGTGCACGGCGTGTTGCGGCAAACGAAGGGGGACTGCAGAAACACCACCCCGCCGAGACGTCACCCCCAACCCGAAGGACTGCACGTATGAAAGCCGAAGCTGTCGAGGCGGTGATCCGCGGGCTCAAGCGCGCCGGGGTCTCCGTCGCGACCTACCTGCCCGACTCGCTCCTGAAGGAGCTGTACCCCGCGCTGGATGCCGACCCCGACATCCGCACGATCCCCGTCACCAACGAGGGCGAGGGCGCCGCGATCGCCGGGGGCGTGTTCCTCTCGGGCAAGCGCGCCGTGCTCGTCATGGAGAACTCGGGCCTGCGCGCCGCGACCGAACACCTCGCGCGCCTGGGCCTGGGCGCCGGCATCCCGGTCGTCATGATCATGAGCTACCGGGGCGAGCTCGGCGAAAACAACTGGTGGGCGATCCCGCACGGCATCACGATGGAGCCCCTCCTCGGAGCCCTGCGCACCCCGTACCGCATCGTGCGTGAGGTCGACGAGGTCGAGCAGGCGGTCGTGGACGCCTACGAAACCGCCTATTCGTCGTACTACCACGCCGCCGTCGTCCTGGGAGGAGGGCTCGTCCGATGAGCTACAGCAGATTCGAGGCCATGGAGCTTCTCGGCAAGCGCCTCACCGACGACGCTCTCGTCATCCTGTCCCTCGGCGGCGCCGTCGACGAGTGGTACAACGCCGCCCCGCACATGCGCGAGGCGAGCCTGTTCCAGCAGCAACTCGGATGCGTCAGCGGCGAAGCCTTCGGCCTGGCCGTCGGCCTGCCCCACCGCCAGATCGTCTCGCTCGACACCGATGGCGGCCTGCTGTTCAACCTCGGCATCCTCGCGACCCTCGGCAACGAGCAGCCCGAAAACCTCTTCATCGTCGTGTGGGACAACGAGCAGTACCAGTCGATCGGCGGACCCGCGACCCACACCGCGAAGGGACGCGTCGACCTCGCCGCGATCGCCCGCGGCGCCGGGGTCGAGAAAGCGTTCACGGCGCACACGCTCGAGGAGTTCGACGCGCACTGCGCCGCCGGCCTTGCCGCGACCGAGCCCTACATCGTGGTCGCGAAGACCGACGGCATCCTGCAGCCCGGCATCAAGCGCAAGCACTCGGACGGCCGCGAAGACAAGTACATCTTCGTGCGCCACGTCGAGAAGATCGAGGGCATCACGATCATGGGCCCCAGCGAGCACAACTGATGGGGTGCGGCTGATGGGCGTCGTCACGGCCCCGACCGGCGCCTACGACTACCTCGTCGTGGGCGCCGGCGCTGCCGGGTGCGTGCTGGCCGCGCGGTTGAGCGAGAACCCCGACGCGCGCGTGCTGCTCATCGAGGCAGGCCCCGATCATCGCGGGCTGCGCGAGATTCTGGATGCCGCACACTGGGATGCCCTCATCGGCGGCCGTCTCGACTACGGCTACCGATCGGCACCGACCCCGCATGTGCTGGGGCGTTCGATCGCGATGCCGCGCGGGCGGGTGCTCGGCGGTAGCTCGTCGACCAACGCGATGCTCTGGTACCGCGGCGCCCGCGCCGATTACGACGCGTGGGCGGATGCCGGCGCGACCGGCTGGGGCTACGACGACCTGCTCCCCTACTTCAGGCGGTCCGAGACTCGACCCGGCGGTGACCCCGCTTACCGCGGCCTCCACGGACCGGTGCGGGTCGCGCCACTCTCGCGCGTGCATCCGATCGCGACGGCGCTCCTGGATGCCGCGGCAGCCCGCGGACTGCCGGTGCTCGATGACGCCAACGGCCCGTCGAACGAAGGCGCCGTGTTCGCCGACTACAACGCCATCGAGGGCGACGACGGATCGTTCGAGCGCTGGAGCACCGCCCGCGCCTACCTCGAGCCAGCCCTTGGGCGGCCGAACCTCGACGTGCTCGTCGACAGCCCCGCGCACCGGATCGACCTCGCCGGCTCCCGCACGACCGGCGCGACGCACCTGATCGACGGACGCGAAGTCACCACGACCGCCGACCGCATCGTGCTCGCCGCCGGCGCCCTGGACACCCCGCGCCTGCTTCAGCTGTCGGGGATCGGTGATCCTGACCGGTTGGCGGCTGTCGGCATCCGTCCCCGCCATGCGCTGCCGGGCGTCGGAGAGAACTTCCAAGACCATCCGCTCGTGTTGGGTGTGAACTTCCGCGCCCGCGAAGGACTCGGGCCGGTCATCGGCAACGGCGGCGGCACGATGCTCAATTGGCGCAGCTCCTACGCCGAACGCGGCCCCGACCTGCACACCGTCATCGCGCACGGTTCCCGCGGCGACGAGGCCCTGCACGCGCGCTACGACCTCGGCGGCGATCAGATGTTCGCGCTCGTGCCGGGGCTCTACGGCTCCCGCTCTGTCGGGTGGGTGCGGGTGCGGTCGGCCGACCCAACCGTGCCGCCCGAGTTCCAGCCGAACTACCTCGCCGACCCGAAGGATCTCGTCGCGATGGTCGAGGCGATGGATGTCGCACAAGAGCTTGTCGCCGGTCCCGCGTATGCCGACCTGCATCCGGAACCGCTGACGCCTCCGCCGTCGATGACCGACCGCGCCGAGCGCGTGCAGTTCGTGCGCGAGAACGTCGGGAGCTTCTTCCACGGCGTCGGCACCGCCCGTATCGGCACCGACGAGCTCGCCGTCGTCGACCCTGGGCTGCGGGTGCGCGGACTCGAGGGGCTGTGGGTTGCGGATGCCTCGGTCATGCCGATCATCCCGACCGCGAACACGCAAGCCCCGACCGTGGCGATCGCCGAGCGCGCCGCGGAACTCATCGCCGCGGACTGATTCCACCGATCGGTCGCGCCGAAACGCGGGCACCCGGCATCCTCACCCACAAATCGGCGCGACCGAACGGTGCGCCACCCGACTCAGTCGCGCCATCGTGCGGGTTGCAGCCATGATTTCCCGCAGAACGGCGCGACTCAACGAGTAGCGGTAGCCCAGCGCACGAGGTCGCCGGCGAGCTCAGCCGGAGCATCCAGGTGCACGAGGTGACCGGCGCCTTCGATCAGGGTGAGGGAGGCGTGGGGGATGGCCCGCTGGAGGCGATGTGCGCGATCGATGGGAATCCAAGCATCAGCCGTCCCCCACACGATGTGCACCGGCTCGTCGATCTCACCGTAGCGCGGCTCGATGTCGTCGGTGAAGCGTTCGGATGCCTGCGCGATCTGCCGTACGAACGCAGCCTGTCCCGCCTCACTCGTCCACGGCTCGACGAGCATCGCGAGGTCGTCGTCCCGCAACCCCCGAGCACTCGCACCACGGATGTAGGTCTCGACCATGCCGCGATGGATGGCGGGAGGGATCTGCTCGAAGACCTCTGCGTGCTCGCGCACAAGACGGAAGAACGGCGACCCCCACGGCGCGAGGGCGACGACATCCACAAGCGCAAGGGCGGCGTAGCGCGCTCCGTGGCACAGCCGGGCCCGCAGCGCGACAGCGCCACCGATGTCGTTCGCAATCACGCACGGTCGCTCGAGACCCCAGTGTTCGAGCAGCGCTGCGAACAGCTCGGCCTGCACGCCGATGTCGACCGCATGGTCAGGATGCATCGATGACTGTCCGTATCCGGGCATGTCCCAGAGGTAGACGGTGTGGGTTCGCGCCAGCACGCGTGCGACCGGACGCCAGAGCTCTGACGACCACGGCGTGCCATGGAGAAGAACGAGCGGAGGCCCGTCGCCGAGCCGATCCCAGGCCACGCTGCGGCCGCGCCAGTCGAAGGAGTGCGACAGAGGAGTCATCGTGCATCCACCGTTGCAGCGGCATACGACATCCCGCGGAGCCACTTCGGTCGCGCCAAAACGCGAGCACCCTGCATCCGCACCCGCAATAGCGCGCGACCGAATGAAACTCGACTCGCGCTAGGCCTCGCCGCGCAAGACATCGCCCGCATGGATGCCGATGGCAACCCAGTCCGCGAGCTCGGCGTCGTCGGCTAACCGCTCGGCAGGAACCCGGAGCCAGGCATCGCCCATGACCCGGCCGTTGCCCATCGTGGCGGGGATCGCACCGCGCGCCAGGCGCTCGTCTCGCTTCACCGGGTCGGTCCGCACCAACGCGCTGCCGCCGCGCTCCGCGACGATCGCGAGCGCCTCACGCACCATGAATCCGACGCCCCCGAACATGCGCATCTCGCGGACGTCGACATCCGTGATCATCCCGCGGATCCGCGCCGCCAGCTGCTCCCGCTCGTCGGATGCCGACATCCTGCCCCCTCCGGCCTCGCACCGCCTTGGCGCGAGCGTACTCCGCCCGAAACACCGACCCGCTAACGTTCGTTCATGATCCCGATCGAGAACCTGGTGGCGTTCATGCTCACGTCGTTGGTGATCATCGTGATCCCCGGCCCCAGCGTGTTGTTCGTCATCGGCCGCGCGATTGCGCTCGGCCGCCGCGCGGGCGTGCTGAGCGTCGTCGGCAATGCACTCGGCACGGTCCCCGCGGTCATCGCCGTCGCGTTCGGTGTTGGGGCGATCGTCGCTTCCTCGGTCGTGGCGTTCACCGTGATCAAGATCGCCGGCGCTCTCTACCTCGTCTACCTCGGCATCCAGGCAATCCGCCATCGGCACGCGCACATCCCCGGCATCCAGCAGCGGCCGACCCGGGCCCGCCGCCTTCTCGCCGAAGGGTTCATCGTCGGACTCACCAACCCGAAGACGATTGCGTTCTTCGTCGCGGTGCTCCCGCAGTTCGTCGATCCGACGGCGGGCCCGGTCTGGCTGCAGCTTCTTCTACTCGGTCTCGTGTTCGAGGCGATCGCGCTGGCATCCGACAGCATCTGGGCCCTTGCCGCGGGCACCGCACGCGCATGGTTCGCTCGCTCACCCCGACGCATCTCGACCCTGTCGGCCACCGGCGGCGTCATGATGATCGGCCTCGGCGGCGCGCTCGCACTCACCGGATCCAAGTCCTGACGCGCGCTCGGTCGCGCCGTAGTGCGGGTAGCGGCGCCCCAGACCCGCGCGAAGACGCGACCGAAGAAGCTCGGCTCTACGGTCGGTCGCGCCGTGGTGCGGGTTGCGGCGGCCTAGGCCCGCGCGAAGGCGCGACCGAAGAAGCCTGACGCGCGCTCGGTCGAGTCAGTCGGCCGCCCGAAGTCCGAGGTCGTCGCAGGTCACGCCCGCGGTCTCGGGAAACACCGCTAGCGTGTCATCCCGCTGTACGCAGACGAACAGGTCTGGCACCGGGTAGGTCTGCCCGTCGTTCGGTGGGGGCCCGTCGAGCCCGGCACCGATGAGGCCGATGCTCCAGACGGATGCGCAGAGGTCGATCGCCCGAGAGACCCGATCTTCCCCCGCAGCCGAGGGGTCGCCCACCTGTTGCACGACGCTGTCGAGGGATGCCGCCTCGAAGCAGGATGCCGAGTTCTGACGCAACTCCGTTGAAGCCAGGGCGAGCAGCGTCCCCGCGGTGGTCGCGGCAACGAGCACACCGGCTCCCACGAAGACGCCGACCTTCTTGCGGACGCGGGACCGCACACGAAGACGCTGGACGTCGTGCATGAGCACTGTCCGCATCCGGTCGAAGTCCGGCCCCGTTGCCGTCATCGCCCCCTCCGATCCCCCACAGAGTCCGACACCCGCCGTACGGCCTGTCGATAGCTGAGCCCGTCGACGGCGCAGAGCCGAAATACCTCCCGATCGGGCCAGCTCAGCGTCGCGACGATCCGCTGAACTTCCCGCCATCCATCCGACCCCCGAGAATCGGCGAGCTCACCCGCGCGATCTAGCGTGTCGACGGCGGCGCGGTGTCTCCGGCTAGACCGGTCAGGGTGCGCGAGTTCCCTGGCACGAGTATCGGCTGTCACCACCAGCCAAGGCAAGCATGAGGCGCCGACGAACGTGATCCGCCGGCTCTTGCGCCAGAGCGTCAAGAACGCGTCGTGGGTCACCTCCTCGGCGTCGGGCTGTGCCGCAACGAGGTCGGTGACGATGCCGTGCACCACGCGCACATGCCGTTCGTGCAGCGCACTCAGCGCTGAATCGTCGCCGGCTCGCAGCCGGTCGAGGAGGGCGGTGTCGTCACGGGGGTAGTCGCCCGACCAGCGTCCCCACGCACTGGGGAAGGCCTGTGCGGAATCGACCACTCGAGGCTCCTTCCGACGATGCGCACCGATCAAACGCGTCCTATTCTCCCCCGCGGCGGGTTCCCATTCGCTGGTGGTGCGGGAGAGGTCCGGCCTCAACAGCGAAAAGCGCTCTGGTGCGCCGACCGCAATTCCTGGGAACCTGGCTCCATCATCCGTCGCACCCGAGAAAGAGCCACCGACATGAGAAAGTCACTTGGCGCCGTCGCCACCGCCCTGTTCGTGTTGGGCAGCGTAGCCCTCACCGCATCTGCCGCCAGCGCCAGCACCCCCGACCGCACCCAGAGCTGCTGGCAAGAGCTCGACACCGGACGATCGCTGTGTGTCGCGGCATCCGCCGACCTCGCGAATGCCGTCTACGACGCCTACGGCATCGCGATCTCGACTCCCGACGGCGCGGTGGGATCGGACGTCAAGCGGCAGGCCACGCGCGATGCCCGCGCGGGGGTCGTCGCTCTCGCGAGCACCGTCATCGGGATCTTCTACGAGAACTCCGGCTACGACGGTGCCTCGTACGTCGCCAGCGTCAGCCAAAACGGATGCTACGGGTACTCACACGGCTACACGAACCTCGGCTCGATCGGCTGGGACAACCGGATCTCATCGTTCCGGTCGTACTCAAACTGCCGGACAGCCATCTTCGCGAACACGAACTACGGCGGATCGTCCTACGGCTACTACACGAACTCGTCGTATGTCGGAAGCGCCATGAACGACCAGGCCTCGTCTATCCGCTGGGCTGCCTAAGGTTCCAGAGCGGCATCCAGCGCCCGGAAGGCAGCGCGGAAGTCCGCCCGTAACCGCGCCTTCTGAGCGTCGTCGCAGAAGGCCGCATCGATGCCGTTGAGGGCGATCTGCTTGGCTTCGTCTGCCGTCACCCCCATGAGGCGGAGCCCCTCGGTGTACTCCCGGCCGATGTCGGTGCGAAAGAACATCGCGTCGTCGGTCGAGACGTTCACCGCGAGCCCCGCATCGATCATGCGACGGATGCGGTGATCGGTGTCGATCGTCCACCCCGAGCAGATCGTCGTCGACAGCGGCGTCGCAGCGAACCCGATACCGCGGTCGCGGGCCAGCGCGACGATCTCCGGGTCGTCCACAATGCGATACCCATGGTCGAGCCGGTCGCAGCCCAGTTCTTCGATGGCGACGCGGACGGCATCCGGGGTCGCATGGTCGGTCTCACCGACGTGCGCCGTCAACAAAAAGCCGTGCTCGCGAGCCAGTTCGTAAGCCTCGACGAACCGTCCCGGATCTTCCGTGTTCTCGGGGGTCAGATCGTCCTGACCGAGCCCCACCACCTCGGGGCGCGGATGCGCGATCATCTCGCGCACGAGGTCGACAGCGGATGCCGCGTCAGCTCGCCGATTGATCGCGACGACGACCCGGAACCCGACGCCGAAGTCCTTCTCGGCCCGGGCAAGTCCCGCGATGATCGGGTCGATCACGTCGGTGTAGTCGAGGCCCCGGTCGGCGAAGTACTGCGGGTTGACGTAGTACTCGCGATAGCGCAGATTGCCGTCGGCGACGGCTTCGGCGACACCGGCATAGGCGACACGCTCGAAGTCTTCGGGATCGCGCAGCACATCATGCGCGAAACGGAATGCGACCAGAAAGTCGACCAGGTGAGCGAAGTCGAACAGCTCGTCAGGGTCGGTGGTCGGCAGCTCGACTCCGTGCTTGGCTGCCAGTTCGATGAACAGTTCGGCGCTCATCGTCGACGCGAAGTGGCAGTGCAACTCGGTCTTGGGCAGCAGGCGCAGATAGTCGGCGTACGAGATCACGCGGTCACCTCTCCGGAAGCGCGAGGCGGGGATCGCCCCGGAACCTGTTTCACGACGAGCAGTCGATACGGCTTCCCGTCGGCCGACCACCACCGGTGGGTGGTGCCGCCGGTGTAGTAGACCGATGCCCCCGGCTCGAGATCGCACGTCTGATCGCCGAGTTCGATGCGCACCTGGCCTTCGATCACATACAGAAACTCGTCTTCGGCGTGGACGAATCGCTCACCCGGCTCGAGGCTGTCTGCCACGACCTCCATCGGGTGGAACGTGCGCGCGCGCTGCGCCAGCATCCGTGCCGTTCCCGAGGCGAAACCGTCGGGGATCTCCCCCTCGCCGGGGCGGCTGACCTCGACGAATGATCCGGACTCCTCCGGTGCGTCAGCGGCGGCGATGAGCTCGATGGGACTGGTCTCGAGCGCGATCGCGATACGGCGCAGGGACCCCAGGCTCGGCTGCGCGAGCCCGCGCTCGAGCTGGCTGAGGAACGGATGCGAGAGCTCAGTGCGCTCGGCCAGTTGCACGAGGGTCAGCCCGCGGGTCTTGCGCAGCATCCGGATGTGGCTTCCCAGGCGAGCGCCTGCGGCACGCTCGTCGAGACCGTCGGGCACGCTCATGCGGCCGAGCGTACCCCGGCCGCGATCGCGTACTCGTCCACCAGCTCGAGGTAGGCGGATCGGCGCGCGGGGGTGAGCCACGAGGCGTGGAACGAGTTGCGGGCAAGCTCGACCAGATCGGATGCCGAGAGCCCCGCCTGCTCGGCGAGCGCCACGTAGTTGTCACCGACGTAACCGCCGAAGTAGGCCGGGTCGTCGGAGTTGATGGTCACGCGGACGCCTGCGCGCAGCAGCGAGATGATCTCGTCGGATTTCATCTGCTCGGTGACGAAAGAGTTGGACACCGGGCAGCAGGTCAGCCCGATCCCGCGTTCGACCACGAGAGCGACGAGGTCGGGATCTTCGACGATGTTGGTGCCGTGGTCGATCCGGTCGACGCCGAACTCGAGCGCCTGACGGATGTGGTCGATGGACCCTGGCTGGTCGATGTCGCAGTGCATCGTGACCAGGAACCCCTCAGCGCGCGCCCTCTCAAAGACCGCGGCGAACTTCGCGGGCGGGTTGTCGCGCTCATCGGAGTCAAGGCCCACGCCGACGATCCAGTGACGGTACGGCAGTGCCTCGAGCAGCGTCGACATCGCGTGCTCGGCCGAGAGGTCCCGCAGGAAGCACAGGATCAGCTCGGCCGAGATCCCGAGCTCGGCCTGAGCCCGCACGACCGCGCGGCGATAGCCGCCGATCACGGTCGCGAACGGGATGCCGCGACCGGTGTGCGCCTGCGGATCGAAGAACAGCTCGGCGTGCACGACGCCCTGCTCCTTCGCCCGAAGCAGGTACGCCCAGGCAAGGTCATGGAAGTCATCCGCGGTCTGGAGCACACCCATCGCCGGGTAGTAGACCGCCAGAAAGCTCGTCAGGTCAGTGAAGTCATAGGCAGCCTTCACCGCTGCGACATCGCTGTAGGGCAGGGTCAGCCCGTTGCGCTGCGCGAGCGCGAACATCATGTCGGGCTCGAGTGTGCCCTCCAGGTGCAGGTGCAGCTCGGCCTTGGGAAGCCCGCGGGCAAAGCTCGCCAGCTCAGACGGTGCCATGGTGCGCTCAAACGCCCTTCTGCGGATGCATCGCCATACGCGCCAGCACGACATCTTCGACGATCTGGATGAGGTTGTAGAGCACCAGGGATGCGCCGGTGACCGCCACAACCGATGCCCACAGTGCCGCGAATTGCGCCTGCGGGACGAATCCGCCGATCGAGCCACCGATTCCGCCGCCGACCGCGAGCCATTCTGCGAGCAGGGCTCCGGTGATGGCACCGGGAACCGAGATGCGCACCGCGGCGAAGAAGGCGGGAAGTGAGGAGGGGAACGCCACCTTGCGAAGCTTCGTCAACGCTCCGCCGCCGTAGACATCCACGAGGTCGTTCATCATCGGCGGCGCGGACTTGAGTCCGAACGAAATGTTCACGAGAGCCGGGAAGAGAACGACGATGCCACCGATGACGGCTACCGTCCAGAAGTCGCGACCGAAGATCAGGATGATGACCGGAGCCATCGCGATCAGCGGCACCGAACGCAGGAGCATCGCCACCGGCATGAGGGCGTGTTCGATGCCCTTGTTCAGCTCGAACGCGAGGGCGGCAAGGAGAGCGACGACGAGGCCTGCGACGAAGCCGATCGCGGCGTCGCCCAGCGTGACCATGAGGTTCCCCAGCAACATCGTGCGGTTGGCCTCGGCAGCCGGAACGGTGAACAGCCAGTTCCAGACGTCGATAGGCCCCTTGGCGATCAGGGGCGAGAGCTGAAGAGCCCACAGCAGGCCCACCCAGATCACCAGAACGGCGACGATGGTGAGCACGAGGGTGAGCGTCGACCAGCCGAGCGCACGCAGTACGGCGCGGGTGGATTGGGTGCGCAGCTTGGCGGTGAGCTTCGCTGTTTCCGCCTGGATGTCGGTGGCTCCGGTGAGCGTGATCTGCGCCATCGTCAACGTCCCTTCGACCAGGGGGCGATCGCCTTGGCGATCCACCCGACGAGCGCGAAACCGAGAAGCGCGACGCCCCCGCTCAGAAGCGCCAGCGCCCATACCTGTGGCCCGTTCGACGCCTGCTGCGCGAGGATCATCGCGAGCCCCACCCCGACCTCGATCTTGCCGAAGAACTCACCGAGGACGGCACCGAGGAAGGCAGCGGGAACAGCGATCTGCAGCGCGCTGAGCGTCGCGGGAAGGGCCGCGATCAGCCGCACCTTGATGAGCTGTGTGAACTTCGATCCGCCGTAGACCGTGACCAGGTCAAGGCTCGACTTGTCAGCTGACTTGAGGCCGAGAAGCGCGCCGACGACCGTCGTGAAGAACACCGAGAGCGCGGCCAGCACGATAGCTGTGCCACTGGGCTCACCGACCTTGGGAGGGGTGATGACGATGACCGCGAGCATGCCGATCGCAACGATCGGGATGCAGTACGTGAGGATTGCGAGCTGCATGGCGACCCCCTCGAGTCGAGGGACGAGAAGCACGAACCCCGAAAGCAGAAGCGCCAGGCCGTTCCCCCACAGGTAGCCGATACCGGCCTCAGCGAGAGTGACGGCGAAGTTGTTGAGGTAGTACTGCGGGCCCGTCTCGACCATGATCTGAACGACCTGGAACGGGGTGGGAATCGCGCTGGCACCCGAGGGACCGACATTGGAGAACACGGTGGCAGCGAGGATCCACCACAGCAGGATGATGCCGATACCGCCGATGACACCGATCAGCCACGGCGGGAGACGGAAGTCTTCCCACTCGATCGCGCGACCGCGCGTGGGGCTCTCAGTGGTCATCCGCCGCTGCTCCTCCGACACCGAACAGCAGCTCGGATGCCTGGTCGACGTAGGCGTGGAATTCGGGGGTGCGCATCATCTCGGGGGTACGGGGGCGCGGGAGGTCGATCGTCATGACCTCCTTGATCCGGCCCGGGCGCGGGCTCATGACTGCCACCTGGTCAGAGAGGAAGATCGCCTCCGAGATGCCGTGCGTCACCAGCAGTGTCGTCGCGGGCTTCTCAGTCCAGATGCGCAGGAGCTCGAGGTTGAGCTTCTGGCGCGTCATGTCGTCCAGCGCGCCGAAGGGCTCGTCGAAGAGCAGCACCTCGGGCTTCATGATCAGCGATCGCGCGATGGACACACGCTGCCGCATGCCACCCGACAACTGCGCAGGCTTGGCTTTCTCGAAGCCCTTGAGTCCCACGAGGGCGATCATCTCGTCGACATACGCCTTGTCGACCGACGCGCCAGCGATCTCGAAGGGGAGACGGATGTTGGAGACCACGCTGCGCCAGGGAAGCAGTGCCGAGTCCTGGAAGGCGATGCCGAGCTTGTTCTCTTTGCGCAACTCTTTCGGGCTCTTCCCGTCCACGCGGGTCGTGCCGCTGGTGGGCTGCTCGAGACCGGCGAGGATGCGCAGGATCGTCGACTTTCCGCATCCTGAGGGTCCGAGGAGGGACAGGAAGGTGCCCTGCTCGGTGTGTAGGTTGGCGTCTTGGAGCGCCGTGACGGTCTTTCTTCCGGTGGTGAAGACCTTGTTCAGTCCGGAGATCTGCAGGCCGGTGCCCAGGGACTCGCCCTGGGCACCGGTCGTTGCAGAGCCCGTCGTGAGTACTGAACCGGATGCGGTGGGTTCGGTCACGATGGATTCTCCTTGCGTGTTTCTGATCAGCCCGCGTAGGCGACCAGGTCGGGGTTCTCGGCGTAGACCTCTTCGAGCAGCGACAGGTCGAACAGGTCGGCTGCGGTGAGGGTGATACCGGCACCGGCGAGGCTCGCGATGGTCGCTTCCTGCAGTTCCGGAGTGATCCAGAAGAGGCCGAACTCCTCGGTGTCAGCCGAGACGACGAGCTCCTCGGACTGAGCGATGGACCCAGCGATCGAGTTCTCGGGGTTCAGGTCGAGGTCTGCTCCGTAGATCTCGTATGCCAGGCGAGCGCCCTCTTCGGGGTCGTTGACCGCATCGGTCCAGCCCTTGATCTCAGCGACCAGGTACGCCTTGAGCTTCTCGCGGTCGTTGGCGATCATGTCGTCAGTCGTCGTAATGGTCTCGGCAACGAACGGCAGACCGTTGTCCGCGAACGGCAGGTTGGCGACCTCGAAGCCGGCTGCGGCGACGGTGATCGACTCGTTGGTCAGGTACGCCATGAAGCCATCGACCTCGCCGTTGGTCAGCGGTGCCGGGTCGTACTGCACGGGCACGATCTCGAGTTCGGACTCGTCGATGCCGTTGGCGGCGAGCAGAGCCTTGAACAGCGCGGTGTTGGAGTCCTGAACACCGATCTTCTTGCCCTTGAGGTCTTCGGGCGTGGTGATGTTGCCGCCGTCAGCCAGCGAGAGGATCGTGAACGGGTTCTTCTGGTAGACCGAGCCGATGATCTTCAGCGGGGCGCCCTCGGCTGCCACGACTGAGCCGATCGAGACCGCGTCCGAGAAGGCGATGTCAGCCGTGCCCGAGATGAGCTCGGCGGCACCGGTCGTCGGACCAGGCGTGAGGGTGACCTCGTCGAACCCGGCCTCGGTGTAGTAACCGTTCTCCATGGCGAAGAAGTCGCCGGCGAACTCTTCATTCTTGATCCAGCTGAGCTGAACGGCAAGCGTGCCGAAGCCCTCCGCAGCGTCGCCGCTGGTGGACTCAGCCGGGGTGGACTCGCCACCGCTGGCGCAGGCGCTCAGGGCGAGCGCCGACACGGCGACGGCTGCGACGGCCATGGCTGACCGGCGCACGATTCGAGAGGAAAGAGATGTCATGTTTGCTGCGTCTCCTGATCGCGGGTGAATGGGACACTCGGTGACGCGCGACTGCGGGACTCGTCGGGTCGTCGAGTCCGACGCTATGAGATGTAGATTTCATGAACACTCGCCGGACTGTTTCGTCTGCGTTACCGAATGTCGGATGCGACGAGCGTCGGATCCCGCAAAGCGGGCGGCGCGGTCAGCGCGGAACGCCGGCGCCGGGGGCACAGGAGATGCCCTCTTCTGCGCCCGGCTGCACCGTCAGCTCGCGAGGGGTCGACACTGCGGGATGCACCGGACCGGTCGTGTCTCGCAGAGCACCGCCGCGTCCCCCCGACCGCACCATGACGATCTCGGCCAGGATCGACAGCGCGGTCTCCTCAGGGGTGCGACCCCCGAGTGCCAGGCCGATCGGCGAGCGGAGTCGCTGGGTTTCGGCATCCGTCAGCCCCGCGTCGGTGAGTCGGCGAGCTCGGTCGTCGTGCGTGCGCCTGCTGCCCATCGCACCCACATACCCAGCCGGGCTGCGCAGCGCGACAGCGAGCGCGGGGACGTCGAACCGAGGATCATGCGTGAGCACGCAGATCGCGGTGCGCGCATCGATCGGCGTGCGCGCGAGGTAGTCGTGCGGCCATTCGTGCACGACCTCGTGGGCGTCGGGGAAACGCGCGGGCGAAGCGAAGGCCTCCCGCGGGTCGCAGACCGTGACCTCGAATCCGGATGCCGCCCCGAGCCTGCTCAGCGCGACCGAGAACTCGACGGCACCGATGATGATCAGGCGCGGCGCGTGGGGAAACGGCAGGCCGAGCACCTCCATCGCGTCGACGTCGGTTCCGTAGCGCAGCGTGAGCGCGTGGGCATCGGTGCGGAGGCGCTCGAGGTCAGCGGTGAGTGCGGAGCGGATGCCGGGATCGGCCGTCGCGGGGACGTCGGTCTCGGCATCCGCGCCCTCTCGAGCGAGGACGAGGGTGCCGCGGCTGCGCCCGGCAGTGACGACGCCGAGCGCGCACGGTTCGCGACGAAGGATCGCGGCGCGGAGGTCGGCGATCGCTGCCGCGGCCGACGTGCCGCGGAGGACAGGGAGGACGAGCACGTCGATGACGCCGCCGCAGCTAAGGCCCGCCTCGAACGCGGTCTCATCGGAGATGCCGTAGCGAACGCGGGTCGATTCGCCGGACTCGATCGCCTGGAGGCACAGATCGTGCACGTCACCGTCGACGCAGCCGGCCGAAACGTTGCCGAAGACGACGCCGTCGGCATCCACGATCATCGCCGCGCCGAGTTCGCGCGGCGAGCTCGCCTGCGCCGAGACGAGCACCGCGAGCGCGAACTGACGCTCCTCGGCGACCCAGGCCGCGGCCGGACCAAGAATCTCTCGCATGCTCACCTCCCGGACTCCTGCCTATCATCCGGGTGTTTCTTCGAGATTGCGACAGCCGTCTCGAGCAGAACGCCGGCCCGGACGTCGGTGGCGGGGCGTAGCCTCGGGACGTGAACCGCACCGTGCTGACCGAGCGCCTGCGCGGGCTGGATGATCAGCTCGCGCGGCTGGACGCTGACGCCGCATCGCTGCGCGCCGACCGCGCTGCCGCGACTGCCGATGACGAGCACGACCCCGAAGGCTCGACGCTCTCGGGCGAGTGGCAGCGGGTCGAGGCGCTTCGGGATGCGGCCCTGCGCGACCACGCGGCGGTGGTCGATGCGCTGGCGCGCGTGGACGCGGGCACCTATGGCATCTGCGTCAGGTGCGGGCAGCCGATTCCGGCGGCGCGGCTCGAGGTCAGGCCGACGGCGACGATGTGCGTCCCCTGTGCGTCGGCCCAGCGCGCGTGACTCAGCGCGGGTGGCCGAACTGCGCTGCGCGCGCCGGCAGGTCGGTGTGCACGCGGGCTGACGCCTCGGCAGCCAGGGGGTTGGTCGAGACGCCGTTCTCGCTCGCGAGCGCCCCGCCGACATAGACCTGCTTCAGGTTGCGCAGGCTCATCGACAGCACGTAGGTGCGCACCGGGTGCCAGAGCGGTCCGACATCCGGCATCCGTGGGTCGACGACGACGAAGTCGGCGAACTTGCCGACCTCGAGGCTGCCGACCCGGTCGGCGACGCCCAAGATCTCGGCGCCACCGAGGGTGTGCAGGCGCAGCACCGTCTCGGGCGTCATCGACAGCGGGTCCTTGGTGCGGGCGCGCTGCATGAAGATCCCCGCACGCATGTTGCCCCACGGGTCGGCGAGGTCGGTGCAGGCCTGGTCGTCGAGGCCCATCCCGACACGGATGCCGAGCTCGAGCATCTCGGGAACGAGCGCGACGCCCGACGCGAGGCGTCCGTTGGACGCCGGCTGCCACGACATCGACGCGCCGCCCTCGGCGGTGGCCCGGATGATCTCGGGAGTCGTCTGGATGAAGTGGCCGAACATCATGTCGGGGCCGAGCGCTCCGGCATCCCGATACATCGCGAACTTGGCCTGCTGCACCGGAACCGCTTCGGGAGACTCGAGGAAGTGGGCCTGGTTGGTCACGCCGAACCGGCGCATCGCTTCGACCTCGAGCTCGGCTGCCTCGGGGCGCGGCGACCACTGCACCTGGCCCATGATCGAGGCGCCGAGCGCGAGCGCGGGGTCCATGGCGCGGGTGTGCGCTACCTCCGCGGCGAAGCGGTCGAAGATCTCGTCATCGGTGCCGGTGGAGACATCCATGCCGATCGCGTCGACGAACCGGAGGCCGGCGTCGCGGCATCCGTCGGCCTGACGCGTGTGGTACTCGACGGGCCGCAGCGGTGCGTTGCCGCCGAGGCGCTTGCCGTCGACCATCGACTCCCACGCCTGCAGCGGATCGGTGAAGTTGTAGGCGGTCGTGACGCCGTTCGCGAGGAAGTCGAGCGACCCGTGCAGGGTCGACCAGTACATGTCGTCGGGGCTGAGGTTCGCGGTGAACCCGAGCATCGAGTCGCACCAGCCGTAGAGGGTCTCGTTCGCGCCGAGCCCGCGCAGACCGCTCGTGAACAGGTGGCTGTGGCTGGAGATGAACCCGGGCGCAACAAACGCGCCGGCGACGTCGAGGGTCTCGTCGGCGGTCGTGCCCGCGGGAGGCTGACCTGCTCCGGTCGCGGCGATGATGCCGTCTTCGACCAGCATCCAGCCCTCATCGAGGTAGCCGAGGTCGTCGGCGCCGGCGGCGACCGTAATAAGACGAGCGTTGATAACGAGCAGGGATGCCATAAGTTCTCCGGTGGTGCGAGGGTCTCGCAACGCTACCGCTCCCATGTTTCGCTGCTGCTACGCCAGGGGCTCCCGCGCGCTTTGGACCTCGATCCGCCAGCCCTCTCTGTTCAGTCGCGTCATATTGCGGGTGCTGTGTGCCAAGTCCGACCTCACGGCGCGACCGAACCGGACAGGGTCGCACCTTCTCGTGCGTGCAGCTCAGTTCAGTCGCGCCTTGTTGCGAGTGCCCTTCCCCAGAACCCGCAATATGGCGCGACCGAACGAAAGGTGACCCGTCCAAACCCCGCGAGCATCGTGACGGATGTCGCGGCCGGCGGCTCCTCCCCCGCTGGCGCCGACGGGCAGTTGTCCCCGGTTCTGTCCCAGCGTCCGCTCGGCAAGCGCCGCGCGTTCACGGTGGAGGAGTGCAGCCCCGAGAGCTTCCCGCAGACCTCGGACGAACGTTCTCCGTCCAGCGCGCCCGCGAACGTGGTGTGACGTCGTCTCGGCTTCGGGCATCCGACCTTGAGATGCCGTTCCGCGCGGTTCGGCGGCAGCGCCTCGAGCCCCCCGCCGACAGCCCCGACCGTGGCGAGTCGCTTCTGCTCGAGTCGCTGGACGCCTACGCGCAGCGGATGACCGAGCACGAGTTCTTCAGTCATATCTCCGCCGCGGTCGCCTGGGGCGTGCCGCTTCCGCGACGGATGCTGCGCGCGGGAGTTCTTGACGTCTCAGTGATCTGGCCGCGTCGCGCACCGGCCGGACGAGGCGTGCGCGGGCACGCACTGCGACCGTGGATGTGCGAGCTGGTGCAGCATCCGGTGCTGGGAGTCGCCGTGTCATCACCGGCGTCGACCTGGGCGATGCTGTCTTCCCACTACCAGTGGGTCGATGATGCCGTCGTCGCGGCGGACGCGATCATTCGCGAGCAGATGCATCCGGACGATCCGCCGCCGCTTGCCGGGCTCGCTGAACTCGAGGCCGCCGCTGACGCTGGTCGGCGGATCGGCGGTGATGTTCTTCGTAACGCCTTGCCCCTGGCTCACCCCCGATCGCGGTCGCGTCCGGAGACCCTGATGCGTCTTCTGCTCGGTCGGGCTGGCCTCGGTGGGTTCTTGCCGAACTTCGATGTATTGGACGGAGGTGTGTGGATCGCGCAGGTCGACTTCGCGCTTCCCCGCATCCGGCTTGCGCTGGAGTACGAGGGCGAGCACCACCTCACCGACCCCGTGCAGTGGGCAAAGGACATTGCGCGGATGGAGCGCTTGATCGAACTCGGCTGGCGCGTCATGCGAGTGACACAGTCAGACCTCTTCGGAACACCCGAGCTTCTCGTGGCCCGCATCCGTCGCGCCATCGACGCTGCCCGATGACGGGTCTACTCAATCGCGCTTCTTCGGTCGCGCCCAAATGCAGATGGCACCGGAGCTACCCACAACAAGGCGCGACCGAACTGTGGGGCAACCACCCCAACGACCTCGCCACGAAATTCAGTCGCGCCGAAGTGCGAGGTTGCACCGACGGGACCCACAACAAGGCGCGACCGAACGAAGAGTCGGCCCAGGTCTCGTGCGGCGAGGAGAAACAAGAAGCGTGGTGACCTTCGCTTCAGTCGCGCCGAAATGCGGGTGCACGCTCACGGGACCCGCACGAAGGCGCGACCGAAAATGCTGGCCCAGCTTCAGTCGCGCCGAAATGCGGGGTGACACCCGACAGACCCGCAACGAGGCGCGACCGAACCAGGGGACACCACCCGAACGACCGCCCGACGAAGTTCAGTCGCGCCGATGTGCGGGTGCATGCTCACGGGACCCACAACAAGGCGCGACCGAACGTAATGCTCCGCACGTCAGAGACGGTCGGCTGCCAGCTGGAGCACGGATTCGGTGAGGGCACGGATGCCGAGGGCAACGTCTGCGGCCGAAACCGCTTCGTCGGGGTGGTGACTCACGCCGTCGGGGTTCCGCAGGAACAGCATCCCGACATCCGTGATCGAGCCGATCGCCATGGCGTCGTGGCCTGCGCGACTGAAGATGACAGGCGGCTCGTCGCTGCGGCGCTCCACGGCGTGGACGATGCCCTCGCGCACGACGTCCTGCAGCAGCAGACCGCACCGGACCGCCGGGGCGTTGTGCACCTCCCGCGCCTGCCAACGCAATCCCCGGCGGCCCATGATGTCGTCGAGCTCGCGGCTGATCTCGTCCCAGACCCGGTCTCGTTCGCCGTCGAGCTCGCCGCGCAGGTCGACGCTCAGGTGAGCCTCGCCGGGGACGACGTTGACCGCGCCGGGGAATGCCTCGAGCTGGCCGACCGTCCCGATGATGTGGTGCTGGCTGCGGCAGATGCGTTCCACAGCGAGGGCCGCCTCGCTCGCGCCGAGCAGCGCATCCCGGCGCATGTCGTAGGGAGTGCCGCCGGCGTGGCGGGCTTCGCCCTCGACCGTGAGCTGGAAGCGGCGGGCGCTGGCGATCGAGGACACGACGGCGAGCGGCTCGCCGGCGCGATCGAGCTCGGGGCCCTGTTCGATGTGCGCCTCGAGATAGGCGACGAGGTGATCGGGTCGCCGCGCGGCTTCGCCGATCCGTCCCGGGTCGAGTCCGAACTCGAGGAACGCCTGCCGCAGCGTCACGCCGTCCTCATCGGCCAGCGTCCACCAGGCGTCATTCCACGTTCCCGCAACCGCCGAGGACCCCAGGAGGGCCTTGCCGAAGCGCGTGCCCTCTTCATCCGAGAAGGCAGCGACCTCGACGGCGAACGGCAGAGGCACCCGCGAGACCCCGTCACTCTCCTGGCGCAGGAGCCGAACGACTTCGAGGGCCATGAGCACGCCGATGATGCCGTCGAAACGCCCCGCATCCTTGACGGTGTCCAGGTGCGAACCGATCATGAGCGCCGGCGCCGCGGGGTCAGGATCGGCGCTGCGCTCGATGCGTCCGAGCTGGTTTCCCGCGGCGTCCTGCCAGGTTCGCAGGCCCACCTCACGCATCCATTCGGCCGCGAGCCGATTGACCCGGGCGTGCTCGGGTGAGAGATACACACGCTCGATCGCCCCCGACTGAGCGCTCACCCGCGCGAGTTCGTCGCAGCGGGCCATCACCCGACGGGCGGCGGCCGCGATGCGGTCGGGGGATGCTTCGAGCAAAGGCATGGGTCAGCCGACCGCCAGAGCGTCGGATGCGGCATCCGCACCGGCACCGGCAGGCACTGCCGCGCCGAATCGGCGGAGCACTGCCTCGAGCGCGACGAGGGTCTGCAGCACGGCATCCGGACGCGCGTTGTAGCCCATCGTGCCGATCCGCCAGACCTTGCCGTGCAGCGGCCCGAACGAAGTGCCGATTTCGATCCCGAAGTCCTCGAGCATCGCGGCGCGCGCCGTGTCGCCCGGCACACCCTCGGGGATGTAGACCGCGACGACGTTGCTCATCTTGTGCGAGACGTCGCCGAAGACCCGCAGGCCCATCGCCTCAACACCGGCGAGCATCGCCGCCCCCACCCGGCGGTGACGGGCGATGACGGCATCCCGGCCCTCGAGCAGCAGCAGGCGCGCGCACTCGCGAGCGGCGTAGAGCATCGAGGTCGCCTCGGTGTGGTGGTTCAGGCGCCGTGGCCCCCAGTAGTCCAAGATCATGCCGAGATCGAAGTAGTTGGAGCGCACGAAGTCCGGCGACGACGGGTCACCGGGTTCCCGGATGCCGGCCTCCACCTTCTTGCGCGACGAGATCACCTCGACGGCGCGGTCACTGAGAGTGATCGGCGCCGACCCCGAGGGTCCGCCGAGGCATTTCTGCAGGCCCGCGGTCGCGGCATCCAGCCCCCACGCGTCGGCCTCGAACGGGTTGCCGCCGAGGGACGCGGTCGCGTCGGAGTAGAACAGCACGCCGTGGCGGGCGCAGATCTCGCCGATCTCATCGAGGGGCTGCAGCATCGTCGTGGACGTGTCACCCTGCACGAGGGCGAGGAGGGTGGGCTTGACCCGAACCACCGCTTCCTCGATCGCTGAGGGCGTGAAGACCTGCCCCCATTCCGTCTCGATCGTGTGCACCTCGGCCAACGCCCGCTCGGAGATCTCGGCGAGCAGGTGCCCGAACCGCCCGAAGATGGGGACGAGCACACGGTCCCCCGGACGAATGAGCGAGAGGATCGCCGCCTCGATCCCCGCGCGCGAGGTGCCGTCGATCAGCAGTGTCGCGTCGTTGGTCGTGCCCCAGACGCCGCGGTACAGCTCCTGGGTCTCGGTCATCGTCGCCGTCATGAACGGGTCGTACTGGCCGACCAGCGGCGCCGACATCGCGCGCAGCACGCCGGGGTAGGCATCCACGGGCCCGGGGCCCATGAGGAGCCGGCGCGGCGGGTCGATCGGTCCGGGGATGGTCGACAGGGGTTGGTCGGTCATGTCAGGGTCCTTTCGGCCGGGTCGGTCGCGACGAGAGCCGCAAGCCGCCGGGCCAGGCGAACAAGGGCGATATCGGTGCCCGCGCGCGAGATCAGGCACACCCCGACGGGCGCGGGGCCGAGGGGCGAGCGCACCGTGAGCAGCGGGATCGAGAGCGCAGGCAACCCCGCGACGGCGGCGGGGGTCGTCATCCGCAGGGTCGAGAGGCGCGTGGCGTCGATCTCGGCGGGAGCGGCAGTGCGTGCCGGCGCGGGGCCCGGGACGGTCGGCAGCAGCAGCACGGCGTCACGAACGAGGTGGTGCAGGCTCTCACGCAGCGGGGCGAGCGCCCCGCGAGCGTCGGCCTCCGCCGCGGGAGAGACCGACGCGGCAAGCCGAAAGCGCTCGGCGACGGCCGGTCCCACTGCGCCGGGATGCTCACGCAGCCACTCGCCGTTGTTGCGCCACGCCTCGGCGCCTTGCACCGTCCGGAAGGGTGCAACGTACTCGTCGAGGTCGCCGATCTCGACCCGCGCCAGACGCGGGGGATCATCGGATGCCGCGAGCCGCGCGACGAGGGAGTCGAAGGCTTCGCGGGTCGCCGTGTCGGCGGCATCCACGACCTCATCGGGCACGAGGAAGCGCCACGGCAGGTCATCCCCGGACTCGCCGTAGACACTCTCGGTGGAATCAGACCCGTCGTAGCTCAGGCACCACTCCGCCACACGCTGCAGAGTCGCGCCGTCGCGGGTCAGCCACCCGACGGTGTCGAAGCTCTGCGCGAGGGGCAAAACGCCCTGCCGCGGCACGAGACCGTGGGTCGTGCGGAGCCCCCAGAGGCCCTGGTACGACGCGGGCACGCGGATGGATCCCGCGGTGTCGGTGGCAAGTCCGACATCCGCTTGACCCAGCGCGACGGCGCTCGCCGCTCCGCTGGATGAGCCACCCGGAAGCGCCCCGGGGAGGGCGGCGTTCGGCGGTGTGCCGTAGTGGGCATTGTCGCCGGCGATCGAGTACGCGAACTCGTCGGTGCGCGCGAGACCCCGCACGGACGCGCCGGCTCGGATCAGGTCGGCAAGCGCAGGCGCCGTGGTCTTCTCTGCCCGCGCCTCGCGCAGGTAGGTGGGGTTTCCGGCGCCGATGCGGAAGCCGGTCAGGGCGAACAGGTCCTTCACCGCCACGGTGAGGCCGGCGAGCGGCCCCTCCCACGCGCCCTGCCAGAGCGGGTCGCCGACGCTACGCCAGATCGACCGGTCGAACGCCGGGGTGCGGGGCGTGACGTGTGCCGCCGTGATCAGCCACTGTCCATCGATGCGCTGCCACACCTGGGTCTGGATGCCGCGTCCGCCGCCGTGGAAGCGTGACTCGGCGACCAGCAGCGCGATGTCAGGCCCGAGCGGCCGGTACTCGAGGCGCTCGATCGTGCGCGGGGCAACGCCGCCGCGGGTGACCCGGAACGCGCTGATGGCGTCGTGGCCGACCAGGAGGCCGGCGCCGTCGGCGCGGATCGTTCCCTCCCCGGGGGCGAATGCGGCATCCAGCGCGTCGAGGTCGTTCGCGAGGATCGCCCGCTCATAGGCGTCGAAAGCCGTGAACAGGTCGGCGGGGATGTCGTCGGGAAAGCCACCCGGCACGGTCACGTCAGTCACGGTCCAGCTTCGCGAAGTCGGCCTCACGAATCCGCGCATGCACACCGCACACGACGTCCACAACCTGCGAGATGTCGAAGTCTGTCGCGGCCGACAGGTATGCATACGCGAGGTGTTCGTCCAGGCCCCAACGAGCCTCGATGAGCTTCACGGCTGCGCGCACGGCGTTGCGCATCGCGACGTTGAGGTCGACATCCATGCCCGTGGGAACGAGGTATTCGTCGGTGCGCACGAGGGGACCGACGATCTCACCGAACTCGGCGAGCGCGACCTCACGCGGGACGACCTCGAACTGCAGCGTCGCGCGAAGGGATGCCTCGAGCGCCGTGAGCGCGACCTCACCGTCACCCTGCGCGAAGTGCGGGTCACCGACGTACGCGAGAGCGCCGGCAACCTGCACCGGCAGGTAGAGCACCGACCCTTCCGTCAGTAGCTTGATGTCGATGTTGCCGCCGTGCGGCCCAGGGGGAACCGAGTGCGGGCGCTCGTCGTCGGAGACCGCGACCCCCATGATCCCGAGGAAGGGTGCAAGCGGGAACTCGATTCGACCCTCGCCGCCCTCGGTCACCGGCAGCACGCCCACGAGGCCCTCGGGCCGCGCCTCGACGGGAGTGAAGACGCTGACGTTGTGCGCGCCGCGCGGCAGTTCGCCGATCAGGGCTCCCTTGCCGTGACGGTTCGAGATCACGCCGTACGGCACGCGGGGTGCGAGGCTGACCACGGTGATCTTGAGGAGGTCTCCGGGTTCGGCATCCGTCACCCGAATGGGTCCGGTCACGACATGCGGGCCATCGGTGTCGGGGTTTCGAGACAGCGCCGAGGCCACCTCGACGGCGTCGTCGAGCACCGCCTCGCGGGGAATGCCGTGACTGCCGAAGTACGCAACCGGGTCGGTGCCGTGATCGTCAAGGATGCCCTCGTGGCTGACCGTGTCGATCGTCACCGTCTCGCCGGATGCGACCTCGAGCACCGCCGTGTCGGTGACGCACGGCAGCCGCCCCCACATCACGGTGTCGGGCGTGGAGCGCAGGTAATGGTCACCGGCGATCTCGCCGACACCGGGCTGGAGGATCGGAAAGGGAAAGCTGGTCATTGGGCTCCTTCGTCCGAAGCGGGATCGGTGGCCAGGATCTCACGCCCTTGGCGGCCCGTGATCCCCCGGTTCGCGGTGTACGCCGTCTCCCCGTGGACCCAGGTCGCGCGCACGGAGCCGCGCAGCCGCGCACCGTCCCAGGGCGAGAGCTTGTTGCGGTATTCGAGGTCGGCGGCGCGAACGACGGATGCCGCATCCGGCGCGAACGCGACCAGGTGCGCGGGAGCACCCTCCCGAATCACGCCGCGGCTACGGATGCCGGCGATCGCGGCAGGCCCGGTCGTGAACCACGGGATCACGGTTTCGAGCGGGATGCCGCGGCGGGATGCCTCGGTCCATACCGCCCGGAGCCCGGTTTGCACTCCGGAGATCCCGCCCCACGCGAGGCCGAGGTCACCGTCCTCGCGCTCCTTCAGATCCCGAGTCGCGGGCGAGTGATCGCTGACGACGGCATCGATCGTTCCGTCGAGCAGGCCCTCCCAGAGGAGGTCCTGGTTGTGGCCGTCACGCACGGGCGGGCAGCACTTCACGGTGCCCGATCCGTCGGGAAGGTCCTCGGCACGCAGAGTCAGATAGTGCGGGCAGGTCTCGGCCGTGAGCCGGATGCCGGCAGCCTTGGCCTCACGGATGACATCGAGCGCATGCCCATCGGAGACGTGCACGATGTGGGCGCGCGCGCCGGTGCGGCCGGCGGCAGCGGCGACAGCGGCGATCGCCGACTCTTCGCTGATCGGCGGGCGGCTCGCGAGGAATCGTGCATAGCTGCTGCCGATAGCCGGGTCATCGTGCAGGTGGGCGGGGTCTTCGGCGTGAGCGATGAGCAACCCGTCGAAGGCGGCAAGCTCGGTCAGCGCGGACTCCAAGTCCGCGGCATCCAGGTGCCCGAACTCGTCGATCCCCGAGGGCGAGAGGAAGCACTTCACCCCGACCACCCCAGCCGCGAACAGGGGATGCAGCGACCCGAGGTTCTCGGGCACGGCGCCACCCCAGTACGCGACGTCGACGGCGAGCTTGCCGGCTGTCGCTGCGCGTTTAGCGGCGAGCGCCTCGACGGTCGTGGTGACGGGCAGCGAGTTCAGCGGCATGTCAACCACCGTCGTGATGCCGCCCGCCGCTGCTGCAGCCGTGCCGGTTTCGAACCCCTCCCAGTCGGTGCGTCCCGGTTCGTTCAGGTGCACATGCGAGTCGACGAGTCCCGGGAGAAGCACTTCGTCGTCAGAGAGGACGAGCGCGGCATCCGGGTCGAACGGAGCGATCCCCGCGATGAGGCCGTCACGAACGAGGACTGTCGCGGCCGAGAAGCCGCCGTCAAGGAACACCCGGCGTGACGCGAGGGCGAGGGCCGGGGACGACATGCCGTCACCGTATGATCCGCGCATTTCTCGCATGTTACCTGTACCAACATTTCGGATCACGTCTGCCGCCGTCGCGCGTCTAGCTGTACCCGGCCATGAGGTTGGTCCCCTCGTTGGGATTGTGAATGGGGAGGACCTCCGGGCTTAGTGGAGATATCTGACGTCTTCACGAAGCACACGGAGGTCCCATGGCCCACGCTAACGCCCGTCTGACCGTTCATGGCAGGCGGTTGATCATTGAACGTGCCCGAGCCGGCTGGAAGCAGGCGCACATCGCCGCGGCGATGGGAGTCTCACGTCGTTGCGTGAAGCGCTGGATCGAGCGTTACCGCGCCGAGGGCGAGGCTGGGCTGGTCGACCGTTCCTCGCGTCCGTACACCAGCCCGACGCGTACGAGTCCCGGGCGCGAGGAGGCAGTGCTCGAGCTGCGCCAGAGGGAGCGCATCGGGCGTGAGGAGATCGCCGCGCGACTGGGCATGTCGGCTCGGACGGTCTCGCGCATCCTCGCCCGTCACGGCATCCCGCCGCTGCGGGCGCTGGATCCGATCACGGGGGAGGTGATCCGCGCGTCGAAGACCACCGCGGTCCGTTACGAGCGGGACCGGGCCGGCGAGCTGGTCCACATGGACGTGAAGAAGCTCGGCAAGATCCCCGACGGCGGCGGCTGGAAAGCACACGGCCGCGCCAGCGGATCCATCCTGCGAGACCGGAACACGAAGGTCGGGTACGACTATGTCCACTCACTCGTCGACGATCACTCCCGGCTCGCGTACTCGGAGGTCCTGCCCGACGAGAAGGGAGCCACCTGCGCGGCGTTCCTGGAACGCGCGATCGCCTACTTCGCCGCCCACGGCATCCCCCGCATCGAGCGGCTCATCACCGACAACGCCTGGGCCTACAGGTTCTCGCTGCGCGAGGTCTGCGCCGCGCACGGGATCCGGCAGAAGTTCATCAAGCCGCACTGCCCCTGGCAGAACGGCAAGGTCGAGCGCTTCAACCGCACCCTGCAGACCGAATGGGCCTACCGGCACGTCTTCCTCACCAACGCCGACCGGACAGCCGCGCTTGCCCCCTGGCTCGAGCACTACAACACTGGACGACGCCACTCAGCCCTCGGAGGCCACCCGCCGATCACCCGACTGGCACCAACGTGATGACCCGGTACAACTAGCGCGTTACGGTGGCCGCATGGAGCTGACGCACTTCAATGACCTGCCCGAGGCCGAAGCGATCGAGGTCGTCTCGGTGTGGGCTCGCGTCCCGGCCTGGGCCGAGGCCGTGGCCGGCACACGCCCGTTCGCCTCCGTCGACGAGCTCGAGGCCACCGCCGACCGCCTCGCGCGCTCATGGGGCCGGCCCGAGCTGGATGACGCACTCGCCCACCATCCCCGCATCGGCGAACGTCCGAGCGGCGAGGGCGCCGAGGCTAACGCGTCGCGGCACGAGCAGTCCGCGATGTCGGATGCCGCGGCATCCGTGGCCCAGCAGATCGCCACGGGCAACGCCGAGTACGAGGCCCGATTCGGGCGGGTCTTCCTCATCCGTGCCGCCGGACGCACGCCCGACGAGATCCTGGCCGAGCTGCAGCGGCGCCTGGAGAACACCGTTGACGCCGAGGTCGACGAGGCGCTCGACCAGCTGCGGCAGATCGCGATGCTGCGCCTGCACGCCGCCATCGATCCCGACCCCTCGACCGGAGAGTGAACCCGTGACAGCGCACCTGACCACCCATGTTCTCGACACGACCGGCGGAACGCCTGCCGCAGGCGTAGCGGTGACACTGCGCGACGCATCCGGTGGGACGATCGCCGAGGCTGTGACGGATGCCGACGGTCGCGCGGGGCTCGGGCCTGAGCTGCTGGCTCCGGGAACCTACGCGCTCACCTTCGACACCGGCGCGTACTTCGCAGCTCACGGCACCGACTGCTTCTATCCGAGCGTCACAGTGGACTTCACGATCACCGACGCCCGGCACTATCACGTGCCCCTGCTGCTCAGCCCGTTCTCGTACTCGACCTATCGGGGCAGCTGAGACCCGCGTAACGCGGTCGTGACACACGCTCCCTAATGTTCACCACATGAAGATCATCATCATCGGCGCAGGAATCGGCGGCGCCAGTGCCGGGATCGCGCTGGCGCGGCTCGGCCACGAGGTCGTCATCTACGACCGGATGCGCGAGAACAAGCCGGTCGGTGCGGCACTGTCGCTGTGGTCGAACGGGGTGAAGGTGCTCAACTGGCTGGGGCTTGCCGACGAGGTGGCTGCGCTCGGTGGCCGGATGGATGACATGGCCTACATCGACGGCCTCACCGGAGAGACGATGTGCCAGTTCTCGCTGGAGCCGGTCACAGCGCAGACCGGTCAGCGCCCGTACCCCGTGGCGCGGGCCGAGCTGCAGGCACTGCTCATGGAGACGGTCGGGATGGACCGCATCCATCTGGGGCGCAAGGCGGTGTCGGTTGCCGAGCACGGGCAGAGCGTGACGGTGACCTTCGACGATGGCTCCACCGACAGCGGTGATCTGCTGATCGGCGCCGACGGGGCGCGATCGATGGTGCGTGACTACGTGACCGGCGGCGGCATCGAACGCACCTACTCGGGGTACACGAACTTCAACGGCCTGGTGGCGCAGGATGCCGCGATCGGCCCCGCGAACCAATGGACGACCTACGTCGGCGACGGCAAGCGCTGCGCGGTCATGCCGGTCGCGGGCGACCGCTTCTACTTCTTCGTCGACATTCCCCAGCCGGCGGGGCACGCCGCCGAGGCCGGTGAGCCCCTCGCCGCGCTGCGTGAGGCGTTCGGCGACTGGGCGCCCGGGGTTCAGACCCTGCTGGAGGCGATCGACCCGGCATCCTCGCTCAACCGCGTCGAGATCTGGGATATCGACCCGTTCCACACGTGGGTGAAGGGACGAGTGGCGATCCTCGGGGATGCCGCCCACAACACCGCGCCCGACATCGGTCAGGGCGCGTGCTCGGCGCTCGAAGACACCTTCGCCCTCGCGATCTCGCTGGCAACGAACACGAACTCCGTCGAGGATGCGCTGCTGCGCTACGAGCGCTCGCGCACCGAGCGCGCGGGAGACCTCGTCAACCGGGCCCGCAAGCGAGCGGCCGAGACGCATGGGTTCGTGCCCGGTGCGACCGAGGCCTGGTACGAGAGCCTGCGCGGCACCGACGGAACCGACATCATCCGCGGCATCGTCGGCAACATCGAGGGCAGCCCGATCAACCTCGGCGTCGGATCCCTCTGACCCTGCCGGGGCCGCCCCGCGGCATCCGTTCAGTCGCGCCATGCTGCTGTCCGGCGCCGCACAGACCCGCAACACGGCGCGACCGAGAATCCAGACTCATCTTTCAGTCGCGCCATACTGCCGGCGGGCGCCGAACAGACCCGCAACACGGCGCGACCGAACGTGGGGGTCGTACAGCTAGACGACGAAGAGGGCGTGGACATCGCCCGCGACCGCACGGCCGTTCAATCCCTCGAGTTCCAGGAGCACCGTCGTGCCGATCACCTCGGTCCCGAGCGTCGTCATCAGTTCGCGCGCAGCGGCGATCGTGCCGCCGGTGGCCAGCACGTCGTCGACCAGCAGGATCCGAGTGCCCGGCGCGAGGTCGTCGTGAGCCTCGATGGCTGCTTCGCCGTACTCGAGGGCGTACGAGACGGATGCCGCGGGTCGGGGTAGCTTTCCGGCCTTCCGAATCGGCACGAGACCCACTCCCGCCTCGGCGGCGATGGCGCCCGCGAGCAGGAATCCACGGGCCTCGATCCCGCCGACGACATCGAACCCGTCAGCGAACGGCTCGATGAGCGCTCGGGTCACGGCGTGCAGGGCAGCCGCATCCGCCAGCAGCGGAGTGATGTCGCGAAACTGGATGCCGGGACTCGGGTAGTCGGGGATCGTCCGGATCAGGGACTCGGCGCGGTCAAGGGCGGCGGTGTCGGGCACGCGGCCAGACTACGGCG
The DNA here is from genome assembly GCF_020781975.1 of Microbacterium schleiferi. GTDB lineage: Bacteria > Actinomycetota > Actinomycetes > Actinomycetales > Microbacteriaceae > Microbacterium. The sequence continues at coordinate 33,948 of NZ_JAJGNI010000012.1, forward strand.
TGCGCGTGACGGCGGCATGTCGGACGAAGGCAGATCCCCCGGGCGGATTCGAGCGCACATCGTTATGCAAGCGCTTACATCGGTGCAGTATGGTGTGCTCTATGACTTCTGCAGAATCCGTCGCCACCCCCGCGCTCTCCCGCGAGGAAGCTCCCGGCGGCGAATGGTGGCGCACCGCCGTCATCTACCAGATCTACCCCCGCTCCTTCGCTGACCAGTCGGGCGATGGCATCGGCGACCTGCGCGGGGTGACGAGCCACCTCGGAGACCTCGCCGCCCTCGGCGTCGACGCCATCTGGCTGAGCCCCTTCCAGCGCTCGCCCCAGAAGGATGCTGGCTACGACGTCGCCGACTACTGCGACGTCGACCCGATCTTCGGCACCCTTGCCGACTTCGACGAGATGCTCGCGCAGGCGCACGCGCGCGGCATCAGGATCATCGTCGATCTCGTGCCCAACCACTCGTCCGACCAGCACGCGTGGTTCCAGGAGGCTGTCGCGTCTCCCGCCGGCAGCCCCGAGCGGGCGCGCTACATCTTCCGCGATGGCAAGGGCGAGAACGGCGAGCAGCCCCCGAACAACTGGGAGTCGGTGTTCGGTGGTGGCGCCTGGACGCGCCTGACCGAGCCCGACGGCACGCCCGGCCAGTGGTACCTGCACCTGTTCGACGCCTCGCAGCCGGACTTCGACTGGTCCAACCCCGAGGTGCGTGAGGAGTTCCGCCGCATCCTGCGCTTCTGGCTCGACCGCGGCGTCGACGGATTCCGCGTGGATGTCGCGCACGGGCTCGTGAAGAAGGAGGGTCTTCCCGACTACACCCCGCCGAAGGATGCCGGTTCGATGGGCGGCGGCGAGGCAGCAGTCCCCTACTGGGGTCAGGACGGAGTGCACGAGATCTATCGCGACTGGCACGCGCTGCTCGCCGAATACGACGGCGACCGGGCCCTGTGCGCCGAGGCTTGGCTTCCCTCGGTCGCGCAGACCGCGCTGTGGGTGCGTCCCGATGAGATGCATCAGGCATTCAACTTCGAATACCTCGAGACCCCGTGGAATGCCGAGAAGCTGCGCCTTGTGATCGCCGACTCGCTCGCGGGCTACGGCGCGGTCGGCGCCCCCAGCACCTGGGTGCTCTCGAATCACGACGTTGTGCGCCACGCGTCGCGTCTGGCCCTGACCGCCGAGAACCCGCAGGGCGCCGGCATCGGGCCGAAGTCACCGGGCAAGCCGATCCCCGAGGTCGGGCTGCGTCGCGCTCGCGCCGCCACCACGCTGATGCTCGCTCTTCCCGGATCGGCCTACCTCTACCAGGGCGAGGAACTGGGCCTGCCCGAAGTCATCAACCTGCCCGACGAGGCACGCCAGGACCCGACCTGGTTCCGCACGAACGGCCAGCGCTACGGGCGCGACGGATGCCGCGTCCCGCTCCCCTGGACCTCGGACGGGCCCGCCTTCGGCTTCAACGACACCGGAGAGTCCTGGCTGCCGCAGCCCGCCGAGTGGGCTGGCCTTGCCCGCGACGCTCAGCGCGACGACCCCGATTCGACGCTCACCCTTTACAAGAGCCTGCTCGCCGAGCGGCGGGCGCGGGGCCTCGGGGCGGGGACCCTCGAGTGGGTAGACGGTCTCGGCCCGGATGTCGTGGCCTTCCGCAACGGCTCGATCACCGTGGTGGCGAACCTGAGCGACAAGCCCATCGAGCTGCCCTCAGGCGTTGTCGTCGTCTCCAGTGGCCCGCTCGCCGGCAGGATGCTGCCGGTCGACCAGGCGGTGTGGCTGACCGGCGAGTAAGCCGCGAGGGTCGTCATGGTCGGAATCGATGAGGTAGCCCGAGCGGCCGGGGTGTCGACCGCGACCGTGTCGCGCGCGCTCAGCGGCAAGCACAACGTGTCGGACTCGACCCGCGAACGCGTGCAAGAGGCCGCGCAGCGCCTGGGCTACGTCGTGTCCTCGTCGGCGTCGAGCCTGGCATCCGGCCGCACCCGCAACATCGGCGTCGTGATCCCTCACCTCGACCGGTGGTTTTTCAGCACACTCCTCAGCGGCATCGCCGAAGAGGTGACGAGGGCGGGCTACGACATCACGCTGTACAACGTGACGCCCGACCGGGAGCACCGCCGCCAGGTGTTCGACACCTTCCTGCGCCGGCAGCGGGTGGACGGGGTGATCGCTGTTGCGCTGGAGCTCGGCGAGCACGAGTCGCGGGCGCTGCTCTCGCTCGGAATGCCGGTGATCGCGATCGGCGGGCCGAACGAACTGCTTCCCACGCTCTCCATCGACGATGTGGGCCTCGGGCGCCTGGCCACCGAGCACCTGCTTGCGATGGGACACCTCGACATCGGTCACATCGGAGCCGACCCCGAGTTCGACATCGACTTCCACATTCCGTCCAGCCGCAGGCACGGTTTCGAGTCGGCGCTGCGGGCAGCGGGCATCGATCCGCGACCGGAGCTGTTCGAGCCCGGCGACTTCACGATCGAGGGCGGCTTCCGCGCAGCGAAGCAGCTCCTGGGCAGGCCCGGAGCATCGCCGACCGCCATCTTCGCGGCATCCGATGAGATGGCTATCGGGGCGATGCTCGCCGCTCGCGACCTCGGATACCGCGTGCCCACAGACCTGTCCATCGCAGGGATCGACGGTCACGAACTCGGCCGATTCTTCGACCTGACGACCGTCGACCAGTTCCCCGCGAGGCAGGGCGCTCGTGCCGCTGCCACGATCCTCCACGAGCTCGAGCAACCGGCAGGCAGCGTCCCCGACCGCGAAGAGCTGCCCTACGAACTCGTCGTGCGGGGCAGCACCGCGCGTATCGGCACCTGACCGTGGGTCTTCTGCAGCTTGCGCGGGCGCCCGTGCAGGCGTAGTCTCGCCCGCCGTGACACTTGACGCGCCCGAATCGGGCGTACCCGAGACGCCCGTCGCTAAGCGCATCCTCCTGGGCCAGCCGCTGTCCTCCGATGCGATGGACGAGCACCTGCTCCCGAAGAAGATGGCACTGCCGATCTTCGCCTCGGACGCGCTGTCGTCAGTGGCCTACGCGCCGCAGGAACTGCTCATGATCCTGCTGACCGGTGGGCTCGCTTTTCTCGCCTTCTCGCCGTGGATCGCCGCCGCTGTCGTCGTGCTGCTGAGCGTCGTCGTGCTCAGCTACCGGCAGCTCATCAAGGCTTATCCCTCGGGCGGTGGGGACTATGAGGTGGCCCGCACCAATCTCGGCGAGGTACCCGGTGTCGTCGTGGCGGCCGCCCTGTTGGTCGACTACGTCCTCACCGTGGCGGTGTCGGTGGCCTCGGGGGTCGACAACATCATCTCGGCGCTGCCGGGGCTCGACCCGGCTCGGGTCGAACTTGCCATCGGCTTCGTCGTCGTCATCGTGCTCATCAACCTGCGAGGCGTGCGCGAGGCATCCCTCGTCTTCGCAATCCCCACCTATGTCTTCATCGGCTCGGTGGTGTTCATGATCGGCACCGGGCTCGTGCGCACCGCGCTCGGCGACCCGCCGGTCGCGTCATCCGCCGAATTCGCGGTGCAGGCCGAGAGCCTGTCACAGGCTGCCGTCATCCTGCTCGTGCTGCGGGCTTTCTCGAGCGGATGCTCGGCCCTGACAGGTGTCGAAGCGGTCTCCAACGGAGTCCCGGCGTTCCGCCGACCCAAGGTACGCAACGCCCAGACCACCCTCTCGATGATGGGCGGCGTCGCGATCCTGATGTTCGCGGGCCTCACGGCACTGGCCCTGATCTCGGGGGTCCACTACGCCGAAGACCCCTGCACGCTCGTCGGGTTCGACTGTGCGAGTCAACCGCAGCCGAGCCTCATGGCACAGGTCGCTGCCGCAACGTTCGGCATGGGGTCGATCCCCTTCTACCTGATCCAGGCTGCCACCGCGCTCGTGCTGCTGCTGGCGGCGAACACAGCGTTCAACGGCTTCCCGCTTCTCGGCGCCGTGCTCGCCCGCGACGGGTACGCACCGAAGGCGCTGAACACCCGCGGCGACCGACTCGTGTTCTCCAACGGGATGCTGGTGCTCGGTCTCATCGCCATCGCCGTGCTGGTCATCTACCAGGCCAACCTCACGACACTCATCCAGCTGTACATCATCGGGGTCTTCGTCTCGTTCTCGATAGGCCAGATCGGCATGGTGCGGCACTGGCGCCGCATTCTCCGGGCCACCACCCGCATCGAAGCGCGGCGAGATCCGGCATCCGGCCTCGAGCGCCGCGGCGCGATCACGGGCCTGATCATCAACACGACCGGGGCAACCTTCACCGCCGCGGTGCTGATCATCGTGACCGTGACGAAGTTCACGCACGGGGCCTGGCTCGTCTTCCTGGCGATCCCGATCCTTGCCACCCTGATGCTCGGCGTGAACCGGTACTACCGCGACGTCGAGCACGAGATCCGGATGGATGACGAGATCCACTTCGGCTCGGACGGCGATGTTGCACTCGTCATGGTCAGCCGGCTGCAGAAGCCGGTGGCGAAGGCGCTCGACTATGCGATGGCCGCGCGCCACGACAAGACCATTGCGCTCCACGTTGCGACCGATCACGAGGATGCCGACGACCTGCAGGAGGAGTGGAAGGCGCACGGAGTTCCCATCCCCCTCGTCATCATCGATTCGCCCTACCGCACCTACGCCGGCCCGATCGGCGAGTTCATCCGGCGCTACCGCGAGAAGAACGGGCCGGCCGTGATGACGGTGTACCTGCCGCAGTACATCGTCGGGCACTGGTGGGAGACGCTGCTGCACAACCGCCGCTCCCGGCGGCTCGCCCAGCAGCTCATGCTGATTCACGGCGTCACGATCACGCTCGTGCCGTGGTTGCTCGACTCCTCGGAGTTGATCTACGGTCGCCGGTCGCGTCCCCTGCCCGGCCAGGAGCGGGCGGGGCGCCCCTACGATCCGGTCGAGAACTTCGAGCACGCCGAGCACTCGAGCCTCGAGCGTCCCCAGGATTAGCGCGCGGCATCCGTCACCCCGGAACCGCCCACCCGATCCGCCGACACGTACGGCGCGTACGCTGGAGGGGTGACCGTTCCTGCCGTGACCCCGCTGGATCTCGCCGCCATCCGCGCCGACTTCCCCTTGCTCACGCAGGAGGTGAATGGCCACCCGCTCGCCTACCTGGACTCTGCCGCGACGAGCCAGAAGCCGCAGCAGGTGATCGATGCCGAGGTCGAGTTTCTGACCCACACGAACGCCGCGGTCCACCGCGGTGCTCACACGCTCGCAGCCGAGTCCACTGACGCGTTCGAGGATGCCCGTGAGGCGGTCGCCGCGTTCGTGGGCGCCGGCGAGGGGGAGCTCGTCTGGACTTCCGGTGCCACCGCCGGCATCAATCTCGTCGCATACGCGATCGGGAATGCGACCCTCGGGCGGGGCGGCGAGGCTGCGCGGCGCTTTGCCCTGCGCCCCGATGACGAGATCGTCGTCACGGAGTCCGAGCACCATGCGAACCTCATCCCGTGGCAGGAGCTCGCCGCCCGCACGGGTGCGCGGCTGCGCCACATCCCGGTGCTGGACGACGGACGCCTCGACATGGATGCCGCCGCCGAACTGATCGGCGACCGCACCCGGATCGTCGCGTTCCCGCACGTGTCGAACGTGCTGGGCATCATCAACCCCATCGACGACCTCATCGCTCTGGCTCGCAGCGCCGATGCGATCACGGTGATGGATGCCTGTCAGTCAGTGCCGCACCTCAGCATCGACCTCCCGGCGATCGGCGTGGACTTCGCCGTGTTCTCGGGCCACAAGATGCTCGGCCCGTACGGCATCGGCGGACTTTACGGCAAGCGGGAGCTGCTGAATGCACTGCCTCCGTTCCTCACCGGCGGGTCGATGATCACGACGGTCACCCTCGATGAGGCGCAGTACCTGCCCTCGCCGCAGCGCTTCGAGGCCGGGACGCAGCCGGTCTCGCAGGCCGTGGGCCTTGCCGCCGCCACCCGCTACCTGAAGCGGCTCGGGATGGACGCGGTCCACGCGCACGAGGTCGAGCTCGAGCAGCGCATGCGCGACGGGTTGCGCGAGATTCCCGGCATCCGTCTGCTCGGAGACACGGATGCCGCGCCGCGCGTCGGACTCGCCTCCTTCGCCGTCGACGGTGTCCACGCTCACGACGTGGGGCAGTTCCTCGACTCACGGGGTGTGGCAGTGCGCGTGGGTCACCACTGCGCGCAGCCCCTGCACCGCCGGTTCGGCCTCACGGCATCGGTCCGAGCCTCGGCATCCGTCTACACGACCCCCGATGAGGTCGACCGATTCCTGGACGCAACCCGTGGCGTCCGCGCATTCTTCGGAGCATCCTGATGAGTCTTGAATCCCTGTACCAGGAGCTGATCCTCGACCACTCCAAGCGTCCGCACGGCTTCGGTCTTGCCGAGGCCGATGACCACACCGGCACGAGCTATCAGCGCAACCCGATCTGTGGCGACGAAGTGACGCTGCGGGTGCGCGTCTCGGACGACGGTCAGACGATTCGCGATGTGACATGGGAAGGCCAGGGCTGCTCGATCTCGCAGGCGTCGGCATCCATGCTCGTCGACCTCATCGACGGCGTCCCGCGCGAGAAGGCAGCTGAACTGATCGACGGTTTCCGCGAGGCGCTGCGCTCGCGCGGCACGATCGAGCTCGACGAGGACGTGTACGAGGATGCCGCAGCCCTCTCGGGCGTCTCGAAGTTCAGCGCCCGCGTCAAGTGCGCGATGCTCGCCTGGGTCGCCCTCGAAGAGAGCCTCGCCCAGACATCCTGAGGATTTCGCATCCACCCTCAACGCCGAAGGGTCGCAACACGCCGTGCGCTGCACGGTGGCAGCGGCGCGTTGCGACCCCTCGCGTGAGACGGATGCCGCAAGCGGCGACTCAGGCCGGCAGGAGCTCCCGCTCCAGGCGGGCGTAGCTGGTCTCCATACCCTCGGTCATGCCCGTGGCCAGGACCATGTCGCGGGTGTCCTTGTCGGGGTACTCGATGAGGAGCGTGATGAGGGTCGCGCCATCCTCTTCGTAGAGGGACATGTCGTTGGTCGTCGACGGGAAGTCGGTGCCGGTCATGTGCTCCGTGGTTACCGCACGCCTCGGAGCCTCGCTCACGAGCGTCTCGCCATCGAAGCCGAAGGTCTCACCCTCGACGCCCTCTTCAGGCGTCCACTCGTAGCGGTAGCGCCCGCCGACCGTCGGATCGATCTCGCACACCGTCATCCGCCAGCCATCAGGGCCCAGCAACCACTTCTTCATAAGCTCGGGCTCGGTGTGGGCCCGCCACACGAGATCTCGGGGTCCGTCGATCAGCCGCGTGATCCGCACGTGCGTATCGCTGAGGATCTCGGTCTGCGTGCCCTTGCCCTGCGCGTACTCCCGCAGGTCCTGCAGCACCGCGTCGAGTTGGTTGATCGCGAGCGTCGACCCTTCGACGGCACCGAACTCGACGACCTGCTCCAGGGCGTCGAGCGAGTCGAAGTAGGTGATGTTGGTGAGTCGCGAGCCCTCGGGCGTCGCCTCGAAGAGGAACTCGACGCGCATCGTGGGCATGCCTTCGAGCACGTCGCCGTCACCGTTGAGGAACGAGTCGAGCACCTCGAATCGGTGTGGCGCATCGATCGCGGTGAACTCCCAGCCGCCGCGCGACACCTCGCCCTGCGGGCTGGTCATCTGGTACTGCGCGCGGCCCCCGGGGGTGAGGTCGAACGACGTGAAGGTCGCCGGCCACCCCGGAGGGCCCCAGAAGCGGTCGAGCTGGGCAGGCTCGGTGAACGCCTGCCAGAGGCGCTCGACGGGCGCGGCGAAGTCGCCGACGAGTGTCATCGTGAGTGCGTCGGGGTCGGTGGTGACAGTGGTGACGGGCATCGTCAGTTCCCTTTCGTGGTGATGGATGCCGATGGGTCGGATGGCTCGGCGAGCAGGTCGTCGAGTCGGTCGATGCGCGCACGCCACAGGTCCTCATAGCGGGCGAGGAGCGCTTTCGCTCTGGCGATCATGATCGGATCGGCGCGAACGAGGCGCTCGCGTCCCTCCGCTCGCTTGATGATGAGGCCGGCCTCTTCGAGGACGGCGACGTGCTTCTGGACCGCCGCGAAGGACATGTCGTAGTCCTGCGCGAGCGCCGAGACCGAGTGCTCGGACTCGATAGTCCGGCGCAGGATGTCGCGCCGCGTCGCCGCGGCGAGCGCGTGAAACACGCGATCGATCTCGTCATCCGTGAGGTCCTTTTGTACAACCATTTGGTTGTACGTTAGAGCGTGCGAACGCCGCCGTCAACCCCGGAGATGTCGGGAACGGGTTTGCGTGACACAACGGCTCTTTACCTGACATACGGCATGAGCTCGATGACACGGAATGTCACTTACTCCGCGAGTCGCGCGTGTCACCCGCCTCTCCGCATATAGACCGGTGCCAGGAGGTCCCGGTGCGTCCAGTCGAAACTGCGAAGCAGATCACGGTGCGGCGTCGCTCGCCGTACACGGAGGCCCACTGGCTGCCCCGCTCAATCGACGACACGGTCCGATCCCCCGTTCGCCAGGACTACGCGATCGTCACACGAGACGTTGGAGAGCGGGACTGGGCGTCGATAAATCCGAGGCGTGTTCGCACATCGAAGGGTGTCCGGCACCGCTTCACCAACTCGATGTACTTCTGGCAGCGGACGCGTAGCCATGTCTGGTGCGAGTCTCAGGAGGAGCGCTGGGAATTGCTATGGCTCGACTTCGGTGCACAGGTGGAGCGCCTTTGGGCGCAGCCGATGGCGATCGCCTTTGGGCACGGTTCGCGCCTAGCGGGATATTCGCACGTTCCCGACTTCCTGGCTCAGTTCACAGACGGTAGCTACGGGCTGTTCGATGTCCGCCCGGAGGAAAGCCTGAAGCACGCGACGCGTCTACAGTTCGACGAAACTGCTAAGACCTGCGAGACGCTCGGCTGGCACTACCGAGTTCTCACCGGTCACGACACGCTTGCGACGCGGAACCTCGACTGTTTGTCTGCATCGCGCCATGAGCGCTGCGCGCCGGTCCCTGAGATCGAAGCGCTGATCCTCGATGCCGCCCGGGGCGGGCGCACTCGACGCGAGTTGTGCGAGATCGCGTCTCCGGAATGCCCACCGCTGGCGGCAGCTTGGGTCGACAACCTCGCGTGGCGCCGTCTTCTCCACCTGGATCTAGGAGCTGTCTTCAACAGCGACACCGTGTTCACGTCGTCGGAGCGCGTTCTGGAAGGGGGGAGATCCAATGCCTGAAGAGCACAAGCTGCGGCTGGGCGACATCGTTGAGATCGACGGGGAGTCGTGGGCGTGGGAAGGAGTGCGTCGGGGTACCGAGGCCAAGGCCCCTGACCCCTGATCTTGGACACGCTGATTCCAGCACGGCGCTGGGGAAGCGAGAATCCAAGGGATGGCTAGGAAGAACTACACGGACGATTTCCGTCAGCGGGCGGTGGATTTGTATGAGTCCACGCCCGGTGCGACGTTGAAAGCGATCGCAGCGGATCTGGGGATCTCCCGGGGTGCGCTGCGGGAGTGGGTTGAGAAGCTCGGCACCGGTGCGACGACCGCATCGACGTCGGTGCCGGCGTCGGGGCGGTCGGAGTCGCAGGCGGCGCGGATCGTCCGCCTCGAGGCCGAGCTCGCGGCCGCGGAAGCCGAGAAACGCAAGCTGGAGACGGAGCGGGACATCCTCCGCCAGGCGGCGAAGTATTTCGCCGGGGAGACGAACTGGTGAACCGCTTCCAGTTCGTCGAGGACCACAAGGACGCCTACGGCGTGAAGCGGTTGTGCGAGGTCATCGAGATCGCCAGGTCGTCGTTCTACGCCTGGCTCGCGGCGGCCCCGGGACGGGCTGCGCGAGCGGCGGACGATGCGGCGCTGGCGGCGCGGATTCGTGTCCTGCAGGACCCCGATCAGGGTGGCGATCGCGCCTATGGGGCACCGCGCATCACCGCCGACCTCAACGACGGCGTCCCGGCCGCCGAGCGGGTGAATCACAAGCGGGTCGCCCGCGTGATGCGCGAGAACGACCTCGCCGGGATCCGGCTGCGCCGACGGGTGAAGACGACGATCCCGGACCAGTCCGGGAGGCGCTTCCCCGACCTCATCGGGAGGGACTTTTCCATCGGTGAGCCAGGCCGCCGGTACGTCGGCGATATCACCTACCTGCCGATCGCGGACGGGTCGAACCTCTACCTCGCGACCTGCATCGACCTCGGCTCCCGCAAGCTCGCCGGTTGGCAGGTCGCCGACCACATGCGCGTAGGGCTCGTCGAAGATGCGCTGCGCGCCGCGGCCCGTGATCGCGGGTCACTGGCCGGCGCGATCTTTCACAGCGACCACGGCAGCGTCTACACCTCGAAGGCCTACGCCGAGCTCTGCGAGCGACTGAAGGTGACGCAGTCCATGGGTGCGGTGGGGTCGAGTGCCGATAACTCCCTGGCGGAGAGCGTCAACGCCGCGCTGAAACGCGAGCTCCTCGAAGGCGCTGCAGCGTTCCCCGACCAGGCCACCGCCTACCGGGCTGTGTTCCGGTGGGCCAACCGTTACAACACCCGTCGGCGTCACTCCGCGATTGGCCACGTGAGCCCGAACGCCTACGAAGCCGCCTACGCGGCGACCGCGTCAGCTACCCTCGCGGAAGCGGCATAACCGAAACGACACCGTGTCCACGATCGAGGGTCAAGGCCCCAAGTTGCGCCGCGAGGGAACCGCCGACGACTGGATGGTCATCTCGGTTCCCGAGTTACTTGCTCATGCGGGCAGCTCGAAGCGTGATGTGGATCTTCCGCTGCGGATCGCTGGCGGCGATTGGCCAAGTGACGTACTCGACATGGAGAGGCACTTGCTGGAAGCATTTCGGGGTATCCCGATGGCCCCGACTGCAACCGGGCCGCGCCCGCAGTATGACCCTGCCATTACGACACAGGAGCAGCGGATTGCGTCGAAGATCGCGGAGACGGCCGGCACGTCATTGGCCCGCTCGCGGAAGGCGCTGTTCAACTTCTGGAAGGTCTATCAATCGCACGGTGTGGCGGGGCTGGACGCCCGGATGCACAGACGGGGCAAGCGAAGACTTGTGATCGCGAGGGCAGATCCGCGACTGGTCGCCGTCATCGACCGTGCGCTGGACGATCGCAGGGATATGCCGACTACTACTCGACGCCACTGCGCGTTGCTGGTGCGTCGGATGCTGGAGAGCATGTACCCGGGCGACCCGGTCTGCGATATCACTGACACCACGCTGCAGGGTTACATCAATGAGCGAGACGCGGGTCGGTACAGCTTCGATAAGGCCACCACTCGGCGCACGGCCGCGAACAGTCCGGATCGCCAACACTTCTCCGGCAGCGCCTTCCGACTCGGAGCGGTGTGCGAGATCGACTCGACGCTGCTGGATGTGCAGGTGTGGGATGACAGGGGCAACACCTACCGCCCCACTGCGACCGTGCTTTTCGATGTCGCGAGTCGAGTGCCTCTCGCATGGGCGATCCACGCTAACTCGCCGAACGGATTCGATCACTCACTTCTGCTGGCTCGTGCCATCGTGGGGCGCCGTGCGATTCCAGGGTCCGCTGCCGCGGTGCTTTCCGGATCCGCAACTCTTCCCATTGAGCTGATGAAGAGAGTGAATCCGTACCTCGACGACGACTCGTTGGCTGTGCCCTGGATCTTCCCTCACGCGATCACGATCGACGGAGGCGCCGACTTTCGCTCTGCGACGTTTGAGGCTGCGTGTCGCGCGTTCGGCATCACCCTGGTGCTGGCGCCCCCGAACGCCGCTACGGTGAAGCCGCATGTCGAGCGCAACTTCGGAACCACATCGACCAGCTTTGCGACCTGGCTGGCCGGCGCGACTGGCAGTTCGGTCGCGAACAGGGGTAAGCGGGATAACCCGACGCTGACGCTTGACTCGGTGCGGCTTGCGTTCGAGACATGGATCACGACGGTCTACTTGAACACACATCACGGCGGGTTGAAGTCGCCGCTGTTCCCGGGGCGGGAGTGGACTCCCAACCAGATGTACGCAGTACTGTTCGAGGTCGGCCCGGGCGTGCAGTTGCCGTTCCGCGCGGAGGACTTCTTCGCCCTCCTGCCTACAAAACCCCGCGTGATCAGCAGCGAAGGCATCGAGTTCAACAACCGGACCTACGACTCGCCGTTGCTGGCCGAACTGCGCGACCGCTCGTTGACAGGTGCGGCCACCGGCTCAACCCGGGCGCGGAAGTTCGACATCAGTTACGACCCTTACAACTCCAACGCCGTGTGGGTGCGCCACCCAGAGACCGACGAGTGGATCGAGTGCTGGGACACCGCGCTCGACGACAAGGCGGCGTGGATGGTCGCCGAGGCTGCAGTCAAGCTGGTCGAACGATTCGGCTCCGGTGACCCAGGCGAGACCCCGAAGAGGACGGAGCTCCTGGATGTCATGGAGAGGCGGGAGCGCAGCGACAAGCGCGCCCGCAATCGCAACCTTCGCGACAGGGCCACCGGCGCAACGGCGCCCTATATGTCCGATTCCGGCGCGACGGACCCGGAGCCGATCGACCTGGACGGATGGACCGACCCTGCCGATGTCGGTGACATCGACTGGGACTCGCCGGAGTACGACATCGTCACGGTGAAGGAGTTCTGAAGGTGATCGTCCAACCTCTGGTGCTACACCACGCGCGCAAGACCACCCTGCTCGGACTGCGTGAGGCGTTCACCGCTCTTCCGCCCCCGCCTCCCCCGCTGTCGTTCGCCGAGTACTCCACCCTGCCGACGAGAGGGCGGGCTGCGTACGATCAGGCCCGGGACGACTAGAGCGGCACCGGGAGGCAGAGGCGATCGTACTCCGTGTAGTGCAGACCTTCTCCAACGGAGTACCCGTTGTTGAGAATGTTGTGGTGTGAGAGTGTCGCACCTTTGGGGAAACCGGTCGTTCCCGATGTGTACTGGATATTGATCGGCTGGTCGAACGTGAGTTCCGCGGCCCGGTCGCTCAGCCGGCCGACGTCCTCGGTGGTGCCGGGTTGGAGGAGTCGCGTCCAGCCGGGTGATCCAACGAATACGACGTCGTGGTAGTTGATCTCGGCGAGCATGGCGGCGTAGTCGGTGTCGCGGAAGTTGGTCGCGCTGATCATCAGCCGCATGGTTGATTGCTTGATGACGTAGTCCAGCTCTGTCGTGCGATACGCCGGGTTGACGTTGACGAGAATGGCGCCGATTTTCGCGGTTGCGTACTGGACGAGAACCCACTCTGCGGAATTGGGCGACCATACGCCGACCCGATCGCCTCTTGCGATTCCAGCCTTGATCAGGTTGGCAGCCAGCGCCTCGACATCGTGGAGCAACTCTGCGAACGTCCAACGCCTCCCACTGAAGGTCTCGACAAGCGCTTCTCGCTCAGGGAATTCCTGTGCAATCTGGTCGAGGAGTACCCCGATCGTCTGCCCGAGCAAAGGTGAGGTGCCGGTGCCGGACGCGTAAGAGATGAGTGCTTCATTGCTCATTCGCACATCATCGACGGACTCTCGCGACCTCATCACCCCCATACAGGGGTGGATTACCGATCTCAAAACTGTGACAGTTGACCGCAGTAGAGAACGGGAGTATTCAGAGTGGAATCCGTCCTATCGTCATCCCTCGCGTCGATGCGGCGCGAGACCGGATTGCCTATCGCCTTCGGGGGCGAGGTCTCCGCGAACGGCACACGGATGGTGATCAACGAGTCTGTGGGAAACGCGAGTCGCGCGCTCAACGGGCTCGTGATTCGTGCCGGGCACGGACTTGGAGGCAAAGCGCTGCGCGGGGCGAAGATCGCGGCCGTCGCCGACTACCTATCGGAACCCAGCATCACCCACGAGTACGACCACGCCGTCGCTGCTGAGCGCTTGCGATCCATCGTCGTAGTGCCCGTTGTCGTCAACGGAACGGTGCGGGCAATGCTGTACGGGGCACTCCGTGTGCCAGCGGAACTGGGCTCGTCCGTCTTGCGTGGAGTGCGCGAGATCGCTCGCAGGGTCGAGTTCGATATCGCCGTCGCCGACGAGGTCGCCCGGCAACTACGCACTCTTGAGGCTGCGACGATCACGGAAGCGGCGCGTTCCTCACCGGCCGATCCCGACCGGGCGGCGGTCAGCGCCGCTTATGCGGAACTGCGTGCTCTTGCCCGCGAAACCGATGACCGCGATCTACGCGTTCGCCTCGCGCGAATCTCGCACGGTCTGTCAGGCGGGCAGGCAGTCCATCGCTCACGCGTGTTGTCTCCCCGTGAGATCGACGTGCTCTCCCTCGTTGCGGTGGGCTACACGAACAAGGAGATCGCGGACCGCCTCGGAATCGAGGCAGAGACGGTCAAGAGCTATCTGCGGTCGATCATGCACAGACTGTCCGCGCACAATCGCACGCAAGCCGTCGCGCTCGCCCGGGCAATCGGCGAACTCCCCTAAGCGGACTACTTCGGTGCATCTCGCCACGGCGGAGGGACTGGACCACCTGCTGGCCCGGCCCACGCCGGCCCGGTGCAACAAGAGCGAACCCCCAGCGATCGCCGACGCTGGGGGTTCGCTCCTTCATCCTGGCGCGATCAGGGCGTGCTCGCACCGTCGTGCTGATCGGCTCCCTGCGGCTTGCGCGGTAGCGCCTTTCGAACTCCGACATTGCCACCGACCCGCGGCTTGTTCATCCCGTCTTCACGAGGGAGGCCATGAGCGCGGCCTGAAGCTGCACACCGACGAATCGGCGCGCGCTGTTGCCGCCATCGATGACTCCCGCCATGTAGAAGAAGCCGTGAACCAACCCGTTGAATCGGACTGAAGTTACCGTGTTGCCTGCCTCCGCCATTGCCTGTGCGTAGGCCTCGCCCTGGTCCCGCAACGGGTCATACCCCCCTGTGATCACTGTCGCGTCGGGGAGGTTGCTCAGATCTGGGTTCAAGCCCGGCGACGCCAACACATCGCGCCGGTTTTCGCCTGCGTATGTCGAGTAGCAGTACTCGCTATCGCGGGCCGTGAGGAAGTAACCTTCCGCGAACTCCTCGAAGCTTCCGGTGAGGTCAGTCGATAGCTCGGTCGTGGGGTAGATCAGCGCCTGGTGCACGAGCGCGGGTTGGTGCCCTCGAAGCTGCTGCGCAGTGACTGCTGCGAGAGTGCCGCCGGCGCTGTCTCCCGCGACGGCGACGCGCGAGACGTCTATCGGCAGCGCAGAGTCTCCACGAAGCACGGCCTCAGTTACCGCGAGAGCATCCTGAATCGCGGCGGGGAATGGCGCCTCCGGCGCCCTTCGGTAGTCAACGCTGACTACGAGGGCACCTGAGTACTTCGCCAGGTCGCGTGCGGTCGTATCTGCGATTTCGAGATCGCCGAGAACAAAGCCTCCGCCATGGAAGTAGATCACGGCTGGCGCGTCATGCTCCACAGGGGTAGCGCTGTACAGCCGCACGGGAACGCCGGCAATCGTCGTGTCCTCGACATATGGAAGTTCCGTTGTCGCACCTGTGAGTGGGAGCGCGTTGCTGAGGGCGGCGCGGTTCTGTTCAACTGTCTGAGTGTCCGCCGGCGGTGAGCCTGCGACGATGTCGAGGAACCTTCTGGCATCAGGGTGCACTGTCATTGTGTCTCCTTCATTTTCATTTGCGCGAGTCGGCAACCGACGCTAGCAGGTTTTCCCCTGAATAGCAGGGCTTGTGTTCGCCGGATACCCCGGCGGCGGGTGAGTTTGCTGTTGGGTGAGATTCGGCAGTGCGCACCTATGGCTAGACCGCCGCGATCGCGTCGATCTCGATTGTTGCTCCGTTGTACAACGAGTGCACACCGATGACGGTGCTCGCTGAGGGCTCGGCCACTTGCACAATTGCGTTTCGAGTCCGGCGCCACATGGCGAGCTTGTCTTGATCGAGCTGTGTGATGTAGACGTTCACGCGAACGAGGTCTTCGTAGGTCGCTCCGCCTGCCGCGAGTGCGCGCTCGAGTTCTGCATAGGTGAGCTCGATGGCGCGAACGAAATCGCTGGGGACCGAACCGTCCGCTTCGAATCCGACCTGGCCGGAGATGAAGAGAAGGTCACCTGCGGTTACTCGGACACTGTCCGAGATGCCAGGTACGACGGGCGCTCTCGTATGCGCAATTCTTCCGTTCGCCATTCATTTCTCCTTTGGATGCGGTCGAATGGGCTCGATCTTGGGTAGCGCGGATCGCCTAGTCTCCACGGCCATATACGACGTAGAACGGAACCAGCGATTCGGGCAGCATCGACTTTCTGTCGAGCACGAACCATTTTCGGTTGTGGTACACGAGCGGGTTCGGCTCCTGGCACGGTCCGTCCGCCCTACGTGGACTTGCCCCGATGGCTTCTACGACGACGAGCGTGGCGTCCCTCACTTCGAACCGGTCCGCGACTCGTCCCCGTATCCACGAGTTGGCTCGCGGGTAGTATGGTTCCCCCGATGGGAGCCTGTCCCATTCGATGTCTTCACCAAAGCGCTCAGCTCCGCTGCGAGCGCCCAGTTTGGCAAGCTGAACCTGGTCCGACGCCAGCATGTGCACGATCAGGGTCTCGGCGCGCGCGATGGTGGGGGTGCTCGACGAGCGCGCCGAGGCGGAGAAGACCAGCGTTGGCGGATCGATCGAGACGGAGGCTACCGAACTGACGGTCATCGCTACCGGTCCGTCACCTGCGTCGGCGGTGACAATTGCAACCCCGGCGGGGTGGTGGCGAAAGGCGTAGGTGAACTCCTCCGCGGAGATGTTCTGATCGGCTCGTTCTCGGGACATCGATTGTCCTTCTCGCTGGGTCCGCGCGCCGATTAGACGATCGGAAGCACGAATCGTGCTTCCTCTTCGCGTCCGCACAGCACCTTTCCGTATGCTTCGTACCCACTCATCCCGAGGGTGTGTCCATGGCGACTCGCCGTTGCCTGATCCCGCCATATGCGCTGGAGAACGGACGCTTCAGCGAAGCCCGCAGACCCGTGCGCGGTCATCAGTTCGTGGATCATGGTGGTGATGGTCTCGACCACCCACCCGGCCTTCGCGCGCATCTCGATCCGCTCGGCATACGGCGCATAGTAGCCTCGCTCGGCGGCATCGTAGATCTGATCCGCCACCTCCTCCGCCACCCGTTCGGCTGCGTCCAACTGGAGCGCGGCCTTCGCGATCTGTACCTGGAAGGAGGCGGAGTCTGATTGCTTCTCATAGCCGGTGTAGGCGATGGCCTTCGTGTCCGCCTTCGCGATCACAAAATCGAGTGCCGCGCGGCCCATCCCAAGGTGGGGTCCAACCAGCTTCATGAACAGCGACGGAACGAACACCGTCTGGTAGGTCTGTTCGGGATTGTCGCCAAGGTGTTGGCCGTCGACGGCGGCAGTGAGCGGCAAGATGCGATGGTCTGGGACGAAGACGTTCTCGGCTACTTGGATGACGCTGCCGGTTGACTTCATCCCAGCGACGAACCAGTTGTCCTCCAACGTCAGGTCAGTGGTCGGGATCAGCGCGAGGCCAGCATCGACCACTTCCCCCGCGTCATTCTTCAGAGGGATGCCGAGCAGCGACCAACCTGCGTGACGGCTCCCGGTCCCGTACGCCCATCGGCCGGTGACTTTGAGCCCGCCGGGCACCTGCTCCGTGTCGGATGTCGTCGCGAGAACGATCGATATGAAGGAATCCACACCGCCCTCCCCGCCCCAGACATCCTGCTGCGCCTGCTCGCTCATGAGGCTCAGAACCCAGGCGCCCGAGTCCAAGATTCCGCAAACCCATGCCGTGCCGCCGTCGCCCCGTCCGATCGCCCGCGCCACGGCGTTGCACTCCCGCGTGTTTGCCGCAAGACCGCCGAACTTGGTCGGGGCGGAAACGCTGAATGCGCCGGTCTTCGCGACGGCAGAGAACATCTCGTCGGGGATCCGCCGCAAGTCCTCGCCGGCCCTACCTCCAGCCGCAAGCGCCGCACGCATGTCATCAATGCGGTCGATAACAGCGGCAACTTCGGGCCGAATACCTGCGTCTGACATCAAGTGACTCCTTCGTGGTCGACACTGGTCGCTGACAATCTCCAACTCATTGCCTGCTCGCTCATCATCGAGGGAGTGCAGCGACGTCATCACCCCCATTCAGGGGTGGGCCGCTGATCAGGTGCGTCCGCTCGGCGAATGCGCGAGGGACACCCTCGGAGGCGAGATGGCCAGACATGATGTCGTCGGAAGGCCGGACACGGTGCGCCGGTCCAATCAGGCGCGTGAGGATCGCGCAAACAGAACACTGCATGTGAACGGGCGCGACGCGGCAGTCGAGTGGGTGACCGAGGCGAGACGAATTCCGTGCCCACGCCGTGCCCACAACTGAAACGATCCCTGACGGCCCCTCTCCGGCGGTCCTATGCGACTCGGGTGGCGTCGAGCTGAGCCTGGATGGCGTCGAGGATGAGGGTGAGGCCGTTGTCGAATTCGCTCGGATAGGTGTAGTCGCCGCTGCTCAGCAGTTCGGTCAGCGACCGTGAGAGGTTCGGGTAGGCGCCCGGGTCGGGTGAGACGGTTGCCGCGAAGTCAGCTTCTGCGCCCGGGTTGGGCTGGAACGGGAGATTGGTCTCACTGAGCGCAAAGCCGTAAACGAAGGCGTCCACGGTTGAAAAAGCGAGCGTCGCCAGTGGAGCGGTGAAGCCGGCGGCGAAGAGCCATCCGAGGACCCTGTCGTGATGAGTCAGCAGGGCCGCGCTCGGCGCAGGCCGTGATTCGATCATCGCGATCGACCACGGGTGTGCGACGAATACGGCGCGGGCGGATCGAGCGCGCGTTTCCATTGCCTCTCGCCATGGCGCATCTGGCGGAGGAAGATCGATCTTGGCGATGGCCCATTCGGCGAGCGCGTCGAGGAGAGCGTCTTTGCTCGATACGTGGTGATAGAGCGACATGCCCTCGACTCCGAGCTCGCCGCCCACGCTGCGCATCGAGACACCAGCGAGACCGGACCGGTCGGCGACGGCAGCCGCCGCGGCGATCACGCGTTCCCTTGTCAGGGTCCCTCGTCGGCTCACTGTGACATCTTTGCGTAACTTACGGTCGTAAGAGTAGGATCGGGCGGCAAGTCTTACATGTGTAAGTTTTATCGCTGGGAGCCCGCATGATCGTCGATCCTTCTTCCCCGTTCCGGCCGCTCGACCCGAGAGTCCGGCTCGCCGCGCTCTGGACGAGCGTCATGTTCCTCGTCGCGTTCGTCGACATCTTCGCGTTCTACCGCGCTGACCTCCGAGAGCAGATCGAGGCAGGACGCGCTTTCGTATTCACCATCAACGAAGCCTTCATGTTGGGCATCGTTCTGTACGTCGCAGTGCCCTCACTGATGATCGCCGCGTCGGTACTGATCCCGCGCACGGTCAATCGGTTGATGCAAATCGTGGTCGCGGCAGTGTTCGCCCTCACGATCATCGGCGCTGCGATCGGCGAGTGGAGCTACTACCTCGTTGCCAGCGGCATCGAGCTCGCACTCCTCGCAGGGGTCATCGCCGTCGCGGTCCGATGGAAGGACACTCCACTGGTCGCGGCGCGAGACCTCGCGGCAGCCCGAACCTCCCGGGACGCGCGAGGGTGAGCCCGCGAGTGACCCGCTCACGACAAGCGCGCACGTTCCTCACCATCACCTTCAGCGCTGTCCTGCTGCTGTGCCTCCCGGCGCTGCTCGGCGTCGATGCCGACTACCTGGGGGTTGCCACGCCTCTTGCGCAGTGGATTCCCGCACTTGCGGTCATTCTTGCGGTCAGACCCGTGCGCGGCAGCCGAGCCCTACGAAGCTTGTGGCGCGCCTCACCCTTCGGCGGGGCACGCACCTGGATTGTCATCGGGCTCACCACGGCCGCCATCCTCGTTGTCGCCGCGGCGCAGATCGTTGTGGGCGTCGCCGTGGGCGTCGTCTCGTGGTCACCCGATCCCGCCCTCGGCGAAACCGCTTTGCTTGTTCTCCCCGTGGCGCTGCTCGCCTTCCTCTCCGCAACAGGTGAGGAGTTCGGCTGGCGGGGATTCCTCTGGACCCGCGTCCGAGGGAATCGTGGGTTCTGGTGGACCGCCCTCGCTGTCGGTGCCGTCTGGACGGCCTGGCATCTCCCACTGCTCGTCGCATACGGCGCTCAGGGGGACCTGTCCTGGCGAACCGTGCTCGGAACGACGGTCGACCTCTTGGTGGCCTCACTCGTCCTCGGCGCCGGGCGCGAGCTTTCCGGGAGCGCGTGGCCGGCTGCATGGGGCCATGCACTGGTCAATTCCGTCCTCGTCTTCGCGTCGACCGCCTTCGTCACACCCGCGACGCAACTTCCCGATCCAGCGTTCTGGGTGTATAAGGCTCTCGGCTGGGCGGCGTGGGTGGGCGCGGCGGCGGGGATGCTCGCTCTTCGAAGGCGCCTCCTTATCGCACCCGCGCGAGACGTCACCGGGCGCAGCCTCGACGAAACCGAGGATGCGCTGCTGGAAGCGCTGCGCACGAGCGATGTCGACGCCCTGCGCGCTTTGCTTGCCGAGGATCTGCGTTTCCGCCTGCCCGACGGTTCGGTGGTCGATCGCGCAGCCGATCTGCACGCACACGCGTCCGGAGCACTGAGGTTTCTGCAGATCGACGAGACGCACCGAACGACGGACCAGCAGAAAGGGAAGGGAAGCACAGTGTCGAGATCACGCGTTCACGTTGTCGACCGCGGGCGCTTCGCGGAGGCGACGATGACCTATCGCCGTTCGTGGGCGATCGTCGGGGGCCGCTGGCAGGTCGTCGCGGGCAGCGCCGAGGTTGTGAACGACGAGGAAGCGGTGGCACTGTGACTACTTACGCTGAAACAACTCCTCCACCCACTGCGAGCAACTCCGATCTCCAGTACACGGTGCGGCAGGTGCTGGGGATCTGGGCCGCTGCGGCGATCCCGATGGCATCACTTGCGGCAGAGTGGGCGAACGACTTCATTCAGCGAATCGACGCGGCAATGACCAACGAGACAACCTGACGTCGGGCCCCTCGCGAGACAACATCCGCGGCCGCGGCCGCTGCCTCGACATCCGCCTCCGCGGCATTCTCCTCCTCGTCTTCGGCCGCATCCCCGGCGTTGACGTCGTCTGCGGCGCCTTCCTCGGCCCACGGCGCCCTCCGCGGCGTCTTCGCTCTCCCCGGATTCCTTCACATCGCCCGCGGGCAAAGAGCGGATCGAAGTGACCGTCGTCGACGAACCACTCAAAGCCAGGTCTATAAAGCGCGTCGGACGCGGGTCGCTCTACGCCCGACTCGAGTTCGAGCAAGGCGTCTCGGGAAAGTGTCACGACAAGGGCGGCTCGATGCTCTCAACGCATGCCCGTTACGCGTGACATCCAGTGTCATCCCACCGCGTTACCGACACGGGCGGTTAAGACCTGCTGGCGTGGTGGAGGTGCCGGCCGGCCCGATCCGCTGGCAGTACGGCTTACGTGCCGAGGACCTTCTCGACAGGGATTGGAGCGAGTTCGCGCGTCCGGTCGAGGCCCTCGGGCATCCTGTTCGTCTGGAACTGGTGCGCCGCATCCTCACCGGCACACAGACGACAGCCGAGCTTCTCGAGCTCGACCAGTTCGCCTCCACTGGTCAGCTGTATCACCACCTGCGCCAGCTCGTCAGCGCCGGTTGGCTCGTCTCGCCTCGTCGAGGACACCATCAGACCGTGAGCACATCACAGACGGGGAACGAACGCCTCGCTGACAGCATCCAGTCCCTCCCCGGCAGCTTTGATGGCTTCCGCTCCCTGTCTGTCGCAGAGATCGGTCCGAGCGGACCTGTCTTCGCGGGCATCGGCGACGCGGATCCCGCACATTCCGGCGCTCCCGGCCCAGACACGGTCTTTGAGCTCGGATCGATTACCAAGACCTTCACGGGCGCGCTGTTCGCGGACGCGATCGAGCGCGGCGAAGTTTCCCCCGATGACCCGCTCTCGCAATACCTCGACGCGCTGACGGGAACACCCGCAGGTGCGGTGACGCTCGCATCCTTGTCGCAGCACTCCTCGGGTCTTCCGGGCCTGGGCGAAACCGCCGTCGCGAGCACGCTCGAGAGCCTGCTCTTGAACGAGAACCCCTACGCCTCGACGAGCACAGAACAACTGATCGCGGACGCCGCCGTCGCACCCGTCGACCCCGACCAGGGCACGGTCTACTCGAACTTCGCCGTCGCCCTGATCGGCACCGCACTCGTCGAAGCGGCAGGGGTCGACGACTACGCGACGCTCCTCCGGGAACGCCTCACGGAACCGCTCGGCATGGACCACACCGTCGTCGCAGCGACCGCCGACCAGGTACCCGAGGATGCTGTCCCCGGGTACCTTCTCAACGGCACGCGCGCCCCGCGCTGGTGGGGAGAGGGGTACCTCCCCGCCGGATCAGCGACCTTCACCACAGCATCCGACCTGGCGATCTGGGCGCAAGCGAACCTCGACGGGACAGCTCCAGGCGCGGCAGCACTCCAGCCCACTGCGCCAATGGGTACTGACACCGAGATCGGGTGGGGCTGGCTCACCTCACCGTCCTTCGACGGAACCGGCGCCCAGACCTGGCACAACGGCGCCACGGGAGGCTTCCGCACGTTCCTGACCCTCGACCTCGCCGCAGGAACAGGCTTCCTCATCCTGTCGAACAGCGTCGCTCCCGTCGAGGACGTGGTCCTCGCGTACGCCACAGGCTCCTCGATCCCGGGCCCCGACGAGCATGGCTGTGGTGGCCGCTAGCGATCGCGGGACTCGCTGCAGCAGCTGGTATCACCGTGCTCTGGTGAGCCGTGCCCGCGGCATCCGTCTCGCGCTCGCGCGCTCTGCGTTGCAACATCCACGAAGGCCGTTGCCGATCGATCGGGGTCAGGGTGCAGGCGGAAGCAGGGTGAGACCACTGTCGTCCGCGACAAGAATGCTCCCGGTATCGGTGATCGCGGTCGCTTGAGCGGTTCCGTGCACGATGCCCACCTCCTTCCACGCACTCGCCCCGGACACATGGACCCAGATCTTCTCATCCGCATCCACCCCGGCGATGAGCTCACCGTTCGGTGACACAGATAACGCGTAGAGCATGGGCGCGCCTGGCCATGGCTCGAACGACCGCGCCCCATCGGTGCTGACCCGCAGCCCGTCTGGTGTTGCGGCGACGACGTTTCCGCCACTGGTGACCACAAGACCGACCGCCATCAGCTGGCCACCCGTCGGAGCCCACGAGTCACCTCCGTCCTTACTGGCCAATACGTCGATGGCATCGGTGGCCAGCCCGTACACGGTGCCATCGCTGCCGGCAGCGAGAGCGTGGAAGTCCTTCTCGCCGGTAAACGCCGCCGGTTCCCAGCTCACCCCGGCGTCTGCGCTACGGATAATGCCGAGATTGTGATCGCCGAGTTCGGGTGGGGTGTCTGCCCCGGGGTGCCCTGACGCGATCAAATCCTCGCCCACGACAGTGAGTCCCATCGCATCGAAACCGTAGGAGCCAACCCGCGAGAGCAGTTCTCCTTCCGCGCTCACCGCGAGGATGCCTTCGTGAGTGCCGAGAAGAAACCCGTCGCCCTCGGGATCAGGAACGATGGCGTGTACATGGGATGCCATCGCGGCATGAGAGGTGCCCGTCGACGGTGGTTCCGCCGACGCGCACCCGGCCAGCATGATCAGCTCGGCCAGAACAATGGCGGCCGCGGCCGCACGCAGGTGAATTGGCATATGCGTCCCTTTCAGTCGTGGCAGGGGCGCCACCGGCGCAGGCCCGATGACACCCCCGCGAGTCTCTAGAGCTGCGTCAGCAGAGCCCGCATCAGGGCGATCTCGGCCGTCTGTGCATCGGCGATCGTCTGCGCGAGAGCAATCACGTCCGGGTGTCGACCTTGAGACATTTCGGCCTGCGCCATCTCGATCGCGCCCTCGTGGTGAGTGATCATCTGTTCCAGGAACAGCCGGGCAGCCTCCGCGCCCTCAGCAGCCTCCAGCGCCGCCATGTCGTCGTCGGACATCATGCCGTCACCCATGTCCATGCCGTCCATGCCACCCGAATGCGGCATCCCCCAATCTTCGAGCCACGACTGCATCAGCTCGATCTCCGGGGCCTGCGCGTCTTTGATCTGCTGCGCAAGCTCCCGTACCCGCTGATCGACGCCGGATTTCGCCAGCACCATGTCGCTCATCTCCACCGCCTGCTGGTGATGCGGAATCATCATCATCGCGAACATCGAGTCGGAGGCATTGAACTCCGCCTCCACCAGAGACGATGACGCAGAGGGAGGCATCCCCTCGCCGTGTTCCATGCTCGGCATCGAACCCGATCCGGCACCGGCGCACCCCGCAAACAACAACACCGATGCAAGCGGCGCCGCCGACAGCGCGACCAAACGAGACTTCTTCATGACAAACCTGTCCTTCCAATCGAGCGTGAAGTTGGCCCGTGTACGGGCATGACTCATTTCGCGACCGCGCGGGTCGCGGCGACGTCACATCACGTACGACTGATCGACAATTCGAGAAGAGAAGGCGGCCTCAAGGGCACAGGAATCGGGGGCCGGATTGCGAGGGCGACAATGCACGGTCGACCGAGCCGACGGACCACTCCTGGGCCGGTCCGAGCCACCAATATGACCGTGACGAGCAGACCAAGCACGCACGCTAGCGTCATCGCCTCGTGCGCGGCGCCGCCGCAATCGGCACAACCGGCGTCGGGTACCCCTGATGGCTCTGCCATCGCATCCTGTTCGTGTTCGGCTCCGTGCTCGATGACCGAGACAGGCGCCGGCGCAGGATGACCGACGGAAAGAGTATGCATACCCAACAGGCCCGCGACCACGAGAGCGGCGAACACCACCGACATCGCCCAGCGCCAGGACACTGGCGGGCGAAGCTCACGAGCGACGAAACCCAGCATGATCTATCGGCCCCAGGATACTCCCCCCCGGTATGCGGTCAGCGCGAGCGGCGGAGAACCTATGCGTTATCGATTCCGCATTCACGGACCGGCGGCGAGAGGACCGGTCTTGAGGGGTCTTCCGCGCCTGGGACGCTGGGTCTCGATCTCAAGCCCCATCTCGCGCGCCGGATGCCTCGTTAGCCGCTCCTCGACGTGATCGAGCCAGCGAACCTCGGCCTCGGCGGCGAAGATCGTCGCATCGGTGATGATCTTCCAGGCGAGATCTTCCGGACCCTCGAAGCCGCTCCCCTCGACCACAGCACGACGCAAGGTCTCGAGCCGCGCCGCCGACGTTTGCCGCTGCGTGCTGATGAGCTCGAACACATCCACCCCCGGAAGCGTCGCCGCGAGCGCAAGCTTGATCGCGAGCTCATCCCGGGTGCCGGGGTTGCGTTCGACCGGAGACGCCAGCCAGGCGCGGGCCTCGCCGCGGCCGGCATCCGTGATCTGCCAGTAGACGTGTCCGGCCTCGTCGGCTGCGCCCCGCGAAACGAGGCCGTCGCGCTCGAGCCGCTCGAGAGTGCTGTAGATCTGGCCGACGTTGAGCGCCGAGCTCGATCCGGTGCGACGTTCGAACTCCGACCGCAACTGATAGCCGTAGCACGGCCCCTGCGCCAGGATCGCCAACAGGCTTTGCCTCACCGACATTCGGATCTCCCTGAGCGCGATATGCATACCGGGTAGTGTCGCGCTCTCTCATGGATACCGCTGCGCGACACCATCGAGTGGTTCTGCCCGGGCGTTTGGTGGAATCCGCCATATGGTCTGACCACATTAGGGTTGAGCGTCGTGGGCTTCACTGAACGATTGGCGATGCGCCGACTCTCGGCGTAGAACGGCAGCGTGTTCGGTTCGTCTCGGCGCCGCATGGTCGGATGCCTCGCCCTCATCCCCGCTGTCACACTTGCCGCCGTCGCGTGCTCGCCGGCCGCTGCAACTGCTCCCTCACCCGCATCCATCGACCCGACAGCAGGAATCGTCGTCGGAGACGGCGCTGTCGACATCCAGCTGTGGAGCGACCCATCCTGCCCCCACTGCATGAGCCTCGATGCGGCGATCGGCGACGACCTCGCGGCCTTCGTCGCCGATGGGACCGCGACCTGGACCCTGCATCCGATGACCTACGTCAGCGCCAAGCGCGGTGACACCACCGACTATTCGACCCGGGCCGCTGCACTTCTCCTCGGCGCCGCAGCCGCGGGCGAGGATGACGCGCTCCTGCCGCTGTACGCGCTGATCCAGCGGAACCAAGTCACGGCAGATCATTCACCCAGCGACGAGGAACTCCTCGGCTTCGCGACCACGGCGGGCGCGGCATCCGACCTCTCGACAGCAATCGCCGACTACGCGAGCCTGGCGAGTGCAGCCAACGACGCCTGGCTCGGCGCGCCGATCCCCGGCACCGACCAGGTCGTCGACCACGTCCCATTGCTGGTCATCGACGGCACGGTGTTCGAGGTGCGTGAAGACGGCACGGATGCTGCGCGCTTCGCCGCAGCGGTAGCCGAAGCCGCTGCAGACTGATCCTCAGCCGAGGCCCTCCCGGTGCGGCGCGGCCGCCGCACCTCCCTCGCCGACCACGGGCTTGCGCGAGAGGCCGACGGAGCCGGAGGCGGGATCCTTCGACAGTGCCGCGGCGACGGCGGCCGACTCGTCGATATCCGGGTACTGGGGCCGAAGCTGCACGGCCTGGCGCCGCTTCTGTTCCCGCTTGGCTTTGCGTGACGAGTACGTGAGGTTCAGCGCCTCGACGAAGATGGCGAAGGCCATCGGACCGTAGATGAAGGCCTTGTCGATCTTGATGTGGAAGCCCTCGGCGATGAGGAAAACGCCGATCAACAGCAGGAACGACAGCGCCAACATCTTCACGGTCGGGTGAGCGTTGACGAACGCGAAGATGAACCGCGAGGCGAAGAGCATGATACCGAACGAGAGCACCACGACGGTGATGATGATGACCATGTTCGAGGTCATGCCGACGGCGGTGATGACGGAGTCGAGCGAGAAGACGATGTCGAGCAGCAGGATCTGTGCGATCACCGAACCGAAGGTCACGCTCTTGCGGCCGCCCGCGCCCTCGCCATGCTCCTCTTCGGCGCCCTCGAGCTTGTGGTGGATCTCGGTGACCGCCTTGTAGACGAGGAAGAGCCCGCCCGCGATGAGGATGAAGTCCTTCCACGAGAACGAAATGCCCCACAGGGTCACGACGGGTTCGGTGAGCGAGATGATCCAGCCCGCCGCAAAGACGAGGCCGACACGGATGAGCATCGCGAGCGTAAGACCGAGGTTGCGCGCCCGCGCCTGCTGCTCCTTGGGGAGCTTGGAGGCGAGGATCGAGATGAAGATGACGTTGTCGACGCCCAGCACGATCTCAAGGACGAACAACGTGACGAAGACCGCGATCAGATCGGGAGTGAAGGCGAAGGAGAAGTCCACGCAGACAGCGTAGGGCCTCGGTTCGGTCGCGCCCTTGTGCGGGTTCGCGCCGCGCCAACCCGCGAAACGGCGCGACTGAAGAATCTGCACCACTATTCGGTCGCGCCCTGGTGCGGGCGGCGGGCTGACGAACCCACGTCACGGCGCGACTGAACGGTCATGCGAACCGAGTGGCATCGAGGACTGATACCCCAGGGGGTATTATTGGCACCATGACTTCACCCGCCGCCGACCGCAGTACCCGGCCCGTCATCGGCGAGTGGGTTGACGGCATCGACATCCCGGTCGTCAACGAGCGTGCCGTGCGCGCCTCGGCCGGCATCCTGTTCCTCCTCGGCTTCAGCGCCTGGCTCTCTGGCGTGATCACCGGCGACCTGCAGTACATGCGCGGGTTCGGCATCCTGTTCGCCGCCGAGATGTTCCTGCGCCTTTTCGTCGGAACCCGCTTCACGCCCACCCTTCTGATCGGCACCCTCATCACGCGTCCGCAGCGCCCCGAATGGGTGGATGCCGCCCCCAAGCAGTTCGCCTGGGGGCTCGGATTCTCGATGGCTCTCCTCGGGTGTCTGTCACTTGGGTGGCTGGGGCTGCCGGCGGTCATCGCGCAAACCATCTGCGCCGGATGCCTGCTGCTGCTGTTCGCCGAGTCGGCCTTCGGCATCTGCGTCGGATGCGAGCTGGCCCGCCGCTTCGGGCGCACCAAACCGCAGCTGTGCGCTGGCGACACGTGCACCTACACTCCCCCGGCCCGCGGCGAGCGCCACTCGGTCGAGTGATGAGCGGCGTGTCAACGCAGGACGGGCCTGACGCACCAGTCGCAACGGCGCACGGATTGCCCGACACCCCGCCCGCAGCATCCGTCGCCCGGCGTGTTGGGCACGATCCGCGCCGTTGCGACGAGACCGCACGGCCACGTCGAGCGCCCGAAGAGGAGCACGAACCGACACGGATGCCGAAAGCGGCCGCCGCGTAGACTGGGGTCGCCCGCACGCTGGCGCCGGTCTCGGCATCCTCGACCACTGGAGTCCCACCCCGTGAGCACCCCGATCACTCCCGCCCGAGCAGTCGCCGACACCGCCGCGCCGAGAGGCGCAGCAGCAGCCGATACCGTTGAGAACGCCGCGGCGACGCCCGAACGCGAGCAGCCGTACGGCGCCCTCGGCCTGAAGGATGACGAGTACGCGCAGATCCGCGAGATTCTCGGGCGCCGGCCCACGAGCGGTGAGCTCGCCATGTACTCGGTCATGTGGAGCGAGCACTGCTCCTACAAGTCCAGCAAGATCTACCTGCGCCGGTTCGGGCAGAAGGTCAGCGACGAAATGCGCGAGCGTCTCATGGTCGGCATGGGCCAGAACGCCGGCGTCGTCGACATCGGCGAGGGCTGGGCGGTGACGTTCAAGGTCGAGTCGCACAACCACCCGAGCTACATCGAGCCGTTCCAGGGCGCCGCGACCGGCGTGGGCGGCATCGTCCGCGACATCATCTCGATGGGGGCGCGCCCGGTCGCTGTGATGGACCAGTTGCGCTTCGGCGCCATCGACAACCCCGACACCGCCCGCGTCGTGCACGGCGTGGTCAGCGGCATCTCGTTCTACGGCAACTGCCTGGGCCTGCCGAACATCGGCGGTGAGACCGTGTTCGACGCCGTCTACCAGGGCAACCCGCTGGTCAACGCTCTCGCCGTCGGCGTGCTGCGCCACGAAGACCTGAAGCTCGCCAACGCCTCGGGCGCGGGCAACAAGGTCGTGCTCTTCGGGGCTCGCACCGGCGGCGACGGCATCGGCGGAGCATCCATCCTCGCTTCCGACACCTTCGCCGACGGCGGCCCGACCAAGCGCCCCGCGGTGCAGGTCGGCGACCCGTTTGCCGAGAAGGTGCTCATCGAGTGCTGCCTCGAGCTCTACCGCGATGATCTCGTCGAAGCGATCCAGGACCTCGGCGCCGCCGGTATCTCCTGCGCGACCAGTGAGCTCGCGGCAAACGGCGGCAGCGGCATGCGGGTCGACCTCGAGAACGTGCTGCTGCGCGACCCGAGCCTCACGCCGGAAGAGATCCTGATGAGCGAGTCTCAGGAGCGGATGATGGCCATCGTCGCTCCCGAGAAGCTCGACGCGTTCCTCGAGGTCGTCGGCCGCTGGGAGGTCGAGACGAGCGTGCTCGGCGAAGTCACCGGCGATGGCCGCCTGAAGATCTTCTGGCACGGCGAGCAGATCGTGGATGTCGACCCTTCGACCGTCGCGGTCGACGGCCCCGTCTACGAGCGGCCGGTCGCCTACCCGACCTGGATCGACGCCCTGCGCGACGATTCAGCCGCAGCGCTGCAGCGCCCCAGCGAACCGGACGAGGTGCGTGAGCAGTTCCTCGCCCTGGTCGCGAGCCCGAATCTCGCCGACACCTCCTGGATCACCAACCAGTACGACTACTACGTGCTCGGCAACACCGCCCTCTCGTTCCCCGACGACGCCGGCATGGTGCGCGTGGACGAGGAGTCGGGCCTCGGCTTCTCCATCGCTACCGACTGCAATGGGCGCTACTGCCAGCTCGACCCGTACCAGGGTGCGCAGCTGGCCCTGGCCGAGGCCTATCGCAACGTCGCCGTCACCGGCGCCAAGCCCGTCGCGGTCACCGACTGCCTGAACTTCGGCAGCCCCGAGAACCCCGAGGTCATGTGGCAATTCGGGCAGGCCGTCGACGGCCTTGCCGACGGATGCCTCGAGCTGGGCATCCCGGTCACCGGCGGCAACGTCTCGTTCTACAACCAGACCGGCGACCAGCCGATCTTCCCCACCCCGGTCGTCGGCGTGCTCGGCATCATCGATGACGTCGCTCGTCGCATCCCGTCGGGGTGGCAGGATGCCGGCGAGAACATCTACCTGCTCGGGGTCACCGCCAACGAGCTCAGCGGCTCGGCGTGGGCGCAGACCGTGCACAACCACCTCGGCGGGCGGCCTCCGGCGGTCGACCTTGCCGCCGAGCGTCGGCTTGCCGATTTGCTGCACGCGGGCGCGCTGCAGGGCCTGATCTCCAGCGCCCACGACCTTTCCAGCGGTGGGCTCGCGCAGGCCCTGGCCGAGGGCGTCATGCGCTTCGGCGTCGGTGCGCGCGTCTGGCTGAACGAGATCATCGAACGCGATGGCGTGGATGCGGCATCCGCCCTCTTCTCGGAGTCGACCGGCCGCGTGCTCGTCTCAGTCCCCCGCGAGGATGACGTGAAATTCCGCGGTCTGTGCGAGGGACGCGGCTACCCCGTGCTGCGTATCGGCGTGACCGATGCTCCCGGCGATGGCGCAGACCCGAGCCTCGAAGTACAGGGACTCTTCACGGTGTCGGCATCCGATCTGCGCGAGGTCTCGCGGGCGACGCTGCCGGCCGCATTCGGGCCGACGATCGCCGAACCCGCCCTCTAGACTGATCGCATGTCCGACGACGACACCAACGTCTACAGCGAGACCCGGCAGCGACGCATCAAGATCGTCGCGTGGGTCGTCATCGTTTCGCTGATTCTCGTGGGCGGTGGCGCCACCGTCCTCGCGCTGCTGTTCGGCTGAGCTCTTCTTCCGGCTTCCCCCCCCCCATACCCGGCGGGGGATACCGCGGTTAGCATGATCGCGTGGAACCGCTGTTCCAATTCCTCGGCGACTACTGGTGGCTCGTCTTCCCCCTGATGGGTGTCATGGGGATGATCGGCAGCGCCTGGGAGCGCGGTGCACGGCGCCGGCACAAGCGGCGACTCGAGATCCTGCAGGCCAAGGGCGAGATCCGTGCGGCGCAGGCCGCCGCACGAGGGCGCCCCCTCATCGGCATCACGCTTCCGGGCACCAAGGCACCGAAAGATCCTCTGGCGCAGCGCGTCGAGGACACGGTGGCCGCCGGCATGGGCACCGCGGCGCGAACGGCGCCATCGAGTTCGGCATCCGTGACACCGCTCCAGAAGCTCTTCGCCGCACACGACGCGGTGACCAAGCGCTGGCTCGAGTACGAACTGGATGTGGCGAAGATCATCGCCTACCCCGCCATGAGCGACGGCAGACAGCCGTTGACTGCGGCGTTCCTCCGAGCCAAGAAGGTCGCCGACCGGCTCCGCCCCGACTCCGAGAGCGCCAAGCTCTCGAAGGAACAGTTCACCGAGTACCGCACCGCGGTCACCGACTACGAGGTAGCCTTCGATCTTGCCGAGCGCGAGGCTCGCCGCATCCGCGATTCGTCCTTCACCGCCGACGAGCGCAAGCGCCTGAGCACCGCGCAGCAACTGCTGAGCGTCGCAATCGACCAGGCAGCGACTCCCGCCGAGCGACAGCTCGCGTACCGACGCGTGCGCGAAGAGCTCGACGGCCTGCTCGCGATCTCGGATGACGCGATCACCGTCCTTGAAGAGCGCGTCGCCCTCGAACTCCCCGCGACTCCCCCCGCCGCAGCTCCCACCGCAGAGCCGTCTGCTTCGGCATCCGAGCCGCCGCCCGGCCCCGCGGCGCCGGGCATCTGGCCCGTCCCGTCCCGCACTCCGCGCCCCTGACCGAAGCCGTTTGCCCCGGCAACTCCGCCTCGGGCGAGGTCTCGCTGACCCCACACGGATGCCGGGGTTGACGCACCCCGCGTTCTGTGGTTACCTACTTGAGTAACTAACCCAGAAACACATCGGAGGCGCGGATGATCGAAGAAGGCAAGGCCCTCTTCCTGCAGATCGCGGAGAGCGTCGAGGACTCGATCGTCGACGGGAGCCTGGCCGAAGAGGCACAGGCCCCCTCGACGAACGAACTCGCCGCCTTCTATCGGATCAACCCCGCCACGGCAGCGAAAGGAGTGACGATGCTCGTCGACAAGGGCGTGCTCTACAAGCGACGGGGCATCGGCATGTTCGTTGCCCCGGGCGCGCGGGAAAACCTGCTCGCCGAGCGACGCGCGGCATTCCGCGACCGCTACCTCACCCCCCTCTTGGCCGAAGCCCGAAAGCTCGGGCTCGGCTCCGAAGACCTCGCGCAGCTGCTCCGTGAGCACGCGCAGAACACGACAACGGAAGGCGACCAATGACCATCAACGATGTGGCACCCCCCGCGGGTGCCGGCGAGACGGTGATCGAGGTGAAGAACCTCACCAAGCGCTACCGCGATACTGTCGCGGTCGACGATGTGAGCTTCTCGATTCAGAAGAACACCATCTACGGCCTGCTCGGGCGCAACGGCGCGGGCAAGACCACCGTGATGTCGATCCTCACGGCTCAGAACTTCGCCACCTCCGGCGACGTGCAGGTGTTCGGTGAGCACCCATACGAGAACGCTCGGGTACTGCGCCGGATGTGCTTCGTGCGCGAAAGCCAGAAATACCCCGACGACGCGAAGCCTATCCACGCGTTCGCGACGGCGAAGCTCTTCTTCCCGAATTGGAACCAGGAGCTCGCCGACCGCCTCATCGCCGACTTCCGCCTGCCGGTGCGCACCCGCATCAAGAAGCTCTCGCGCGGACAGCTCTCGGCCGTCGGCGTCATCATCGGTCTCGCCTCGCGGGCCGAAGTGACCTTCTTCGACGAGCCGCACCTGGGTCTGGATGCCGTCGCCCGCCAGATCTTCTACGACCGGCTGCTCGAGGACTACACCGAGCACCCGCGGACCGTCATCCTCTCCAGTCACTTGATCGACGAGGTGTCCAACCTCATCGAGCGCGTGCTCGTCATCGACCGGGGTCAGATCATCATGGATGCCGCCACCGACGATGTACGCAACCAGGCCACCGCCATCGTCGGCGACGCCACCGCCGTGGACGCTTTCGTCGCGGGGCGGGAGGTCCTGCACCGCGAGAGCCTCGGACGGGTGGCATCCGTCACGGTCGCGGGCGCGCTGTCCGCCGAGGAGCGCTCACGCCTCACCGCAGCCGGCCTCGACCTCGGCCCGGTGTCGCTGCAGCAACTGATCGTGCGCACGACGCAGCACGCCGATGAGACGGATGCCGCGGCATCCGATACCCGCACCACCACGAAGGGAGACCGGCGATGAACCGCGTCGGAAACGTCGTTCGCATGCAGCTGGTCAACAGGCAGACGTTCATCTGGATCCCGCTGATCATCCTCGCAGGATCGCTCGTTGTCTCGATCGTGATCTGGTCGATGATCCCCTACGACGCCCCGAAGTACGGCGGCGGCGCCCAGGCACCCCTGTGGTATTTCTTCGCGGTCGGCATTATGGGAATGACCCAGACCTTCCCGTTCTCGCAAGCCATGAGCGTCACGCGCCGCGAGTTCTTCCTCGGCTCGCTGCTCACCGCCGGGCTGACGTCGGCGATCCTGACGGCGATCTTCGTCATCGGCGGATTCGTCGAGCAGGCGACCACCGGCTGGGGCGTCAATGGGTACTTCTTCTACCTCGACTGGATCTGGAGTTCGGGTCCAGCGGTGGCCGCGGTGCTCATCCTGTTCATGACAATGACCTTCTTCGTGACCGGCTTCGCGATCGCCACGATCTACAAGCGGTTCGGGCCTGCCGTCCTGACGGTCATCCTCGTTGGACTGGGGCTGCTGCTCGTCGGCGCGATGTGGCTCATCGGTCGTCTGAACGCTTGGGGGCAGGTCTTCGGCTGGATCGTGACGCAGGGCCCCGAGGGTCTCGCCGTCGGGCTGCTGATCACCCTGGTCGCTCTTTCCGGGATCGCCTACGGGCTGTTGCGGCGGACTATCCCCTGACGGATGCCGACACCAGGCAGCGGGGCTCCCGGCCAGATGGCCGGGAGCCCTCAGCGTACCTGCACCACCGCCACGTCGTCATCGCTGTCGTCGCCGCTCGCACGTCGTAGGCAATCTTTACTCATCGACGCTGACGTGCCGAGCCCCTACGGTCGGGTCGACGCCCCTGTCGCCATTGAGCCAAGGAGACCCATGCCCGCGCACCGTTCCCCCGTCACCGCCCTCGCCGCCGCCGCCCTGGCCGCGCTACTGCTCGCCGGCTGCACCGCCGACGGCACCGGCGCGGACGACGCCTCCGCCGCAACGGCTGACGCGATGGCTCCCGTCACCCAGGAATCTGACGAGGCGCCCGCCGAGCCCGAGGCCGAGCCCGAGGCCGAGCCCCAGGGCGAGCGTCCCGAGGGCCTCGACGCGAGCCTCCCGGTGCCACCCGGCACCCTGGTGAGCGCCACCCCGGAGTCGAGCGCATGGGAGTACATCTACTCGGGCGTCACGAGCGACGAGGCGCGCGCGTTCGCTGACTCACTGAAAGAGATGGGCTTCAAGCAGAAGGTTACCGTCGACTCCGACGGCGTCGAGCAGTGGTACTTCCAGAGCGCCGAGTGGGCGATCAAGCTCGAAGAGACCCATGCGGACGAGAGCCTGCGCTACTGGGTGGACCCGATCTCCGAATAGGCGACGCGCCATCCCTTGACGGATGCCGAAACCACGCAGAGGGGCTCCCGGCCAGATGGCCGGGAGCCCCTCGTCAGTGCCCGTGGATCACTGCACGATGATGGTGCTGAACGCGTTGGGGTTCTCCGAGATCCAGGCCTCAACAGCCTCGGCCTCGCGGCCCTCGCCGTACTCGTTCACGACCATGTCCTCAAGCGAGGCGTAGTCCGCGTCGCTCAGCTGGATGCCGGCGATGAGGTCGGCTGCCTCGGGGCAACGCTCCGAGAATCCGGCGGTGCCGAGGAAGTGCAGAGCCTCGGGCTCGCCCATGGCGCCCTGCGGGTCCTCGAGGTCCTTCAGACCGTAGGCCGCGTTGGCCCAGAACGGACGCCACGAGGTCACGACGATGTCCTCCTGTGCGTCGACGGCGTTGCCGAGCTCGGTGAGCATCGCGGCGGTCGACGAGGTGACGAGCTCGTACTCGCCGTCCAGGCCATATGCGGGCATCATGACGTCCTGGGTCTGAGCGGTCAGGCCCGCGCCCGGCTCGATGCCGACGATGCGGCCGCCGAAACGGTCCGCGTTGCCCGCGAGGTCCTCGATCGAGGTGATGTCGACGTAGTCGGGAACCGCGATCGTGAGCTTGGCGCCCTCGTAGTAGGCGTCCAGGTCCTCGATGTTGTCGCCGTACTCCTCCATGTACGAGGCGTGAGTGAGCTCAGGCCATGCGGAGGGGTAGATGTCGACGTCGCCCTGGGCGAGACCGGCGTAGAGCGGGCCCGCTTCGGTGAGCGTCTGCATCTCGACGTCGATGCCGAGCGCGCCGAGCTGGTTCTGCAGCAGGTACGCGGTGCTCAGGCCGTCCGTCCACGAGGGGAGGAAGCCGAGCGTGACGGTCTCGCAGCTCATGTCGCCGGAGGCGTCGGTCTGGTCGCCACTGGGCTCGGAGGCGCTGCTGCAGCCCGCGAGCGCGAGTGTGGCCACGGCCCCGAGAGCCAATGCTGTGCTGAGGTGTCGCTTGTTCATGTGAAACGCATCCTTCATGTATGTCTCGTTCGTTCCGTATCTTCTTCTCTTGGTGGGAAGCCGCGTGGTGTCCGCGCTCCTCCTCAGCCGGTGGTCACCGGCTGCCCGTGGGCTGGAGTGCCTCCGTTCCCACGTGGTTCTGTGTGTCCTCGTCCCTCGACTGCGCGGCTACTGTGGCGCGCGCGGTCCGTCGGCGCGCGAGCACGCTCCGTAGCGACGAGGGGTAGTCGGCGCGGTTGCCCAGCGCTGCAGTCACCCGGTCCAGGTAGACGGCGATGATCACGACGCCGAGGCCTGCCTCCACGCCAAGGGCGAGATTGACCGTCGACACCGACTGGACGACGATCTTGCCGAGGCCGTCCGCGCCGACGATTCCGGCGAGAACCGCCATCGACAGTGCCAGCATGATGACCTGGTTGACACCGGCCATGATCGTCGGCGTCGCCAACGGCAGCTGGATGCCGCGCAGGATCTGCGAGGGCGTTGCGCCGAAAGCCTGGCCAGCCTCGACGGTCTCCGAATCGACTCCGCGGATGCCGAGCTCGGTCAGGCGCACGCCCGGAGGCAGCGCGAAGATGACCGTCGCAACCAGGCCCGGCACGACCCCGATGCTGAAGAACGTGATGGCAGGGATCAGGTAGACAAACGCCGGCATCGTCTGCATGAAGTCCAGCACCGGCTTGAGAATCGTCCGTACCGTGTCGTTTCGTGCCGACCAGATCCCGAGCGGAATCGCAATGGCTAGCGCGACCACGGTCGCCACCAGGACCAGGGAGAGCGTCTGCATGGTCGGGATCCAGAGGTCCATCGCAATGATGAACACAAAGGCCAGCACCGTGCCGACAGCCATCTGCCACGACCGCACGAGCCATCCGATGAGCGCGAAGACGACGATCATCGCGGGGATGGGGATGATCAGGAGGATGTCGGTGAGTCCGTCGACGAGGAATCGCACGACGACGGTGATGAAATCGAACAGACCGCTGAGGTTATCTCGCAGCCAGTCGACGACTGTCTCGACCCACTGGCCGATAGGAATGCGGAAATCCATCAGACAACCTCTTCCGCGTCGCTGGTGTGTTCTTCGTCATGGGGCACCTGCGCGAGCACTTCGTCGATCTCTGCCCCCGAAACAGGAATGACCGGGATCGTGATCTCGCCCGTGGCGCCGGTTCCTGGCCCGAGCGCTGCCAGGAGAGTCACGCGGGGAATGACGCCGGTCAATCTGCCGTGGTCGTCGACAACAGCCAAGGGCAGGGGCGACTCGACAGAGGGCACGAACAGGTTGATGAGTACCTCATCCTCCCGAACGCTCTGCGGGGCCCGCTTGATCGCCGAACCGATCGACTTCTCTCCCGCCTGGACGAGCTTCATCGCGTCACGGTCGGTGACGATCCCCACGAGCCTGCGGTCGCGTCCCACGACGTAGGCCGCGGCGGTGTAGGCGTCGCGCATCTGCCGCAGCGCGGTCCGCGGACCCGCGGTCTCGGTGACGACGGCGCGGGGCCGTTCCATCACGTTCGCCGCGGTCAACACGCGCGCACGATCCACGTCTTGGACGAACTGCTCCACGTAGTCGTTGGCGGGGTCGGTGAGGATGTCCTCGGGTGTGCCGATCTGCACGATGCGGCCATCGCGCATCACGGCGATGCGGTCACCGAGGAGCATCGCCTCATTGAGGTCGTGGGTGATGAAGACGATCGTCTTCTGCAGCTTCTCCTGAAGCTCGAGCAGTTGCTCCTGCATTTCCCGTCGAATCAGGGGGTCCAGGGCGCTGAAAGCCTCATCCATCAGCAGCACGTCAGGATCGGCTGCCAACGCGCGAGCGATCCCCACACGCTGCTGCATGCCGCCGGAGAGTGCCGAGGGAAGCTTGTCTCCCCAGCCTTCGAGCCCGACCAGCGCGAGGATCTCTTCCGCCTTCGCCAGCCGCTCGGAGCGCTCGACACCACGGAGCTGCAACGGGTAGGCGACGTTGTCAGCGACGGACCGATGCGGCAGCAGCGCGAAGTGCTGGAAGACCATCGACACGCGATCGCGCCGCAACTCACGCAGCTTGGCGGGCGTCGTGTCGGTGACCGACTCGCCGCGGACAGTGACGGACCCGGCGGTTGCCTCGTACAGTCCGTTGAGCATGCGGATGATCGTTGACTTGCCGGACCCCGACAGGCCCATGATCACGAAGATCTCGCCGGGGGCGACCGCGAAGCTCGCGTCGATGACGGCGGCGGTCCCCTCATCTGCGACGTCAGCGCGCGACTGTCCAGCGCGAAGACGTTTGACGGCCGACTGGGGGTTCTTGCCGAAGACCTTGAAAAGGCCTTGCGCTTCTAACGCAGGAGTTGTGGTCACTGTGCACCTTGGCAGCCGCTGCAGCTGGCTGCATCGGTCACGCCCGGGTGGCGATCACGGGCACGCGGAAACGGGCACGCATGCGCTGGCGTCGAATGTCGGATTCGAGCACGATCACCGACCGTACGCTCGCCGACAGTGAAAATCGGCAACCGCGGACTGGGTCGACGGGTTCGGGGAACCCAGCGAGCCAAGTTACCAGGCTTCCCCGCCGATAGCCACCCGGTGGCGCTTGAGCTCAGCGCCCGTCAGCAGCTTCCGTGTGGTGGCGGATCACCTCGGCGACAACGAACGAGAACCACTTCTGCGCGAATTCGGGATCCAGATCCGCGTCCTCGGCGAGGCGGCGCAGCCGCGCCACCTGCTGCTCTTCTCGCGTGGGATCGGAGGCCGGCATACCGTGCTCGGCCTTCAAGACACCCACCTGTTTTGTGGCCCGGAAACGCTCGGCGAGCATGAAGATCAGCGCCGCGTCGATGTTGTCGATCGTCGCGCGGAGGCGTAGCAGGTCGGTAACAGGGTCGATCGGCTCGGTCATCCCACTCCCTTCGGACTGTGTCGAGAGTATCGCCTCCCCCTCACCGAGAGAGCGGCCCCCTAGAGTGTGACCATGAGCGACGAGAGCCCGACCCCGCCAGCGACAGCGGCACCCGCGAAGGATGCCTCCGCCGACGTCACCTCGGCACCGGCGGATGCAGCCGCTGGCACCCCCGAGCGGCGGCCGTTCTGGGTCGGCCTCGACCAGCCCTTCGCCGTCGGCTTCGCTGTCACCCTGGGCGGACTGGCGGCGATTCTGCTCGGCCTGGCGGTATCGAACCTCGCGACCGTCATCATCTACGTCAGCTTCGCGCTGTTCGCTGCGCTCGGCCTGGACCCGATCGTGCGGGCGCTCGAGCGCAAGGGTGTGCGACGGGTCTGGGGGATGGTGATCGTCTACGTCGGCTTCCTCCTGGTCATTGCCGGCGTCATGCTCCTGATCATGCCGACGGTCATCTCACAGGTGGCTCAGTTCATCCGCGACATCCCGACGATGATCAACGACTTCGAGAAGTCGGACGCGTTCGGGTGGATGCAGACGAATTTCGGCGACCAGATCGGCACGATCCTCAACGATGTCGAGAACTTCATCCTCAACCCCGCGAACATCGCCTCGATCACGGGCGGTGTGCTGGCGGTCGGCGCGGGGATCGCGACGGCGATCTCGGGCATCATCATCGTGATCGTCCTGAGCCTGTACTTCCTCGCCTCGCTCAACACGATCAAGGCCAGCTTCGTCCGCCTCACTCCCGCACGGGCGCGGGCGAAGGTCACCGAGATGACCGAGCAGATCACCGACGGTATCGGTGGTTACCTCATGGGGATGGTGATTCTCGCGTTCTTCAACTCGGTCGTCGCCTTCTTCCTGCACCTCTTCCTCGGACTTCCCTTCCCCGCGCTGATGGCCGTGGTCGCTTTCTGCATCACGCTCATCCCCCTCGTCGGTTCCGTGCTGTACTGGGGCATCGCCACGGTGGTCGCGCTGTTCACGAACCCGATCACCGCCCTGATTTTTGCCGCGCTGTATCTCATCTACATGCAGCTGGAGGCGTACGTGCTGACACCGCGGGTCATGAACCGCGCGATTTCGGTTCCCGGCTCGCTCGTGGTCATCGGAGCCCTCGTCGGCGGAACTCTCCTGGGCCTGCTCGGCGCGCTCGTCGCGATCCCGATCACCGCGTCCATCCTGCTGATCATCAAGCAGGTCGTGATCCCTCGGCAGGACGCGAAACTCTAGATGAGTGAGTCCGATCGTTTTCAGTGGTCGTATGCGATGAGTGATCTCTTGGCTGGGGCGTCGATGAGCCA
>NZ_JAJGNI010000013.1 GCF_020781975.1 Microbacterium schleiferi
CGGCCAGAGAACTACGCGGACATTCCTATCTGAGGCAAACGCCACCGTTCCCGGACCTTTTACATGAGTCAAGTCGCGCCCGTCGGAGCCACAAGGGTGATCGTTACAATCGCCCCAGAAACCCTCGCGTAGCTTCTACATCGCGGGGGTTTTGCTTTTCCCTGGTGAGAGCCGGCCCCGCCGCGCTCTATCGAACTGCGAGGAAGCCCCGAGCAACAAAGCCATAGGCTGGCGGGATGGCTGCCGGGGCGACGATCTATACGTTCACCGTGACGCTGGCGGATGTCGACCGTGGCGTCTACGAGGATCTGTCGCTGCGGGCGGCGCGGCATCCGTCTGAGACCGACGTGTTCATGCTCACGCGCGTGCTCGCCTACGCACTGGAGTACGAAGAGGGCATCACCTTCACCGAAGGTCTCTCCTCGACGGATGAGCCGGCGATCGTGGTTCGCGACGCGACCGGCGCCCTGGCTGCCTGGATCGAGGTCGGCGCGCCGGATGCTGCGCGACTTCACGAGGGCAGCATGAAGGCCGAGAGCGTGGCTGTGTACACGCATCGGGATCCGACGAAGCTCGTTGCGAGCTGGGCTGGCAAGCGCATCCACCGTGGCGAAGACATTCCCGTCGTCAGCTTCGACCGCGGCTTCCTCGAGTCGGCGGCGTCGGGTATCGAGCGCCGAACGGCGCTGACAGTCTCGGTCACCGAGAAGCATCTGTACCTCGAGCTCAACGGACAGACGTTCTCGTCAGACATCCACTCCGTGTTCGCCGCCTGAGTCGAGCTCAGACCCCGCCGAGCCGCTCCGCGACCACGCGAGCCGTCGCCGCAGGATCGGGGCGATGCCCGCGGGACTCGGGCACGATGACGAGCTCTGCCGCCGGCATCGCCTCGGCGAGCGCGCGAGATGACACCTCAAGCAAAGGGAACGTCTCGGCGCCGCAGAGCACAGCGGTCGGAACGTCAAGGCCAAGCATCCGCTCATCGGGAGAATCGCACGCGCGAGTGAGGGTTGCGTCGTAAACGACCGACTGCGCGAGGCTCACCAGATGCGGGAACATCGGGCTCTCGCGGATCTGCTCGATCATCGCGTCGGGCAATCCCACTGCTTCTCGCTGGAATATCGTGACCACCTCTTCGGGGCGCCCTTCGTCGAGCAGGCCCTGCAGCCGCTCGGGCAGGTCGGCCGCAACGTGAGATTGCCCGAAGCCCAGCGGCGGCTCCGAAAGGAAGAGGTGCGATACGTGGGCGCCACGGGATGCCGCCAGCAGCGCGAGCACCGCACCCGACGAATGGCCGAGAAGTGCCGCGCGGCCGCCGATGGCATCCACGACGGCAGCCACATCCTCCGCTTCGCGCTCGGGTGCGTAGGGCGCCGTATTTCCACTGCCTCCGCGGGCACGACGGTCGACCGTGACGACCTGAAGACCGAGCGCGGCGAGAGCTTCCGCCAGCGGCGCGCCGTCGGTCGCGGTCGAGAAGGCTCCGCCGAGGATGACGACAGGCTGGCCCGACCCGAGTGTTTCGTAGGCGATGCGCGTGCCGTCCGCAGAGATGGCTGTATCCATGCGGCCGAGCGTAGACCTCGCCGCCGACACCGAACAGACCTCAGAAGGAGATGACGGTTGCGCCCAGCGCGAGTCGTTATCCCCGGCCCCTTCCACGCCTCGCCAGCCGCAACAACGAGACACTGGAACCGTGGACAAGACGCCTGTCTACTTCTATTCGTCGACCTCGAACCTCACGGGGCGCTTCGCGCAGCACCTAGCCGAGACGACCGGCCGGGCCGTGCACAACCTCGCCGACGCGAGCGTCCGTCGCACCGAAGCATCCGGCCCCTGGGTCCTGCTGACCCCGTCCTACAAGGCGGGCAACGCTGATGAGGTGACCCTGCCCGCGGGCGTCCGCAGCTTCCTGCGCTCCGCCGAGAACCGGCGCCGCATGGTCGGGATCATAGGCTCGGGCAACCGCAACTTCGGCGTGTATTACCAGGCAGCTGCCCGCGAACTCGCGAACAAGTCGGGAAGGCCCGTGCTGTTCGAGTTCGAGCTGGCGGGCACCCCCGAAGACGTCACCCATTGCGCGCAGATTCTCGACGACCTGGATGCCGCGCTCGCTTCATCCCACCCCGAAGCCTGATCCGGAGCCACCGCTGCGCGGCGATGGCATCCTGAAAGAGTGAGCACGCGACCCGGACTTCGAGCGCGCCTGCTCGTTCCCCTGTCTGGGGACCCGAACGGGATGCCGCCCTGGGTGCGGCGCCTCGAGCGCGGCGATGACGCGGGCTTGTTCGCCGAGGACGGGCCGGCGTGGACGGTGCACGCGGGCATGCCGACCCTGGTCGCCGGCATCCGTGCCCTGCTGATGCAGGCCCTGCACCCGGGCGCGATGGCGGGGGTGCATGACTGGTCGCGCTATCGCGAGGATCCGCTCGGGCGCCTCGCCGGAACCGTGCGCTGGGTGATCTGCGTCACGTTCGGCTCCGAAGAGCAGGTGGATGCCGAACTCGGCCGCGTGGCCCGGTTCCACGCCGACGTATCAGGCGACTATCGCGACAGCACCGGCGCGACCCGCGCGTACTCAGCGGCCGATGCCGACCTCGTCGAGT
This sequence comes from Microbacterium schleiferi, assembly GCF_020781975.1. Taxonomy (GTDB): domain Bacteria; phylum Actinomycetota; class Actinomycetes; order Actinomycetales; family Microbacteriaceae; genus Microbacterium. The sequence continues at coordinate 2,607 of NZ_JAJGNI010000013.1, forward strand.
GGGTGCACCTCGCCTTCACTGACGCGTTCTTGACGTGTCATGAGACCTGGGGCGGTCCCATCCCCGGCGGGGCTGACGCATACGTTCGCGACTGGGCGACCGCGGGTCGGCTCATGGGTGTGACCGACCCGCCCGAAACCGCCGCGGACCTACGCGCCCGCATGCACGGGTACCTCGATCGCGGCATCCTGCGCGGCGATGAACGCGTGCAGGATGTCGTGCGGTTCCTCCGCCGGGTCCCGCTCGACGGGTCGCTGCGCTGGGCCTACCGGCTGCTCTTCGCGGGCGCGGTCGCGACAATCCCCCGCGAGTATCGACGGATGCTGGGACTGCGCCGCTCATGGCTGCCGGTCGTCGCGATGACGCGGTTCGTGCTGTTCGTCGCCGGCAAGAGCCTCGGTAGCGGTCCCCGCGCACACGACATGGCCCGGCGGCGCCTGCGCCGGCTCGAGGCATCCGGCCCCGCACCCGCCGCGGCGAGCTGAGCCCACCGCAGTGACACGCCTGTAACGGCCGTCCCGTAGGCTTCGGGCATGGAGGAGCCCTGGGTCGAAGAGGCCGCGCAGCTGCTCGAGAAGTACACCGGCGACCCGCTGGCCGATGCGGTCCGCGGCACGGTTCGCGTGGTCTCGGCATCCGATCGCGTCGGTCGCGCTCGCTACCAGGCGTGTCAGATCGAGGTGGTCACGACAACCACAGGCATCCCCGAAACCCAGGTCAGCACCGAGGTCGTCACGAGCGCGAAGTACTGGCCGCGTGTCGGGTCCACCCTGCCCGCGCTTATTTCACGCAGCGACCCGAGCCGCATCGAGATCAACTGGGACGCCCTCGCGCACCAGTGATCGGCGCTTCGCGCTGAGCGTCAGCCGATGGCGATCTCGACCTGGAGCTCCGCAGCTAGCTTCTCGAGGTCTTCCTTCACCCGGGAAAGGTCAGTCCCAGCGGCCGTATGCGCCAGAACGGATGCCTCGAAGATGCGTCCGCCGGCCATCGCCGCCTCCCGCACCTCGGTCGACAGGTCATCGATGCTCAGCTCGTGCGCGGCGAGCACGGCGGAGACGTCGCGAACGATTCCGGGGCGGTCGTTGGCCACCAACGAGATCACGAGGGAACTGACCTGGCGGTTCGCAGCGGAGGCACCCACTCCCGAGAGCGCCGTGACAGTGAGCGTCTCATCGAGCGCCAGCAGCGCGCCCAAGAGCGTCTGTGCAGACTCGTCAGCAACCGAGATCTCGACGACCCCGGCGAACACGCCGGCACGTTCAGCGAGCTGACTTCCCTCCCAGTTGCCACCGTGGGCACTCACGGCATCCGCGACCGCCGAGACGAGTCCCGAGCGGTCCTCTCCGACGAGGGTGATCACGTAGCGAGGCACGCTCGCATGCTACTCCGCGGTCAGAATCCGCACAGCGGGCAGGTCGGGTTCAGCCCACCAGAACTGGTCGAGGTCGCCAGCCCCGACCCACCGCAGCTCGTCGTGATCGGTGCTCTCCGACGGCCGATCGCCCTCCAGTTCCGCGCGATAACAGGCGAGGCGAATGATGCGATCGCCGACATGGGTGTCGTCGGTCGACAGATGTCCCGTGACACGGATGCCGACCCCGAGCTCCTCCTGCACTTCGCGTACGAGGGCGTCGATCGGGTCTTCGCCCGGTTCGACCTTGCCGCCGGGGAACTCCCAGCGGCCCGCCTGGCCGATGTGGGCCCCACGACGGCACACGAGGATCTCGTCACCGTCTGTGACAACAGCGGCCACGACATCGATGGTTGGGACATCATTCACGAATACAATCCTCCTATCGCGCGTGATGGTGCGCGTCGGACGCCGCGCCGTACGCGGTGCGCGGCTCGGGGCCGCGGTGTCTGACTGGGGTAGCAATGAGCGGGCAGGGGACTGCTGAACCGGTGCATCGCGCACCAGCGCACGCGCGCCCGCGCCATGGCATGGTGCTGTGGGCGGCTCTGGTGGCTGTGGCGCTCGTGGCACTGATCGTCGGCGCGGTAGCGACCCTCAGTCTGACGGATCCGGGGGCATCGGCAGCGCCCGCCGCGACGCCCACCCAGCCCGCTACTCCGCCACCGTTGAGCGCAACGCAGCAGATGCTGGTGGACAGCGGCGACCCGACCACCTGCGCGGTGTCGTTCGACGGCGCCGACCTCGACGTGCCGCCCATGCTGCAGCACGAGGGCCAGCTGTACACGGGGCTGCCGATTCTCTCCCGCGACGGTGCGGTCTTCGCCGGGTGGTACGCCTCACCCGCCGGCGCAGAGAGTCTCAGCATCGCCGACAGGGTCAACGGGTCCGAGCTCGTCGACTGCGACGAGCGCGAGCGCACGCTCTATGGCGCGTGGACGACCCCCGAGGCGAACGCCGCCGAGGACGCGCAGATCCCGATCCTGATGTACCACCAGTTCACCTCGAAGCCCGAGGGGGAATCGGGCTGGCTCCGCCTGAACTACGCCTATATCGGGGACTTCGAGCAGCAGATGGCCTACATCGCCGACCAGGGCTTCTACCAACCCACGTGGGACGAGTTGAGTGCGTTCATCGACGGTCGGCTGTTCCTCCCGAACCACTCGGTAATCGTGACGGATGACGACGCCGACGACACCTGGTATCAGCTGGCGGTCCCCGTGGTGGACGCGCACCATGTGCTCACTACCTCGTTCATGATCACGCGAGACCGGCGGGAGCTGCATCCGTCGCCCTATGTCATCGTCCGCTCCCACACCGAGGACATGCACCGCGCCGGCGCCAACGGCCAGGGACGAATGGTCAACGAGCCCGCCGATGTGATCGCTGCGGACCTGGAAGCCTCCGCCGCGTACATCGGCGCGAAGGAAGTCATCGCTTACCCGTTCGGCCACTACAACGACACCGCCAAGGCCGGCGTTGCTGCTGCCGGGTTCGAGCTGGCCCGCACGATCGACTACGGGTACGTGCACATCGGCACCGACAAGCTCGCGCTCCCGGTCATCCGCATGAACTACGGGATGTCGGTAGGCGACCTTGCGAGGCAGATCGGCTGAATCCGATCGCCTGAATCAGGTCCGGCGGATCAGAGTTCGCCGGGTGCCATCACCTGCTCGTCGAGCTCTTCGAGCACCTCGCGGGTGCGGGTCTTGACACCCTTGCGCCGGCTGCGCGAGGGCGCGTAGACCACGAGCGCGTGGAAGAGGAATCGCGCAACGAACGCCAGCGCGAGTGTGATCGCGGTCGCGATGACCACCGAGATGTGCCACGTCGAGACCAGGAGCGCCGTGAGCGGGATCCGCAGGATCGCCTCGGCGTTGTTGAAGCCGAACGACTTCGCGAACCGCGTCCACACGCCGGATGCCTCGTCTTTCACATCCTGGAAGACGAACCGCTCCTGCAGCAGGAAGTTGGCGATGATGGTCGTTTCGGCGGCGACGATCATCGCAGGGATGTCATCGATGCCCCACCGCGTGAGGAGCCAGACGATCGCGATGTTGGCGACGGCACCGAGGCCGCCGATCACGGCGAACATCGACATCTTGCCGAACCGCAGCATCGTGAGCTGCGCGAGGAAATGCACCCCCTGCCGGAACGACGCCTTCGATTCACCGGCGTTGCGGTCGGCGAAATCGAACGGCACCTCGGCGACGCGCAGGTTTGTGCGCGCGAGGATCTCAAGAAGGATTTTGAATCCGCGCGGCTTGAGCGTGCGCAGGTCGAGGCGGCGACGATCGATCAGAAAGAAGCCGGTCATCGGATCGGTGACGCCCTTGAGTCGCCCCGGGAACATCGCTTTTGTCAGCAGGGTCGCCGACTTGGACACGGCGATCCGGGATGCCCCGGCGAGTCCACCGTTGGTTCCCTCACCGCTGTATCGCGAGGCGACGACGACATCGACATCGCCCACCACGTAGCGGCGCCACAGGCGCGGGATGTCCTCAGGCGGGTGCTGAAGGTCGCCATCCATGACGATGCAGATGTCGGAAGCCGCCGCGTCGAACCCCACCATCACCGCGCCGCCGAGGCCGCACGTGGGGATGTCGCGGTGAATGAGGCGAACGGGAATCGCCGCCTCCGCAGCTACCCGGCGGATCTCATCAGCGGTACTGTCGGTGCTGTCATCGACGAAGACAACCTCTGCACGGATGCCGCTCGTCGCCGACGCTACCCGAGTCACGAGTTCCGCGATGTTGGGCGCCTCGTTGTACGTCGGCACGACGATGGATAGATCCATGGGGTCAATGCTGGCATGCCGCGGCGAAATCGCCGTACAGCTGTCCACCGATCCATAGCGCATCCACAGACTCTCCGTGCGGCCCGGGCCCCGGCCACTCCTGCCGAACCCACACCTTCCGCGCCGAACCCACACCAATTGGCGCGCGGATGATGTGGGTTGGGGCGGGAAGGTGTGGGTTCGCGAAGAGGGGCCGACGGCTGCGTGGCGGTCGTACCCTGGATGCATGACTTCGGAAACTTCTGGCACCCTGACGATGTTCGGCGCTGACTGGTGCCGCGACTGCCGTCGCACCAAGGCGCAGCTCGACGACCTGGGCGTTGCGTACGAGTACGTCGATCTCGAGGCTGACCCGGCAGCTGCGGATGTCGCGCGCGATATCTCTGGCCGCACGAACATTCCCGTCGTGGTCTATCCCGACGCGACGCACCACGTCGAGCCGAGCAACGCCGACGTCGAGGCGAAGCTGCGCGAACTCGCACTGATCTCGTAGGGACTGACCGCGCCGTGAGACGGCGCTCCACCTCGGGTGGCACGCGGTGCCGCGGACATATGCTGGAGGCACGTCCGAAGGAGCGCGCCCATGCCGTCATCCGTTCGTCCCGCAGCGAACACCGTGGCCGATGCCGCCTCGGTCATCCCGTCGCTCGACGCAGCCATCGAAGAGTTGCGCGCGGGATCCCGCACCTGGAGCGCGCTGACCCTCAGCCAACGGATCCGGCTGCTTCGCAGCATCCGTGCCACCGTTGCCACTGAAGCCGAGGACTGGGCGCTCACCGCGGCGCGAGCGAAGGGCCTCGATCTCGATAGCCCGTTGGTTGGCGAGGAATGGCTGACCGGGCCGTACGCGACAGTCGTCGCGATCGATGCCTACATCGAGACGCTCACGAGTCTGCGGGTCGGCGCCAGCCCGCTCGATCATGTGCGCGTCGACACCGCTCCCGGGGATCGCGTTCGCGTCCACGCCTTCCCGACAAGCGCTGTCGATGGCCTACTCGTCTCCGGCTTCTCGGGCGAAGTGTGGTTGCGCCCGGGCGTGACCCTCGCTGACGCGCAGCGGAAGGCGGGTCTTGGCCAGCTCCTGCCCAATGATTCCGGCGGGGTAGGACTAGTCCTGGGCGCAGGCAACATCACCTCGATCCCGGTACTCGACGTCCTCTACGAGCTCATCGCCCACAACCGGGTCAGCATCCTCAAGATCAACCCGACACAGGACCCGCTTGCTCCGGTGTTCGGCCGCGCCCTGGCGCCTCTCATCTCGCTCGGGCTGCTGCGCATCGTGCAGGGAGGCGGCGAGGTCGGCGCTGCCCTCACCGAGCACGCCGGGATCGATCACGTCCATATCACGGGAGCAGCTCGCACGTTCGAGACGGTCGTGTTCGGCCGCACTGCGACGGGCAAGCGGCGCGCCCGCCCCCGACTATCGGTGCCGATCACCGCCGAACTCGGGGGTGTATCGCCGATCATCGTCGTTCCCGGGAAGTGGTCGGATGCTGACCTGCGGTTCCAGGCCGAGCACGTCGCGACAATGCGCCTGCACAACAGCGGTCACAACTGCGTCGCCGGGCAGGTCGTGATCCTCAGCGCGGATTGGGCCCAGCGCGAGCGATTCCTCGCCGAGGTCGAGGCGGCGATGTCCCGCGCACCGCAGCGGCCCGTGTGGTACCCCGGAGCGCAGGCGCGTCTGGCCGAAGTGGCCGACGAATACCCGGGTGCGCGCTGGTCGTCTGGCCACACCCGCGCGGTCATCGAGGTGGGCACGGATGCCGACCCGACACCCATGGAGACCACCGAGTACTTCGTACCGGCCCTGGGCGTCGTTACGCTTCCCGGCAATGGCCAGGAGTTCCTCGACGCTGCTGTCGAGTACGCGAACGCGCGACTGACCGGGACCCTCGGCGCCAACCTCCTCATCGATCCCGACACCGAGGCAGCCCTCGGCGACGGGTTCGAGCACGCGGTCGCGGAGCTTCGCTACGGCACGGTGGCGATCAACACCTGGACCGGTGTCGCGTTCGGCATCCCGACGATGCCGTGGGGCGCGTATCCCGGCGGGACCCTCGAAGACGTCCAAAGCGGCATCGGCGTCGTCCACAATGCACTGCTGCTGGATGACGTTGAACGGGGAGTGATGCGCGGGCCGTTCCGACCGTTCCCCCGTTCGACCGGTGCGCTAATCGGACCCGGCACGTTCTCGGCGCTTCCCCGCCCACCCTGGTTCGTCACGAGCCCCGGCGCGGCAGACGGGGGGCGACTGCTCACGCGGTTCCGCATCCGTCCGCGCCTGACGACTCTGCTCGGCATCCTCGAGTCGGCGTTCCGGTCGTGACCGGCGGGCGCCCGCGGCGCGCGCCGCAACGCGGCGGCGAGTTGGAGGCCGATTACATCATCGTCGGCGCAGGCTCTGCAGGAGCTACCCTCGCCGCTCGCCTGAGCGAGGATCCCCGCGTCACGGTGCTGCTGCTGGAGGCGGGAGGCCCCGACCGCGCCCTGGAGCTGCACGTTCCGGCAGCCTTCAAGAAGCTGTTCCGCAGTGCCTACGACTGGGGCTACGACACTGTCACTCAGCCTGAACTCGAGGGTCGCCGGATCTTCTGGCCCCGCGGCAAGACCCTCGGCGGTTCATCGTCGTTGAACGCGATGATGTGGGTGCGCGGGTTCGCCGCCGACTACGACGAGTGGGCCGAGGCCGCGGGCGAGCGCTGGTCGTGGGATGCCGTACTGCCGGTGCTGCGCCGCATCGAGAACGTGCAGGATGCCGTCGACTCCTCGCTCGGGCGGTCTGGTCCGCAAACGGTGGAAGGACAGCGCGACCCGCGACCCCACACAGCAGCATTCCTCGAAGCCGCTCGCGAACTCGGATACGACATCACCGAGGCGAACCTCCCCACAGGGCAGGGGTTCTCGCAGACGATGGTGACCCAGCATCGCGGCGCCCGCGCCTCGACAGCCGACACCTACCTGCGGCCCGCCGCGGCACGGCCGAACCTGCGCGTCGTCACGAACGCTCACGTCCGTCGCGTGACTTTCGCGGACGCCAGCGATGGCGAGCCACGGGCCACCGGGGTCTACGTCGACATCGCCGGCACGACCCGCCACGCCCGCGCCCGCCGGGAGGTGATCCTCTGCGGTGGCGCCATCAACACCCCGCAGACCCTGATGCTCTCGGGCATCGGGCCGGCAGATGAGCTCGCCGAGGTCGGCATCCGTACCCTCGTGGACTCCCCCGAGGTCGGCAAGAATCTGCAGGACCACCTCGTGGCGGGGCTCGCCCCTGCCGCCATAGCCGGCACGCTGTACGGCGCCGAGCGCCCATCGGAGCTCCTGCGCTACCTCGCCACCCGACGCGGCATGCTCACCTCCAACGTCGCGGAGGCGTACGGGTTCGTGCGCACCGATGTCGCATCCCACGCAGGGATGCCCGAGGGCCTCCCCGACATCGAGATCATCTTCGCCGCCGCGCCCTACGTCGGCGAGGGCCTCGTTCCCCTCCCGGGCGAGGGCATCACTGTCGGTGCGATTCTCTTGCGCCCGCGCAGTCGCGGCAGCATCCGTCTCGCCTCTAGCGATCCTCACACGCACCCGCTGATCGACCCCGCCTATCTCAGCGACCCCGAGGGCACGGATGCCGCGACACTGTACGCCGGCCTCGAGGTGTGCGAGCGACTCATCGCGACCTCGGCGCTGGGCGCCGTCACCACGGGCAGCTGGGTGCAGCCCGAGGGCGGCGAGCGCATGACCAGCGCCGAGCGGATCGAGCTGTCGATGCGCCGCTATTCGCACACGCTCTACCACCCCGTCGGCACGGCCCGGATGGGGACGGATGCCGCATCCGTTGTCGACCCGGAGCTGCGCGTGCGCGGCGTCTCGGGCCTGCGCGTGGCCGATGCCTCGGTGATGCCGACGATCATCCGCGGTCACACGCACGCCCCGGCCATGGTGATCGGCGAGATCGCGGCCGATCTCCTCCGCCGGGAGAACCCCGGCAGGACCTCACGCGTTCCCTGAAGTGGGACCATCGGACCAACCTGAGACGAGGCCGACGACTACGCTCTGGGTCATGGCTCCCGACGCGACGCCCACGACAGTTACCATCACCGGCGCAGGCGGCCAGATCGGCTACGCGCTGCTGTTTCGCATCGCCGCCGGCGACATGCTCGGGCCCGACCGGCCGGTGCGGCTGCGACTGTTGGAGATTCCGCAGGGGATGAGGGCCGCCGAGGGCGCCGCGCTCGAACTCATGGACGGCGCGTTCCCGCTCCTGACCGACGTCGAGGTCACCGACGATGCTCACGCCGGCTTCGACGGCTGCAACATCGCGCTCCTTGTAGGGGCGCGCCCGCGAACGGCGGGCATGGAACGCGCTGACCTCCTCGAAGCCAACGCCGGGATCTTCGGGCCGCAGGGCGCCGCTATCGGCGCAGTGGCAGCCGACGATGTGCGGGTGCTCGTGGTCGGAAACCCGGCGAACACCAACGCGCTGATCGCCTCGGCATCCGCGCCCGACGTCCCGGCCGAGCGGTTCGCGGCGCTCACCCGCCTGGATCACAACCGTGCCGTTGCGCAAGTCGCCAGTGCCCTGGACCGGCCGGCGGCGAGCATCGAGCGGATGACGATCTGGGGCAACCACTCGGCGACACAGTTCCCCGACGTCGACCATGCCCTCGTCGACGGGATGCCGGCACGTGCCGCCCTGGCTGCGCGACTCGGCGGAGAGGATGCGGCGCTGACCTGGCTGGATGACACCTTCATCCCCCGGGTTGCGAAGCGCGGCGCCGAGATCATCGACGTCCGCGGATCCTCCTCGGTGGGATCCGCCGCGGCTGCCGCGATCGACCACGTCCGGGACGAGACCGCGGGAGTCGCGTGGACCTCTGCCGCGGTCGTCTCCCACGGCGAGTACGGCGTCCCGGAGGGCCTCATCTGCTCGTTCCCGGTGTCATCGGATGGCGCCGGATACCGGATCATCGAGGGGCTCGAGGTCGATGCGCGCGCACGGGCGCGCATCGATGCCTCCGTTGCCGAGCTGGTCTCGGAGCGCGACGCTGTCGCCGCACGAGGGCTGCTGTGACCACACGAGACGCGTTCCTGTTCGTCATCGGCGGGGTTCTCGTCGTCGCGATGACAGCCCGCGTCGCCCCGCGCATCAAGGTTGCGGGGCCGCTCCTTCTCGTGCTGGTCGGGATCGTCGCAAGCTACCTCCCGTTCCTGCCCGACATCAGCGTCGACCCGGAATGGATCCTGGTGGGCGTGCTGCCACCGCTGCTCTACTCGGCGGCTGTCTCGCTCCCCGCTGTCGAGTTCCGCCGCGACCTCCTCCCGATCGCGGGCCTTGCGGTCGTGCTCGTGTTCGTGAGCTCGTTCGTGTTGGGCACGTTCTTCTACTTCGCGATCCCCGATCTCGGGTATCCCCTGGCGCTGGCTCTGGGTGCGATCCTCAGCCCCACGGACGCCGTCGCCACGGCGGTTGCCAAGCGACTGGGCGTATCCCGACGGGTCGTGACGATGCTCGAGGGAGAGAGCCTGCTCAACGACGCGAGCGCACTGGTGATCTTGAACTCGGCAGTGGCCGCATTCGTCATGATCGCCTCGACCGGCCAGGCTCCGCCGGCCATCGACGCGGTCGGCGGGTTCTTCTGGGCAGTCTTCATCGCGATTGTGATCGGCGCGATCGTCGGCTACGCGAACCTCCGCCTGCGATCATGGCTGCGTAGCTCGGCAGCAACGACGGCAGCCGGGTTCATCGTTCCCTTCGTCGCCTACCTCCCCACTGAAGAGCTGGGCGGGTCGGGACTCGTCGCCGCCGTCGTCGCGGGAATCGTCACAGGCCAGGGCGCGGCTCGCTGGTTCACGCCCGAACAGCGCATGTCCGACCGCGTCACCTGGCATACCGTCGAACTCCTCCTCGAGGGAGGCGTCTTCCTCATCATGGGTCTCGAAATGAGCGAGATCGTCACGGGCACCGCCAACGGCATCCACGGCATCGCTCACGGCCTGTGGATCGCGGGGGCGGCCTTCGGCATCCTGCTCGTCGTCCGGACCGGATACGTCGCGCTGCTGGTCTGGGGGCAGGGGCGGCGGCTGCATCCCAGGCGCACCCAGCGACTGAACGCCATCTCAGACCGGATCGATGAGATCGAAGCCGGCGGTCCCGAGCAGTATGGAGACCGCGGCCGCCACATCACCGAGGCCGGCTGGAACCGTCGCCTCGCCAGCTTCCGCCGTCGGATCTCTCGCGCCATGTCCGACCTGAACTACTACCGAGCCGCACCCCTCGGATGGAAGCACGGGACGATCATCGTCTGGTCGGGGATGCGGGGCGTCGTCACCCTCGCGGCGGCCCAGACACTGCCCGCCGACGCTCCCTCCCGACACTTCCTCATCTTCGTCGCGTTCGCCGTCGCGCTGACCAGCCTCATGCTGCAGGGCTTCACTCTCCCGGCCCTGGTGCGACTCCTCCGCGTCTCCAACGAAGACGACGAGAACCTCGTGCGATCCGAGCAGCAGCGGCTCGCGCGCGAGATGCACCAGGCTGCACTCATGGCTGCCGATGACGGGTCACTCACGCGCCGCGACGGTTCGCCGTTCGCGGCGGAGTTCACCGAGCGGGTCGGGCCCCTGTTCCTGCAGTCCGGCGAAGCAGAGGATGAGGAAGCGCGCGACATCCTCGAGCTGCGGCTCGCCCTCATCAGGGTGCGCCGGGGGCGACTCATCGAGCTGAGCGGCGGCGGCCAGTTCGGCAGCGCAGCCTTGCGTCGGGCCCTTGCCGAGCTCGACGCTTCGCAGCTGAACGTCGAACTGCGACTGGAGAGCGCGGACTGATACGACACCAGTGGCGCCAGTGTCGACACCGTCAGGCACAATAGCCGTGGAGGCCTCCATGACTGACGATCACGGCGGGCCCGTTGCGGCATCCCCCGGCGCGCACCAGGCGGCGGAGTGTCCGACGTGCTTCGCCCCGCAACGCGCCGACAGCGCGTGGTGGCGAGCGCGCCCCTCCGACGCGCGCCTGGTCGGTGTCGTGGTCTCCCGCGAGGGGATGCCGCCGGTGGTGAGCCAGCGCGACGCGCTGACGCGGTTCGGTGTTCCCATCGAGAACTTTCGCCATCCGTCGCCCGAGACCCTCGAGTCGTGGGAGGACCGACTGGCCCGCCTGTTCGGGCGCCTGCGCCGCGGTGATGTCGTCGTGGTTGCCACGGTGCACGCTCTGGGGCGAGATGTCGGGGAAGAGATCCGCACCGTGGCTGAGCTGCGCCGCCGCGGGGTGATCGTGAAGGTCGTCGACCATGACGCCCCGCACCTGATCGAAACGGGAGTCGCGCTTGCCACACCTGAGCTGACAGACCCCGACGCCGAAACGCCGCGGTAGCGGCTCCAGAGCCGGATTCAGGCGGCTCGCCAGCACCCGTCGAGGTGGTCGTCGACCATCCCGGCCGACTGCATGAGGGCGTACATCGTCGTCGGCCCGACGAATCGGAACCCGCGGCGCCGCAGCGCGCGGCTCAGGGCCTCGGATGCCGCGGTGGTGGCGGGCAGCTCCCTCAGCCCTGTGGGGCGTGGCCGCTCATCGCCTGGCACAGCGAAAGACCACAGCAGCGCGTCGAGCTCCCCGGGCGCCATCTCCGTCACGAGCCTTGCGTTAGAGATCGTCGCCTCGATCTTTGCCCGGTTGCGCACGATGCCGGCATCCGTCATGAGGCGCGCGATGTCGTGCTCGTCGAAAGCCGCGACGGCCTCGGGCTCGAACCCCGCGAACACCTCGCGAAAACGCGGGCGCTTGCGCAGAATCGTGATCCACGACAGCCCCGCTTGAAAGCCCTCGAGGCTCATCTTCTCGAACAGAGCGCGGTCACCGTGCAGCGGCTGGCCCCACTCCTCGTCGTGATAGCGGATGTACTCCGGATCAGCACCGACCCAGCCGCAGCGGGCAAGACCGTCGTCCTCGATGACCAGATCGGTGCGGACCATCTCGGAACTCATGCTCACAGGCTAGGGTCCGCCGAGCTGAGCGTGGTGCCGTCGCGCCCGAACTGCTCGTGGACCGTCCGAACCGAGCACCCGAACGCGCGGGCGACCTCCGCCGCCCCGAGTCGGGGATCAGCGAGCCGGCTCTCCACATAGGCCTTCATGGTCGCCACCCGGTCAGGCGGAGCGACGCCGCGGGATGCCGCGTCGAGCAGCTCCAAAACCGTGTCGACCATGGCGGTGGCGGCGCCTGCCAGGCGCGCTCTCGTGGCAGCCGCGAGCATGCCCATCTGGGTCCCGAGGAGGGCGCCGACACCGCCACGGCTCAGGGCGTCATTGAGAGCCTCGGGCTCGGCGAGACGACGCCCCACGAGGGACTGCGGAACACGCAGCGATGACAGGCGCAGCCGCCGGTTCTCGCCCACCGTCACCGTGAACGGCTGAGCGTTGTCCAAGACGAGGGCGGATGCCGCCCCGGTAGCCCACTCCCGGCCACCCTGCTGCAACCCCCAGGGTGTCGTGCTGTGATTGATGAACAGCGCGTCGTCGGGCACGTGGCGGATCGAACTCCGCGTGCGGTCGGCCCACACTGCCGGCGTGTCGATCATCCCGAGCGATGCATCACCCAGGTCGTACGTCGCGAAGTCGGCGTCGAAGCTCGGCCGCTCGGGGCGCCGCGGCAGGACGCCCACGTAGACCTCCGCGATGGCATCACAGAACAGGTCGTGACCGCTCCATCCGGGCATCCCTCTGGTGGATCCCTGGATCGTCGGGCCCCACTCTGCAGCCATCGCCACTCCTTCGCACCGGGCGCCACTGCCCGCGCGGACACTCGCGAATACGTTGAGACCCTAACCCGATCCCTCGAGAAAGGACACTGATGTCCCGCCCTACTCTGCTCCTGGTCCACGGCGCTTGGCACGGCTCCTGGGCCTTCGAACCGCTGACCAGCATCCTGATCGATCGCGGCTGGACCGTGAAGACCGTTGATCTGCCGACCGTGCACGCCGACGACAAGGCGATGCTCACACTGCAGGATGACGCGGATGCCGTCGCCGCAGCCATCGACAGCATCGATGGCCCGGTTGTCGTCGTTGCGCACTCGTACGGCGGTGTTCCGACGACGCAAGGCGCCACCGACCCGAAGGTCGCCCACATCGTCTACATCGCGGCCTTCGCGCTGGACGAGGGCGAGTCACTGCTGGGTGCGGTCGGCGGGGTCGCGCCGGACTGGTGGGTCATCGATGGCCCACTGTCAACGGCCGGCAACGACGAGCTACCCCCGCACACGCTCTTCTTCAACGACATGAGCCAGGACGAGGCTGACCGCGCGAGTTCGCGACTGCTCTCGCAGGCGGTGCAGCCGTTCTCCGACACGCTCACCCAGGTGGCCTGGCGCGACCGGCCCACCACCTATCTGATCACCGAGGACGACACGGTCTTCCCGGTGGTGGCGCAGGAAGCCCTTGCAGCACGGGCCGGATCGCAGACCGCGCGCCTTGCCTCGAGCCACTCGCCGTTCCTGTCGCAGCCGGATGCCGTCGCCGATGTGATCGAGAAGGCAGCGCAGAGCGTCGCCTAGCGCGGCGAGGTGGGGCGCTGCGCGCGAGCGCCGCGCCTCACCGACCGGACTTGGCGACCTTCTCGGGGATCGGTGCCGACCCGTCGGCTGCCTGGCGCGCGTAGTAGTCGGCAGCCTCGTCCTGACGCGCCTGCTCCGCACCGGACGCGATGGGTGCGCGAACATGCTCGGGTTCGTACCCGAACGCGTCGACGAGTTCCTGGGCGTGGGGCCGCAGCCGGCGTAGCAGCCGGTCGATGTACCGGGTGACTGCAGCGGCTCGCTGGTTCGACAGGCGCCCATTGATGAGATACCACGACAGGTGCTTCTCGATGAGGGTCAGGCCGAACAGGTCACGCAGCCACGTGAGCACCTGCTTGGTGTCGGCATCCTCGATGCGGTTCACGGCATCCGTGAACGCCTCCCACTGCAGCAGCTCACCGTGGGCGCGACCGGCCTCGATGAGCTCGGCCTGGTTCTCGTTGAACAGGGCCGCGGCATCCGTCTTCGACATCTTGGAAGCCGGGCGCAGCCGCCCTGCGATGTCGGAAACCATCTGCTGGACGCGGTCGCCGAGCAGCTCGTGCTGTTGGTCGCCCCGAAGCCCGCGCTCGACAGCGCGAGCGGTAGAGCCGAAGTCGGTGACGACCTGGCCGAACTGGCGCAGACCCGCGCCGTGGACGACGTTGCCGGCAGTCTGACCCACGGCGAAGCGGGCGAGGGATGCGGCATCCTTGCCCTTGAACTGCTTGGCGTAGTCCGACAGCAGCCGCTTGCCGACCAGCTGCAGCAGCACGTTGTTGTCGCCCTCGAAGGTGACGTAGATGTCGAGGTCGGCGCGCAGCGCGGTGAGGCGGTTTTCGGCGAGGAAGCCCTGACCGCCGCAGGCTTCGCGCGCCTCCTGAATCGTGTCGAGTGCGTTCCAGGTCGAGAGCGCCTTCAGCGCCGCGGCGAGCGTTTCGAGATCCTCGCGCTCGTCGGGAGTGTCGGTGCGACCGCTGAAGACGCCGTCGAACATCTGCAGGAGCTCGTCGTGCGCGAAGGCCTGCGCGTAGACCTGCGCGAGCCGGGGCAGCAGCCGACGCTGGTGCTTGCCGTAGTCCAGGAGTGTGACCTCGGGGGTTCCAGCACCGTTGTCGAACTGACGACGCTGATTGCCGTACGTCACCGCGATCGTGAGCGCGAGGGCGGATGCCCACGTCGAGGCGCCATCGAGCGAAACGCGCCCCTGCACGAGCGCGCCGAGCATCGTGAAGAAGCGTCGGCCGGGGCTGTCGATCGGGCTGGAGTAGGTGCCGTCGGGCGCGACATCGCCGTAGCGGTTCAGCAGGTTCTCGCGCGGGATGCGGACCTGGTCGAAGTGCAGGCGACCGTTGTCGATGCCGTTGAGCCCGCCCTTGACGCCGTCATCCTCGCCGCCGACACCCGGCAGGAAGGTGCCCTCGTCGTCGCGGATCGGCACGAAGAAGCAGTGCACGCCGTAGTTCACGCCGCCGGTGATCAGCTGTGCGAACACCGTCGCCGCCTTGCCATGCAGCGCGGCATTGCCGAGGTAGTCCTTCCACGCTCCGCGGAAGGGAGTATGAATGACGAACTCTTCGGTCTCGGGGTCATAGGTCGCCGTCGTGCCGATCGCCGAGACATCCGATCCGTGCCCGGTTTCGGTCATCGCGAAAGCCCCGGGCAAGTCGAGCGAGATGACGCCGGGAAGCCACTTGTCGTGGTGCTTCTCGGTGCCCAGCTGATAGATCGCCGAGCCGAAGAGCCCCCACTGCACGCCCGACTTGATCTGCAGGCTCGGGTCGGCAAGCACGAGCTCCTCGAAGCCGGCGAGGTTGGCCCCGTTGTCTTCGAGCCCGCCGTACTTCTTGGGGAATGCGCGGCGGGATCCGCCAGCGTCAACCAACAGATGCAGCTGGCTGAGGACCCGCTCGCGGTGCTCTTGCATAGACAGGCCGTTGATCTGCCAGAACGCCGGGTCCTTGATCATCTCGCGGGCTTCGCGCCGGGTGTCAGCCCACGTGCCAAGCAGCATCCGCGTGACCAGTTCGGCGTCGATGTGCGGTTCGGCGGTGGGTGTTTCGGACGGACGGACAGCAGCGTCGACCATGAGATCACCTCTCGATGAGGGGGAAGAGAACGTCAGGGTCCACGGTAGGCATCCCACAAAGACGGCTCAAATCGCTTCACGATGCCTACAACAAGGGTCGACGACGTCGGACCGGATGGTTGTGGTGTTGCGACAGGGCGCTCCGGAAGCCTCCAGCCGGATGCCGCCTCACTCGCTCCCCTCGCGTTGCACCCACTCCACGGCGCGCTCGGCGACCGTTGCCACAGCCTCGGTGACATCGACCACCACGCCCGCCTCGTCGTCACCGAGCGGTTCGAGCGTGGCCAGCTGCGAGGCCAGCAGCGCCGGGGGCATGAAGTGTCCGGTGCGGGCGAGCGCCCGGGCGCTGAGGAGCTCCGGATCACCGGTGAGGTGGACGAACACCGTGTGAGGAGCACGTGCGCGCAGGCGATCCCGATACGACCGCTTCAGCGCGGAGCACGCGACGACGACACCGGGCGCCTCTGCGACGGCACTGTCGGGCACCTCTCCGCCCGTGGAGCGCAGCGCCAGCCGGTCGCCGACCAGGTCGAGCCACGGCATCCTGTCGGCATCCGTCAACGGAATACCCTGCGACATCTTCGCGACGTTCTCGGCTGGATGCAGGTCATCGGCGTCGACGAACGGGAGGTGGAGGCGCCGGGCGATCTCGATCCCGACCACCGACTTGCCGCTCGCACTGACTCCCATGACGACGATCGCGGTGCCGGGTCGGGTCATGGGGCCAGCCTACGGGGCGCCTCGCACTGGCTCGTTGCGGGACTGAACGCCTCCGGGTTGTCGAGTCAGGCGTGAGCGGCGACGACGGCGAGGACGGCGTCGCCGTAGGCATCCTTCTTCTTCGCCCCGATGCCGGTGATCCCCTCGAGTCCCGCGGCCGAGGTCGGGCGGGTGGCGGCCAGCGCGCGCAGGGTCGCGTCGCCGAAGACGACGTAGGCGGGCACTCCCTGCTCGCGCGCGGTCTCGGCCCGCCACGCCCGCAGCGCCTCGAAGAGGTCGCGGTCAGCCGGGGCGACATCCGCAGCCGCCGTCTTGCGCACGCGCGCCGATCCC
Organism: Microbacterium schleiferi; assembly: GCF_020781975.1. Taxonomy (GTDB): domain Bacteria; phylum Actinomycetota; class Actinomycetes; order Actinomycetales; family Microbacteriaceae; genus Microbacterium. The sequence goes on from NZ_JAJGNI010000013.1 coordinate 19,507, forward strand.
ACGCGTCCAGCGACATCGCGACGAAGGGGCACCGCCTGTTCGCCCTTGAGCACGGGGCCAGCCGCCTCGCCGAGAGCGAGCGTGCCGTACTCACCGCGGGCGACCAGGATGCCCCGGGCAAGGAGCTGGCGCACGACGCTGCGCCAGTCCTGGTCTGACAGGTCGGACCCGATGCCGTAGGTCGCGAGGCTCTGGTGACCGAGCTGGCGGATCCGTTCGGTGTCGGCGCCGCGCAGGATGTCGATGAGCTGCCCAGCGCCGTAGGCCTGGCCGCGCTCGCGCTGCAGGCGCACGATCGTCGAGAGCAGCTTCTGGGCCGGGACGAGTCCGTCCCACGTCTGGGGCGGCTCGAGGCACGTGTCGCAGTTGCCGCACGCCTCGGCGGGCTGGCCGAAGTACCCCAGCAGGTTCACCCGCCGGCACTCGACGGTCTCGCAGAGGGCGAGCATGGCATCCAGGTGCTGATGCTGGCGGCGCTTGCGGGCAAGATCGCCCTCGCCGCCGTCGATGAGGCGCCGCTGCTGCACGACATCCGCGAGGCCGTACGCCATCCACGCCACCGACGGCTCACCGTCGCGGCCGGCCCGACCGGTCTCCTGGTAATAGCCCTCGACCGATTTCGGCAGGTCGATGTGGGCGACGTACCGGACGTCGGGCTTGTCGATGCCCATCCCGAAGGCGATAGTCGCGACCATGACGACGCCGTCTTCGCGCAGAAACCGCTGCTGGTTCGCGGCACGGATGCCGGCATCCAGCCCCGCGTGGTACGGCAGCGCGTCGATGCCTTGGCCGCGCAGGTAGGTGGCGGTCTGCTCGACGCTCTTGCGGCTCAGGGCGTAGACGATGCCGGATGCACCGGCGGGCTGGGCGCGCACGAACGCGGTGAGCTGGCGGCGCACGTCGGTCTTGGGCTCGATGCGGTACTGGATGTTGGGCCTGTCGAAGCTCGCGACGAAGTGTCGGGCGTCGGGAAGGCGAAGCCGATCGGTGATCTCGCGGTGGGTCTCACGCGTTGCGGTAGCGGTGAGCGCCATGCGGGGGACACCGGGAAAGCGCTCGGCGAGATCACCGAGAGCCAGGTAGTCGGGGCGGAAATCGTGGCCCCACTGCGACACACAGTGGGCTTCGTCGATGGCGATGACGCTCAGCCGCCCCCGCTGCAGCAGCGCCGTCGTCGCAGCCCCCGACAGGCGCTCGGGTGCCACGTAGAGCAGATCGAGCTCACCGCTCAGGTACGCGCGCTCGGTGTCGGCGCGCTCGGGCGCTGACTGCGTGGAGTTCAGCGCCGCAGCTCGTACGCCGTTGGCGCGCAGCGCCTCGACCTGGTCGTGCATGAGGGCGATGAGGGGCGAGATCACCAGGCCCGTGCCCTCGCGCACGAGCGCGGGAACCTGGTACGTGATGCTCTTGCCGCCACCGGTCGGCATCAGGACGACGGCATCCCCACCCGCGGTGACATGGTCGACGATGTCGGCCTGGTCGGCGCGGAAGGCGTCGTACCCGTACACCTCGCCCAGCACGGCGAGCGGATCTGCACCTGCGAACGAGCGGGCGGGAGCCGCAGGTGCGGCCTGGATGCCGGCGGCGGCCGGCGCCCAGTCCTCGGGCGGCTCCTCGCCGTCGGGAGGTGGCGCGAGATCGTCCGGATCCCACACCAGATCGGCGTAGGGGTCTTCGGGCGTGCTCACCGCTCCACCGTATCCGGCGCCGCTGACGCTGCCACGGCCAGCACCGTCGCCGCTCACAGCCGCACGACCTCAGTGACGCGAACGACAGCGGTTCCCTCCTCGACGGATGCCGCAAGGTCCACCTCGGCACGGATGCGCCAGTCATGGTCTCCGGCGGGGTCGTCGATGATCTGCTCGACCCGCCAGGTGTCGGCATCCGTCGTATCGATGACGCAGAGCTGCGGCGAGCGCGCGGGACCGCCCGTGAGGATCTCGTCGTGCTCGTCGTAGTACCGATCCATCGCCGCCGACCAGTCGACGCCTGGATCGAGTTCTGCCAGCGCGTCGTCGTCTTGGAGGGCCGCGAGCTGCACCCGGCGGAACAGTTCGTTGCGCACGAGCACCGTGAACGCGCGACGGTTCGTGAGCACGGACGGCGGCGCGGGTGGCACGACCGGCGCTTCGGGGTCGGCCGCCGGATCGATCAGCGCCGACCACTCGTCCACGAGCGACGAGTCAACCTGCCTGACCAGCTCGCCGAGCCACTCGATGAGATCGAGCAGGTCGTCAGTGTGCGCCTCGGCCGGCACGGTCTGGCGGACGGCACGGTAGGCATCCGAGAGGTAGCGCAGCACCAGGCCTTCGCTGCGGGCGAGCTGGTAGAACGAGACGAACTCCCCGAACGACATCGCCCGCTCGTACATGTCTCGCACGACTGACTTCGGCGAGAGCTCGAAATCGAGCACCCACGGCTGGCTCGACGCGAAGACCGCGAACGACTGGGCAAGCAGCTCTGCCAGCGGCTTCGGGTAGGTGATCTCTTCGAGCAGCGCCATCCGTTCGTCGTACTCGAGCCCGTCGCGCTTCATGGCCGCCACCGCTTCACCCCGCGCGCGGAACTCCTGCTGCGAGAGGATCGCGCGGGGGTCATCCAGCGTCGCCTCGATCACGCTCACGACATCCAGCGCGTAGTGGCCAGTGCCAGTCGTGGTCGTGGCACCCGACGTTCGCAGATTCGCGCCAGGTTCGGAGGATTCTGGCTCAGGACTGCGGAGTTCGTGCGATTCTGCGGAGTTCGTGGGGACGGAAGGGGTCGCCAGGGCGCTCGCGTCGGGGTCGAGAAGGGAGATCGCAGCGAGCGCGAAGGGGGAGAGCGGCTGGTTGAGGGCGAAGTTCGGCTGCAGATCGACGGTGAGACGGATGCCGTCAGCGTCGACATCCACGATCCCTGCCGTCCGCAGCGTGCGGAAGATCGCAAGCGCGCGGCGCGCGAGCTCGTACTGCCGGGCGCGGGGTTCGTGGTTGTCGAACACGAGAGAGCGGACGTTCCCGAAGACGTCTCCGCCGCGGCCAATGACGTTGATGAGCATCGCGGCGGTCAGCTGCAGATGCGGGGTGAGCGGCTCGGGTTCGGCGGCGACCAGCCGCTCGAACGAGCCCTCGCCCCAGTTCACCTGGCCGGTCGGGGCCTTCTTGCGCACGATCTTCTTGCGCTTGGCAGCGTCGTCGCCCGCCTTGGCGAGGGCCACCGCGTTCTCGATCTCCCACTCCGGCGCCATCACGACGACGTTGCCGTAGGGATCGAATCCGGCCCGGCCCGCGCGACCTGCGACCTGATGGAACTCACGGGCGCTGAGCTGCCGCATCCGGGTGCCGTCGAACTTCGTGAGCGCCGTGATGAGCACCGTGCGGATGGGCACGTTGATCCCGACGCCGAGGGTGTCGGTGCCGCAGATGACCTTGAGCAGGCCCCGCTGGGCGAGGGTTTCGACGAGGCGCCGGTAGCGCGGCAGCATCCCGGCGTGATGGATGCCGATGCCGGCGCGCACCAGGCGCGAAAGCGTCTTGCCGAACCCCGTCGTGAACCGGAACCCGCCGATCTCGGCAGCGATCTGATCGCGCTGCTCGCGCGAGGCGATCTTGGTGTTGATGAGCGCCTGGGCCCGCTCGAGGGCCGCGGCCTGCGAGAAGTGGACGATGTAGATCGGAGTCTCGGCCTCCTCCAGCAACCGCTCGACGACGTCGTGGACCGGGCGCCGCTCATACGAGAAGTGCAGCGGCACGGGGCGCTCGACGCCGGTGATCTGCGCCACCTCGCGTCCCGTGCGGCGCTCGAGGTCGGACACGATCGGGGTGACATCGCCGAGGGTCGCCGACATGAGCAGGAACTGCACGCGCGGAAGAAGCAGCAGCGGCACCTGCCACGCCCAGCCGCGCTCGGGGTCGCTGTAGTAGTGGAACTCGTCCATCACGACGGCGTCGATGTCGGCATCCGTGCCCTGCCGCAGGGCGACGTTCGCGAGGATCTCAGCGGTGCAGCAGACGATCGGTGCGTCTGCGTTGACGGACGAGTCGCCGGTGACCATTCCCACGTTCTCGGCACCGAAGATCTCGACGAGCGCGAAGAACTTCTCGGCCACGAGCGCTTTGATCGGCGCGGTGTAATACGAACGGCCGCCGCGAGCCAGGGACGCGGTGTGGGCAGCGATCGCGACGAGCGACTTGCCGGTGCCGGTCGGGGTCGACAGCACCACGTGCGAACCCGAGACCAGCTCGATGGCAGCCTCGTCTTGCGCGGGGTAGAGACGGATGCCGCGCCCCTCGGCCCAGGCAACGAACGTGTCATAGACGGCATCCGGGGCGGCGTCTGTCACCGCGTCGGCGAGCGTCGGTGAAGGAGTCACCACCCGAGTCTGCCTGACGGGAGTGCAGCGATGCCCGAGAAGCCAACCCTCGCGGAACACCGAGGCCGCCACGTACGTTGGGAGGAAGCAACGAAAGGACAGCTGATGACCGACACGGATGTGACCCCCGAGGTCGTGCGCAACGACGCCAAGGGACGATACGAGATCAGCCTCGACGGAGCTCTCGCCGGCTTCACCGAATTCGTCGCCGACGAGCAGGGCCGCCTCGTCTTTCCCCACACCGAGATCGATCCGGCCTTCTCGGGCCGCGGGTTCGGAACCGAACTCATCGGGGAGGCCATGGCGGATGTCGCCTCCCGCGGCGAGACCGTCGTGCCGGAGTGCTCGTTCGTGGTGCGCTACCTGCAGAAGCACGAGGTGAACGGGCTCGACATCGCGTGGCCCCACGGGTCAGCGCCCCAGGAATGACCCGCCTCGATTCCGACGCAGCGGTCGCCGAAGAGGGTGCAGCCGACTGCGACGGACCCCGCCTGCTGAACCTCGAGATGCGGGATGTGCCGCTCGGGGGACTGCGCGCGATGCAGGTTTCCCGGGCACTCCCGCAGCGCGACCTGCCCCTTGTCGGGGCATGGTGCTTTCTCGACCGGTTCGGGCCGCAGCGAACCACCATGCGCGTCGAGCCGCACCCGCACATCGGCCTGCAGACCGTGACGTGGCCCATCAACGGCGAGGTGCGCCACCGCGACTCGGTCGGCAGCGACGTGATCGTGCGTCGAGGGGTGCTCAACCTCATGACGGCGGGCGCCGGGATCTCCCACTCCGAATACTCGGTAGGCGAGACGGATGTCGACCTCGACGCCCTGCAGCTGTGGGTGGCTCTTCCCGACGCAACCCGGTTCGGGGAGGCATCCTTCGAACAGCACGCGGATCTTCCGGTGCTCGACCTGCCAGCCGCCTCGGGGAGCGCGCAGGCTACCGTCGTGCTCGGAACACTCGGCGACGCGTCCTCACCGGCCACCGCACACACCCCGATCGTCGGTGCCGAACTGGAGCTGACGCCGGGAGCTGACGTGCTCGTGCCGCTCGAACAGGCGTGGGAGCACGCGCTGCTGCTGATCGATGGCGACGTGACAGTCAGCGGCGCACCCGGCGGGCAGGCGCACGACACCGCCGAACTAGATACGAACCACCTGCTCTACCTCGGCACACACCGCGACGCGATCACCCTGCGATCCACCGGGGGCGCGCGGATCTTCCTACTCGGGGGCGAACCGTTCCCGGACGAGATCGTGATGTGGTGGAACTTCGTCGGACGCTCACACGACGAGATCGTCGCCGCCCGCGAGGACTGGGAGAACGCGGCTGCCCGATTCGGTCACGTCATCGACCACGGCCCGGAGCGCATCCCCGCCCCGCCGCTGCCCGGAGTGCGACTGACCCGACGGCGCAGACGTCTCTGAGACCGACTTTGGTCCCGGACGCGGCAGTACGCTGATACGGTGGCCCGATCCTCCGTCCTGACGACGCGTGTGCTCCTCACGACCGCCGCCATCGGCGTCGCGACGGGGCTCCTCGCGGGTATTGCGGGCTGGGTCACGCCGTTCGTGCTCGGGATCGCACCGATCTTCTACGGATTCGTTCTCGGCGCACACGTGCTGCCGGGGATCATCGCGCAGGAGGTCATCCGTCTGCCCTGGGTCGCGCTCCTCAGCCACGTGTTCGCGGCCCTGGTGGCCAGCGCCATGGCTCCCCAGTGGGCGCTGCGGTTCCTCGGCACCGCGATCCTCTTCGGCGGCATCCAGGAGCTCGTTGCCGCCCTCACCCGCTACCGGGTGTGGGATGCCTGGCGGTTCTTCATCTCGGCCGTCGTCATCGGCATCCTGGTCGCTGTCGTCGTCGCCTTCGCCGCCGACCTCGCCTCCCTTCCGCTGCTGGCCCAGATCATCTACCTCATCGTGGCCGTGCTCGGCCCCGTCGCGTGGACTGCTGCGGGTCTGGGAATCGGCGTCTCGCTGCGGCGCGCTGGCGTCGCGCGGCGCGCGTGACGCTCCACGCGGCTTCCTCGCGAAACCGGAATCTCGGGGCGCGTGGAGTTAGGTTCGGCTAAGTTAGGGCGTACTTCCCTTCCGACGAGGACCCGTGACCGCTCCCCCCGACTCCGCCGCACGCTCGGCCTCCGTCGCCCCCGCTCCCGGCGAGACGGCGACACCGAAGCCGACCCACGGCAGGGAACACGCGCGGCTGCTGCAGCTGCGCGAGGTCGGGATCACACACGAGGGTGAGGATGCCGCGACCCCGGCATCCGTGTCGTTCGAGGTATCGCGCGGCGACGTCGTGCTGCTTCTCGGGCCGAGCGGTTCGGGCAAGTCGACGCTCTCCCTCGCCATGAACGGGCTCATCCCGCACGCCGTTCCCGCCGCGTTGACGGGCCGCGTCGAGGTAGCCGGGATGGATGCCGCGACGCACTCCGTCGCGCAGCTGTCGACCCAGGTGGGGATCGTGTTCCAGGACCCCGACGCGCAACTTGTCACTGGCACGTTGCTCGACGAGGTCGCGTTCGGGCCCGAGAACCTACGTCTGCCGGCAGCCGAGGTGCTCGCCCGCGCCGAGAGCGCGCTGCGTCGGGTCGGGCTGTGGGAACGGCGGTCAGAGAACCCGGATCGCCTCTCCGGAGGCGGTCGGCAGCGGCTCGCGATCGCGTGCGCCTTGGCCATGGGTTCGCCCCTTCTCGTGCTCGACGAACCGACGGCAAACCTCGATCCCCGCGGGATCGATGACGTCTATGCCGCCCTGGACGAGCTCGCGGCATCCGGCGACAAGGGGATCGTGCTCATCGAGCACAACCTCGACGCCGCCGCCCCGTTCGTGAACCGCGTCGTCGTGCTGGATGCCGCGGGCGTCGTGATCGCCGATGGGGCGGTTGACGAGATCCTGCGGGGGCGCGCGGCCGAACTGCACGACCTCGGCGTGTGGCTGCCGACCTCGACGCTCGCGGCTCTGCGCCTGCGGGAGGCCGGGTACCGCTTCGACACGCTGCCGATCAGTCCCGACGAACTGCGCGCGGCACTCGATCGTCAGTCCGCTCCTGCCGCTACACGCGAGGCGGGGGCGGGTGCGGGTGCGGCGACCGAGACACGGGTGTCGGCATCCGGCACGCGCATCGAGGTGCGCGGACTCACGCTGCGCCGCAAGAAGACGGAAGTTCTGACGGATGTCTCGCTCGAGGTTCGCGACGGCGATTTCCTCGCTATCGTCGGTGCGAACGGGGCGGGTAAGACGACGCTGATCCAGGCTCTGGCCGGGGTGCTCACGCCGCCCCGGGGCACCGTCCGGATCGACGGCCTCGATGTTGCCCGCCTGGATGACCGGGCTCTGTCTACGCACGTCGGGTTTGTGTTCCAGAACCCCGAGCATCAGTTCATCGCGGCGTCAGTGTTCGACGAGATCGCGCACGGCCTGCGACGCCAGCACCTCGACGAGGCGGAAATCGAGCGGCGCACCCTCGATCTTCTCGACCGCTTCGGGCTGCGCGGGCGCGCGCACGTTCATCCGTTCCTGCTCTCGGGGGGCCAGAAGCGGCGCCTCTCGGTCGGAACCGCCCTTGTCGCCGGCGCTCGCGTGCTCGTCCTCGACGAGCCGACGTTCGGACAAGATCGCGCCCGAGCAGACGAACTTCTCGGTCTGCTGCGCGACCTCAACCGTGAGGGCACGACCATCATCGTCGTCACCCACGACATGCAGCTGGTCGCCGAGTACGCCGACCGCGTGGCGGTGATGGAGTCGGGACGCCTCACGGCCTGCGGAGCGCCGGGCGAGGTGTTCGCGGATGCCGAGCTCATCGCCCGCGCGGGCCTGCGGGTCCCGCCGCTCGCGCGCGCCCTCGCCCCGCTCGCCACGCACCCGGAACTGCGAACGGTCACCCGCGTTGGTGACCTTCCCGGGGGTGGGTCGTGACGACGGCGCCGACAATGCTCCCGGCATCCGTTGCCGATGACCCGTACGCCGCCGTGCGGCGCACCTCTGCGGTGCGCTTCCTCTACGGGCTGAACCCGCTTGCGAAGATGGCAGCGGTCCTTCCGGCGCTCGTGCTGCTCGTATTCGTGCGCGATCTTGCGACACCGGTGGCGTTTCTCGCGCTGTCGTACCTCGTGCTGCTCGTCGGCGTGAGTCTCAGCATCCGAGCCGCCGTCCTTCTCGCACTGGCGATACCCGGCGCCATAGCGGTGTTGGGCTTCGGCTTCGCGCTCTGGACGGATGCCGCACTCGTCGCCGACACCCCGCCCGTGCTGCAGATCGGGGCATGGACCCTCTACAGCGGCGCTCTCGAGATCGGACTCGCAACGGGGTTGCGGCTCGCTGCGATCCTCGCGCTCTCGCTCATCCCGGGCCTCAGCACGACCGGTCCCGATCTCGTGCGGGCCTGCGTGCAGCAGCTGCGCGTCCCGTACCGGATCGGGTATACAGCCCTGGCCGCGTTCCGCTTCGTGCCCCGGTTCGGTCACGAGCTTGAAATCATCCGGCAGGCCCACCGCGTGCGCGGCGCGCACCGCGGGCGCGGACCGATCGCGAGTCTGCGCCGCTGGGCCAGCTATCTCGTGCCGCTGCTTGCCGGCGCGATCCGTCATGCCGAGCGGGTGGCCCTCGCGATGGACTCCCGCGCCTTCGGCGCCTACCCCGATCGCACCGAGCGACACCTCGTGCCGTTCCGCGCCCGCGACGTCGTCTTCATCGCCGCTTTCTGGCTAGCCTCCGCCGCCCTCTTCGCCCTCTTCTTCCCCTGGACACTCTCCTAGCCCCCAGCCGAGTTGTCCCTCGCCCAGCCGAGTTGTCCCTCACCCAGCCGAGTTGTCCTTCACCCAGCCGAGTTGTCCCGCGCCAAGGCACCCCGAACGACGGATGCCGCGACCCGCGCCTCCTGAGAGGGCGGTGTCGCGGCATCCTGTCGCAGGTGTGATCAGCGCTTGCCAGCGAGGTCACGCCCGACGATCTCGCGCATGATCTCGTTGGTACCGCCGTAAATGCGGTGGACGCGAGCGTCGAGGAACGCGCGCGCGATCGGGTACTCCGTGATGTAGCCGTACCCGCCGTGCAGCTGGACCCCGAGGTCAAGGACCGCCCACTCTCGCTCGGTCGCCCAGAACTTGTACTTCGCGGCCTCCTCGGCCGAGAGCTTCTTGTCGGCGTACGCGCGCATAACCCGATCGGTATATGCCCACAGCGCCTCGACGTCGGCAGCCATGTCGGCAAGCCGGAATCGGGTGTTCTGGAAGTCAGCGATCCGCTCCCCGAAGGCCTCGCGGTCCTTCGTGTAGGCCAAGGTCCAGTCCAGGGCCGCCTGAGCCGCGGCGGCACCCGCGACACCGATCGACATGCGCTCGAGGGGCAGGTTCATCATGAGCTGCACGAAGCCCATGCCCTCGCGGCCGCTGATGAGGTTCTCCTCGGGAACGAAGACGTCGCTGAACGAAAGCTCGGCGGTGTCGTGGCCGTGGAAGCCCATCTTGTGCAGCTTCTTGCCGTGGTCGAAGCCTTCCATACCGTTCTCGATGAGCAGCAGGCTGAAGGCATCCGGGCGGTTGCCCTCGCCGGTCTTGACGAAGGTGACCACCAGGTCGGCGGTCTTGCCGCTGGAGATGAAGGTCTTCGCGCCGTTGACGACGTAGCCGCCGTCGACCTTCTTCGCGGTCGTCTTGATGCCGCGAAGGTCGCTTCCTGCGCCGGGCTCGGTCATGGCGAGCGCACCGATCACCTCGCCGGTGGCCATACCAGGGAGCCACTTCTCCTTCTGCTCCTGGGTACCCATGTGCACAAGGTAGGGAACGGCCAGGTCATCCTGGATGCCGAAAGCACCAGCCAGCGATCCCGAGCCTGCCGCGATGACCTCCTCCATGACGATCGCGCGGAAACGGTAGTCCTGCAGCATCCCGGCGCCGCCGAACTCCTCCGGCACCGACAGGCCGATAAGCCCGGACTCACCGGCGGCCTTCATCGTCTCGCGGTCGATCTCGCCTTCGGCATCCCACCGGGCAATCGCCTCGTTCGTGACGTAACGCTTGACGAACTCCTTGACGACGTCGCGGAACGCCTCGTGGTCTTCGTCGTAGATCTCGCGCTCCATGTGAGCCCTTCCTTCCACATCGATGGCGCGGGCCTCCCGGAATCGGCGGATCGGCCCCGTCGCCGACGCGATTCTATGCCCGCATGCCGGTGCGGCTTCGAACCCCGTGTGGGATTGCGGTTCACGTCGGGCGGTACTGCGTCTCGCGTTTGTAGGATGCCTCCAGGTTCGGCATCCAGTTCGGCTGATCTGACCCGCGGGTTGACAGTTGATCGTATTTTTGTTCGACTGTGCGCATGCGATGGAACGGGCAGACGATCGGCGCGAGCGATGGCAACGCGCTGCCCGGAATGGAGCACCTCGGCGGCTTCGTCCGCTCGGTCACGACACCCGAGTTCGCGGGGATGACCTTTCACGAGGTCGTCGCCAAGAGCGCCCTCAACCACGTGCCCGGCGCCTCGGGGATGCCGTTCGACTGGACAGTGAACCCCTACCGGGGATGCAGTCATGCCTGCTCGTACTGCCTAGCTCCGGAAACCATGATCCTGCTCGCCGACGGCCGCACCCGCGCCCTCGGCGATCTTCGAGTCGGAGAATCGATCATCGGCACCGAACGCCGCGGAGAGTACCGCCGGTACGTTGCCACAACGGTGCGCGCGAAGTGGGCGACGGTCCGACGCGCACACCGCGTGACCCTCGCCGATGGGACAGAGCTCGTCGCAAGCGCCGATCACCGCTTCTTGACCGAGCGAGGCTGGAAGCACGTGACGGGAGCGATGAGTGGACCGGAGCAGCGTCCCTACCTAACTTTTAACAACCGGCTGATGGGTTTCGGGATTGGAGCGGCGAGAGTCACAGGGCACGACGCCACCGACAGATGGTGGCGGCTGGGCTACCTTGCGGGGATGATTAAGGGCGACGGGATGATTCTGCACAAGACATACCCGCGTGGGGGTCGCACCGGCGCGATTCACGCCTTTCGGCTCGCTCTCGCGGACACGGAGGCTCTCGAACGCACCCAGGCGCTATTGGCGCTCGAGGGAATCCCCACCAACGTCAGGCCGTTTACAGCCGCAACCGAGCAGCGGCGCGCCATGCTCGCTATCCATACAGCACGCAAAGAGGCGGTGGCCGCAATTGAGGCCCTTATCCAGCGACCTACAGACCCGAGCGAGGAATGGCTGGCCGGATACCTGGGCGGGATCTTCGACGCCGAAGGCTCCTGTTCGCGGGGTGTGCTGAGAATCAGCAACAAGAACGAGGACGTGCTCGGTACGGTCCGCGAGGCACTTGCGTGCTTTGATATCCCTGCCGTCACCGAGGGGCCGCGGCCGAACGGGGTGAGCGCTATCCGGGTCACGGGCGGGCTGGCTTCGCGAATGCGTTTCTTCGAGATCTCACGGCCCGCGATCACGAGAAAGCTCTCGATCGTCGACGGTGCGGTGAAGACATCGAGTGACCTCCGCGTCGTCGGAATCGAAGACCTCGGGCACAGCATCGACATGGTCGACATCACGACCGGCACCGGTGATTTCATCGCGAACGGCGTCATCAGTCACAACTGTTTCGCCCGAGGCACGCACGAGTATCTCGAGCTGGACGCCGGGCGCGACTTCGATTCGCAGATCGTCGTGAAGGTCAACGTCGCCGACGTGCTGCGCACGGAACTCGCGCGACCCTCCTGGACGGGCGACCCAGTCATGCTCGGCACGAACACCGACCCCTATCAGCGGGCCGAGGGACGGTACCGACTCATGCCCGGGATCATTCAGGCGCTGACGGATGCCGGTACCCCGTTCTCGATCCTCACGAAGGGCACGCTGCTGCGCCGCGATCTTCCGCTTCTGACGGAAGCCTCCCGTGAGGTCGACATCTCGCTCGCGATGTCGATCGCCGTCTTCGACGATGCACTACAGCGCACCCTCGAGCCGGGGACCCCGAGCGCCGCGGCGCGGCTCGAGACCGTCCGCGCAGCGACGGATGCCGGATTCCGCGTCACTGTGTTCCTGATGCCGATCCTCCCCCACCTCACGGATTCGATCGCCACGCTCGATGACGCACTGGGGCGCATCCGCGCAGCCGGTGCACACCGGGTGGTCTTCGGCGCGCTGCACCTGCGGCCGGGGGCGAAGCAGTGGTTCTGGCAATGGCTTGAGCGGGAGCATCCGGAGTTGGTCGGCTCGTATCGCGGACTCTATCCGGGCGCTTCCGCCTACGCGCCGAAGGCCTACCGGCAATGGCTGGCCAAGCGCGTCCGTCCGCTGCTGCGGGTGCACGGACTGACCGGCCACGCCGAAGAAGAAGCTCCCCCACGCGAGCCGGTCCCCGGTCTGGCTGCGCGCCGCGCGGCGGCATCCGTCGTCACGACCTCGCGCGGCAGGCGGGCTGACGCCGCCGCCATGCTGTTCTGACGCCGCTGACGACTCCTCTTCGACGTAGGACAAATACCCGAGGTAGGACGATCCGGTGGGGATTCGTCCTACCTCGGAGATATTTCCTACCTAGCGCAGGGTGCCAGAGGCGCGGGAGTGCCGGGAGTGGTGCGGCGCGTCAGGCGTCGACGTCGGCGAGCTGACGGCCCGCGATCTCCTCGAGCAGGTCGTCGCCGATGCGCGCGTCCTCGAACGGCGCGTCGATCTCGGCGCGGTCGAGCATCTCGGTCATCCGGCGACGACGCTGACGCGTGATGAGCGTCACAACGCGGCCCTCACGACCGGCCCGCCCTGTGCGACCCGAGCGGTGCAGGTACGTCTTGTACTCGTCGGGAGCATCGGCCTGAACTACCAGGTCGATGTCATCGACGTGGATGCCGCGCGCGGCGACATCCGTGGCGACGAGCACCCGCACCCGCCCCGAGGTCAGCTTCTCGAGGTTCCGCGTGCGCTTGGCCTGGTTCAGGTCCCCGTGCAGCGCGAGGGACGGGATGCCGGCGTCGTCGAACTGCTCCGCGAGCATCTCGGCGTACGCACGCGTGCGGGCGAACACGAGGGTCTTGCCGTCGCGGTCGACGAGCGAGGTCAGGATCTCTGCCTTGTCGCGGTGGTCGATCACGAGAACACGGTGCTCGATGGTGCTCGAATCCTGGTCCTCGCCAGCAACCTCGTAGACGGCGGGCTCGACGAGGAACTCGTCGACGAGCGCGGCAACTTCACGGTCGAGCGTCGCCGAGAACAGCAGCTTCTGACTGCCGTCCGCGGTGAGGCGCAGGATACGCTGCACCGGCTCGAGGAAGCCCAGCTCGCACATGTGGTCGGCTTCATCCAGGACCGCGATCCGAACCTCGGAGAGGTCGAGTTTGCCCTGTTCGACGAGGTCTTCGATGCGGCCCGGCGTGCCGACGATGACGTCGACGCCCTTCTTGAGGGCACCGACCTGGCGCGCCTGCGGCACGCCACCGTAGATCTGCGTCGTGAACAGGCCGACGCTGCGGGCGATCGGCTGGATCGTCCGGTCGATCTGCAGCGCGAGCTCACGCGTGGGAGCGAGAACCAGAGCCTTGGGAGAGCGACCGAACTCACGACGGCTTCCTGCCTGCGAACGCAGAATGCTCTCCACGAGCGGGGCGCCAAAGGCGATGGTCTTGCCCGAGCCGGTGCGGCCGCGGGCTAGCACGTCGCGTCCCTCGAGGATCGGAGCGATGGTCGCAGCCTGGATCGGGAACGGCGATGCCGCCCCCAGCTCGGCGAGCACACGGACGATGTTCTCGCCGAGCCCCAGGTCACCGAAACCGACGCCCTCGACAGCGTCAGCCTGAACGGCCTCGGCCTGCAGACGCTCGTGGACGACATCCACGTGCTCTTCGTGGGCAGCCGTGCGCGTCGGAGCGTTCCAGTCGGAGCGGTTTGGACGGTCGTCGCGACGCGGACGATCGTCACGACGTGGACGATCCCCGTAACCGGCGCGGTCGTCACGACGGGGGCGGTCTGCGTAGGAGGGTCGGTCATCGCGACGCGGACGGTCTCCGTAGCGGTCCTGGCTCTCGCGCTGCGGACGGTCGTCGCGGCGCGCGCGGTCGCCATAACCACCGCGGTCATCCCGACGCGGACGTTCACCGTAGGCGGGGCGATCGTCCCGACGCGGACGATCGGAGTAGCGGTCCTGCTGCGCACGGTCATCCCGACGCGGACGCTCCGAGTAACGATCCTGACCCTCACGCTGCGGACGGTCGCCGTAGGCGGGGCGGTCGTCACGACGGGGACGATCCGAGTAGCCGGTGCGGTCATCCCGACGCGGACGGTCACCGTAGGACGGGCGGTCATCCCGACGCGGGCGATCCCCATACGAGGGGCGGTCATCCCGACGCGGACGGTCACCGTACGACGGACGGTCGTCCCGACGCGGACGGTCATCGCGCGAACTGCGGCCATAGCCACCGGAGCGCTGGCGGTCATCGCGTGCGGGACGGTCATCGCGGCGCGGACGATCGTCCCGGGCGTGGGTACGGATGGCGCGGGCCTCATCGCGACCTGCGCGCTCCTGCGCGGTCCAGCGACGCTTGGGCGCCGCGTCCGACTCTGCAGTCTCGGGGCGGTAGCCGCGGTGGCTGGGGCTCTTGCTGCCGGGCTTTCCGGCCGACGACGTGCCAGGGCGACGCTTGCGGTCCTGATACGCGGTCTTCTCGCCGTAGCGCGGTTCGAAGTTCTTGGCTGCGCGGCCGCCGGCCGGCTTCTTGCTCTTGGGCATGGGTGTGTTCTTCCTGGGTTCTCTCGCACGAGAACAGCAGTCGAGACGCGCTCGACAGGCCCGGACTCTCTTGGCCGGGGGCCATTCATGTGATGGTCATGCACGCCGATCGGCGCTCACCATCGGCCCCAAGGACTCACAAACCCACTCGCCATACATGGCAATGTCCAGAGCCGACCTATCCAGCGTACAGGCTCACCCTGGGAAACCCCCGCGCCGCGGCAACCACGGCAGGCAAGGTCGGATGCATCACCCACGGCCTCTAGCATGGGCACGACGCCCGCCGAGGAGGACCCATGCCCGACATCCGCCACGACCCCACCGGGGAGCAGTTCCACCTCTCGAGTGCCGACGGTCGCGTGACCGCGCACCTCACCCAGGTGGGTGCGACGATCCGCGGGCTCACCGTCGATGGCGTAGACCTCATCGCACCGTACCCGCAGGGGATGCCGGCGCCCGCGGCATCCGGAACCGTGCTCGTGCCGTGGCCGAACCGCGTCCGCGATGGCAAGTGGAGCCACAACGGCACCACCTACCAGCTGTGGATCACCGACCCGTCGGTCGGGGGCGCATCGCACGGGCTGCTGCGCTTCATGCCGTACACGGTGGCCGAGCAGTCCGGCGACCGGCTCACGCTCGCGGCCACAGTCTTTCCCCAGAGCGGCTACCCGTTCCAGCTCGACACGACAGTCACCTACGCGCTCACTGCCGACGGCATCGAGGTGACCCACGTCATCGAGAACGTCGGCACGGATGCCGCACCGGCAGCCCTCGGCACCCACCCGTACTTCACGCTCGGCGACGTACCGACAGCCGACCTGATGCTCACCTCGCCGGGCGCGAAGATGCTCGTGCTCGATGACGCGCTGATCCCGATCGACGAGGTGCCGGTGGATGCGGCATCCGACCTGCGCAGCGGTGCCCGCCTCGGGGATGTCTCGCTCAACACCTGCTACACCGACATCGCTCGCGACGCCGACGGGATGCTGCGCCATCGGCTCAGCGCGCCGGATGGCCGGACCGTCACGATCTGGCAGGGCCCGGACCTCGACTACGTGCAGGTGTACACAACCGACCGCTACCCGAACCGCGAGTTGGCTGTCGCTATCGAACCGATGAGCGCGGTGCCGGACGCCCTCAACTCCGGTCGAGGTCTGCGCTGGCTGGCGCCGGGCGAGACCTGGACCGTGAGCTGGGGAGTCTCCTACTCGGGCTGACGACCGTTCTCGTCGTCGTCCGTGTTCTCGGCGGCGGGATCGGTCGGCTCAGCGCCGTCGGCTGACTCCGGCGACGCTGGCTCGGCATCCGCGGACGCCGCATCATCACCGTCGGCGGCAGCCTCGGACTCTGCGGTGTGCCTATCGGCTGCCACGTTGTCGTCGGGCTCGTGCTCACCAGACTCCGCGTCGGCGGCTTCGGGCTCGGAGGCTTCGGCCTCGACGGCTTCCGGCTCACCGGCGTCGGGAGCGACAGTATCCACGTTGTCCTCGCCGACGTCAGTAGTTGAGCGGTCAGCATCGCCGGACGCGGGCTCAGCGCCGTCGACGGCCTCCTCCGCGGCATCCGAGTCAGCCGAGGTCGGTACGCCATCTGTCTCAGGTGTGTCGGTCGCGGCCTCGCTCACCTCGTCGGGCTCCGCCGGCGCCTGGATCGGGATCTGGCCGGTCCGCAAGGCTTCACGTTCGCGCAGCTCACGGCGCGTCAGCGGCACGTCCTCGGCACCACCCGCGCCAGCACCGCCCGCAGCGCCCGCTACCCCCGCGAGCGCGAGTGCGCCCTCGGCATCCGTTTGCCCCGGCCTCGCCGCGCGCTTTGCCTGCCGCCGCTCCTTCGCGCCCTCGACGAGGTTGTAGAGCGTCGGCAGGACGAGCAGCGTCAGGACGGTGGACGAGATGAGTCCGCCGATGACGACGATCGCGAGCGGCTGCGAAATGAATCCGCCCGTGCCGGTGATCCCGAGTCCCATGGGAGTGAGCGCGAGGATCGTGGCCAGCGCGGTCATCAGGATTGGGCGAAGACGCCGCGTACCACCGGCGATCGTCGCATCGTGGGCACTCAGGCCCTTCTCGCGGTACTGGTTGACGAGATCGACGAGAACGATGGCGTTCGTGACGACGATGCCGATGAGCATCAGCACACCGATGAGCGAGGCGACACCCAGCGGGATGCCGGTGACGATCTGCAGGAGGATCGCTCCGGTCGCCGCGAACGGCACCGAGATGAGGAGCAGCAGCGGCTGGCGCAGCGATTTGAAGGTCGCGACCATGACGACGTACACGATCAGGATGGCCGCCAGCAGCGCGAGCCCCAGCTGGCTGAAAGCGTCAGCCTGGTCGGTTGCGACACCGCCGAGGCTAGCGCGCGCGGCCGAGGGCAGGTCAGCCGCGTCAATCGCTTCCGTGACGGATGCCGTCGCCTGCGAGAGGTTGTCGGTAGCCGGCGTGACCGTGACTGTCGCGGTGCGCGTGCCACCTTCGGTGGTGATCGAGGTCGGCCCCTGGGCCTCTTCGACAACTGCGACATCCGACAGTGGCACAGGCCCCTGGGCGGTGAACACCTGCAGGTTGCGCAGTTCGTCGATCGTGGTCGGCGGGTCGTTCGCGGCGAGGTAAACCGTCAGCGAGGTGTCGTCGACCTCAACGCTGCCGATGTTCTGCGGTTGCATGGTGCTCGACACGATCGCGCCCACAGCGACTTCCGACAGGCCGAGCGACGCTGCCTTGTCGCTGTCGACCCGGACCGAGATGAAGGGCAGGGATGCTGACAGGTTGCTGGTGACCTGGCTGACGTCGTCGAGGTCGCTGAGGCTTGCGACCACGGCATCCGTCGCCTCTTGCAGCGTTGACGCGTCGGGAGCCGTGACGTCTACCTCGATGTCGGTCGAGCCGAAGCCGCCATTGCCTCCCGCCACGGTGATCTCACCGACATCGGGAATCGCCTCGACGGTGTCCTGTACTTCCTGACGAAGGGCTACCTGGTCGACGCCTTCCTCGGTCGTGATGGAGTAGGTGATTCCGCTGCCGCCGCCGGTGAAGGCATCGCGCAGCGCATTGCCGCTGGAGCCGATGGAGACCTGCACGGTCTCGATGCCCTCGATGCCCAGCAGAGCCTCTTCGACCGGCTCAGCGGCCGCGGATTCGGCTTCGAGACTCGGCGCCGGACCGATGTCTTGGGTCATCGTGAACGTGTTCTGCCCGGAATCACCGAGGAAGTTCGTCTTCATCAGGGGCGCGGCGGCGATGGTGCCGACGAGAACGAGCACGGCAAGACCGAGGGTGACCCAGGAGTGCCGTAGCGTCCATCGCAGGATCGGGGTGTAACCGCGCTGGAGCCGATCGAGAGGAGCTGCCGGGTTCTCGGGGTCGATCTCGCGCCCGTCCTCATCGAGCAGCGGCTTGCCGGGCTTGAGGAACCAGTAGGCCAGCACGGGCACGATCGTGAGCGCGACCAGCAGCGAGGCGAGCAGTGCGATCGTCACGGTGAGCGCGAACGGCCGGAACAGTTCTCCGGTGACGTCGCCGACGAAGGCGATGGGCAAGAAGACGGCGACCGTCGTGATGGTCGAGGACGTGATCGCCGACCCGACTTCCTTGACAGCCCGCACGATCGAGGTCAGCTTGTCGGCCTTGCCCACGTAGTGGCGCCTGATGTTCTCGATCACGACGATCGAGTCATCCACGACCCGGCCGATCGAGATTGTGATGGCCCCGAGTGTCAGGATGTTCAGCGAGTACCCGAACGCCTGCAACCCGATGAATGTGATGAGCACGCTCGTCGGGATCGAGATCGCGGTCACGAGCGTCGCGCGGACCGAGAGCAGGAAGAGCAGGATGACGAGCACCGCGAACAGCAGGCCGAATCCACCTTCAACGGCCAGAGTCTCGATCGACTGCTCGATGTAGGGCGCCTGGTCGAAGACAACGGTGAGGGTGACTCCGTCAAGCTGCTGCTCGAGGTCGGGCAGGATGTCGAGCACGCCGTGCGAGACATCGACGGTGTTGGCTGCCGGGAGCTTCGTGATCGCGATCGTCACCGCCGGCTCGCCGTTCACGCGAGAGATCGTCGCGACGGGGTCCTGGCCCTGCTCGACGGTGGCGACGTCGGCGATCGTGACCGTTCCGGCCTGGAACTGCTCGGCATCCGTGGGAACGAGCGGTAGCGCCGCTACCGCATCGACGGAGGTGATCTTCGAGCCGGTCTGCACCGTGAGGGTCTGCTCGTTCTCGGTGATCTGACCGCCCGGGAAGAGCACGCCGTTCTGGTCGAGAGCGTCGCGGATCGCCTGTTGCGTGTAGCCGGTCGCGGCGAGCTCTGCCGGGTCAGGCGTGATCGTGACGCGCTGGCCGGTGCCACCGACGATCTGCGCGGCGTTGACGCCGTCGACATCCTCGAGCTCGGGGATCGCGACGGACTCGAGTGTCGCCTGGATGGTCTGCTGGTCGTCGTAGCCCGTGACGGCGATCTGGATGACGGGGAAGTCGTCGATGCTCGCCGAGAGCACGTTGGGTTCGACGTTCTCGGGCAGCTGCGACGAGATCCGGTTGATCGCTTGCGTGATCTTCTGCTCGGCAGTGCCGAGGTCGGTGCCGTAGGTGAACGACGCCTGCACGATCGAGGCGTTGGTCGTGCTGGTCGCGGTCGTCGACTCGAGGCCGGGGACGGCCTGGATGGCGGTCTCGATCGGCGTCGACACGTCGTTGGCGACGACTTCGGGGGAGGCTCCCGGGTAGGTCGTGACGACGATGAGGGCCGGGAACTCGATAGACGGGATCAGTTCCTGCTTCAGGTTGGTCAACGCGAGGCTGCCGAACAGGGCAGCGACGATCGTGACCAGCGCGATGAGGGCGCGGTTTTTCAGGCTCAGGACGGCGAGTTTCGACACGGTGGCCTTTGCTGTGCTCGGTGCGGTCGGGACGCGACGATACGCGGGTGTATCGTCCCCATCTTCGCACGGTGATTCCGGGGGATATCCCGAAAAGTCCCGATCAGCTCGACGCGGCAGCGAGCGCTCCGCCGAGCGCAAGCCCGCCCGCGGCGGCGGCGAGCGCGAGCACGAACGTTCCGACGACATTGACGATCGCCATCCGCCCCCGCCGCTCTTCGGCCAGCAGCAGTGTCGTGACCGAGACGGCGCTGAAGGTGGTGAAGCCTCCGAGGAGACCTCCGCCGATCACGAACTGCAGATCAGCGGGGGCGGCAGAGCCGGTGAGGATGCCGAGAGCAAACGACCCGACGACGTTGACAATGAACACACCCCACGGCGGTCCCCACCAGCGCAGGATGGCGACGTCAGCGCTGTAGCGCAGCGCCGCGCCGACGCCGCCGGCGAGCGCGCCCAGAGCGAGCAGGAGCGGACTCATACTGAGTGTCCATGCGCTGACGTCGGCCGGGGGCGGGCTATCCACAGTCCCGCGGCGGCAGCCGCAAGCCCGGCGAGCACGGTGACCACCGCCAGCGGCAGCGATGCCGGGTCCACCGCAAGCACGGCGAAGCTCGAGTACGTCGTGAACCCTCCCATGACGCCCACGCCCCAGAAGGTGCGCATCCTCGTGGCGCGGGCGGGGTCGGCCTGGCGTTCTGCCATGCCGGTGACCACCCCGAGCAGGAACGAGCCGACGATGTTGATGAGAGGGATGGAGAGCCACTGGATCGACGGATCCTCGACGAGCAGAACGGCAAGTCGCGCCGCAGTTCCGATCGTGCCCCCGGCGAACACCAGCCAGAGGTGGACCCCCGAGAAGCGCGGTCTGGTCGCCATCGGCCCAGGCTAACGCTCCCCCGCGTCGTGTCACGTTCCGCAGGGCGTCCATACCGGGTTCGCCGCCGGGAAACAACCCCATTGTGGTGCGGCCGCGACAGTGAAATCGTCACGGCGTGGCGAGTGCGCCCGACACGCGTCGGGCATGCTCCCGGACGTCTAACGAAAGGTGCCCCATGAACATCGCACTGCTCCTTGTCATCATCATTGCTGTCGTGTTGGCAATCGTCGGCGGCCTCAACAGCGCCCTGAGCTGGCTGCTGTGGGTTGCCCTGATCGTCGGCGTCATCGCTCTCATCGCCTTCCTCTTCAGGGTGATCAGCGGCGGCAGAAGCTGACCGCGTAGCCCGAAAACGGATGCCGCGCTCCTCGGGGGAGGGGAGCGGCATCCGTTTTTCGTGTCGGCCGTGCACGTCTACAGGCGGGAGTTCACGTACTCCGCCAGCGCGTCTCGCACGAACTCGGCTCCGCCGTTTCCGCCGCCGGATGTCGCGTAGTTGGCCGCGAAACGGGGGTCGGCTACATACATCTCCGCGAGCCCCAGGACGTAGGGCTTCAGCCCGGCTTCGCCCTGATGGGCCGGGGTGCCGGGAATGGCGCGCAACCATGCAACATGGCGCTCCGCGAGAGCCTGTGCCTCGGTCGAGCCTGGCTCGATGCCAGACTCAGCCGCCGCAACCCAGTCCCCGGCGAGCTCGGCGCTCGTGTTCTTCCACGCAGCCTGCTGCTCAGTGCCGAGCGAGCGCCACCATGAGTCTGAGCGCGAATACGCTTCCGCGCCCCAGCGCTGCTCGACCTCGTCCTTGTAGACGGTGTGGTCGAAGCCGTCGAACATGTCGTCGTTCATCATCGATTCACCTCCCTCCCATGCCGTGATCGTGGACTCCACCGCGGCGATCTGCCGCGCGAGCCTTTCCTGCTCGGAACGGAGCCACCCGATGTGGGTGCGCAATGCCTCCGCGGGGTCCTGTTGCGCGTCAAGCACCTCGGCGATGTCGCTGAGCGCGAGACCGAGGTCTCGCAGAAGCAGAATCCGCTGCAGTCTCACGAGCGCCTCGGGTCCGTAGTAGCGGTATCCGTTCGCTCCCGTGCGCGTGGGAGACAGGATGCCGATGGCGTCGTAATGCCGCAGGGTTCGCGTCGTCACGCCCGACCGCTGTGCTACCTCGTGGATGCTCCATTCCGTCATGGCATCCACGGTAGAAGTTGACGTTGCGTCAATGTCAACTCGTCGCTCGTGGACACTTGTGCAACGCGATATAACGCGTTATTCTCAAATCGCGTTATATCGCGTTTGATCTTTCATGTGACCCTGAACGGAGCGGACCGTGACCCTTGAGAAGTGGCTCATTCACCCGGGAGAGACGCGCGTCATCGACCTCGACGACGTGCGCACCCTCAAGATCGGCCTCGTCGGTGGCCAGGTTGATGTCGTCGCCCACGACGAACCCGGGGTGCGAATCGAGGTCTACGGGGTGACCGTCAAAGACCTGCGCATCGAAGCAACCGGCGACCTCGTCGAGATCGACCATCCACAGCTGCGCTGGGACAACTTCCTCGAGGCGTTTCGCAACTTCGGTTCCGGCGGCCCGAAGGCAGAGGTCAGCGTCGCTGTCCCCCGATCGGTGGCTTTGAACCTCGGGGTCGTGAACGCGAGCGCGCTCGTATCCGGTCTCGAGGCCGGGGCTCGCCTCAACACGGTGTCGGGCGACATCATCGTCGATGGCCTCAGCGGCGACGTGACGGTCAACGCAGTGTCGGGGGATGTCCAGATCCGGGACCTCACGGGCACCCTGTCGGCGAACAGTGTCTCGGGAGATGTCGCTGCGACCGGCAGCATCCGCAAGGCGACGATCGACACGGTCTCGGGCGACATGCTCGTTGACACGACCGGCAATGCGCACGCCATCAGTCTCAACACGGTGAGCGGCGGCGCTACCATTCGGCTCGATGAGGGGCTGCCGGCGAACTTCGTCGTGCGCAGCGTGAGCGGTCGCGTCCAGATCGATGGCGTCATGCGGTCGGGAAGCGGCGTGACCAACTACAGCGGCTCGACTGGCGAGCTCAGCGGGTCGTTCGTCGATGTGCGCACGAACTCCGTTGCCGGCGGACTCACGGTGCTGCGCCGTTCCGCCGCGTCGGAGCCGGCGGATGCCGCGAGCGAGGCGGAGGGCCTGTGATGGCCCCGGTCTTCTCTCACGGCGACCTGCGCCTGTACCTGCTCTCGCTCCTGGACGAGGGGCCGCGGCACGGCTACGACATCATGCAGGCCTTGTCGGATCGCACCGGTGGGACGTACACACCCAGCGCCGGCACCGTCTATCCGCGGCTCGCGAAGCTCGAGGAAGAGGGTCTGGTCACCAAGACCGTCGACGGTCGCAAGACGATCTACGAGATCACGGATGCCGGCCGCGCCGAGGTGGCCTCCCGCGCCGGTGACCTCAGAAGCATCGAGGAGGGGCTTGCCGATTCGGTGCGCCTGATCGCCGACGAGGTGCGCGGATCGGTACGCGAGGCGATGAAGAGCCTGCGCGCCGACCTCGCCGCCGCAAGCCGGGCCGAGCGGCAGGACCGCAGCGAGCAGGTGCGGGATGTCACCGACGACCTGCGTTCGATCTCGCGGGAGCAACTGCACCGCGCAGAGGTTGCCATCAGCGAGTTCCGCGCCCAGGTACGAACCGATCTGCGGACGCACGTCGCCAAGGGCGGCACCCTCACGGCATCCGTCGTCGACGAACTGGCAACCGGCCTCGACGAGGTGACCCGCGCCATCACCCGCTCACTCCGCGGCTGAAGCTCACAGGGGCAGCGCACGCGACCCGCTTGCAGGATGAATCCGCCTCCCCGCGCGTGGGGGGCCGTGAAAGGCCGGTCGATCCTGCGTTCGGGCCGGTCAGCTGGTCGGCCAGAGGTCCTCGTCGTCAGGCGCCGGCTCCCCCAGCGGAACGACGAGGATGGGGCGCGCCTGCCGATGCGCGAGGCGGGCAGCGACCGATCCCGTGAAGAACTCTCGGATCGACTCGCCGATGCCGCGCTTGCGGGTTCCGACAACGAGCAACCGGGCATCGATCTGCTCCGCAAGATGCTTGAGGGCCAGCGCCGGGTCGCCGACGAGCTGATGGATACGCCACTCGACGTCGATTCCCTCCAGCGCGTGAGCGACTGACGCGCGCACGAGGTCGAAGTCGGCCTCACCGGGAGCGATGTTCACATCGATCGGTGCGGAGTGCACGTATCCGTCGGGATCCTCGTACGTGACGAACCTGGTGACATCGACGTGCGCCACAACGAGGGGGGCCTTCATCATGGCGGCGTACTTCGCGGCTTCCTTCACGACCCGAGGATTCTGGTCGGGGACGACCCCGACGATCACCGCGCCGCGGACCGCCTCCGCGTCCAGGGGTGCCGTTGTGAGCTCCGGTCGTTCGTCCGCCATCTGGATTCCCTCCTCGACATGCGGAGCCGAGGGGCGCACAGCCGCGGGCCCTCGAGGGCTCCGTGATATTCTGAATGCTACTCTTCCCGGCGAAAGACCGGATTCGTGAATGCACGGGCTGCGGAGTGCGGAGACCCGCGCTTCAGCCCGCGGGTCAGAAATGAGGGGGTCTCGCATGGGGCGTGGCCGTCAAAAGGCGAAACACACCAAGATCGCCCGCGAACTCAAGTCCTACAGCCCGAGCGTCAACTATGCGGCGCTCGAGAAGGAACTGGGTCACCCGTCCGACGATGATCTGTACGTCGACAAGTGGGCCGATGAGTTCGACGACGAGGATGACGAACTAGACGAGACCGCCTGAGCGCGGCTCGTCCCTTCACCGCGCTCCCGTTCAGGACTCCTGACTGCTCTCGACCCAGTCGAGATACTCTTCCGTCACTGTTCCGGTGACGTAGCGTCCGTCGAAGCAGCTCATGTCGAGGTCGTCGACATCCGAGCCTTCGAGGATCGCAGCCTTGAGGTCGGCTACCTCCTGATAGACGACGTAATCGGCACCGAGTTCTTCGGCGATCTCGGGGATGGATCGGCCGTGCGCGACGAGCTCGTGCCGGGTCGGCATGTTAATGCCATAGACGTGTGGGTAGCGCACCGGCGGGGCAGCGGAGGCGAAGGTCACGGATGTCGCGCCGGCATCCCGGGCCATCTGGATGATCTGCTTCGAGGTAGTTCCCCGCACGATCGAGTCGTCGATGAGCAGCACGTTCTTGCCCTTGAATTCGCTCGACATCGCGTTGAGCTTCTGACGCACGCTGCGCTTGCGGGCAGACTGACCCGGCATGATGAATGTCCGTCCGACGTAGCGGTTCTTGTAGAACCCCTCGCGGTATTCGATGCCGAGCTTGCGCGCGACCTGCATCGCGGCGGGCCGGGATGAATCCGGGATGGGCATGACGACGTCGATGGCACCTGCGGGCGTGTACTTCGCGATGGTGTCGGCCAGGCGGTCGCCCATGCGCAGCCGCGCCTCATAGACCGAGATCCCGTTCATGATCGAGTCCGGGCGGGCGAGATAGACGTACTCGAACGAGCACGGCACGAGCTGCGGAGCCTCGGCGCACTGCTTGGTGTGCAGGTGTCCGTCGAGGTCGATGAACACCGCCTCGCCCGGCATGACGTCGCGGACTACCTCGAACTCGCCGTTTTCGAGCACGAGCGACTCGGACGAAACAACCCACTCGTACGATCCGTCGGGGGCCTTGCGCGTCCCCAAGATCAGGGGGCGGATGCCGAACGGGTCGCGGAACGCGAGCAGGCCGTGGCCCGCGATGAGGGCGATGGCAGCGTACGAGCCCTCCACGCGAGCGTGGACACGGGAGACGGCTTCAAAGATCTCGTCGGGCTCGAGGTCGAGCCCCGATACCGTCGCCTGCAGCTCTCCGGCGAGGACGTTGACCAGGAGTTCGGTGTCAGAGCTCGTGTTCAGGTGGCGACGGTCTTTGTGGAAGAGCTCGTCGGTGAGTTCGCGGGTGTTCGTGAGGTTGCCGTTGTGCACCAGCACGATGCCGTAGGGCGCGTTGACGTAGAAGGGCTGGGCTTCTTCTTCGCTGGATGCCGTGCCCTTGGTGGCGTACCGGACGTGACCGAGCCCGATCGTGCCGAGCAGCGACCGCATGTCGCGCGTGCGGAACGCCTCACGGACCTGCCCCCGCGCCTTGGTGATGTGAAAGACGCCACTCGGTTCCGCTGTGGCGATTCCGGTCGAGTCCTGCCCGCGGTGCTGCAGCAGCAGCAGCGCGTCGTAGATCTCCTGGTTGACCGAGCCCCGCCCGACCATGCCGACGATTCCACACATGGGGTGTTACTGCGCTCCTTCGGCGAACGATCCGACCAGGCGCACGGCACCGCCGTCAACGCCCTTCGCCCCTTCCACATAGTCGCCGTTCGGCCTCGGGCCATCCGAGACGACGCCGACCTGCCACGTGGCGATACCTTCGGCGGTCAGGGCGGATGCCGCATCCGCTGCCCGGTCTGCCGCGACGACCGCGACAAAGCCGATGCCGAGGTTCCACGTTCCTTCTGTATCGGAGAGGGGAATACCGCCGCGGGCGGCGAGCGTCTGGAACACTGTCGGCGGCGTCCACGTCGCGCGGTCGACATCGACCCACGTGCCAGCGGGCAGCACCCGCGCCAGGTTTGCCGCGATCCCCCCGCCGGTGACGTGGCTGAGGGAATGGACCCCGCCGCCGGACTGCGCGATCAGCCGCAGCAGCGGCGCCGTGTACAGGCGGGTGGGCTCGAGCAGAACCTCGCCCCAGGTGGCGCCACCGAACTCGGCCGCGGCATCCGTATACGACAAACCGGATGACGAGACGATGTGACGAACGAGCGAGTAGCCGTTGGCGTGGAGTCCGCTCGAGGCGAGCGCGAGAACGACATCGCCGTTCTCGACACGATCGGCGCCGAGCACGGCGTCGGCTTCGACGACGCCGGTGGCCGCGCCCGCGACATCGTAGTCGTCGATCCCGAGCAGGCCCGGATGCTCGGCGGTCTCGCCGCCGACCAGCGCAGTCCCGGTCTCTTCGCAGCCGCGCGCAATGCCGGCGACGATGTCGGCGATGCGCTCGGGTACAACCTTGCCGCACGCGATGTAGTCAGTCATGAACAGGGGTCGCGCACCGACGACGACGATGTCATCGACAACCATGCCGACGAGGTCTTGGCCGATCGTGTCGTGCTTGTCGATGGCCTGCGCGATCGCGACCTTGGTACCGACACCGTCGGTGCTTGTCGCGAGCAGCGGACGCCGGTAGGCACGGAGCGTGGATGCATCGAACAGGCCGGCGAAGCCACCGACACCGCCGAGGACTTCGGGGCCCTGGGTGCGACGGACCGCAGCCTTCATGAGTTCGACGGCGAGGTCACCCGCTGCCGTGTCGACACCGGCCGCGGTGTACGGATTACTGGGGGCGTTGTGGGAGTCCACCCGAACAGACTACCGGCGCGCCCTCAGCTCTCGTCGCGCATCCAGGGAGGCGGCTGATCGGTCATCGGCCGCGCGAGGTCGTCGACGAACGTGACCTCCTGCGCGGCGCGGGCGTCACGGATGCGGCGGAGGGTGCGTCGCTCGGCGATGAGGATGATGCTGGCGCTGATCAACAGGCACACCGCCACCGACACCATGGCGTTCAGCCCGAAGGCCCACACGACCCCGGCTTCGCCGGAAGAAGCAACACCGTCGCCCGAGACGGCGCCGAATGTGGTCAGGGCTGCAGCGATGACAAGGCCGACGGTGATGCCGGCGCCGAGGATGCGTCCGTATCGTGGCGACCGGCGCACGAACACGCGTTGCACCTGAACGTCGATGACGTGCTCGTGGGGATCGGGTGAGGATGGCTCTTGCCGGACTGCCATGTGACTGCCCTCACCCGGTTCCGCTCAGTCGGCCGAGATGATGCGGTCGTGCTCGACCCGCAGCGTGCGGGCGCGGCGCGCGTAGACCCGGTCGAAGATGAGGGCCACCGCTCCGCCGAGGGCGACGCCGATCGAAACGAAGATCAGCAGCAGGAACCCGAAGACCTGCATCTGGGAGTAGACCAGGCCCGTGTTGGGGCTCTCTTGCGTCGTCCCGTCGAACAGGAACGTCAGGATCATGGCGACGAGCAGGCCGACGGCACCGCCGAGCAGCAGGAAGACGGAGTACTTCGGGCTGCGCCGCACCGTCACCTGCTCGAGGTGGTCATCGCTCGTCGGGGACATGATCTCCATTCTCGCACCCTCTCGCCCAGCGCGGTCCGCGGGCGAGAGGGTGCGAGAGCGGGATGCCTCAGTCGTTGTGGGCGCCCGGCGCGGCATCCGACCCGCGGCGACGGGCGACGAGCACCGCTCGATCGGCCAGCGCTGGGCCAGAGCAGCGAAGAGGGACGACCGAACGCCGATCGATCCCCGGTAGTCGGCCCAGGTCGGCGCGGATGCCGCGCTCATGGCCGAAGGGGAAGGAGGTGCGAGAAATCAGCGCGGACGCCAGAGGCCCGCAGCGCCCCGGAGGTTTCGGCATCCGACCACCCGCGCACCCCCGTCGCGAGGTCGATGAAGGTCGCGGCATCCATCTCGACGACGTTGGGCGGGGTCCCGCGGGTGTGACGTGGCCCCTCGATGATCTGTGTCGCCCCGAATGGGGGAACGCGGACCTCGACAGTCGCGCCCGGCGCCTTCTCGGCGAGCAACTGAAGTAAGTAGCGCACGGCCGTCGCGGTCTCGGGCCGGCCGGCGGTCCCTTCCGCGACGGCTCCGAGAGCGGCGCGTCCGGCTTCGGTCGTGATTCTGGGAGGCACGGTCCCACGCTACGCCGGTCGGTAGGCTGACCGGGTGCGAATCCTCGTCCTCGGCTCCGGTGCCCGTGAACACGCGATCATCACGTCGCTGCGAAGCGAAGGGGAGGCGCACGAGATCTTCGCGGCCCCCGGAAACGCGGGCATCGCCCAGGACGTCACGGTTGTCGCGCTCGATCCGAATGACCCCGTCGCGGTGGCATCGTTCGCGCAGACCGAGTCGATCGGACTCGTCGTGATCGGACCCGAGGCGCCCCTTGTCGCCGGTGTCGCCGATGCGCTGCGCGAGCGCGGCATCCCGACGTTCGGTCCGGGCAAGGCCGCCGCGCAGCTCGAGGGATCCAAGGCGTTCGCCAAGCGCATCATGCAGGCAGCCGGCGTCCCGACCGGACGCGCAACCCACGCCGCCACCCTCGACGAGGTTGCCGCAGCGCTCGACGAGTTCGGCGCTCCACACGTCGTAAAGGCCGACGGTCTCGCGGCGGGCAAGGGCGTCATCGTCACCGACGACCGCGAAGCAGCCCTCGCCCACGCTGCCGAATACCTCGGCACCGGTGGCGTACTGGTCGAGGAGTTCCTGTCGGGACCCGAAGTGTCGCTCTTCTTCCTCAGCGACGGCGACACCGTGCGCGCGCTGAGCCCGGCGCAGGACTTCAAGCGCCTGCGCGACGGCGACGAGGGACCGAACACCGGTGGCATGGGCGCCTACTCACCCCTCCCCTGGCTCGACGAGGGCTGGGGCGGCGAAGCCGCGTTCGTCGAGCAGGTCACCCGCGAGGTCGCCGAGCCCGTCATCCGTCAGCTGGATGCCGAGGGCACCCCGTTCATCGGGTTGCTCTACGCGGGCCTCATCCTGACCGACCGGGGCGTGCGTGTCATCGAGTTCAATGCGCGTTTCGGTGACCCCGAGACGCAGGTCGTCCTGCCGCGCCTGGTCGAGCCGCTGTCAGGGCTTCTGCTGGCGGCGGCTTCCGGGAACCTGGAGGATGTGGCGCAGCCGACCTTCCGCGACACCGCGGCGGTCACCGTCGTGCTCGCGAGCGAGGGCTATCCGTCAGCTCCCCAGGTGGGCCGACCCCTCACGGGAACGGATGCCGCGGCATCCATCGAGGGCGTGCACCTGGCGCACGCCGCCACGGCCCACGGCCCGGAGGGCCTCGTCGCTACCGGGGGTCGCGTGCTGAACGTCGTGGCAACCGGTGAGAACTTCGCCCAGGCCCGCGCGCGTGCCTATGAGGCGCTGTTGCGGATCACGCTCGAGGGCGGCCAGTTCCGCACCGACATCGCCGCACGCGTCAGCTAGCTCGATCGCGCGGCTCGCGGTGGATACCGCGGGGCCGGTTGGGGACCTGCGACAATGCTCGGGTGACAGATCACGGCGTTCCCGCTTCGCTGCCTGGATGGCATTCCGTCTACTCGGGCAAGGTCCGTGACCTCTACCGCCCTGACGACCAGACCGATCCCCGAATGCTGGTTGTCGCGAGCGACCGCGTCAGCGCTTTCGACCATGTGCTTGAGCCGAGCATCCCCGGCAAGGGGACGTTGCTGACCACGCTGAGCCTCTGGTGGTTCAAGCAACTCGCGGGAGCCGACGGCGGCGCGCCGGTTCCGAATCATCTCGCGGGCGATCAGGGAGAAGTTCCGGATGCCGTGCGCGGCAGGGCGATGCTCGTGCACCGCCTCGAGATGCTCCCCGTCGAATGCGTCGTTCGCGGCTACCTCACCGGCTCCGGCTGGGCGGAGTACACCGAGAGCGGGACAGTGTGCGGCATCCCACTGCCCGACGGCCTCAGCAATGGCGACCGACTTCCCGAACCCCTGTTCACCCCCGCCTACAAGGCGCCGCTCGGCGAGCACGACGAGAACATCACGTTCGATCAGACCGTCGAACTCGTCGGCGCCGACCGTGCGGCACAGCTGCGCGACCTGTCGCTGGAGACCTACCGCCGCGCCGCCGACACCGCCGCCGCGCGCGGACTGATCCTCGCTGACACGAAGTTCGAGTTCGGCATCCGCGAGGGCGAGATCACGCTGGCCGACGAGGTACTGACGAGCGATTCATCCCGGTACTGGGATGCCGAAACCTGGCGTACCGGAACGACCCCCGCCGAGCGCATGGCGAGCTTCGACAAGCAGATCGTGCGCGACTGGCTCGCTGCAGCCTGGGACAAGACCGGCACGCCCCCCGAGCTGCCGGCCGAGGTCGTCGAGCGGACTGCCGAGAAGTACCGCGAGCTCATCGACCGTCTGACACTCGCCTGACCCGGTCGCGGCTCCGACGCTGGGGCTAAGAGCTTTCGCGAACGATCAGTTTCGTTTCGAGGATCGTCGCGTGCGGCGGCGTGCCCCCGGCGAGCAGGTCGAGCAGCACACTCACCATGTGTTCTCCCTGCTCGAACGACGGCTGACGAATCGTCGTGAGCGGCGGGTCCACGGTCTCGGCTACCGGTGAGTCGTCGAAGCCGATGATCGCGACATCCGCCGGCACCTTCAGCCCCGCGCCGGCGAGCACCGAGATTGCACCCTGGGCCATGAGGTCACTCGCGATGAACAGCGCGCGCGGTGCGGGCCCGGCGCTCAGGATGCGGCGCATCGCGCTCGCGCCACCGTCGGTGGTGAACCCGCCGTCGGCGTGCGCACCCTCCGGAAGGCCGGCCTCCGCGAGCGCTCGCCGGTATCCGGCGAGGCGGTCCACACCGCCGGGCATCGTGAGAGGGCCGGTGATCGTGCCGATGTCGGTGTATCCCCGCTCGATGAGGTACCGGGTGGCGTCGTATCCGGCCCGGACGTTGTCGACATCCACGTAGTAGTCAGTGGCACGCTCACGCACCGGGCGGCCACCATAGACGACGGGCACGGCGGCTGCGATGCGATCGATGAACGTGTCGCTCGTGTGGTGGGATGCGATCAGGGCGCCGTCGACGCTTCCCGACCGCAGGTAGCTCGTCGTCTTGTCGCCCGGGTCGTCGCTCGCGATGAAGAGGTTCAGCACGTAGTCGGACGAGCGCAGCCCCGCGTTGATCCCCGAGACGATGGCCGCGAAGAACGGGTCCCCGAAGAAGCGGGTCGTGTCTTCGGGCACGACCAGTGCCAGCGCACGCGTCTGCCTGCTCGCGAGCGACCGGGCGGCGCGGTTGGGCACATAGTTCAACTCGGCGATCGCGCGGTTGACGGCATCCAGCGCCGCGGGGCTCACGGCAGTCGAGCCATTCACAACGCGCGAGACCGTCGATCGCGACACACCGGCGGCCGCAGCTACCTCTTCGATCGTCACAGCACCGCGATACGGAGTAGCCCGCACAAGCTCTTCGCCCACGACGGCCTCGCTCATCGTTCCACCGTCCACGTGGGTATCCTCCCTCGACGGGGCGCTTCGCCTAGGGCGATTCGGGGAGCGCCCGCGATGCGATGATCTCGCGGTACCGGGCACCGCTGTCTTTGACGACCCGCTCTTGCGTGTCGTACTCGACTCGTACGATACCGAACCGCTTCTCGTATCCCCACGCCCACTCGTAGTTGTCCATGAGCGACCAGTAGAAATACCCGCGCACGTCGACGCCGGCAGCCGCGGCGTCGAGGATCGCCGCGAGGTGGTTCTCGAGGAAGGCGGTGCGGGCCGCATCATGCACGTGCGGGACGCCGTTCTCTTCCACGCGGACGTCGTCGAAGGCCGCTCCGTTCTCGGTGACATACAGCGTGACACCCGCGGGCTCGGCGTACTCGTCCCACACCCGCCGCAGGAGCGTTGTCAGTCCCGAGGGCTGAATTTCCCAGTTCATAGCCGTGCGAGGCAGGCCCCGATCGTGCCAGAAGATGTCCTCGTGCGAGGGGAACGGCGATGCCGTCTCGCGTTCGGTGGGCGCCTCGCCGCCGCCGGGACTGACCACGGGAGGAGTGCCGCCGACGAGTTCGCCGTGATAGTAGTTCACCCCGAGGCTGTCGATCGGTGTCGAGATCACGGCGAGGTCGGCATCCGAGACAGCCCCCTCCCACTCAGCTACCGCGGCCCCGTCGACGGCACGGATGTCTTCGACGATGTCGGCCGGGTACGAACCGCGGAAGATCGGGTCGAGGAACCACCGGTTGAACTGGCCGTCGATCCGACGGGCGGCGTCGAGGTCGGCTGGTGCGTCGGTGACGGGCTCGGCAACGGTGAGGTTCAGCGTGATCCCGAGGTTCAGCGACTCATCGCGCGCGCGCAATTCCCGCACGACCTGGCCGTGACCGAGCAGCAGGTGGTGCGAGGCGAGCATCCCTTCGGCGATGCTGAATCGACCGGGGGCATGGATGCCGGCGGTGTAGCTGAGGAACGACGAGCACCACGGCTCGTTCAGGGTGGTCCAGACCTTGACGCGGTCGCCGAGCGCATCGTGCACGTCAAGCGCGTACTCGGTGAACAGGTCAGCGGTCTCGCGCGCGGCCCAACCGCCACGCTCCTGCAACGCCTGCGGCAGGTCCCAGTGGTAGAGCGTGAGCCACGGCAGGATGTCGGCATCCAGCAGCTCGTCGACCAGGCGCTTGTAGAAGTCGAGCCCCGCGGGGTTGATCGCGCCGCCGTCGGGGCGGATCCGCGACCACGAGGTCGAGAAGCGGTACGTCTGCAGCCCGAGGTCGCGCATCAGCGCGACATCCTCGCGATACCGGTGATAGTGGTCGCACGCGACGTCGCCGTTGTCGGCGTTGATCACCGCTCCCGGGACGCGGCTGAAGGCATCCCAGATCGAATCGCGTCGCCCGTCTTCGTGGGCAGCGCCCTCGATTTGATAGGCCGCGGTCGCTGCACCGAACAGGAAGTTGGTCGGGAACGGGCGCGCCGACGCGGATGCCGTAGCCACGGCTTCGGTCGAGAAATCAGTGGTCATTTCAGCCTTTCACTGCTCCTGCCATGATGCCGCTCACGAGTTGCTTGCCCGCGAAAACAAAGAGAATCAGGAGCGGAATCGTAGCGAGGATCACTCCGGCGAGAACGATCGAGTAGTCGACGAAGTAGTTGGACTGCAAGAGCGAGAGCGCGACGGGAAGGGTCGGGTTCTGCCGGTCGAGCACGATGAACGGCCAGAAGAAGTTGTTCCAGGCCGTCACGAACGTGAACAGTCCGAGCATCGCGGCGGCGGGACGGGCCGCCGGGATGCCGATGGTCCAGAACGTGCGGAACGAGCTGGCACCGTCGACACGGGCGGCCTCGATCAGCTCATCGGGCACCGCCTGCTGCAGGTACTGCGTCATCCAGAACACCCCGAACGCCGTCACGAGCGCGGGAATGATGATCGCGCCGATCTGGCCGGTCCATCCGAGGTCGGCGAACAGGATGTACAGCGGCACGACACCGAGCTGCGTGGGAACTGCCATGGTCGCGATCACGAAGACCAGCAGCCAGCGGCTTCCCGCGAAACGCAGCTTCGCAAAGGCCCACCCGGCGAGTGTCGAGAAGAACACCACGGATGCCGCGATGACCACCGAGCTCCAGATGCTGTTCCACAGGGCCAGCCAGAAGTTCACCGCGGGGTTGGACACCACGGCAGCGGCGTTCGCAAAGAAGTTGCCGCCGGGAATCCACGACATGTTGGGGTCTCGGATGGTGCTCGAATCCCCCGAGCCGATGAGGATCGACCAGTAGTAGGGGAAGAAGCATCCGAGCAGGAAGACGCCCAGCACGGCGTAGGTAACCCAGCCGGGACGCTGACCGCGGATCCCGCGGCGGCGGCGCGGTTTGCGCTCCTCGGGCGGGAATTCGTCCCGCGGGGCTACCGGGATCGGCTCGACGGCGGTCATCGCACGTCCTCCTTGGGTGTCGATGCTGCCTCGGATGACCGGGCTGCGGCGGATTCGGCCGCGAGCCGTTCGCGGGCAGCGCGGCTCTGTTCCCGGCGCTGTCGGCGCGTCAGCTCGCCGCGGCTGCCTTCGGTGCGCACGACGCTCTGGGTGACCAGCAGATTGATGACACCGATCACGAGGATGATGATGAACAAGATCCAGGCAAGAGCTGCCGCACGACCGAAGTTCCACTCACCCCAGCCGATGTTGTAAAGCCAGAGGGTGATCGTCAGCCACTGCGAGTTCGCACCGCCGGTGCCGTACTGGTCGTACATGCGCGGCTCGTCGAAGATCTGCAGGCCACCGATCGTCGAGGTGATGATGACGAAGATCAGGGTCGGTCGCAGGCTCGGCACCGTGATGGAGAAGAACTGACGGATGCGTCCGGCACCGTCCACGGTCGCCGCTTCGTAGTAGTCCCGCGGGATCGCCTGCATCGCGGCGAGCAGGATCAGGGTGTTGTACCCGGTCCAGCGGAAGTTAACCATTGTGGCGATTGCGATGTGGCTGGCGAAGGCATCCGAGTGCCACGGCACCGCCGGGATACCGATCGAGGCGAGGAAGTTGTTCACCAGGCCGTACTGGTCGGCGAACATGTTGCTGAAGATGAGGGCCACCGCGACCGGGGCCATGACGTAGGGGACGAGAACGCCCATGCGCCAGAACGTCTTGGCGCGGATGTTCTGGTCGAGCATCGCCGCGATGAAGATCGCGATGATCAGCTGCGGCACGCTCGAGAGCAAGAAGATGCTGAAGGTGTTGCGCAGAGCAATCCAGAACTTGGGGTTCGAGAGAACCCACGTGTACTGCTCGAAGCCGATGAACTCGCCGGAGTTGCGGACCAGATCCCAGTCCATGAACGAGATCACTGCCGTGTAGGCGATCGGGAAGAGTCCGACCACGAAGAAGAGGATGAAGAACGGCGAGATGTAGAGGTAGGGCGAGAGCTTCAGGTCCCACCGGCTGAGGCGGTGCCCGAAACCGATGCGGCGCGGGGGCCGGTCGGGGTTCTTCGCCGGGGCGTCAGATGCCGGGCGAGCGAGTGTGCTGGTCACGAGAGCTTCCTGAGATCGAGGGGGAGGTGCCGCGGACCCGGCGGAAGGGCGCCGGGTCCGCGGCGGGGTTTATCAGCCGATCAGGTCGACTTCAGACACCCACTGGTCCCACGACTGCTGCGGGTTCTGCGTGCCGTCTTCGACACGGGTCAGCGCCTGCTGCATGGCGTCGTTGATCTGGAAGTAGTACTGGCCCTTGAACGGCACGACGTCAACGGCGTTGGCGCGATCGGTGAAGATCGAACCGACGGGCGCGTTGTTGAAGTACTCGTTGGTGGAGTCCAGCAGGATCGGGTCGGCGAGAGCCTCGACCTGGCTGGGGAAGGTGCCGGCGTTCTCGAACGCCTTGATCTGCTGCGCCGGAGCGGTCAGCCAGTCGGCCAGCTGCTGAGCTGCGGCGACGTTTGCACCGTTGGCGGGAACGGTCAGGTACGAACCGCCCCAGTTGCCACCGCCGCCCGGGAAGACGTTGGCAACGTTCCAGGTGGTGACGTCAGGCGCGTTGCCCGAGATGACACCGAGCATCCAGCCGGGGCAGAGCATCGTGGCGTAGTCGCCGTTGGCGAGCCCTGCGAACCAGTCGTCGCCCCACTGCTGCAGGTGAGCGGACTGCGTCGAGCTGGCGTCGAGGACGGCGTTGTAGATGTCCTGGACCTCGGGGTTGGTGGTGGCGATGATCTCGCCGGTCTCCGGGTCTTCGTAGGCTGCCTCGACCTGGTTGATCATGCCCTGGTAGGTGGCGCCGGCCGAGTCGAACCAGGCCTTGCCGGTCGCGTCGACGTACTGCTGACCGACCGTGAAGTAGGTGTCCCAGTCGCCCGTGAGGAGCTCAGCGACGGCATCCGGGTCCGTCGGCATGCCGGCGGCTTCGAGCAGGTCGGTGCGGTAGCAGACCGCCTCGGGCCCGATGTCGGTGCCGTAACCGATGAGTGCGCCGTTGGGGTCGGTCGCCATCTCGACCTTCCAGTCGAGCCAGCGGCTCTCGAGGTCGGCGGGAACCGGCGCGAGCAGGTCGGAGTACTCCATGACCTCGGGCAGCCAGTCGACCTCGATCGCCTCGATGTCGGCGAGGCCGGTGTTGCCGAGCTTCTGGAAGTAGTTCGCGCGAGCGTCGTTCGACGTGGCGGCGATGTTGTGGACGATCGTGACGTTCGGGTTCTCGTCCATGTACTCCTGCAGGAGCTCATCGGTGTACCCGAAGTCGTTGAAGGTCGAGATGGTGAGGGTGATCGGCTCGTCGGGGTTGACGGTTTCCGATCCCCCGCCGCTGCCCGAGCAGCCGGCGAGGACGAGCGCGGAGGCGCCGAAAGCGGCGGCGACGATCGCGCTCCGACGGAAGGCACGTGATGACACAGTCACTCCTTTGTGTGATGGATGCCGGACGGGCACCCGTTGGCTTGTGCCTGGGTACCGAGGGAGGGCGGGACCCTGGCCATCGTGGGAACGCTCCCACGACTGCGGAACACGGTACGGGAGCGCTCCCACGAGGTCAAGGGAGCGCTCCCAAATGATCGGGTAACGGTTTGATCACGGCGCGTCAGCGCGGCATCCAGGCGCCTCGGTAGACTGAGAGCGCCCCCTCCCTCGACATCCGGAGCGCCCCATGCCGACCATCGTCGTCGACGTCATGCCCAAGGCCGAGCTGCTCGACCCCCAGGGGAAGGCCGTCGCCGGCGCCCTGAACCGGCTCGGAATCGACGGGTTCGCCGGTGTGCGCATCGGCAAGCGCTTCGAGTTGACGGTCGAGGGCGAGGTCGACGACGCTCTCCTCGAGTCCGCTCAGCGAATCGCCGACGAGATCCTCTCGAACTCCGTGATCGAGGATGTCGTCGGGATCGAGGTCATCGAGTGACCGTTCGCATCGGGGTCATCACGTTCCCCGGTTCGCTCGACGATCGCGACGCTCAGCGCGCCATCCGTGTCGCCGGCGGCGAGCCCGTTGCGCTCTGGCACGGCGACCACGACCTCGCGGGCGTCGATGCCCTCGTGCTTCCCGGCGGCTTCAGCTACGGCGACTATCTGCGTGCCGGCGCTATCGCGGCCCACGCGCCGATCATGCGCGAGGTCGCGGATGCCGCGGCGACGGGGATGCCGATCCTCGGCATCTGCAACGGTTTCCAGATGCTCGTCGAGGCTCACCTGCTTCCTGGCGGCCTGATCCGCAACGCGCACCAGCAGTTCATCCGTCGCGATCAGCGGCTGCGCGTCGAGAACGCCGACACCGCATGGACGAGCGGCTTCGAGGCGGGCCAAGAGATCGTCATCCCGCTCAAGAACGCTGACGGCGGCTACATTTGCTCGACCGAAACCCTCGAACGCATCGAGGGCGAAGGCCTGGTCGCGTTCCGCTACCTCGGGGTCAACCCGAACGGCTCTCTCGACGATATCGCCGGGCTCACGAACGAGCGCGGCAACGTGGTGGGCCTGATGCCGCATCCTGAACACGCCGTCGAGCCCGGCTTCGGCCCCGACACCCGCGCGGCGATGCGTTCGGGCACCGACGGCCTCACGTTCTTCACCTCGGCGATCTCGGCAGTCGTCAACGCCGCGGCCTGAGCTCGGTCCGTCGGAGCTTCAGTCGCGCCTTCCTGCGGCTCCCACACCGGGCAACTCGCACAACGACGCGACCGAAACTGGAGGTCCATCGTTCAGTCGCGTCATGCTGCGGGTCGAGCACCGTAGGACCCACACATCGGCGCTACCGAATCGCGCCGGACTGCGCGCCTGAATCGTGCTGGACCGCGCGCCCCACTAGTTCAGTCGCGTCATCCTGCGGGTTCGCACCCGCGCAACTCACATCTCGGCGCGACTGAAGGAGGGTACTCACATCGCTGGCACCTCAGACGGTTCCCGCGGGCGGCCAGACGCCGATGATGAGCGCCATCACGAGAACCGTGACCAGCTCGTGCGCGATGTTGAGCACCGTCAGCGAGGTGGGGCGCCCCTCGAAGGCATCGTGCGTGATGAAGCGCGCGGCGGTGAAGCCTGCCCACAGCACGGCGCCGGTCCCGACCGCGGTCAGCAGGAAGCTGCCGCCGAAGGCGTGCCACACCACGACAGTCGCGGCAGCGAGCACCCAGGCCGACACGAAGCTCACGATGACGGTCACGATGATCGCGAGCGTCGCGCTGGATCCGGGGCGATTCATGTCGACGTTCGCGAGCTTCGCCCACCGCACCCCGAAGACCTTCGGCGTGTACCAGATCGACCCGACGATCATCGTCGACAGGGTCGCCAGGATGACTGCCCAGTAGTTGATCGCCAGTTCCATCCCTGCTCCTTCGCCGTGCACGAGAACGGATGCCGCATGCTGACGCGAGCGTATCGGCATCCGTACCGCGGCGATAGGTAGCGTGAAGGGGTGACTTCCGACGCACCCACCCTGGTGATCTCCGTCCCCGACGACAAGCTCGAGAAAGACCTCAGCGGCCTTCCCGGCATCGAGGTCGTGCGGTGGGACATGGGCGATGCGGCGCCGCGGGCGGCGTTCGACATCGTAGTTCCGCCGTACATGCGCAGCCCCCGGGTGCTCGCGCGGCTCGAGGGTGTCGAGGTCCGGCTCGTGCAGAGTCAGTCGATCGGGTACGAGGCAGCGGCGAAGCACCTGCCTCCCGGGATCGTGTTCGCAAACGCCGCGTCCGTGCACGAGGGGTCGACGGCCGAGCTTGCCGTCGCGCTGACCCTCGCGTCGCAGCGGCAGATCCCGCGCTTCGTCGCGGCTCAGGATGCCGGACGCTGGGCTGGCCCGCGCGAGGGCGATGCCTTCCCGTCGAGCCTCGCCGACCGCCGGGTGCTCATCGTGGGGTTCGGCGGCGTCGGCACGGCGATCGCGGCGCGGTTGCGCGGGTTCGAGGCTCACGTCGAAGCTGTCGCGACGCACGCGCGGACAGAGGACGGCACGGTCGTCCACGCACTCGAGGAGTTGCCAGTGCTGCTCCCCCAGACGGAGATCGTCATCCTCGCTCTGCCGGGCGGGGACGACACGGCGAAGCTCGTCGACGATGCCTTCCTTTCGGCGCTCCCGGATGACGCACTGCTGGTCAATGTCGGTCGCGGAAGCCTCGTCGACACCGATGCCCTGCTGCGCCATCTGCGCGGCGGCCGGATCCGGGCGGCACTCGATGTCGTCGATCCCGAGCCCGTGCCGGAGGGCCACCCGCTGTGGTCGGCACCCGGACTGCTGCTCACTCCCCACGTCGGCGGGGCGTCAACCGCGATGCGGCCCCGGATCGCGGCTCTCGTTCGGCAGCAGGCCGAGCGGATGCAGCGCGGCGAAGAGCCGATCAACGTCGTGCTGCGCACCTGACGCCCCGCGCCACTACCGGGTGTCGGTGTCGGCGCCATCCCACAGGTCGGCGCACTCGACCGCGAGCGCGGCGTGGGTGGCGAGGTAGCGGTTCGCGCCCGAGTCGCCGCGAACGGATGCCGCCACCAGCTCCCAGTGATCGCGGCCGATGACCGCCGGATGCCCGGGCCGACCGTCGAAGCTCGCCCGAGCCAGGGATGGCGGCCCGGCGCCGGCCTCAAGCACCCGCGCGACAACCGATGCCGGCATCCCGGGAACGTCGACGGGAGCGATGACGGCGGAGTCGGCATCCGTGTTCGCGGCAGCCGCGAGCCCTGCGCGAACTGACGCCGACAGCCCATCGGCCCAATCGCCGGCAACCACCGGGCTCACCGAATCGAGAGCGGAAACGACCTCGCGAGCACGCTCGGCCTCGGCTCCGATCACCACGAGTACCTCGGAACAACCCCCGGCACGAACGGCGGCGACCACACGCTCGAGCCACAGCACACCACCCGCGTCGCGCGCGAAGATCTTCGGCTGCCCGTAGCGACTTCCCGCCCCGGCTGCCAACATGATTCCGCACGCCGTCACGCCGGTGAGCGTACCGGGATCCGACGGCCCCCGGGAAACAGTCGCGAAACAGCTGGTGGGTAGGCTCGGGCACAGAGCACGTCCTATCAACCATGGCGCCGGCGCCAGGGCGGGGACTGCGACGACCCGATCGTCTCAGAACCCCAGGAGGTATTCATGTCTGTCGTCGACAAGTCAGCTGCAGGGCTTGACGCCCGCCAGTATCACATCGCCATCGCGCCCGGCGAGGTCTCGAGCGTCGCGCTTCTGCCCGGGGATCCGTTCCGGGTGCCGCTCGTTGCCGAGTTCCTCACGGACGTGAAAGAGGTCGCGCACAACCGCGAGCACCGCACGATGACCGGCTGGTACAAGGGCCGTCACATCACGGCGACTTCAACGGGCATGGGATGCCCCTCCACCGCGATCGCGGTCGAAGAGCTCGCCCGCGTGGGCGTCACATCCTTCATCCGTGTCGGCAGCTCGGCGGGTCTGCAGCCGGGCATCGCGCCGGGAGACCTGCTCGTGAGCGAAGGCAGCTTCCGCAACGACGGCACGACTGACGCTTACCTTCCCAAGGGCTTCCCCGCGGTGCCCGACCTGGAGCTGACCACCGCGCTGGCCCGTCACGCGGAGCGCATCGCGGGGGCTGCGGGAACGAACTCGTTCCGAGGCATCAGCGTGAGCGATGACGCGTTCTATGCCGAGACGCCCGAGTGGATCGCGCGGCTGAACACCATGGGCATCCTGAACGTGGAGATGGAGGCATCCGCCCTCTACATCGTCGCCCGTCTGCGCGGCCTGCGTGCCGGCATGGTGTGCGCCTGCTCGAGCAACCTCGTCGACGGCGCATCGCTCTATTCGGGAACGAAGGCCGACCTGCAGGCGGGCTGGATGCGCTCGATCGAGGCAGCCCTCGAGACCGCCGTCGAGCTCGAACTCTGACGGCGGTCCCGGGAACGGGCCTTACGGGCGCAGCATGACCTTGCCGACGCGGCCTGGCTCGAAGTTCAGCCGCGAGGCGTCAGCGATCTGCTCGAGGCCGAAGATCTGCGACACAGGCAGATCGAGCTTGCCCTGCGCGACGAGGGTGATGATCTCGCGGATCAGCTCAACCCGGTGCGCGGGATCCATCGCGGCACTGACCTTGCTGCCCCAGAATCCGCGGACGGTGAGCTGACGGAAGATCACGTCACCCGACGGGATCTCCATCGTCGGGGATGCCATCGCCCCGAAGACCACGAGGGTGCCGTTCTCCCCGAGCAGCGAGGTGACGTCTCCGGCTGCGGCACCGCCGACGGAGTCGACACCGGCACGGATGGATGCGCCACCGGTGATCTCCGCGACGCGGTCGCGCCAGTTCTCGGCATCCGTCCCGACGACATCATGGATGCCGACAGCGGCGAGTTCATCAACGCCGGCGGCGCGACGCACGAGGCCGAGCACCCGCACGCCTCGCGACGCGGCGAACTGCGCGACCAGGCGCCCGACGGCGCCGTTCGCTGCGTTCTGCACGATCCAGTCGCCCTCGCTGACGTCGAGGTATTCGAGCAGGCTCGCAGCGCTCAGCGGCATGGAGATGATCTGGGCGGCTGCCTCGTCGGCGACCGCATCCGGCACCGGGATGAGGGCTGCGGCAGGAGCAATGACGTACTCGGACCAGACCCCGAAGACGGATGCCGTCACGACGCGCTGACCGACCTCGACGCCGGTGACTCCCTCGCCGAGCGCGTCGACGACGCTCAGCGCCTCGGTGCCGGCGCGGGCGGGAAGCTCGGGCTTGTAGCCGTAGTCACCGCGCACTGTCCAGAGGTCGTGGTTGTGGATGGGGCTGAGGACGACCTTCAGCCGGACCTGGCCGGGTCCGGGCTCGGGGAGCTCGACCTCCTCGACGGCGAGGACCTCTGCCGGGTCACCGAACTGGTGCTGCACGAGTGCGCGCATGATTCTCCTTTGTACGGATGTCGAGTGCGGCGCTCTTCGAGGATCACCCGGGACGAGCGCACCCGATCCACAACGTCAGCGGGATCGCGTTTTAGTCCCGCAGTCAGCCGTTCAGCAGGGCGATGACAAGGCTCACGACCGCGAGCAGCGGGAACAGGCCCTGCGTCACGGCGGCTCGTCGCTTGTCGGGCGAGGTGATGAACAGCACGAGGGCTGCGGCCAGCATTGAGCCGGTTCCCACCAGCATGAGGGTCACGCCGACCGCCACGGAGCCGATCGCTGCGACGACGATCCCGAGGATCGCGGCGATCGCCAGGAACAGGTTGTAGAAGCCCTGGTTGAACGCGAAGGCGCGGGTGATTTCGACCTCGGCATCGTTGCGCACCCCAAACGTCGCGCGGCTGCGGGCTCCGCCCCAGGCGAGCGACTCGAGCCAGAAGATGTAGACGTGCAGCAAGGCGGCCAGTGCGGCGAAGACCATTCCGGTGATGAGCATCCGGGTTCCTCTCGACTCGCTTAGCCTGACACGTGCCGCGGCGAAACACTCGCGAAATCCTCGGCTGATTCACTCGGAGTGTTCGCTGAGTCAACATCGGATGCCGGAGGAAGGGCGCATGGACATCACCACCGTCACGTCCTATCGCTTCGCGAGCAGCCGCGGCGACCTCGCTCTCGCGCCCGGAGAGAAAATCCTCGCCGGCGGCAC
Organism: Microbacterium schleiferi; assembly: GCF_020781975.1. GTDB lineage: Bacteria > Actinomycetota > Actinomycetes > Actinomycetales > Microbacteriaceae > Microbacterium. The sequence continues at coordinate 62,456 of NZ_JAJGNI010000013.1, forward strand.
GTGGCTGATGAGCGAACCGCAGTCCGAGGTGACCGGCTTCGTCGACATCACGCGCATGGGCTGGCCCGAGATCGAGGTCACTGACGCGGGGCTCCGTGTCGCCGCGACCTGCACGATCGCGCGATTCGTAGCGTGGTCGCGCGGCGAACTCGATACCCCGGTTCCGGCCGGTTGGCACGCCACGGGAGCAATCCCGGATGCCGCGCACGCGCTGCTTATGTCGTTCAAGGTATGGAACACCGCGACGGTCGGCGGAAACGTCTGCCAGTCGTTCACGGCAGCGGCGATGGTGTCGCTTCTCGCGGCCCTCGACGGCGAAGCGGTGATCTGGACGCCGGACGGCGGCGAACGTCGACAGCCGGTTGCGGACTTCGTGACGGGTCAGGCTCAGAACACGCTGCAGCCCGGAGAAGTGCTGCGCGCGCTCGACGTTCCGGCAGGGGCGATGCGCTGCCGCGTGAGCCTGCACAAGATGGCCCTCGCCGAGCTCGGTCGATCGGGCATCGTCGTGAGTGGCCGCCGCGGGGACGACGGGTCGACGGTCGTCGCGGTGACGGCATCCACCCTCACTCCCCACGTCTTCCGGTACCCCGGGGTTCCCGATGCGGCCCAGCTGCGGGCGGATGTCACGAGCCCGACGGACTTCTTCACCGACGCTCTGGGCGAGGCCGACTGGCGGCGCGCGGTCACCGCCGTGCTCGCCGAGCGCGTCGTCGCTGACCTCATGACGGAGGACGTGGCATGAGGCTCACCGTCGACGGCACAGAACTCGAGGGCGACCCCGCTCCGGGCCAGTGCCTGCGCACATTCCTTCGCGAGCATGGACACACGGAGGTCAAGAAGGGGTGCGACGCGGGCGACTGCGGCGCATGCGCCGTGATCGTCGATGGCGAGCCCGTCCACTCGTGCATCGTGCCCGCCCAGCGCATGGATGGCGCCGTCGTCACGACGGCGGGGGGCCTCGCACCGGGCGACGAACTGCACCCCGTGCAGGAGCAGCTCGTCGAACACTTCGGGTTCCAGTGCGGGTTCTGCACGCCGGGGATGGCGGTCACGGCATCCACCCTCACCGAAGCCGACCTGCCCGAGCTCGACCGCCGCATGAAGGGGAGCCTGTGCCGATGCACCGGCTACCGCCCGATTCGCGAAGCGATCACCGCGGCAGTGATGGGGCCGGTGCGCGAAACCGGCCCGGCCCCGGTCGCGTCCGGCGGCATTGGGGCCTCGGTGATTCCCGAAGCCGCGCGCCGGGTGGTGCAGGGTCGCGAGCCGTACACGCTCGATGAACCGGTCACCGGCTCCCTGGTGCTGCGGGTCGTCGGCTCCCCGCACGCACACGCCCGCATCGTCTCGATCGACACGGATGCCGCGCTGGCCGTCCCTGGCGTGGTGGCCGTCCTCACCCATGAGGATGCCCCGGCCACACGCTTCTCCACGGGCCGCCACGAACACCGCACCGACGACCCCGACGACACCCGCGTGCTCGATGACACCGTCCGCTTCATCGGGCAGCGGGTCGCGGCGGTCGTCGCCGAGACCGCGGCCGCGGCTGACGCGGCAGCCCGCCTCGTGCAGGTGGAGTACGACATCCTTCCCGCCGTCTTCGACCCCGAGCAGGCTCGCACCCCCGGCGCGCCCGTGCTGCATCCGGGCCGCACCCCTGAAGACCGGGTCGCCGACGCATCCCGCAACGTCGTCGCCGCTTTGCACGAGGGCCACGGTGGCGACATCGACGCGGCGCTGGCCGCGAGCCCCGTGACCGTGACGGGCACCTGGCAAACCTCCCGCGTGACGCACGCGCAGCTCGAGACACACGGCGCGGTCGGCTGGCTCGACGACGACGGCAGGCTCGTCATCCGTTCGAGCACGCAGGTGCCCTTCCTTACCCGCGACGAGCTCGCGCACGTGTTCGACCTGCCGCGTGAGAACGTCCGGGTCTTCGCGGCGCGTGTGGGCGGCGGGTTCGGTGGCAAGCAAGAGATCTTCACCGAAGACCTCGTCGCCCTCGCCGTACTGCGCACCAGCAGGCCTGTCACCTACGAGTTCAGTCGCACCGAGCAGTTCACGCGCGCGTCACTGCGGCACCCGATGCGCGTCTCGGTGACGCTTGGGGCGGATCCCGACGGCACCCTCACCGCGATGAAGCTCGACGTGCTCAGCGACACCGGTGCGTATGGCAACCACGCGATCGGCGTGATGTTCCACGGGGTTGCCGAGTCGACGACCGTGTACCGGACGCCGGTGCGCCACATCGACGCCGAGGCCGTCTATACGAACAACGTGCCCTCGGGAGCGTTCCGCGGGTATGGGCTCGGGCAGGTCATGCTCGGCGTGGAATCCGCCATGGACATGCTCGCCGAGAAGCTCGATCTCGACCCCTTCGAGCTGCGGCGGCGCAACATCGTGCGGGCCGATGATCCACTGCATCCGGATGAGGACCCGTACGAACGCGACCTCATCATCGGCAGCTATGGCCTGGACCAGTGCCTCGACCTCGCGCAGGATGCGCTGCGCCGCGGCAACGGGGTGGCGGCACCGCAGGGCTGGGCAGTCGGCGAGGGCATGGCGGTCGCGATGATTGCGACGATCGCCCCCAACGGGCATGTCTCTCGCTCGAAGGTCGCGCTGCGCCCTGACGGCACGTTCGTCGTGCGCGCCGGCACCGCCGAGTTCGGAAACGGCACCACCACCGTGTTGCGGCAGATCGCGGCATCCGTGCTGGAGGCACCGTTTAGCCGGCTGCACCTGTGGACCGCCGACACGGATGCCGTCGCGCACGACACCGGAGCGTTCGCCTCGACCGGCATCACCGTGGCGGGCAAGGCGCTTGCAGCCGCGTGCCAGGCGCTGCGGACACGGATGCTGCAGCTTGCCGCCGCGCAGACCGGCACGGATCCGGATGCCGGCCTGCTGACGGATGCCGGCGTCGCGACTCCCGCGGGTGTTGTGCCGTTCGCGGAGCTGGTCGCTGCAGCTTCGCCCGAGGAGCGCGACGAGAACGGCCTGTTCGCGACCGGTGGCGAGGATGGCGCGCTGCGGTCGGTGGCGTTCAACGTGCACGCGGTGCGCGTTGCCGTGGAGCCCGAGACCGGGGTCGTGCGGATTCTGCAGTCGGTGCAGTCAGCGGATGCCGGAACGGTGATGAACCCCGCGCAGCTGCGCGGACAGATCGAGGGCGGCGTCGCGCAAGCCGTCGGTAGCGCGCTCTATGAAGAGGTTCTCGTCGAAAACGGTGCAGTGCAGAACCCCGTGTTCCGCGTGTATCGCGTGCCGCAGTTCGCCGACGTTCCCGAGACCGAGGTCTACCTCGCCGACACCTCAGACACGGTCGGCCCGTTCGGCGCAAAGTCCATGAGCGAGTCGCCGTACAACCCCGTCGCCCCCGCGATCGGCAACGCCATCGCCCGGGCGCTCGGAAAGCGACCCTTCCACCAGCCCTTCACCCGCCAGCGCGTGTGGCGCTTGGCGCAGCATCCTGAGACCGCCCCCACCCGAACCGCGGAGTAACCCATGCCGATTTCGACATCCTTCACCATGACCCTGCCCACGTGGCTCGTCGACGAGGCCGACACGCTGCCTGCCGTGCTGCCCACGCTCGAAGAGCGGATGGCGCTCGTGAACCGCCTCGCCGACCGCAACTGGCGCGAGGGCAACGGCGGTCCGTTCGCCGCGATCGTCGTGGATGACACCACGGGTGAGCTCGTATCGGCGGGCGTCAACGTCGTGCTCTCGACCGGCAAGTCGTCGGGGCACGCCGAGGTGATGGCCCTCGGGCTCGCGCAGCAGCGCCTCGGCCGCTGGGACCTTGGCGCTGACGGCGCGAGCCGCTCGCTCGTGGTCAACTGGCGCCCGTGCGTGCAGTGCTACGGAGCGACGATGTGGAGTGGGGTGCGGTCTCTCGTTGTCGCGGGGTCCGGTCCCGAGCTCGAAGAGCTCTCGGGCTTCGATGAGGGCCCGATGGTCGCCGACTGGGCGGAGCAGTTCGAGGCTCGCGGCATCCGGGTGACCCAGGATGTCGGCCGCGAGGAGGCCCTGGAGGTCTACCGCGCCTACGGCGCCAGCGACTCCCTCGTTTACAACGCCCGCGGCGAGTAGCTCGTGACCGTTCAGTCGCGCCGTTACGCGGGCCCCGAGCAACTCGACCCGCAACAAGGCGCGACTGAACGGGTTTGGTGCACCTGTATCTCGAGCGCAGACTGTTCGGTCGCGCCGAAATGCGGCTCCCAGGCAACCCGGGCCGCAACACGACGCGACTGAACGGGTCGCTGGCTACGCCTAGGCCGCGGCGAGCACGGCCTCGACGGCACCCGCGGGTGAGCCGTGGAACGCGGGTCCGTGTCCGGGGAGCACCCAGTCCGCATCCAGGTCGGCGATGCTCCCGAGCGACGCAAGCGCCTCGGCGGGGTCATCCGTGAACGGAGCCGGGCCGGGGCCGGTGCGACCGGTCAGCACGTGGCGGGTCGTGAGCGCGTCGCCGACGAAGACGGCGCGCACGTCGGGCGAGAAGATGGCGATGCTGCCGGGCGAGTGTCCGGGCATCGACATCACGCGGGGCGCGCCGGGAAGATCGAGCGTGTCGCCGTCGGTAACCTCGCGGACCTCAGTGAGCCAGGTCGGACGCATGCCCTTACGGATGCCGTACGCGGCGAACTGCAGCAGGGGGCCGATCCGGGTCGAGCCCATCGGGGTCTTGGGCTTGTCGCCGCCGCGAGCGCGATCGGCGTCGGCAGCGTGCACGAACACCGGGATGCCTCGCTCGGCGCGCAGGCGCTCGGCGAACCCGACGTGGTCACTGTCGCCGTGGGTGAGCAGGATGCCGCGGATGTCGTCGAGCGAGCGACCGATGGCATCCAGCTCGCGGGTGAGGTCGGAGTACATGCCGGGGAGGCCGGCGTCGACGAGGGTGATGCCCTCGGGCGTGACGATCAGGTAGGCGGCGACGATGTCGTTGCCGATGCGGTGCAGTGAGGGTGCGAGTCTCATGACTGGCCTTTCCGAGTGATGGCTACGGATATTAGCCCTGATAGCTTATGTTCATAGCCATGGGGGGTCCGATGCCGACACCGGAGAGAACATCGCTCGACGAGATCGTCAGTGCAGCAGCGCGTCTGCTCGAAACCGGCGGGGTCGCCGCCGTCACGATGCAGGCGGTCGCGCAGGATGTCGGCGTCAAAGCCCCCTCGCTCTACAAGCGCGTACGAGATCGCGAGACGCTCTTGGGACTCGTCGGCGGCGCCGCTGCCGACGACCTCACGGCGCGTCTGGAGGCGGCATCCGGGATCGAAGACCAGCTGCTCGTCTTCCGCCGCTTCGCGCACGAGCGGCCCGAGGCGTTCCGGCTGCTGTTCACCGCGACGGTGGATGCCGACAAGCTCGCCGCCACGAGTGCGCCCGTCCTGCGGGCGACCAGCGCCACCGTCGGCGCGGATCACGCGCTCGACGCCGCGCGGCTGCTGACGGCGTGGGCTACCGGGTTCGTCACGATGGAGCTCGCGGGGGCCTTCCGCCTCGGCGGTGATCTCGACGACGCCTACGACTACGGCATCGCCCACCTGGTGGGCTCCCTCGTCTCCGACTAGCCGCGCGAGCAGGCGTGGGGCCGCGCCGTATTCTGGAGCCGTGTCCTCGCCCGCTCGCACCAGCGCCGACGGGCCGAGTGCGGCATCCGACGAGACGCAGATCGGCGTCGGAATCGGGCGGCAAGTGCGGCAGGCGCGCACCGAGAAGAAGCTGTCGATGCGGGCGCTGGCCTCGGCCGCAGAGATCAGCCAGCCGTTTCTGAGCCAGATCGAGTCGGGCCAGACGATGCCCTCGCTGCTGACTCTGTACCGCATCGCGAACGCCCTCGACATCTCGCCCTCGGCGCTCCTTCCCGCAGACCCCGACCCCGAGGTCGTTCACGTGTCGCGGGCGGCGGATGCCACGTGGGTGCCGGTCTCGGAGGCATCCGACACCGCCCACACCCGCGTCATCCACGCCGGCGAGACCTCCCTGCAGGAGTACGCCATCCGCCCCGGCGAGCAGGTCGGCGACTGGTTCGAAACGGATGGCGAAGTCATCCACTACGTCATCGAAGGCGCCATCGCCCTCGAGATCGAAGGCCTCGGGATCTGGGAACTCGGCGCCGGGGACGCCGTCGCACATCCGGGAGCGCTGCGGAACCGCTGGCACCTTCGCGGGGACGGGTCGGCACGGGTGGCGTTTGTGTATACCGGCGGGGCGTAGAACACTAGCTACGCGCTCGCGTCGAGCACCTCAAGGAACGTCTGGGCGCCGATCGCGGCATCCGTTCGAAGTTGCGCTTCTGTGGCGGTGTCGCCGGTTGCCACCATCGTGTCCGCGAACACTCCGGCCCACGCACCGTCGGGCTCGACGAACTTTGCGATCGCTGCACGGATAGCACCCGGGTCTGCGACGTCGCCTGCCAGACCCAGTTGGCGCGCTACGGCGGTCGCCGCACCCGCTGCGCCTCCGGGATTGTAGAGCGTGACATACATCAGGTCGTACTTGTCTTTGTGCAGCATCCGCGATTGCGCCGCAGCCGCCTTGGCGAGGAGATAGCCGCCGAGGTTCGCGAATCGAAGGGTCACGGCATCCGTCTCGACACCAAACTGTGCGCGAACGGATGGCGGCACTGGCAGGTCGCGCAGCTCGGGGTCCACGAGCGCTGCGGCCGGTCCCGCCAGCTTGGTCGCGACCGCAGTCCGCGAGCCGGGCAGCGATACGGTGTCTGCAGTGTGATCCCAGACGTCCGCGAGAAACTCGAGTCGCACCCGCGCGTCGCCGAGGGTCGCGTTCCACCGCCACCGATTCTCCGAGGTGAAGTCGCCTTTCTCGAGAGCCACATCGAGCCACGAGAAGTCATGTTCGGCGCCGGCGAGATCCCACCCGATCGCGAAGAGCAGGTCGACATCGGTTGTTCCCTGGTGGGAGACGGGAGCATCGGTGGCGAGATACTCAGGATTGAGGCCGCCGATGGCGACGAACTCGTCGGTGTGTCCCCCGGCGAGCAGCGCGAATCGCACGAGCGCCTCCTCTGCGCGGGCGCGCGCCTCCCGGGTTCGGGACTCAGAATCCAATGGCGGTCTCCCGCAGGTATTCGGCGGCTTCGGCGGTGCGCCCCCGGCCGCGCAATAGGTCGGCATAGACCCGCACCGGAGATACGGTGCGCACGTCCCGTGCTTCCCGTGTGAGTCGGAAGACATAGGGATCGGCGGCGGAAAGGCGGATGCGCCCTCCCGACTCCACTTCTCTGAAATCAGGATGCTGCGCCAACCGCCCACGCGCGGGCTCGAGCTGCCCCGCCGGCACGTACAGATCGACCGCCGGCACACTCGTCAGATACGGGTCAATACGATCCGCCGCCGCCTCCCCGGTCAGCGCCCAATCCTGGCCATGCAGCGAACTTGTCAGCGCCTCGATCGATTGCTGGGGATCGCGCCAGGGAACGTGAAACTCGATGTCAGCTCCCGACTGAGGCGTGGCTGCGTAATGCGCCGCCCAGTCGCTCAGCATCCGTCCCGGATCGCGAAACTCGCGCGTTGCCGATGTACCACGTTCGGCTCCGGTCTTGGCCGTGTACCGCTGCTCGTCGAAGTGCCGCAGGATGCGAGCAGTGTGCGCCAACGAGACATCCGCGGTCTTCGCGATGACGCCAACCTGCTCGATGGGCATGGTCTCTGGCTCGGAATACTCCACCCGCCACCCGAGCAACGTCTCAGCTATCGCATCGGCTGCTGCCGACCATTTGAAGGCCCGCCCCGCATCCGCTCGAATTGGCTCCAGTCTCGCGATGTAAAAGCTCCCCGGCACCACGATGCGCGCCCGGCCGCTGGCGTCTGCCCATGACAGCTGTGCGTCTTCGAGGATCTCCCGCGCCCCGGGGCTCACCCGGCGGGCAGTCACGACGGGCACGACACCGTCGGTTCGTTCGGAGGCACCGTGGAAGAGTTCGGTGCGCGCCCTCCGGGCATCAGCGGGCAGGCCCTCCCCGATCCAGAGCGGCCGGAACAGCGATTCGCGCCCCTCGTGACGAATGCGAACGACGTGGCTATCCCACTCCGGCTCAAGCTCCGGGGGGATGACCCGAAGCAGCGCCGACACCGATGCGGTGTTTTCTCGCGCTTCCACGGTTTTATCGTAGCGAGATATAACCGTGTTTTCTCACGAATAGTGGCATTCGGCCTGACTGTGAGAAAACTCGGATCGCGTTCGCGTCGCTCTCCCCGAGGCGAGTTCTCGCCGGCGGGCGAAGCCGACGCTCCACGCCCACCCCGGGGCGCTGCGGAACCGCTGGCACCTCCGCGGCGACGGCTCCGCCCGGGTCGCTTTCGTGCACACCGGCGGCGCGTAGGAGACTCTCGTCAGTCCCTTCCTCTTTTGTGCGAATCTTCCTGCATGGAGCTTGATGAGATCCGGCGTGCGGAAATCGAACTGCTGACATCAGCCGTGCGGCGCGACCCGGCACGCTTGGCTGAACTCTTGCATCCAGGGTTTGTCGAAGTCGGTCGCTCAGGGAGGTTGTGGTCGCGCGACGAAACGATCGCCGCGCTGGCTCATGAACCGGGCCGGAAAACTCCGGCCACGAGTGAGTGGGCCTTGCACTCGGTGGCTCCTGGGCTCACCCTCGTCACCTACGTCGTTTCGAGGCCAAAAGGCGACAGTCGGCATTCCTCCCTCTGGGCCATGCACGACGGGAAACTCCAGATCCGATTCCACCAAGGAACCTTCATCTCGCCCGTCGGCTAAGCGGCAAGCGAGACACCTCAGCGAGACCGTCCCCGTCGCGCATCGACGGGATGCCTACCGCCGCCGAGCAAGTATCGCGCCGTGCGGTCGTGGCTGCGGTTGCGGCACCGACCGGGTGTGCGTCTCGATGACCTCGAAGCCCGCCGCGGCGAGGCGTTCCGCCAAAGCATCGGGCGACCAGCGCCAGGCGCGGACGACGGCGTGGTCAAACGGCTCAACGTCTGCGCCGACGAAGAACCCAATGAGCAGCGCTCCGCCTGGCTCCAGAACGCGTGCGAACTCATCGAGAGCACGGTGGATGGTGCCGGGATCGTGGTGGATCAGCGAGTACCAAGCGAGCACGCCGGCCACACTGCCCGTGGCGAGTGGCAGTTCATCGATGCTGCCCTCGACAAAGGAGACGCCTGCATATGCCGCGCGAGCGTGTTCGAGGAACGCTGGCACCTGATCGATCCCGAGCATGCGGACACCCTGCGCTGCGAGATGCCCGGACCAGTGACCCGGCCCGCAGCCGGCATCCAGAACGAGGCCTTCGATCTGAGCGGCCCATGCGGAGACAAGGTGCTCATCCGAGGGGTGCACGCTCTGCATCGAGCCGAGGAGCGCGATGTACTCGTCGGCGCGATCCGTGTATGACGCCTGGACGTTCGTGACCATCGTCCAGATCCTAGGTCGTGCCGGCTAGGCCCGCGTTGGCATCGCAAGCGACGAGTGCCGCATCCTCTACCGCACAGAATGCAGCGCTCCCGCTGCCGGCGTAGATCTACTTGCCGCGTGCCCAGTCGCTGCGGAACTGAATCTCGCCATCGATTTGGGAAGCGAGCTCACGCACCTTCGCCTCAAATGGCTCGAACTCGGCCTCCAACTCTGCCAGCGAGCCAAAGGCGTCCAACGGTTCTTCTGTAGTGCGGATGCGGTCTGGCCACGCGTCCCAGGACGCGATCGTCTGTCGTGACACTGGGACGCGCAGGCCTGCAAGGTCCTCTAGTCGCCCTACTGGCGCTGGTGCATACAGCAGTCGTATGACGTCCATTTCGGTTACCTTCTTCGCGTCGAGTTCACCGGCCAAGAATTCAGCGCAGAAAGCGATTCGAGAGTGGGTCTTCTCAAGGCGGTCTGCAGCGTAATCACCGAGTAGCGCCGGCACTGCCTCAAGTCGTAACTCTCTACGCAGAGCTTCTGCCATGTGGGTCTGAATCTCGAACGACGGACCGAGCGGGGCACCCTCGACTGTTGGCGCTTCAACCCCCATCCGAGCGTACGTTCGTTTGAGGAGGTCTGCTGGATCGTCGCTTGACCAGCTGAACCATCCCGCTGACAGGCGCTCCAGGAGGTCTGCGACCAGCCACGCGTAAAGGTGGACCATCGTGCGAAGGGCTTTTGGCCGCGATTCTTCGCGGTGGTACATCTCATTCCTATAGTCGTGGAGTCGTCCCAGCGTCGCGATGTATGCAGGGGGTATTGCTCCGTCCCAGGCCAGCAGCTGAAGCTTGGCAGTGAAGTCGCGTTCGATCTTCCGCTTCTGACTCGCCGAGAGTTGCCAGAGGACGGCCCGGCCGCCCGCAGCGGCGCGCTCACGCTCGCGCTGCTCCATGTCGGTGAGATCGGGTTTTAATAGCCTCTCGCCGGGTGCCCTCCAGTAGTGCCCCCAGTCCCACTTGTGCAACCCCATTCCAGAGGCGATCCAGCGGACCATTAGCGTTTCTGCCGCACTATCGAACAGGAGAAACGCAACTCGGTCGTCCTCGGATTGCTCGCGCAGCAGGGCGTCCCGCGCTGCGAAGACTTGCGCCGCGATCTCTGCAGCCCGTTTCATCGTTCGACCATAGTCTCCGTTTGCGAAGCGATGCTCGAGGCTGAGGGGAGCCTTCCGATCGCCGTTCGCGTTCGAGCCACTCGGCGCAGCAAGGCTGAGGGTCCCATGGAACTGGTGCGCTTGGCGCACCTATCAGTTGAGCCTAAGCCTCGATCCACCGATGAGCCGTGGGTGTGCCGGGGCGGCATGATCGGGGCGCGGTGACGCGTCGAGGGCAGGGTT
>NZ_JAJGNI010000014.1 GCF_020781975.1 Microbacterium schleiferi
ACTTGAAATCCGTCATCGTTCCGTCCGTCCAATCTCCGCCAAGCATGCTCAAGCTTCACGATTTTTGCAACAGAGCCCGAGACGCTGTACCGGATGCTGTGGCTTCGGCTTCGCGTGTTCGTGGTCGAGCAGCGCGCGGCCTACCCGGAACTCGACGGCCGCGACATCGAGCCCGGCGCGGAGCTGATGTGGGCGAGCGACGGCGATGAGGTGCTGTCCACCCTGCGCATCCTCGTGGACCCGACCGAGATGCGCATCGGGCGGGTTGCCACTGACGCCGCAGCCCGCGGGCGCGGCATCGCGGCAGAGCTCATGCGTCGCGCCGTCGCTCGATGCGAGGAGCGGGAACCCGGGGTGCCGATCGTGCTCGACGCACAATCTCAGCTCGCCGACTGGTACGCGCGTTTCGGGTTCGAGGTATCGGGTCCGGCGTTCTCGGAGGACGACATCCCGCACGTACCGATGCGCCGCCCCGCGGGAGGCGGCTGGCGCCCGTCGAACCCCCGCCAACAAGCCCGATCCCGCTGAGCCAGCCCGCACTGCCGGCTCGTTCGGCGCGTGCTGGCTCGTTTGGTATTGGTGGAGGATGCCGACCTCGCGATCTGAGGGCTCGACGCCTTAACCGGTCAGGCGCTCGCGCAGGAAGTCGACCAGGAGTTCGTTCGCGCGATGGGTCGGGTGGGCGGGGACGTCTGCCGAGGCATCCGTCAGTACGGAGTGCGCGTTAGCGGGGATGCCGTGAGGATTGCCGGGCGACGAGTCGATCTCGAACGCACGCCAGCCCTCGCCGAGCAGGCGCTCGAAGGCGGCGAAGCGCTGCGGCGGCACGCTGCGGTCCTGCGTGAATCGAAGTCCGAGGGCACACAGGCCGTCCGCGGCGCGGCGGCTGACCGCCGCCTCCTCGATAATGCTCAGACCCGTCGCCGACTTACCTGCCCCGATCGGCGGCGGCATCGCCGGCTGCGAAAGCACGGGGGCCAGCACGCTCTCGTCAGCTGCTGCGGCGAGCGCGAATCCGCCCGAGAAGCACATCCCGATCACGCCCACACCGGGCCCGCCGCATTCGGCATGCAGTTGGCGGGCGAGTGCCCGCAGATAATGGGCGATCGGCCGGTCGGCGCGGCGCGCGAAGGCCGCGAACTCCCGCGAGACGCACATACGAAGCGCCGAGCCCGCGATGTATCCGCCGCTGATGGGACGCTCCGGCGTGCCGATCACCGACGGCATCGCGACCCGAAAACCGGCCGCAACCAGGCGCTCCCCGAGAGCGATCACCTCGGGGGTGGCTCCCGGTAACTCGGGGACCAGGATGACTCCCGGCCCGTCGCCCCGGTAGTAGACGTCGTGGCGTACCCCCTCGTGCTCGAAGGGGATCATCTGCCACTGCGCGAGAAGCTCGCTCACGCGCTCAGTCAATCACTCGTGGCGAAGAACTCGACGCCGGCGGCCCGGAAGTCGCGGGACCCTGGGGTGTTGAAGTGGTGCCGGTCGGGGATCTCGACGAACGTGCCGTTCGGAGTCGCCTCGGCAAGGCGCCGCGACCGCGGAAGAATCGCGTCTTCGCTGCCGGTCGCAAACAGCACGGGCTGTTGCGGAGGCCGGTCGGGGTCGGGGTCGCCGTCCTCACCGAAACGCATTCCCTCGGCGAGCGCGACGAGAGCTGTCAGATCGTTGCCCGGGACTCGCTCGGCCAGGGTCACGTAGTTGTTGGTGACCTTGTCGGTCACCGGAGTGCCGTCGGCGACATACGCCTTCGCCTGGTCGAGCTGGAGGCGTGCCAGCGGCGTGCCGTCGGGGATGCCGCCGAGAACTGCACGGCTCACCAGCTGCGGGCGGTCGACAGCGAGCTGCCATCCAACCCGAGCGCCGAGCGAATAGCCGAGGTAGCGCGCGGAGTCGATCAGGTACGTGTCGAGCACTGTTGCGAGGTCGTCGATGAACGCGGGCATCTCGTACGCGCGAGGATCGTGCGGCTTGTCGCTCGCACCGTGTCCGCGCTGATCCACGCCGAGAACGCGGAATCCGGCGCGAGTGAGGTCGCGGACCCAGCCGGTGTTCACCCAGTTGTCGCGGCAGCTCGACGAGAACCCGTGGACCGCGAGCACAGTCTCGGCGTCGGGATCGCCCCACGAGTACGTGGCGATGCGGTACCCCTCGCCCACCATGACGTACTGCGGGTCGGGCATTTCGGTCAGCGGGCGCGGTGCGGCATCCATGGGCCCATTCTTCCGCGGGCACGGGGAAGCGGGGTCGGATGCCGAGGTCAGACCCTTTCCAGGGCCTGGGCTGCCCGCTGTATTGCAGCGAGCGCGGCGCCCACCGACGGCACTGACCGAGCACTGCGCCGCGTGATGGCCGAGACACGGCGCGGAGCATGGTCGGCGAGCGGATGCACGGTCACGTCGGGGTTTCGGCTCGCACGAAGGGCGAGGGAGGGAAGGACGGCGACTGCCATGCGCGTGGCGACCAGTGCCTGCACGACGACGTAGTCATCAGTGCTGTGACGGATGTCGGGAGTGAACCCCGCAGCCGAGGTCGAGGTCAACAGGTGTTTGCGGCAGCTGATGCATCCGGTCACCCACTGTTCGTCGGCAAGATCGTCGAGCCGGATCTCGGACCGCGCCGTCAGCGGATGCCCGGGGGGAAGGACGATCTGGAGTGGATCAACCCCGAGGGGGGTGCGATCAGCGTCGGCCGGAACCGAGACGTGTCCATCGTCGTACTCGAAGACGATGGCGATATCGCACGCCCCCTCCTCGAGCGCGCGGAGGGCCTCGGGTGGTTCGAGCTGCTCCAGCCGCAGATCGATCCCCGGAAACCTCTCGGCCAGGTCGCTGACGGCACGCGCCGCGATCGTGGCGCTGGCCGAAGGGAAGGATGCGATCCTCACGCGGCCCGCGCGCAGGTGAGCGTGGTCGGCGAGCTCGTGCTCGGCGTCATGCAGAGCTGCAGCGAGGGCGTCGGCGTGACGCAGCAGGGCGCGCCCGGCATCCGTCACGACCACCCCGCGGCCCTCCCGCGCAAGGAGGGGAACGCCGGCGACCGCTTCGAGGCGCCGGACGTGTTGGCTGACCGCCGGCTGCGTCCAGCCGAGCACCTGGGCAGCGCCGGTGAGTGATCCGGTGCGTCCGACCTCGCGGAAGATCAGGATGCTGCGGGGGTCGAGCGCCGGCAGGGCGCGCGGCGCATCCAGGTCGGCGTGCGTCTCGTGCGGTTCCATGTCACCCCATTCATTAGCACTGCTTTGGTTTCTTCATACAAGTATGCCGTTGTGCTGAAGTATCGCGCGGTGGTCTTGTTGAAGCATGAAAACCATCGGCCTGCTGGGCGGCATGAGCTGGGAATCCACCGCGGAGTACTACCGCATCGCGAACCAGACGGTGCGCGATCGGATGGGCGGGCTGCACTCCGCGAAGATCCTGCTCGACTCCGTCGACTTCGCCGAGATCGGCCTGATGCAACGCGAGGATCGGTGGGGCGATGCGGCCGACCTTCTCGCGACTCACGCGCGCGGGTTGCAGGATGCCGGCGCCGAGATGGTGCTCATCTGCACCAACACGATGCACAAGGTCGCACCAGAGGTCTCTGCGGCGATCGATGTTCCGCTGCTGCACATCGCGGATGCCGCTGCAGTTGCGGTCCGCGCCGCCGGACTGTCTCGGGTCGGGCTCTTGGGCACGGCATTCACGATGGAGCAGACCTTCTACCGGGAACGCCTGGCCGAACACGGCTTGGACGTCGTCATCCCCGGTGATAGGGACCGCGACCTCGTGCACCGCGTGATCTTCGACGAGCTCGCCATGGGCATTGTCAGCGACGAGTCCCGCGCCTCGTACCGCCGGATCATCGAGGGCCTGGTCGCCGATGGTGCTGAGGGAATCATCCTGGGCTGCACCGAGATCGAACTGCTCGTAACGGGGGAGGACTGCCCCGTCCCGGTGTTCCCGACCGCCCGCCTGCACATCGAGGCGGCGGTCGAGGCAGCCTTCGCGTGATCTACAGCCCGGGAGTGCGACGCGTCAGTCGGTGAGCTGCTGAATGCGGATGAGGTTGCCGGCGGGGTCGCGCACCGCGCAGTCCCGCACGCCGTAGTCCTGATCGATCGGCTCCTGCACGATCTCGGCACCGGCGGCCTCGAGAGCCGCGAAGGTTGCGTCGAGGTCGCGGGTTGCCAGGTTGATCCCGAAGTACGAGCCCTTCGCGATCAGCTCCAGCAGTGTCGTGCGCTCCTGGTCGGTCAGTCCGGGGGTAGCGGCCGGCGGATGCAGCACGATCGCGGTGTCGGGCTGGCCTGCCGGACCGACCGTGATCCAGCGCAGGTCCTCGTACCCGACATCCAGCCGCACCTCGTACCCGAGAACGTCGCGGTAGAAGGCGAGCGACTGCTCGGGCTCGAGATGAGGAAGAAAGCTCGAGTGAATAGTGGTCTGCATACCCGTCACGGTAGTGGCCGAATCCGGTGTGCGCTTCTCGATTCGTGACCGATAGGGGCGCCCGCGACCCACTGTCGCGCGTCGGCGGCGTGACTTACCCTTCGGGCATGGACCGTGACGAGCTCGAGCAGTGGCTGTTGGATTCCGACCCCACACTGCGGTGGCAGGTGCAGCGCGATCTGACGGGCGCGCCCGAAGAGGTGTGGCAGGCGACGCGGGCGAGCATGGCGCATGAAGGCGACGCCGCGCGGCTGCTCGCGCTGCAGGATGCCGATGGCCAGTGGGCTGGGGGCGCCTACTTTCCGGCGGGGTATACGGGCGAGGGACCAGGCCAGCCGTGGACCGGTGCGCGGCATCCTGGCGTATGAGCAACTCACGGGCGATGACACCCTGGCGAAGGTCCGTCATCGCGGGGAGGAGTATCTGCTCGAGCGCCGCTTGCGCTACCGCCTGTCGACGGGCGAGCCGGTGGGGACGTGGGCGGATCTGCTGATGTACCCCTACCGGCACCCGCATACGGCGCTGAAGGCCGTCGACTACTTCACCGAGGCTGCCGCTCACGACGGCGTTCGACCCGACCTCCGCATTGCCGAGACCATCGACAGAGTTCGGGACGCACGGCAGCCCGACGGCAGATGGCTGCAAGGCGACAAACTCGAGGGCGCAGTGTGGTTCCCCCTGGACGTCGAACCGGGTGAACCGTCGAAGTGGGTGACGTTTCTCGCGCTGCGCGCGCTTCAGCGCTGGGATGCTGCGGTCAGCGCCGGATCGGCCGCGTGACCTGTTTCGCGACACAGGGAATCAGGCCCGCCGCGTCATGTTCGGCGAGCGCCCGATAAGCACTCGGCGGCATTCCGACGAGCTCGGTGAACCGGGTGCTGAAGGTGCCGAGGGACGCGCAACCCACCGCCAGCGACACCTCGGTGACGCTGAGATCTCCCCGTCGCAGCAGTGTCATGGCGCGCTCGATCCGGCGGGTCATGAGGTACGAGTACGGGCTCTCACCGAAGGCCGCCTTGAACTTTCGGCTCAGGTGCCCCGCTGACATGTGGGCGCCCCGGGCGAGTTCCTCGACACCCAGGGGCGCGGCGTACTCGCGGTCGATGCGGTCCCGGACGCGGCGCAGGAGCGCGAGATCGCGAAGATCGTCGGGATTCGGAGGCATGGTGCCCCGAGTCTCACACGATGTGGCGCGCTCTGTCGACGCTGGTGCGGCAGGATCGAGGGCATGGCCACGGCTCTCACCCACGACGGGCAGCGCTTCGTCTCGGACTACCACCTCGCAACACTGTCGACGCTCGCGCCCTCCGGGCTCCTCCACGTCGTCGCGGTCGGATTCAGCTTCGCAGACGGTCTGGTGCGGATCATCACGATGGACGGTAGCCAGAAGGTGCGCAACATCGAACGGGATGGTCGCGCTACCGTCGCGCAGATCGCGGGCCCTCAGTGGCTGAGCATTGCGGGGCACGCGACGGTGTCGCGCGATCCGGATGCCGTCGCGCGCGCCGTGGAACTCTATGCGGCGCGGTACCGGCAGCCGCAGCCCAATCCGCGCCGGGTGGCGATCGAGCTGCGGCCCGAGAAGATCATGGGTTCCGCGGGACTCGTGGCACCGTAGCGTCGTAGTACTGAGCCCGGAGGACAGTCATGGCACGAACGCCGCAGCATGATGTGGTCGTTGTCGGTGCCGGGCTGGCAGGACTTCGGGCAGCGATCACGCTCGGACACGCCGGACGCGACGTTGTCGTTCTCGAGGCTGCAGACACCGTCGGTAGCCGGCAGCGCACTGACGCCGTCGACGGCTTTCTGCTTGATCGCGGGTTCCAAGTGCTCAATCCCGCCTATCCCGCGGTGCGGCGCTGGGTGGACATTCAGGCGCTACGCCTGAAGCCGTTCCCCGTCGGGGTGCAGGTGCGGCGCGAGCGCGGCCTCGCGACGCTGGCAGATCCGCGCCGGCATCCGTCGATTCTCGCCGCGACACTTCGCAGTGGTCTTCTCGCGCCACGGGACGTTGCCGGACTGGTGCGTTGGGCCGCAACGGCGCTCAGCGCTCCCCGGCGCGTGATCCGCCAAGCCGCCGCCGGCCGCGATCTGCCGGTGCATGAGGCGTGGGATCGTGCCGGACTGACCGGCCCGCTGAGAACCGCGGTGCTCGAGCCGTTCCTTTCCGGCGTCATCGCTGACGGGAGCTTCGAGACCTCCGACGCCTTCGTTCGGCTGCTGATTCGCATGTTCGCGCTGGGCCGCCCGGGCCTGCCCGAGCGCGGCATCCAGGCCCTTCCCGAACAGCTCGCCGCCTACGCCCGGACGCTCGGCGCCGAAATCGCCGTGCAGCGTCGCGTGACCGCCCTCCGTGAGACTGCCGCGGGCGTCGAGGTCGCTGTTGCCGGGGCAGACCCGGTGAGCGCTGACGCGGTGATCGTCGCCGTCGGACCGGAGGCGGCATCAGGACTCGCGCCGATTCCCGTGCCGAGGACCCGCGGCCTGCAGACGTGGTGGTTCGCGACGGACGCCGCGCCGTCGGCATCCGGCATGATCGCGGTGGACGGCACGCGCGCCGGACCGGTCGTGAACACGGCGGTGATGTCGCACGCCGTGCCCTCGTATGCGCCGAAGGGCATGCACCTCGTCCAGGCGACCTGCCTGCTGCCGCCGGCGACACACCGAGGTTCCTTCGATTCTCCGACCGAGGCGCAGGTACGGCGGCACGCCTCTCAGATCTGGGGTACGGATGCCACTGACTGGCGCTTGTTGCGACGCGATGACATCCCGCACGCGCTGCCGGCGCAGTCAGTGCCGCTGCGAACCGTCACGCGCGCGCGACTCTCGGAACGCGTCTACATCGCGGGCGATCACCGCGACACCGCGTCGATTCAGGGCGCGCTGGTTTCCGGCGACCGGGTTGCCCGCGCTCTTATCGCCGGGGCGCCCAGCTGAAAGAAGCCGCCAGCGCGCTACGGCGCGGGCGGTGGCGCGAAGTGGCGCGAGCGCGCGATGTCGCGAGCAGCGTCGGTGCGCAGGAAGGCGAGGATTGCGGCCGCGCCCTCCGGCTCCGACGACGTCGCGGCAATCGCGCCCGAGAACACGGTGTCGATCGCGCAGTCCTGGGGCAAAACGCCCAGCACACTGACACCCGGGCTGCCGACGAGCTCACTCAGCTGCTGAAAGCCGAGATCGACGTCGCCATCGGCGAGAAGGCGCGCGACAGGGATGCCGGGCCTCGCCTGGACCAGCCGATCACCGACTTCCGCGCTCAGGCCCCAGTCCTCAATCATCGACACCAGTGCGGTGCCGCTCGGACCGGTCGAGTAGCCGATCTTCCTCGCCTCCCGAATCGCCTCCCGCACAGCGGCGGCATCCGGGAATGCGGGATCGGAGACCGCGGTCGCCGGAGCGTCAGTGCCCGACGGAGCGCCCACTGCCACCTGCGACAGCACGAGGGGCGCCACGGATGCCGCCACGACGTGTCCGCCGGCGGCGAGCTTCGCTAGCGCACCGTCGGCAAGGAAGACGAGGTCGAACTCTTCGCCGGCGGCGACCCGGTCAGCCGCGTCGACTCCACCGACCGACTCGATCTCGACGTGCCCGAGCCCGGCATCGTCGGCGGCCGCCATGAGGTCGGCAAGCAGCAGCCGCGTCGCCATCGACGAAATGGCCTTCACGCGGCATCCTCGAATGTCTCGGTGTCGACCTCGACAGCGTTGTTCGCCGGGTACCGGGGACCCGACACGGTTTCAGTGCCGATGAGCTCGCCGGCGCGCTCCAGTATGTCGGGCGTGACCTCGAGCTGCGCAGCGGCGATGATCTCGCGCAGGTGGTCGATGTTCGTCGTCCCGGGAATCGGGACGACATGCTCACCTCGAGACGACAGCCACGCGAGCGCGAGCTGGGCCGGGCTGACCCCTGCCTCAGCAGCGAGGGCGCGCCATGCCGGCAGCAGCGCTGCATTGGCTTCCCAGTGCGGCGACTGGAACCGCGGCATCCCGCGGCGGATGTCTTTGGCCACGAGCTCCTCGGGGTTGTGGACGGCATCGGCGAGGAACCCCCGCGCGACCGGCGAGAACGCCACGAGTGCGATGCCGTCGGATTTCGTCGCCTCGAGCATGCCCAGCTCCGCATTCCGGCTCCACAGGGAGTATTCGTTCTGCACCGCGGCGATGGGCGCGACCTGCTGCGCTTCCCGGAGTCGCGCCACCGAGACCTCCGAGAGTCCGATCGCACCGATCTTGCCGGCATCAACGGCTTCGGCGAGCGCCGCGACGCTATCGGCGATCGGCACCGACTTGTCCCAGCGGTGCAGGTAGTAGAGGTCGATGTGGTCGACGTCCAGTCGGCGAAGCGACGCATCCACCTGCGCCCGCAGCGTCTCAGGGCGACCATCGATGACGCGTGAACCGTCGACGATCGCCATCCCACCCTTGCTGGCAAGGATGATCTCGTCCCGTCGGCCCGCAATGGCCTTGCCGACGAGTTCTTCGTTGCGGCCGCCCCCGTACAGGGTCGCGGTGTCGAAGAACGTGACGCCTTCATCGAGCGCGGTCTGCAACAACCGCAGGCCCTCCTCGGGCTGCGGCGCCACCCCGTACGCGTGACTGAGTGACATGCATCCGAGCCCGTACCGGGGCAGGTTCATGCGAGCTGCTCCTCCAGCATCCCGAGCACGCGGTAGCAGTCGAAGACCTGCCGCACCGACGAATTGGGTTCGCGTCCCTCGCGGATCGCAGCCACGAACTCGCGGTCCTGCAGTTCGATGCCGTTCATGCTGACCGCGACCTGCGACACGTCGATCGGCTCTTCCTTGCCGTTCACGAGGTCGTCGTAGCGGGCGATGTAGGTGCCGGTGTCGCCGATGTAGCGGAAGAACGTGCCGAACGGTCCCTCGTTGTTGAACGAGAGCGAGAGGGTGCAGATCGCGCCGGTCTCAGCCTTGAGCTGGATCGACATGTCCATCGCGATCCCGAGCTCCGGGTGGATGGGACCCTGAATCGCATTGGCCTGGACGATGCGCCCCGCCTGGTAGGCGAACAGGTCGACGGTGTGGGCGGCGTGGTGCCACAGCAGGTGGTCGGTCCACGACCGCGGCTCGCCCTTCGCGTTCGTGTTGGTGCGACGGAAGAAGTAGGTCTGCACATCCATCTGCTGGATGTGGAACTGGTCGCTCTGGATGCGCTGGTGGATCCACTGGTGCGACGGATTGAACCGGCGGGTGTGTCCCACCATGGTGACGCGATCGGATGCCTCGGCGGCGGCGAGGGTGGCTTCGGCATCCGCAAGTGAATCGGCCAGCGGAATCTCGACCTGCACGTGCTTACCTGCGGCGAGCGCTGCCTGCGTCTGCGACGCGTGCATCCCGGTGGGGGTGGCGAGGATGACGGCATCCACGTCATCGCGCTCGAGGACGGCGTCGTAACCGACGACGGCGTTCGCAACCCCGTACTTTTCGGCGACGGCCTGCGTGGCCTCGGGCTTGGTGCCGCTGACGACCGTCACCTCTGCGTCGGGGATGTTGGCCAGGCCGTCGAGGTGCTTCATGCCGAAGGCGCCTGCCGCGCCGACAACGGCGATTCGGACCTTGTCACTGCTCATTCGGTGTCCTCCTTCGAACGTGGTGCGCTCCGTGGGGATCGCGCGACCGATCCCCACGGAGCGGGTCTATGGTCAGCCTGTCAGGCCGTTGCGCCGACAGGAACCTTCTCTTCTTCGACCTCGGCGTCGGCCGTGGGGGCTGCGACGGGGTTGGTGATGACGAGGTGACCGACAGCCGTGTTCGAGGCGGGTACGTGGTAGAACCGGTGGTTCACCTCGGGAGCGCCGCCACCGAACTGGTCGTCCATCGCGCCGCGGGCGATGAGCCACATGACCAGCTCGATGCCTTCCGAACCGGCCTCGTCGACGTAGTCGATGTGCGGCCATTCGGTCAGGCCCAGCGGGTCGGAGATCAGCATGTCGAGGAACGCGTTGTCCCATTCCTGGTTGATGAGCCCGGCGCGCGGGCCCTGGAGCTGGTGGCTCATGCCGCCGGTGCCCCAGATCTGCACGTTCAGCTCGGGGCCGTCCCACTTGTCGATGGCGCGGCGCAGTGCCTTGCCGAGCTCGTAGCAGCGGCGACCCGACGGTACCGGGTACTGCACGACGTTGACCGCGAGCGGGATGACCTTGACCGGCCATTCCTCGACCTGGCCGTACACGAGCGAGAGCGGCACGGTGAGTCCGTGGTCGACGACCATCTCGTTCACGAGGGTCAGGTCGAAGTCATCCTGGATGACCGACTGTGCCAGGTGGGCAGCGAACTCCGGGTAACCCTTGACGTCGGGCACCGGGCGGGGGCCGTAGCCCTCGTCGGCGACGGGGTACTCAGCGCCCGTACCGAGCACGAACGTCGGGATCAGCGAGGAGTCGAAAGCCGTGGCGTGGTCGTTGTAGACCAGGATGACGACGTCTGGCGTGTTCTCCTTGGCCCACTTGCGGGTCCAGGTGTAGCCGTCGAAGACCTTCTTCCAGTACGGCTCTTCGGTCTTGCCGAGGTCCATCGCCGCGCCGATTGCCGGCACGTGAGAGGTGTACAGGGCCGAGGTGAGCTTGGCGGGAGCATCCGGCCGCATCGTCTCGGCCTTCTCGCCGGGCTGCGGCGGCGTCCAGCCATCGAGGTCCTTCATGCGGTTGCCCTCGGGGCGGCGGCCGCCCGAGATCATCATGTCGCGGTAGGCGGCCTCGCTCATGCCGGTCATGGAACCGGCCATCTGCTGGAAGCTCAGACCGTGGGTGGCTCCGAGCTTGGCGAGGAAGTAGATGTTGCCACCCTCTTCCATCGCGGCGTTGAGGTCGAGGTCGAGGATCGCCTGCCGCGCCTTGGGTGTCAGCTGCCATTCGTCGAGGTAGGCCTCACGGTCGGCGAGGTACCGTTCGCGGTTCTCCGGCTTCATGAACGACATGCAGAGCTGGTTGATCTGGTAGCCCTTGCGGGCTTGCTCGGCGTCGAAAATGATCGTGCCGGGAACGTTCTTGTAGGGCTTGTCGAGTGCCATGGTCAGTCTCCTTCTGGCCAGTAGAGTCGCCGCGGGTTGTCGACCAGCAGCTTCTGCTGCAACTCGGCGGTCGTGGCGATCTGGGGGATGTAATCGACCAGCAAGCCATCATCGGGCATGTGGTCCTTGAGGTTGGGGTGGGGCCAATCTGTTCCCCACAGCACGCGGTCGGGGAATTCCTCGACCACGCGTCGGGCAAACGGCACGACATCGGTGTAGGCGTGCTGTTCACCGTCGAGAGCTCGGGGGCCGGTGATGCTCAGCCGCTCCGGGCACGACACCTTGGTCCACACGTTCGGGTTCTCCCGCATGAAGCGCAGGAAGAGGTCGAACTCGGGACCGTCGGGATCCTTGCTGACGTCGGGCCGGCCCATGTGGTCGACGACGACGTCGGTGGGAATGCTCGAGAAGAACTCGTAGAGGTCTGGTAGGTCCTCGGCCTCGAAGTAGATGACGACGTGCCATCCCAGCGGCGCGATCTTCGCGACGATCTCCTGCAGCGAATCGGTCGGCACACGGTCGACCAGTCGCTTGACGAAGTTGAAGCGCACCCCGCGCACACCGGCAGTGTGCAGGTCGGCGAGGTCGGCATCCGTCACATCGCGGCGCACCGTGGCCACCCCGCGAGCGCGGCCTTCGCTGCGGCGCAGCGCGTCGACGAGAGCGCGGTTGTCGGCGCCGTGGCAGGTGGCCTGCACGATGACGTTCCGGTCGAATCCGAGCTGATCACGCAGCGCGAAGAGCTGGTCGGCTGAGGCGTCGCACGGTGTGTACTTGCGCTCCGGGGCGTACGGGAACTGCTCTCCGGGTCCGAACACGTGGCAGTGCGCGTCGACCGCGCCCTCGGGCACCCGGAATTTCGGCGTCGAGGGACCGTCGTACCAGTCCAGCCATCCGGGGGTCTTCTCGAACCCGCCGCTCGTGTCTCCGTGGGCCATCGTCAGTCCTCCACGTACTCGAGGCCGGCGGCGGCAAGCGGCTCACGCATGCCGTAGATATCCAGGCCCAGCACGCCCTCGCGGAACTTCTGGCGCTTGGACTCTTCGTTGTCTTCGCGCTTCTGGCTGGCATCGGCCACTGCGCCGACGAGCTCGCGAGGCACGACCACGACACCGTCGACATCCGCGACAACGACATCGCCGGGGTGGACCAGGGCGTTCGCGACGACGACATCGACGTTGACCGAGCCGAGGGTCGCCTTGACAGTTCCCTTGGAGTTGATCGCGCGCGAGAAGACCGGGAAGTTCATCTTCTCGAGGTCGGCAACGTCGCGAACGCCGCCGTCGATGACCAGGCCCTTGCACCCCCGAGCGGTGAGGGAGGTGGCCAGGAGCTCGCCGAAGAAGCCGTCTTCACTCTCGGTCGTGCAGCCCGCGACGATCACGTCACCCTCCTGCACCTGCTCGGCAGCAACATGGAACATCCAGTTGTCACCGGGCTGCAGCAGCACTGTCACTGCCGGTCCGCACAGCTTCGCCCCGGTGTAGGCGGGACGGATGTAGGGGCGAAGCAGTCCGACGCGGCCCATCGCCTCATGGATCGTCGCGACACCGAACTGTGACAGGCGCGCGACATCGGCGGGGTCGGGCCGCTCGATCTTCGTGCGGACGATGCCGAGGTTGTTCAGTCGCATGATGGTCCTCTCACTTCCCCTGCGCCGCAAGTGCGCGATCCAGCCGCGGGTAGACCCGGCGGGCGTTGCCCTCGAAGACGAGCTCGCGTTCGGCATCCGTCAGGTTCGGGGTTGCGTCGACGTAGCGCTTGGTGTCGTCGAAGTAGTGGCCGGTGCGCGGGTCGATGTCGCGCACCGCCCCGATCATTTCGCTTGCGAACAGGATGTTCTCGGTCGGGATGACCTCAGTGAGCAGGTTGATGCCCGGCTGGTGGTAGACGCAGGTGTCGAAGAACACGTTGTTCAGCAGGTGCTCTTCGAGCTCGGGCTTGCCGAGGGCCATCGCGAGTCCCCGGAACCGGCCCCAGTGGTAGGGGACGGCGCCGCCGCCGTGCGGGATGACGAACTTCAGGTCGGGGAAGTCGCGGAACAGATCCCCCTTGAGCAGCTGCATGAAGGCAGTCGTGTCGGCGCCGAGGTAGTGATCGCCGGTGGTGTGGAACTGCGACTTGCACGAGGTGCTCACATGGATCATCGCGGGGATCTCGTACTCGACGAGCTTCTCGTAGACGGGGTACCAGGAGCGGTCGGTGAGCGCGGGTGCAGTCCACAGGCCACCGGACGGGTCGGGGTTGAGGTTGATCTCGACCGCGCCGAGTTCTTCGACCGCACGCACGAGCTCGGGCACCGACGTCGCCGGATCTTCGCCTGGCGATTGGGGGAGCATCGCGCCCATGATGAAGCGGTCGGGGAAGAGCCCGCTCACCCGCGCGACGAGGTCGTTGCAGATGCGCGCCCAGGTCTGGCTGACCTGAAGGTCGCCGATGTGGTGGGCCATGAAGGATGCCCGCGGGCTGAAGACCGTGAGGTCGGAGCCACGCTCATTCATGAGCTTCAGCTGGTTGGCTTCTATGGTTTCGCGGATGTCGTCGTCGCTGATGTGCAACGCGGCGGGATCGGGGGCTTCGCCCTGGCCGTTCGCGAAGGCAATCTGCAGGTCACGCCACGCTCCGAGCTGGGCCGGTGCGGTGGTGTAGTGGCCGTGGATGTCGATGATCACCGAGTGTCGTCCTTGTCACTGGATTGGCGCTGTCACTGGCGCTGTCGCGAGGGGTGCTTGTTTCGAGAGTAAGTCGGGGCTTCGGTATGGTCCAATAGATTCCGGAGTCCTTCTCCATAGACGGAGTCGATGCATGGCCATCCCGGATCTGAACCAACTGCGCACCTTTGTCGTGCTCTACGAACTGCGCAGCCTCACGGCGACCGCGGAGTTCCTGCATGTCACGCAGCCCACGGTGAGCTACACGCTCGCGCGTCTGAGAGAGCGCTTCGGCGACGATCTGTTCCGGCGCGAGGGGCACGTCATGGTGCCCACGACCCGCGCGACCCAGCTGTTCGGCCCGCTGCACGAAGCACTCGCGCAGATCGAGTCGACGGTGAGCGAGACGGCATCCTTTGATCCGTCGGCATTCACCGGAGAGCTCTCCCTCGGGCTGACCTCGATCGGTGAGCAGACGTTCCTGCCGCCGATCATGGCGGCCCTCGCGCGCGAGCGATCGACCGCGCGCCTCGCGGTGAAGCGGTTGGATGCCGACGAGGTGGAGGAAGAGCTCGTGCGGGGACACCTCGACCTCGCCATCACCGTCGCACTCATGGATGCCGCGCGCCTCTGGCGCACGCCGGTGCGCGCTGTGGAGTACGTGGCGCTCACCTCGCGACGGCATCCGTTGCCCCCACCGGGGCCTGACATGTTCGACGGACGCGGGTTCGTGCGCGTGTCATCCCGCGGCGGCCACACCTACCCGCTGCAGCTGCTGCTCGAGCACGGACTCATGCCGCAGGTCGCGCTGACTGTCGAGGAGTACGGCACGCTCCCGGCGGTGCTGCAAGACACCGATCTGGTGACGTTCTTGCCCCGTCACGTTGCTGAAGTGTTCTGCGGCTGGTTCCCGGCGCTCCGCATCGCGGACCTGCCCTGGCCGGGCCAGAGCACCCCGGTAGCGATCTTCACACGGCGCGAGTCGAGCCTCACACCGGCACAGCGCTGGTTCCGACGGCTCGTCCACGGCGCGGTCGTCGAGCCCGGCACCGAGATCTAGCCCGGCCCTCCGTTCAGTCGCGCCTTGATGCGGGTTCACCCGGCGCAGACCCACACTTAGGCGCGACCGAAAACAAGCCCCTTTGTTTCAGCTGCGTCGGGTGCGGTTCCAGCTCGCTTTGGCGGGTGCGAACGGGCTGCGGACGTGGATCGACCACGTCGAATGTGGGTGAATCGACAGGATCGCCTTCTCCCACCAGGTCCGCGCCTCTTCGGGAAGCGCGGGAAGGATGACGTCCTTGTCGGCTTCGTCGTCGGGGTAGGGCCGCAGTGCCTTCCAGACCAGCTGCACCTCGGGCGCGCCGGTGGGAATGTCATCGATGTCGAGGACTGCCTTCTCCCACGGGAGCTGTAGGCGAGGATCGCGCCGGTAGACCCAGCGGTCAGCGGTTCCGTCTTCGAGGTTGATCTGCAGGACCCAGGCATCCATCGCCTCGTCGAAGATCCAGGCCGACGGAATGTCGGCACCGTCGGGCAGGTCGGACCACCGGACGAGCTCGTCGCCGATCCGCGCCCAGCAGCTCATTCCGTCGGGGAGCGAGCCGACGATGTCATCGAGCTGGGTGTACACCGTGCTGATCGTGGTGCGGTCGCGCTCCCGCAGGGGTTCGCCGCGCCACTGGTCATAGGCGCTCCCGCCCGAGAGCCACCAGCGCGCCTCGGTGTCGGCGAGCAGGTCAGCGACGGATGCCGCGTCAAGTCGCGTCCACGGGGTGTCGAGGCTCGGCAGTGAGTCGGTCATGGTCCTATTGTGCTCCGCCACCGCGGCTCCCGCTCAGGAGGGCAGCGACTGCCGCTCAAGAGCGCAAGGACTCGGCGAACCCGCGCACGTGAGCGATGAGTTCCGTCGGCGTCGTGACCATCGGGAAGTGCCCCGTCGCGATCTCGACGACCTGCCATCCGGGCTCTTCGCGCACGAGGCGCCGCACCGGCTCGATCGTCGGATAGGCGGGATCCGTGCAGTCAATGAACAGGCGTGGGACCGCCTCGAGCAGGGCTGCGTCGTAGTCGAGCGGCTGCCGGTACATCCCGAACGGATGCGGCACGTGCCGGCGGTTCAGCCACGCTGCATCCTCGGGAGTGAGGTCGAAGCCTGATTCGGCGTTGGGCGCCGGGAGCGAGTTGTCGTTCTCTGCAGCTGCCGCCAGCCGCGCCGAGGCGACCTCGGGCGAATGGGCAACACCCCACCCGTCTCCGGGGCGCGGGAACATCGCGTCGACGTAGACCAGGCCCGAGAGCACGCCCGGATGCCGCTGCTGGAGTTCGACGGCGGCGCCCGTGATGACCATGCCGCCGTAGCTGTGCCCGACCAGCACGACGTTCTCGAGCTCTTCCATCTCGACCAGGCCGATGACATCGGCGATGTGCGTGTGCAGGTCGATGTCGGGTCGGCGCAGGTGTGCCCGCTCGCCGTCGCCGGTCAGGGTCACGGTGTGGACCTCGAACCCGGCATCCCGCAGCGGCGCCAGCACACGCCGCCAGACCCAGCCGCCTCCCCAGGCGCCATGGACCAGAACAAGGGTGGGGGCGGATGACGACATGGGCGAACCTCTCAAGACAGTGCCGACGCGACGATGCGGGCGACGGGAGTCAGGGTATCGGGCACAGCACTGCCTTGCCGCCCGGAACCGCGGCCGTCACGAGGCGGGTGTCGAAGGTGGCCAGCAGCGCGTCGTGGGACGCAGCGAGGTGCAGCAGGTAGGTATCCGTTACCTGTGAGCTGGCGAGCAGTCGCTCGGTGTGAATCGACGTGTCGAGCAGGCTCACCGAATCAGCGAGAAAGACGTGGTCCTCTCGCGCGGTCAGGCTCGCGAGGCTCGCGAGCACGACAGGAACCGGCTGAGTGTTCGGATACTTCGGGTGACTGACCACCCGCACGACGCCGTTCTGCACGATCGGGCACGTGTGCCACGCGCCGTCGCCGTCCCGCACCACTCGCGCGGCGAACCAGGCGTGCGCGCGTTCGTGATGGACGTGCAACGGGTCGATCAGAGCGATGATCGCGTTGACGTCCAGCAGATGGCGCGTCACTGGTTGTCATCTCGCAGTGCGTTGACATCGTCAAGGGTCGCGCGACCCGCCGCAGGCGTGGTCGGCAGCAGAACGATGCCGTTGCGCTTGTCGAAGCGCCGGCGTTCGGTCAAAGTGGCGCGAGCGAGCTGCGAAACCGCCTCTCCGAGCGTGATTCCCCGGGCGTCGGCGAACTGCTTCGCCGCGGCGAGAACGTCGTCGTCGATCGTGAGGGTCGTCCGCATGCATCAAGCATCACGCATCACGCATCCGTCGTCAACGCACTTGCCCAGCTTCATCCTCGGCGCGGGCAAGAAGTCGGACCGTCGCAATCCTGCGTCGATCCAGCGACGTGACCTGAAGCGTGGCGCCGGGGATGTCGACGGTGTCGCCCACGACGGCGAGGCGGCCGAGCTGCTCGATGACATATCCGGCGATCGTGTCTGAGCTTCCGCGAGGCAACTCGATTCCGGTGCGCTCCTCGAACTCCTGAAGGTTCAACCGGCCGTCGATCGTGTCGCTTCCGACCACCACGGTCTCGGCGGTGTCGTACTCGTCGAAGATCTCACCCACGACCTCTTCGACAAGGTCTTCCAAAGTCACGATGCCGTCGGTTCCGCCGTACTCGTCGACGACGACCGCGATGTGGTGCCCGCGGGCACGCAGGCTCGTGAGTGTCGGCAGGACTCGAGCGGTAGCGGGTACGTACGGGATGTCGCGCACGAGACGCGCAACGGGCTTACCGGCGTCGTCGCTGGCGGCATCGAACAGGTCGCGCACGTGCACGAAGCCGACGATGTCGTCGATGGAGGTGTCGGCGACGGGGTAGCGGGAGTAGGGCAGGTCGCGGATGCGCTCCACGGCCTCAGCCACCGTGATGCCGTCATCCAGAGCCACGACCTCGGGTCGCGGCCGCATGACCTCGCTCACCTGCCGGCCACGCAACGACAGCACGTCATCCAGGATGCGGCGCTCATCCTCGGGCAGGCCTTGATGGGACGTGACGATGTCACGGATCTCCTCATCGCTGAGCTCGTCGGCTGTCTTGTTCGGGTCGCCGCCGAGAAGCCGCACCAGCGCGTTCGTCGACACCGACAGCAGCCAGATGACCGGTCGCATCAGCACCGCGAACCCGTCGAGCACGGGAGCGACGGCATAGGCGAACTGTGCGTTGCGCTGGATCGCGAGGCGCTTGGGAACGAGTTCCCCGAGCACGAGCGAGAGGTATGCGATCACCAGCGTCAGCCCGATCGTCGCCATGGTCGCCGCGACCGGCTCCGCAAGACCAAGACGGGTAAGCAGCGGCGTCACCGAGGGGGCGATGGATGCCGCGCCATACGCGGCCGAGGCGAAGCCGGCGACCGTCACGCCGATCTGGACCGCGGAGAGGAACGTGTTCGGGTTCCGTGCGAGCGCGGCGACCTTCGCGCCGCGGCGCCCGCGTGCGGCGATCGCGTTGAGCTGGCTCTCGCGCAGAGTTACAAGCGCCATCTCGGTCGCGGCGAACACGCCGCCGATGAGCACGAACACCACGACCAGGGCGATGTTCCACCACAGGTCGGCCATCAGCGGGTCACCCCGTCGCGCGCGGTCTTGTTCTTGCCGCCCAGGGTCACCCGGGCGCCGGGTCTATCGCCGAGCGCGTCGGTGCCGGATGCGTTCACGAGCGGTCCCGGGCGTCGCTGCGCGCCTCGGAGATCGCGTCGGCTGCGGCATCCGCATCGTCCGCCTTCTCGGCGATAGCGCTGGCGCGACGGTCCTTGCGGGTCTTCGCGAGGCTCGCGACCGTGGCCACAGCGATCGTGCCCGCGATGAACAACAGCGAGATCCAGATCGGGATTTCCGGGATCACCGTGATCGGCTCGCCACCGTTCAGGAACGGCAGCTCGTTCTTGTGGAGCGCGTGGATGAGGAGCTTGACGCCGATGAAGGCGAGGATGACCGCGAGCCCCTGGGCGAGGTAGACCAGGCGCTCGAGGAGACCGCCGATCAGGAAGTAGAGCTGGCGCAGACCCATCAGGGCAAAGGCGTTCGCGGTGAAGACGATGTAGGCCTCTTGCGTGAGCCCATAGATCGCGGGAATCGAGTCGACGGCGAAGATGAGGTCGATGAACCCGATGGCGATGATGACGAGCAGCATCGGGGTGACGAAGCGGCGTCCGTCCTTCTTCACCGTCAGCCTGTCGCCGTTGTACTCGTTGCTCACGGGCAGGATGCGTCGCATGAAGCGCATGAACCGGCCATTGGCTGGGTCGGACTCACCGTGGGTGAACGCTTGGCGGTAGGCCAGGTACAGGAGCAGCGCGCCGAAGACCCAGAAGATCCACGAGAAGTTCTCGATGAGCGCGGCGCCCACCGCGATGAAGATCCCGCGCATGATGAGCGCGATGACGATGCCGATCATCAGCACTTTCTGCTGGTAGATCTTCGGCACCGCAAACCCCGTCATGACGATGAGGAAGACGAACAGGTTGTCGATCGACAGGGCCTTCTCGGTGAGGTAGCCGGCGAAGTACTCGCCGCCGAAGTCCCACCCCGAGACGAGCCCGATTCCGACGCCGAACAGCAGCGCGAGGCCGATGTAGAAGGCCGACCATCGGGCGGATTCGCCCAGGGTCGGCTCGTGGGGCTTGCGGACGTGCGCGTAGAACTCGTACACGAAGAACGCGATCGTGACCGCGATCGTGATGAGCCAGACCGTCAGGGTGACGTTCACAAGGGACTCCTGCCTTGGCGTTGATGATCAGATCTACGCCAAGGTCTTCTCCATCCCCGTCGCCGAGAACCGGTGACCCGGGACGCGAGAGCGTCCGTAATGACGAGCCGACCGTGGTGGAGTACTCCCCTTGGTTACGCGCGACGATACCGGAATCGCAGTTCCTGTCTCTGGGAAGGGGCTGGGAGCTGGGGTTTTCGACGTAGCCGCCCCGATGGCGCTCCCGGCTGCGAGGATGGCACGATGAGCGATTCGCGCGAAGCACGGGCAGAGCAGCGGCGCCAGGACGGCCCCAATGACGAGGCCGTCGAGGAAGAGATCGAGATCGAGTTTGAAGAGGTCGTCGGCGAGGGTGCCGAGCGGCTCCACCGTACCCTTCGCGCGACTCTGGTCACGGGCTTTCTGGGCGGTGTCGAAGTCGGCATCGGGGTGCTGGTCTACCTCGGCATCCTGTACCAGACGGGTGATCAGCTTCTCGCGGGCCTCGGATTCAGCATCGGTCTGATCGCGCTCCTGCTCGCCCACAGCGAGCTGTTCACCGAGAACTTCCTGCTGCCGATCGCCGCGCTCGTGGCGCGGGAAGGCACATGGCTCGACCTGGCCAAGCTCTGGGGAGGCACGCTGCTATCCAATCTGCTCGGCGGCTGGCTGATCATGGCGATCATCGTTCTCGCCTTTCCTGACTGGCACCCGGTCCTCGCCGAGACCGCCGAACACTTCATCGAGGCGCCTCTCACCCTCGAGTTTGCGGCCCTCGCAATTCTCGGCGGTGCCGTCATCACTCTTATGACGCGGATGCAGACGGGCACCGAATCCGTGCCCGCGAAGATCGCGGCGGCCGTGGCAGGCGGCTTCGTCCTCGCCGGCTTTCAGCTGTTCCACTCGATCCTCGACTCGCTGTTCGCCTTCGGAGCGATCATCAGCGGAGCACCGATCACGTACCTCGACTGGCTGCTCTGGTTCCTGCCGGTTCTCCTCCTGAACCTGGCTGGCGGCGTCTTGCTCGTCACGCTCCTGCGCATCGTGCGGACCGGCGAGCTATTCGAGCTCCGGCGGCGCAAGAACGCCGGCCGCGCTTAGCACCTGGCGCTAGTTACGAGCGGTGGTCAACGACGCATCCGCCGACGACGCGGGCGTATCGAGGGAAGACGCCCGAGCAGCCGCCGACGCTGCTCGGGGACGACGACCGGGACAGGAGCAGTCACGATCGCATCAACCGCCAGTGATCCGTTTGTCGGTCCGACGATCGGGATGGGCGTGGTCGGGGTCGGTGCGAGCGGCGAGACCGGCATCCGCAGGAGTGCGCGCCGTGCGTAAAGGTACGCGGGCACGAGCACGAGCGTGGCACCGATCCAGGCGAGCGGGTTGCTCCAGACGATGCCGATGAACCCGAACATCGCGCCCAGCACGATAGCTGCGCCCACGCGCATCGCGAGTTCGACGATCCCCGTGATGGTCGGGATCAGGGCGTGGCCCAGGCCCTGCAAGGCGCCGCGGAGCACGAACAGGATGCCGAGCGCGGCATAGCTGAAGGCGTTGACGACGAGCATCGTGGCGGCCATCGAGACGACGTTCTCGACCCCGCGGCCCACGAAGAGCTCGATGATCTGCCTCCCGAAGGCGACGAGCGCGACGCCGAGCACGACAGACGCGATCGTCGAGATCACCAGAGATTGCCTGACGCCGCGTAGGATGCGATCCGGTCGCCGAGCGCCGAAGTTCTGGGCGACGTACATCGACACGGCGAGACCTAGCGACTGGAGAAGAGCCACCGCGAGGCCATCGACCCGCGAGGCAGCGGTGTAGGCGGCGACTTCGGCGGTGCCCAGCTCGTTCAGGCGCACCTGCACCGTCAGGGTGCCGATCGCGATGATCGACGCCTGGAAGCCCATCGGCAAACCGAGCCGCAGGTGGTTGAGCACCTCCGCGCGGCGAAGTCGCCAGTCGGCGCGGTGCACATGCAGAGCAGGAGCCCGCCGGCGCACGTAGTCCAGGCACCAGATCACTGAGAGAGCCTGGGCGATGACGGTGGATGCCGCGGCTCCGGCGACTCCCCACTGGAGGGGTCCGACGGTGACGATGACGAAGGCGACGTTGAGCGCGCACGCGATGCTCAGGAACACCAGGGGCGTGCGGGAATCGCCGATCGCCCGGATAATCGCCGAGAGGTAGTTGAAGAACATGATCGCGCCCGACCCGAGGAAGCTCACCTGCGCGAACACCGTTGCTTGCGGAATCAGAGCGGGGGGCGTCTGCATCAGCACGAGGAGCGGTTCGGCGACTAGTGGTGCGACAACGGTCAGGACAACGGATGCTGCCGCCGTGAGCACCGTCCCGACAGCTACGGACCGGCGCACTGCAGCGCCGTCGTGCGCGCCGAACGCCTGCGCCGTCGGGATCGCGAACCCCGTCGTCATGCCCCACGCAAAGCCGAGCAAGAGGAACAGCAGGCTGCCCGTCGCCCCGACCGCCGCGAGCGCGTCAACGCCGAGCTGGCGCCCGACAACGATCGCGTCCACAAACTGGTAGAGCTGCTGCACGACGTTGCCGATCAGCAACGGTACGGAGAACAGAAGGATCACCCGCCAGGGGTGTCCGGTGATCAGGCTGCGCGCCATTCGTGCCCTCGAGTCGTGCGTCGAAGATGGGAAGACGGTGTCGTTGAGGGCACCACGATCCAGTGTATCGAATCGATTCGACACACTGGAAGGGAGGTCCGGCGGTTCGCACGGCGGCGAACTCCTGCAACCGGAGGCCAGGCCTTCCTAGGTCTCAGTCACGTCCCTGACGCTCTCTCATCCTCAATCGCCTCGTCTGGAACCCTGACACGGCACCGAGAACGAGACACACCGCGGCAAGCGGAACTGCGACCTGCCACCAGGAGTTTCCTGCGAGCAGGTTCGAGAACAAGATCAGCAGACAAAGGCCGTTCAATCCCAAGGCCACGTAGGCGTATTCAGCAGATGTCCACTTCCGCCGGTCGGATCGACGTGAACCGCTCGCGCTCACCGGGTTCCTTTCCATGTCGTGCCACTGATAGCCAATCCGGCCGTTGCCTATGCACGGATTCTGAACCCGCCCCGCTAACCCCGTTTGGATTCGGAGGCGAGGTGAGACAAATGGCCCACGGCCTCATCCAGAAGTTCTGCAACATGCTCGTCGTACAACACGTAGTGCACGTGGCGTCCGTCCCGGCTTCCCTCCACGAGGCTGAGGTGTCGCAGCAGCCGCAGGTGGTTGGATACGGTGGTCTGTCCCGACCCCAGTTCTTCGCTGAGCTCGGTGACTGTGCTCGGCCGGGCGCGCAGCACGCTCAGGATACGCAATCGCACGGGTGAGGCGAGAGCCTGCATGATCTCCGAAAGTCGCTCGGCGTCCGCAACTGATAGCACGCCATCCGCTTCGTGCAGGATCTCATCAGTCATGGACACCATTCTGCCCCCGCCGAATACGATAATCATACACATTTACAACATATCATGATGTTGTGATGTATGGTGAACGCATGACAGGCACCTCTCGAACTGCAGCACCTTCCACAGACGCACATGAGCATGCGCATGGCTCGACACGGTGGGAGCTGTGGTTTGCGATCGCGTCCGGCGTGACGTACACGGCCGGGATGATCACGGAGTTCGCGTTGGGGATGCCCTTGCTCGGGATGCCGCTGGCGTTCTTCCTCGCCACCTACTTCTTCGGCGGGTTCTTCACCTTCCGGTCGGCGATCACCTCGACGTTGCGAGGCAAGTTCGAGGTCGATTTCCTCATGCTCGTGGCCGCGATCGGCGCCGCACTGATCGGAAAATGGGCCGAGGGAGCGGTGCTGCTGTTCCTGTTCAGCCTGGGACACGCCCTGGAAGAGTACGCCCTGAGCCGGGCGAGCAAGTCCATCGAGGCCCTCGCGGAGCTCGCTCCTCGCACGGCGCTGGTCCGCCGCGACGGCGGGGAGCCGGTGGAGGTGCCGGTCGAGCAGATCGCGGTCGCGGACATCATCGTGATTCGCCCGAACTCACGAATCCCCTCGGACGGCTTCGTGATCTCGGGCGTCTCTGCCGTCGACCAGTCGGCGGTCACCGGCGAGTCCATCCCCGTGGAGAAGGAACCCGTCACCGATCCCGAGCGTGCGATGCGCACCATAGACACCCTGCCGGCCGCAAACCGAGTCTTCGCAGGAACCGTCAACGGATCAGGAGTGCTCGAGGTCGAGGTCACCGCCACGGCGGCCGACTCGACCCTGAGCAAAGTCGTCGAGCTCGTCCGGACCGCCGACCAGGCCACATCCCCGACCCAGCAGTTCATCGACCGGTTCCAGCGCTGGTACGTGCCCGCCGTGATCATCGGCGTCGCGGCCACCTTGCTGGTGGCGATGTTCGGGTTCGGGCAGCAGTTCAGCGACGCGTTCTATCTCTCGATGACCGTGCTCGTCGCCGCAAGTCCCTGCGCTCTCGCGATCGCCACCCCCGCAGCCGTACTCGCGGGGGTTGCCCGCGCCGCTCGCGCGGGCGTGCTCGTCAAGGGAGGCGCGCCCCTGGAGACCCTCGGCCGGGTCAAGGCGATGGCATTCGACAAGACCGGCACGCTCACCTGGGGCCTTCCCCGCGTCACCTCCGTCATCCCGGTCGACGGCGACGACGGAGCGCTGCTGATCCCGACACTGGTCGCGGTCGAAGCCCTCAGCGATCACCCTCTTGCCACAGCGATCGTCCGCGATCTCGCCGACCGCGTCTCCGAGTCCGAGCGGGTCGACGCCACAGATCTGAACGCGGTGATCGGCCGCGGTGTGCGCGCCACAATCGACGGTGAGACGGTGGAGGTCGGCAACCTCCGCATGTTCGACGAGCAGCAGATCACCCTCCCTCCTGCGCTCGACGCGGCGTACGGACATGCCCGCGACTCCGGGCAGACGCTGATGATCGTGCGGCGCGGCGACCGGTTCCTCGGTCTCGTCGGCGTCATGGACGCCTCCCGCGCGGAGTCGGCCCAGGTGCTCGCCGCGCTGCGCGGCACGAACGTCGGGCGGCTCGTGATGATCTCGGGCGACAATCAGCGGGTCGCTGACGCCGTCGGGCGTGAAGTCGGAGTCGACACGGCCATCGGAGAGCTGCTGCCCGAGGACAAGGTCGCCGAGATCACCCGCCTCGCCCAGTCCCACCGCCCGATCGCCATGGTCGGCGACGGGGTGAACGACGCCCCAGCGATGGCGCGCGCCGATATCGGCATCGCGATGGGCGCCGCCGGCTCCACCGTCGCGCTCGAGACCTGCGACATCGCCCTGATGAGCGACGACCTCGGGCGCGTGCCGTTCGCCGTGCGGCTCAGCCGTGCCACCAGCCGGATCATCCGCCAGAACCTGATCGCCAGCCTCGCCGTCGTCGTCTTCCTCATCATCGCCACCTTCGTCGGCCTGAACATCGGCGCCGTCGTCCTCATCCACGAGGGATCCACCCTGATCGTGGTCGGCAACGCCCTCCGGCTCCTCGCCTTCGAGCGCGGTAAGGAACACCACGGCATCGACCACGAGGACAAGCCCGCCCTGTGACCTGCGGGTCGAGCGCTCGACCCGTGCGGTGCGCCTGGGGTCAGCTCAGGCCGGAGTAGGCGTGAAGTCCTTTGAAGAACATGTTGACGACCGTGAAGTTGAAGAGCACCGCGAGGAAACCGACGATGCACAGCCACGCGGAGCGGGCACCTCGCCACCCCCGTGTGGCGCGGGCATGGATGTAGCCGGCATAGAGCACCCAGATCACGAAGGTCCAGACCTCCTTGGTGTCGAACCCCCAGTACCTTCCCCAGGAGTCATTGGCCCAGATCGCGCCGGCAACCAGTGTGAAAGTCCAGAACACGAAACCGACGATCACGAACCGGTACGCGAGAGACTCGAGCGCTCCCGAGGGCGGCAGCGTGGCCAGGACCCGCGGTCCGCTGTGTGGCGCGCCATCCGCAGGGGCGGCTGCCGTGAGGCGTTCGCGGCGGGCTTGCAGGAGCTGGGTGACCGACAGGCCGCAGGCGATCGCGAACAGTGCGGTGGCAAGGGATGCGACGAAGACGTGGATGACCAGCCACACACTTTTGAGCGGGTCCATGAGTGGGACGACGTCGACGTAGAAGGTGATGGTGGCGCCACCCAGCAGCAGCACCACCATCCCGATGAGGAACGCGCCGAGGAAGCGGAGGTCGTAGCGGCGCAACACAAGCAGGTACACCGCGACGATCAGGACGGTTCCGGTGAGCGCGAACTCGTACATGTTGGCCCACGGCACCCGTCCGGCCGCGATCCCTCGCAGGACTGTGCCGGCCAGGTGGAACAGGAAACCGAGCATTGTCAGCGCCGTTCCGAGCCGTGCCCACAGCGGCCTCGGTTGAGAACGTGCCGGCTCCGGGCTCACCGGGCGCCGTTCCTGCCAGGCATCTGTGACCGCGGGTGCCGTCGCTGCTCCGACCAGCGCCGAGTCCCTCAGCGGCACGGCAAAGTCCCTCAGCGGCACGGCAACGGGAACGGAGCGACGAGCGAGGTCGATGGTGTACGCGATGAACGCGAGGACGTAGGTGGCGATCGCGGTCCAGACCAGCAACAGTGAGATGCCATCGAGCGTGAGCGCAGATGATCCGGTCATGATGTGGGGGCCTTCTTTGTCAGGGGTTTGGGCCTCAGCCGGCGTTCGCTTGCAGCCAGATCAGTGAGTCGACGGCGGTTTCGTCGATGTACACCTCGAAGTGCAGATGGTTGCCGGTGGAGCGTCCCGTGGTTCCGACCAGTCCGACCGTCTGACCGGCAGTGACGGTCTGGCCGACAGAGACCAGTCGGCTCCCGGTCTGCATATGTGGGTAGACGGTGCGGACGCGCTGACCGTTCAGGACGGACTCGATCATGACGGTGACGCCGTAGGCGCCATAGCCATCCTGCGAGACGCTGACGACACCGCCTAGGGACGCGTAGACCGGGGTGCCACCGGCGGCGGCCATGTCGGTGCCCATATGCGCACCGCCGCGGTCGCCGAACCGGTCGGTCACGGTGAACGGGCCGCCTACCGGCCACCGCACGATGCCGCTGCCGGGGGTGACCATGCTGTAGTCGAACGGCACCAACGCCACGCGCTCCGAAGCGCGAGCACGAGACGCGGCGGCCTCCGCCGCCTCCCTCCGGTCGATCTCCTCCGGGGTCGTAGCCGAGTAGCTGTCGCGCGTGAGCTGTGTCTGCGTCGCGTCGGACGCCACGATGAGAGACTGCGCGTCTTCCGAGGCGACCCGCTGCATTGTCGGTGGCAGGGGGTCTGTAGACCGCCAGGCGCCGTATGCGGGCAACGCCACGGTCGTGATCAGTCCGCTGACAATAGCGAGCGCAGTCAGTCTCCGCACCGGATGGATCGTCCGGGGACCGCGCGATGGCGCTGCCGCGACGGCCGGCCGCGGGGTGGGGTCCACGATCGTGCGCGACGGGGAGCCTTCTTGCCGGAGACTGCGACGTGTGGGGAACGCGCGAGGCTGGTCGCTCGACGGTTCTCCACCTGGCGGGCTGGACCAGGCCTCCGCGACGGGTCTTGGTGCTCTCATAGCGGTGTCGACCTCCGTGGTTCGGCGTGCTTACGCGGGATGAGGGGCCGGACGCGGTCCTGGATCCCGAGCCCGATGAGGGTGATGGCCGCGAGGACGGGGACCAACCCGGTCAGCCACGGCCCGATGAACACGGCTGCGGTGAGCCCGGTGCGCAATGGAATCGTGCTGATCTCCGCGGCCGTGGTGTCGACGCCGACGCTGTCGGTCGTGCCGCCGCCGGGCGCGATGACTTCGCTGGTGCCCACGGTGGAGACGTTGACCACAGTCCGGCCGGTTTCGATGGCGCGCATTCTCGCGAAGGCGAGCTGTTGCAGGTTCTCGTCGGTCCCTCGGAAGTCGGCGTTGTTGGTCTGGAACACGTAGAGTTCCGCGCCGGCGCGGGCACCGTCCCAGATCACCTGGTCGTAGATGACGTCAAAGCAGATCGCCAGCCCGACGCCGACGTCGTTCACGGTGACGATCGGCGGGTTGCTGCCGGGGGTGTACTCCCGCTGGATCAGCCCGACGAGGTCCGGGGCGATGCGTTCATACAGCCAACGGTCGGGTACGTATTCGCCGAACGGAACCGGGTTCACCTTGTCGTGCCACTGGCGGGCATCGACATCGGCTGTCCACAGCAGCGACGTGTTGAACACGTCCGCACCGCGGGTGGTGGCCGCGTTCATCAGCAGTGGCGCCCCCGCCTCGGCCACGACACGGTCCAGCCGAGTCGCGACCGTGGGTGTCCGCAGGGGGTCAGCATCCACGCTGCCTTCCGGCCACACCAGCAGGTCCATCTGCTGTCCGAGCAGCGGTCGGGAGGCGGCTGCCTGCACGTCGAGCATTTCGCCGGGCGCCTTGGTGTCGAAGTAGCCGGCGGGGCCATTGCCCTGAACCCACCCGACCCGAAGCGTCCCAGCGTCAGTGGTGGGAAATTGCGGGGTTCCGACGAGGACGAGTGTAAGGATCGCGGCGGGGATGATCCCGCGCAAGAACCGAATGCCGCCCGCGCGAACCCATTGCAGAATGCCCGCGCACAGGGCCACGATCAGCAGACTCAGTCCCGTCACTCCGGTCCATGAGACGGCCTGAACCAGGGGGCCATCGACC
Source organism: Microbacterium schleiferi (assembly GCF_020781975.1). Classification (GTDB taxonomy): domain Bacteria; phylum Actinomycetota; class Actinomycetes; order Actinomycetales; family Microbacteriaceae; genus Microbacterium. The sequence goes on from NZ_JAJGNI010000014.1 coordinate 28,538, forward strand.
TGTGTCATACCAATCCGCAGCCAGGGGAATCCACCGTAGGGCCACGACCCCATCACGACTTCACGCGTGGCCCAGAGCCCGCCGATCAGCAGCGGCACGGCGATCAGCTGCACAGCCCCACGCGATCGATACCGCTCCGTCCACCGGTAGGCGAGGGTGATCGGGATGGCCCCGGCACCGAACAGCACGGCCTGCAGGCTGGCGAGAGCCACCCAGGGCACCGGGCCAAGGAACTGCCCGACCCAGACCAGATGGGTGAAGAAGAACACGACGCCGAAAACCGTGCCGACGAGGAATGCGGTGAGGGCGCTGCGGCCGATCAGGCTAACCAGCGACATCGTGACTGCCACCAGCGCCAACGGCCACCACCCGATCGCCGGAGTGGCCAGATCCAGCACGAACCCGCCAGCGCCAGCCACCGCAATCGCTGCCCACAATGGCAGCCGTGCCGTGCGACCCAGAGGGGGCGCGGTGGTCGTTTCCGGCGGAAACGCGGTGGCGAGAGTGGTCGTGGCCATCAGCTGCTGTCCTTTTGACGAAGCGTGTCGAGGTAGGCGTTGTAGGCGTCGAGTTCGGGGTCGCCATGGGTGTCGGCGTAGCGGGCGGCAGCGGCATCCCGGGCGGTGTCATCGCGGAACCAGCGGTGCATGACGAAGATCAGCATCAGCAGGGTCGGCGCTTCTCCGTATGACCAGGCCAGGCCGCCGGCGAGACGCTGGTCCTCGATCGGATCGATGCCCAGCGCCAGCGTGGGCGCGGCGAACGCGTCGACGAGCAGAGTGGTCGCCACCATCAGGAACACCCCGAAGAACGCATGCAGGGCGGCCTCGGCGAACACGTCCAGCGCGCGACCGCCATGGCTGAGTCGCACCGGCAGTGGGTCGGCGGAGAGCACCGGGATGGTGAACAGGATCCCGGCCACCAGGAACCCGACCTCGAGGCCCACGTGTCCCCCGGGTGCTTGGAGGATGCGGTCGGCGGCATCGGCGAGGTACAGCCCGTAGAACGCGAACAGGTACAGCGGAAGCGCCACCCAGGGGCTCAGTGCCCACCGCGCGACGCGGCTGCGCAGTCCCGCGTGTGCTATGCGGAGCATGAGCCGGCCGAGCCCGTGGTGGGGTGTGGCTCGAAGCAGGAGTGTGCCCGGGGATCCGAGCACCAGCAGCGGGGGGATGGCCATCATGAGGGTCAGCTGCTGAAACATGAACACCGAGAACAGTGCGTACCCATATGCCTCCACACCCAGACCGGTGACCGCAGCCAGAGCAACGCAACCGAGCAAGAAGCTGACCGTGCGCCACACCGGCCACCGCCGCCGGCCGATCCACAGTCGGATCGCGCCGGCGAGGTAGGCGGCAGCAAGCACGGCGGCGACCAGCGGCAGCAGCGGGAACGGCAACGGCGCGGGGCTGAGCAAGCTGAGCAAAGTCGGCGGCGTGCCAGGGATCCAGTCGTTCACGATGTCATGTCTGGTCAGGCGATCAGAAGTCGAACAGCTCTCCCAGGAGCCCGTCGCGGCGACGACGCCCGTTCCGGCCCTGGTGCGAGTCGCCCCTGTCGTGGCGGATATCACGGGTACCGGGTTCCGGATATCGCGGGGCACGAGTGTCGGTGGCCCGGTCGAGGATCTTGTCCAGTTCGCCGCGGTCCAGCCAGACGCCGCGACACCCGGGGCAGTAGTCGATCTCGACGCCGGCGCGCTCGCTCACCAGCAGCAGAGTGTCATCAACGGGGCATTTCATCGGGTCTCTCCTTCGGGGTTCGCGCCGCGCGCGCGGTTCAGAGCGGCGGCGTGGTCGTTCGCGATATCACGGACGGCCGTGTGGAGCGTGGGGTCTTCGCCGCGGGCGAGGCCCGCGTATTCGAGGTGTACGCCCGCGGGGACGGTTCGGGCTTTGACCCAGATGCGTCGGCGGGGCACGAACAGAGCGGCGAACAGTCCCGCCATGGCGAGAATCGCAAAGGCGAGCACCCATCCGCTGGTGGGATCGTGCTGGATCTGCAGGGACGCGAACCGTTTCACCGGCTCCTGCTCGGACGCTGCCTCCCAGGTGATCGTGCCCCACCCGTTGGGCAGGTTGACGGTGGCGCCGGGGGTGAGCTCGAGGGAGTCCAGCCCCGTGTCGCCGCCGGTGTGCTGGGTGAGTCCGTCGACCTCGAGGGTGTACACCGACCGGGGTGTGCCGTCATCGATGCCGAGGTCTCCGCTGAACACGTTGAGAGTGAGCACCGGGTTGACCACGTCCGGGTAAACGGAAGTGAACGCTCCGGAGGGAAGCACACCCTGAGTGGGGTAGAAGAAGCCGACCAGCCCAAGCTGCTCGGGAAGCCCGTCCGGAATCTTGATGATCCCGAGCGATGTCATGTTCGAGTCCTGCGGCAGGAACGGCTGCGATTCGCTCCACACGACCTCTCCTGCGGCGTCACGGACGGTGAGGGGTGGGGGCGTAGCCGTTGCCGAGCAGGTAGATGCGGTCACCGGCGACGGTGATCGGATAGTTCACGATCACGCTCTCGGTCCGGTCGTCCCGACCGGAGCTGCGGATCGTGACGTCGGCGGAGAAGTCACCCGCTTGCCCGGCACCGGGCATGCCGGGCAGCTGATAAGAGACCCGGAAGTCGTCGAGGGTGATCGAGTACGGGGCCAAGCGGGTGCCGTCGATGAAGCGGCCGGGGTTGAAGGAGGAATAGTCGCTGAGCGCGTTGACGAACGTCGTGCCCTCCACCACGACCCGCTGGCCGGTGTAGGCGAACCCGCCGCCGATCGCGACCGAGACGAGCACCCCGACCAGAGCGATGTGGAAGACCAGATTGCCGGTCTCCCGCAGATACCCCCTCTCGGCCGAGACCGAAGCCCACCCCGGCTCGTCGTAACGGTGGACTCGGTAACCGGCTCGACGCAGCTGGTGCTGCGCTAGCCGTACCGCATCCCCGGCCGGATCCGCAGTGGCTTCGTCGGTCGCGATCATCGTCTCCTGATAGTCGACCAGGCGGGACAGTCGTGCGGGAGTGCGCGGCGGCACGGACCGGAGCGCCTTGTAGTGGTGCTTGGCCCGGGGGATGACGCAGCCGATGAGGGATGCGAACAGCAGCAGGTAGATCGCGGAGAACCAGGGGGACGAGTACACATCGAACAGGCCGACCGCGTCGGCAAGGGGGAACACGTCAGGGTTGTCGCGCTGCCACTGGGTGACCCCGTTGGGGTCGGCGGTGCGCTGCGGGAACAGCGACCCGGGGACGGCGGCGATCGCGAGGAACAGCAGCAGCACCAGGGCGGTGCGCATGCTGGTCAGCTGCCTCCACGCCCACCGGGCCCAGCCGCCCACACCGAGGGCAGGACCGTTGATCTCGGACGGGGCGTCGGAGTCGCGGTGATCAGCGGGGCGCAGCGGGTCGACAACCGTGCCGGTCTCAGAGCGGGACGGGGACATTGATCACCACCTGCTGCAGAGCGGACATCAGCATGGTCCACAACCCGGTCACCATGAGAACCCCGAGCAACACCAGCAGGACGCCACCGATGATGTTCAGGGCGCGGATGTGGCGACGCAGAAGCGACACCGAGCGCGAAGCCCACCCCCAGCCCATAGCGAGCAGGAGGAACGGGAGACCCAGCCCGAGCGAGTAGGCAAGACCAAGCAGGCCGGCTCGGGTGGGATCGCCGAGGTTCCATGACATCGACAGGATCGCCGCGAGCGTCGGACCGATACAGGGGGTCCACCCCACTCCGAGCGCAAACCCGAGAAGCGGGGCGCCGATCAGGCCGGCGCGGCTCTGGATCCGAGGACGGAGGCTACGTTGGGCGATACCGAAGAACCCGATGAACACCAGGCCGAGGACGATCACAACCGCCCCCAGGAGTCGGGTGAGGATGTTGGCGTACTGCAGCAGCAGGAGCCCGAACGTGCCGCCCAGGATCGTCACGGTGACGAAGACCACCGTGAACCCGGCGATGAACAGGCCCACGCCGAGCAGCAGGCGGGTGCGCTCCGCCCTTACCGTCGACCCGGTCCCGGCGGCACCCGGGTTGCTGCCGGCGGCGCCGCCGAGGTAGCCGAGGTAGCCGGGCACCAGAGGCAGCACGCAAGGGGAGATGAACGAGACCAGGCCTGCGAGGGCCGCGATCGGGATCGCGATCCACAGAGCACCGTCGACGACCAGAGGCCCGGGGTTGATCACGGATTCTCCTCGGCGAGGGTGTCGGCGACCAGGGTGGCCAGGATGGAGGCGCTGGCCAGCTGGCCGATGACCCGGGCAGCGACTCTCCCGTCCCGGTCGAGCACCAGCGTGGTGGGGGTGGCCTGGATCGGGGTGACCTGCGCGAACGCTAGCTTGACCTTGCCGTCGTTGACGTCGATCACGCTCGGGTACGTGACGTTGTTGTCGCGAGCGAAAGACAGGGCGGTGGCGGGCTGGTCGTAGGTGTTGACGCCGAGGAATGCGACGCCTTGGTCCTGGTACCTCTGCCAGACCTCTTCGAGCAGCGGCGCCTCGACGATGCACGGACCGCACGCGGCATACCAGAAGTTCACCACCAGCACCCCGCCGCGGTAGTCGTCGCTGGTCACTCTCTCGCCGGTCTCGGTGAGCCCCTCGAAAGCGACCGGTTCACCGCGGTCGGACTCCAGGATCTGCACCACTTGGAAGTCGCCGGCGATGTAGCCCTTCTCGTTCCCGTCCCGATACTGCTGGGCGAGCGAATCGTTGCTCGCACAGCCAGTCACCACGCTGACCGCGAGCAGCGCGAAGACGGCGGCGAAGACGCGGCGGCGAGTCACGAGCGACGCACCTTGATCATCGCTCCGGCGACCAGGAAGATCACCGCGGCAGCCGGTTGCGCGAACGACCAGAGTGGCCCGGAGAACGGAAACGGGAATAGCGGGTTCCACAGCACCGCTATCGCGGCGAACGCCGGAAGCCACCACCACTGCCTGGCCTGTACGGCGAACCAGCCGACGATGACAGCGAGGATCGCGGTGACGAACAGCACCAGGAGGAACCAGTCTCCGCTCATCAGCGCCGGGGCCAGGAACAGGACGACGGCTGCGAGCAGCCCCGGGGCGAAAGCATTGCGCTGATAGACGGACGGCATGCGTTGCTTGGCCATCATGGTCTCCGCGCCTCCGCGACAGGCTCGGGCTCGTTCGTCGCCGCTTCGGCGCGGCGCCCGGTGGCTGCTCCCCGGTGTGCCCAGAGAACGCTGGCGAGGAGGATCACGCCAGCGCCGAGCGCGACGTCGGCGAGGTTGCCGATGAACCAGGTGCCGTAGGCGAGGAAATCGGTGACGTGCCCGACGCCGAACCCGGGTGGAGAGAACAGCCGGTCGATGAGGTTCCCGATCGCACCGCCGAGGATCAACCCGAGTCCCACAGCCCACCACACGGTGCGAGCTCGGACGACGGCGATCACCAGCAGCACCACGGCAGCCACCCCGACGAGCGTCAGCAGCCCGGTGAAGCCAGCGCCCAGGGAGAGGATCGCACCGGGGTTGAACGCGAGCTGCAGTCCGAGCAGATCACCCAGCAGGGGGATGCGCTGCTGGGTGCTCAGCCCCGACACCGCCGCCGCCTTGGTGGCCTGGTCGATCACCACGACCACCGCGGCGATCATGCAGGCGACCGCGAGTCGGGTGCCGCTGTTACGAGCCATCGGTCTTCTCCTCCGTCGAGGGCTGTGCCCGGGTCGCTTCTGTCGCGGCGCGGTCGCGGCGGCGGCGTTCCCAGGCCACCATGAGCACCACGATCAGTGCGCCGCCGATGATGACCACGCCGCTGATGACAGCAAGCACGGGAAAGAGCTCTCCCCCGCCGGAGGCCTGACCGCCGTAGCCGTCGTCCGTGGATTCGGCGGTGGAACGGATAGGAGATGGCTCAAGCGCCTGCTTCGTGGCGGTGAGCTCGGGAGTGGGGGCACTCTCGGGAACCGCGGCCGATTCGAGGGTGAGCGAGATCTCCTGCGGCGCCACGCCGATGGTCGCGTCAGCATCGGGGGTGGCCGAGACGATGCTGTCATGTGCGGCCGCGGATGATGCGGTCGAGAGCACCATGCCAGCTGCCAGCAGCAGGCTCACCCCCAGGGCGACGAATGCGGCAGGACGACATCTGAGCAGCATCGGGGTGGCCTCGGTGGGCGGGGAGGATGACATGGCGTGGCTTTCAGGGACGGTTGATGATGTGATGGGCGATTGTGGTGGCGTCTCGCCAGACCCCGGTGATGGTGTCCGCACCGCGGCCGCTGTACTGCGGCATACCGGCGACGAACAGTCCCGGGATCCCGGTCCGGGTACGGGCTCCCCGCTCGGCGTGCGCGGCATCCGGCAGCCAGTCATCACCCGGTGCGTAGCCGGTGGCGAAGATCACGGAGTCCGGTGAGAGCTCACTGCCATCAGCGAGCGTCACCACGCCGCCGTCTGCGGCAGTCGCCGCGGGAACGATGGAGACCCCGGCGCGGCGCAGCCGCTCGTAGCTGTCGCCGAACACCGGTTCGGGATGCCGCCTGCGGGTGAGCCACGAGACTGCCTGTCCGGCAGCTGACGGGTAGCTGCCGCTCGGCCGGTGCCCCCGCGGGGTGCGTATAGACAAGGTGATCGTGTGAGAAGTGGTCAGCTCACGTGCCAGCTGCACCCCGCTGTTGCCGCCTCCGACGACGAGCACATGTCCCGGCTCGATCTGGTTTGGGTACAGGTAGTCGCTGCTGTGCATCACGACGCCTGGAACGCTCAGGGTCGCAGCCCACTCCGGCACACGCGGATACGCTGCCGCGGCGGTCGCGCACACGACGTTGCGGGTCTGTACGTCCCCTGCGGTCGTGGACAGCAGCAGAGTGGTTCCGGTGCCGGGACGCTCTATTCCGGTGGCGCGGACCCCCCAGACCGTCTCGACACGAAGTCCCCCCTCGACGAAGGCCAGATAATCGACGATCTCGTCAGCGCGGGGACGCCGACGCTGATCGCCGGGGAGCCCTCGAGGCGGGATCACGCTATGCCGGGCGTCGCTGAGCAGCTCCATCGAATGCCATCGAGATGCCCAGCTGCGCTGCCCCTTGCGAGCCGCGTCGATCACGACGAAATCCTGCTGCGGGCGCAGGCCCTTGGCATTCAACGCTGCGGCAACTGCCAGTCCGGACTGCCCGGCTCCGACGATGATCACTCGTCGGTGCGACAGGCTCGTCTGCATCACCGACCACCGGAGAGGGCAGCCGCGATTGCGTCTTCGAGGTCGTTCAGCGTCTGCAGCTCGAGCTTCTCCCCGCCGACGAAGAACGTCGGCGTGCTGCCGACCCCCAGAGCGCGTCCCTCGTTGAAATCGAGCTCCACGCGTTCGGTGGTGGCGGGATCGGCAACGGCCGCATCATAGGCGGTCATGTCCAATCCGAGCTGTTCGGCGAAGCCGCGGAACAGCTCGGCACGAGACTCCTGCGCCTCACCCCACTCCGCCTGTGTCTCGAACAGTCGGTGATACATGTCCTCGAATCGGTCCTGCTGTGCGGCAGCCTCCGCGGCGATCGCCGCGTTCTTCGAGTTGAAATGACCGGGCAGCGGGAAGTATCGCACCACGTAGGTGATCTGGCCGGCGTACCTCTCCCGGATATCCTCGACGATCGGGTAGAACGCGCCGCACGCCTCACACTCGAAGTCCAGGAACTCCACCACCGTCACCGCATCCGGACCACCGTCATCCAGAACGTGCGAGCTCTCTCCCACCACGGAGGTGCCGGTGCTGCTTCCTTCGCCGGGAGGCGGGGTGGGGTTCTGATTGACCAGCGCATAGATGATCGCGACCAGCACCATCACGACGACCACAGCCAGAGTGACCAACGTCGCCTTCACAGGGGTTTTCATTCGAGTACTCCAAACCAAGACACGACACATGACAGAACCCGGGCGTGAGCCCGGGGCGAATCGCCGTCCCGGAAGGACGGCACGCCGAATGTCAGGTTCGGGAGATGCTCAACTGCGTCAGCGAAAGGATGCTCACCCGCGAAATCGTCGACGGGTGGGGAAAGAGCGAGAGTACCCGCGGCCAGATCCCACGATCAGGGAGGACGCGGCTGCGCCACAGCCGGTAAGTCAGCACCGCGAGCACCAGCCCGCACAGCATTCCCAGAACACACAGCGCTGCCCCCATCAGCGCGCTGGCCCCCGAGGATTCGCCAACCACCGTCTGCTGTTCTCTGCCGTCGCGTGCATCGGTGGCGCCGCCACTCAGCGGCTCGACGTGCGGGTCCACGAGTGCGGACATTCCCAGCGGCACCGGCGTGGTGCCATCGGTCTCGAGGTGTCCAGCAGCGGCGATGCCCAACATCAGCAGGAGCGCCAGGCCGAGAGCAGTAACGATCCTCGTTATCAGAAGACGCTCGCTCAGCACGGCTGCGCGCTGAGTTCGAGTCGTCGGGGTCATCACCAAAAGCCTACCGTGGGCACCCATTCTAGGCTATGAACAGGCTCAGACACCGACCAGCTGACGCTCCTTCACCGCCGCGAGCTCCTGCCCCCGGCCACGCCGTGCCGAAAGGTCCTGCTCGTGTCGGACGATTGGGCTGCCCGGCGCATCGTCGGCGCGACATGCCGGATCCGACTCGGGAGTGGTCGGCCTGGCAACTACTACTGTAGGAACCGCTGGAAGATGTCCATGTGGCCCGTGTCGGGGATGGATTTACAGCGACAGATGGCCGCCGATTCGCCTCCACTCTCCGGCTTGAGTTGTCCATGAGACGACCGCGTGCCTCACTGACGCGGTGAGGGCAGCAGGCTGAGTCCGCTGTCGTCGACGACGAGCACGTCGCCCTCGTCGGTGATCGTGATGGCTTGGGCAGTGCCGTGTACGGTGCCGACCTCCTGCCATGACCCAGCCCCCGTGACGGTCCAGATCGTGTCGTTGGCATCAACGCCGACCAACCGCTGGCGGTCCGGGGAGGCTGCCATGAGGAACAGGTTGGGTGCGTCGGTGAGAGCCGCGAAGCTCTCACCGCGGTCCGTGCTGACCTGCGGGCCGTCAGGAGTGACCGCGATGATCCGACCGACTGCATCCACCTCCAGACCGAAGGCGAGCAGGGTGCTACCGGTGGGCGACCACGAGACACCGCCGTCCGTGCTGATGAGCACGGCGCCGTCTCCGGCGTCTTGCCCATAAAGGGTGCCGTCCGGGCCGGCGGTGAGGGCGTGGAAGTCTTTCTCTCCGGTGAACGCGACCGGCTCCCAGGTCTCGCCGCCGTCTTGGCTGCGGATGATGCCGAGGTTCCTCTCCCCCAGCTCGGCGGGTGTGTTGCGGCCGGGGTGGCCGGAAGCGATCAGATCCCCATTCAGCGCGGTGAGCCCCATCGCGTCGAAGTCGTTACCGCCGACACGAGGACCGATCTCGCCGTCCGCGGTGGCAGTGAAGATGCCTTCGTGGGTGCCGAGGAGGAACCCGTCCCCGTCAGGTGCGGGAACGATGGCGTGCACGTGGGCAACAACCTGGGCGTGTTCGGCACCGGTGGAGGGCGGTGCAGCAGCTGCACAGCCGGTGAGAGTCAGAGCAGAAAGCGCGACAAGACTCGTTGTCGCGCGCAGGGGCGTGCGCATACGCACCCTTTCGAGTCCAGGGTGCGGTCAGAGCTGCGCGAGCAGCTCCTGCATGGTGGCGATCTCCGCGGTCTGCGTGTCGATGATGGTCTGCGCCATCGCGATCGCGTCCGGATTCTGCCCGTTGTCGACTTCATCCTGCGCCATAGTGATGGCGCCTTCGTGGTGCATCGTCATCTGTTCGAGGAACAGCCGCGACGCCTCCGCTCCGGTAGCCGCTTCCAGCGCCGCCATGTCGTCGCCGCTCATCATGCCGCCGCCGTGGTCCATGCCTTCCATGGAGCCGGTGTCGCTATCGGCACCCCACTCTTCCAGCCATGATTGCAGCTGGTCGATCTCGGGCTGCTGGGCGGCTTTAATATCGGAGGCCAGGGTGAGGACACCCGGGTCGATGCCTTCCTTGTCCAGGACCATGTCCGACATCTCGACGGCCTGTTCGTGGTGCGGGATCATCATCTGCGCGAACATCACATCCGCGTCATTGAAGTCCGCCGTCGCGGCAGACGAGGAGGACGACGGGGCCGAGCTGCCGTGGTCCATGCCAGGCATGGACTCTGAGCCGGAGTCGCCGGCGCAGCCCGCGAGAGTGAGCGCAGCGGCGAGGGTGAGTGCGGCGGTTGCCGCGGTACGAATCTTCATCAGAGTTCTCCAATACAGGGGTACGTGAAGCAGCGCCGGTCAGGATGACGGGCGTGCGGGTGCAAGAGCCAGCACAAAGGTCCGGCCCCGGACGCATCACGTACGGCTGATGCAGAGAACGGTGAGTGAAGGAGGCCGCAGGGCCGGCCCGGTAAACAGCGCCGACGCGACCGCGGGTCTTGGTCGAGGGAGGATCGACAACCATCGCATGGCCGCGCCGGGCCGCACCAGCAACAGCACGGTCACCAGCAATGCCAGCACGCACGCCATCGCGAGCATGGTGGAGTGTCCGTTGCCGCAATCCGCGCACGGCTCATCAGTTGCGGTGGTGCCGGCGTGGTGATCGCCGGCACCTGTCGTGGCAGAAGCGGTGGCGGTGGTCTGATGACTGGTGTCGGTGGCGGTGTGGGTGTTGAGGGAATGCATGGCCAGCAGGCCCACGATGATCGCGCCGGTGACTGCGACGAGCAGCAGGAGGGTGCGAGCCATGGATCGGCCGGTGTGGACCCGGTCCGTCAGTGCGATCAGCGACATGTCACCTCCCTCCCTTACACGCTACGTCAGACCGGTCAGCGACGGATGACCGCGTCGGGGCTGAGATCCAACCGGCGCAGCAGCTGAGCGTTGAGAGCGACGACGATCGTGGACAGCGACATGAGGATCGCGCCCACCGACATCGGCAGCACGAACCCGATCGGGGCGAGGATGCCGGCGGCCAGCGGCACCGAAATGAGGTTGTACCCGGCAGCCCACCACAAGTTCTGCTTCATCTTCCGGTAGCTCGCGCGGGACAGCTCGATCACCGACAGCACCGAGCGGGGGTCATCGCTCGCGAGGATGACGCCGGCCGACGCGATCGCCACGTCCGTGCCGGCACCGATGGCGATACCGACATCCGCCTGCGCGAGAGCGGGCGCGTCATTCACACCGTCGCCGACCATCGCGACCTTCCGGCCCTCATCCTGCAGCTGCTTCACCTTGGACGCCTTGTCCTCCGGCCGCACACCCGCGAAGAACCGGTCGATGCCAAGTTCAGCGGCCACGGACGCGGCGACGGCCTCGGCGTCGCCGGTGATCATCACGACCTGCACGTTTCGGGCGTGCAGTGCGTCGATCGCCTGCCGGGACTCGGGACGGATCTCATCGGCCAATCGGAGCGCGCCGGCGACCTTCCCATCAACGAGGACGTGCAGGATGATCGCACCCTCCTCCCGCCAGGCGTCCGCGATCGGCAGCTCCTGGCCACCGGTCTGCTCGAGCAGGTACGGTCCGCCCACCTGCACCACCTGGCCGTCGACGGTCGCGCGGACACCGACCGCGGGTGAGGACTCGAAGTCCGTCGACCTGGGCACGGACAGGTCCTTCTCCCGCGCGGCGGTGACGATGGCACGGGCCAGCGGATGCTCGGAATCAGACTCCGCAGCGGCCGCGAGAGCCATCAGCCGGTCCGCATCCATCCCGTCGACCGGTTCCACCGCGGTGACGGCGGGAGCGCCCTTGGTGAGAGTGCCGGTCTTGTCGAACAACACCGTGTTCACGGTGCGCATACTCTCCAACGCCAGACGGTCCTTGATCAACACCCCGCCCCGGGCAGCGCGCTCGGTGGCGATGGACACCACCAGCGGGATCGCCAGACCCAGGGCGTGCGGGCAGGCGATCACCAGAACCGTGATAGTGCGAATCACCGCGTCATCGGGGAGCCCGACTACCGTCCACACGACCGCGGTGATGGCCGCGGCGATCAGCGCGAACCAGAACAGCCACCCGGCGGCACGGTCGGCGAGACGCTGCGCTTTCGAGGACGAGTTCTGCGCCTCGGTAACCAGGCGTTGGATGCCGGCGAGGGCAGTGTCCTCCCCCACCGCGCTGATCTCGACACGGATTCCGGAGTCGGTGGCGACGGTGCCGGCCACGACCGCGTCCCCATCGCTGCGGCGGACCGGCTTGGATTCGCCGGTGATCATCGACTCGTCCATGCTCGCCGAACCCTGCACCACCCGACCGTCAGCCGGAACCCGCCCACCAGGGCGGACCACTACAACGTCACCGACCTGCAGATCCGCGGGCGCGACGGTGACAGTGGTGTCCCCGTCGACCTTCTCCGCCTCGTCGGGGAGGAGCGCGGCGAGGGAGTCCAGTGCCGAGGTGGTCTGCGCGAGCGACCGCATCTCGATCCAGTGCCCAAGGAGCATGATGACGATCAGCAGCGCCAGCTCCCACCAGAAGTCCAGCTCGTGATCCAGCAGCCCGAGACTCGCCCCCCATGACGCGACGAACGCGACGGTGATCGCCAGCCCGATCAGCAGCATCATGCCGGGCTTACGGGCACGCAGTTCGCTGACCGCGCCGGTCAGGAACGGGGCACCACCCCACACATACATGACGGTGCCGAGAACCGGGGAGATCCACCCCACCAACGCTGCGTCGGGGAGGGAATAGCCGAGCAGCATCGAGAACATGCCCGAGAACGCCACCACCGGGACGGCGAGGATCAGGTTGATCCAGAACAATCGACGGAACCGTGCGACATGGTCCGCGCCGTGCCCGGCATGCCCACCATGAGCACCGTGCTGCATCCCCGCGTGCGCGCCGCCGTGTCCCTCATCAGGGCTGTTCTGCGTGGTGTGGTGTGCGTGCGGGTTGTCGACGGTGTCGGATTCGGCGACGGTCTCGCGCAGCTCCTGCGCAGTGTCATCACCGCCGGCGCCGGTAGCCGTGGGGTGGTGGTGTGCGTGGTGATCGTGCTGGCTCATGATGAGCGTCCTTCCACTGTTCACATCCAGCAGATGCAGGTCAGACCCGGGCGGAAACGCGGGCCGGTTCAGGGGTAGCGGTCGTCGAGCTCGCCGGGATGGTGCGGAACCCGCGCAGGCGCAGACTGTTCGTGACGACGAACACCGAGGACAAGGCCATCGCGGCCGCGGCAACCAGCGGGTTCAGCAACCCGGCCATCGCGACCGGGATCGCGGCGACGTTGTACGCGAACGCCCAAAACAGGTTGCCCTTGATCGTCCCCAGGGTGCGGCGTGCCAACCGGATCGCGTCAGCGACGACCAGCAGGTCACCCGAGACCACGGTGATATCGCTCGCAGCGATCGCGGCATCCGTTCCCCCGCCCATCGCGAGACCGAGGTCAGCGGCAGCGAGAGCAGCGGCGTCGTTGACCCCGTCACCGACCATCGCCACCACACGCCCGTCGCCCTGTAGCTGGCGGACCACGTCGAGCTTCCCGGCCGGGGTTACCCCGGCGTGCACCTGGTCGATGCCGACCTGTCGAGCGATCTCCCGTGCAGCGCCATCGTTGTCGCCGGTGAGCAGCACCGGTGTCATACCCAACGCCCGGAACCGGGCGACCGCCTCCGCGCTGGTGGGTTTGACTGTGTCGGCGACCGCGATGATGCCCAGGTGGGTGCCGTCACGACCGATGGCGACGACGGTCGCTCCCGCGGTTTGCAGCTCGTCGGCGTCGTGCTGCAGCTGCGCGGTGGGGTGAATGCTCCACTGCTCCTGCAGCCAAGACGGACGGCCGGCGACGACGAGAGAGCCTGCGACGATGCCCTGCACCCCGAACCCGGCGTGAGAGTCGAACGTCTCCGCCGGCGGGACGGGGACGCTTCCGGCGACGATCGCGCGGGCAACAGGATGCTCCGACCCGAACTCCACCGCCGCGGCCGCGGCCAGCAGCTGCTCCCGGGTGACTCCGGGTGCGGGGTGGACGGCTGTGACGGCCATGGTTCCCGTGGTGACGGTGCCGGTCTTGTCCAGCACGATCGTGTCGACCGTGCGGGTTTGCTCCAGTACCTGCGGTCCCCGGATGAGGATTCCCATCTGAGAGCCGCGACCGGTGCCCACCAACAGAGCGGTCGGCGTGGCCAGCCCGAGCGCGCACGGGCACGCGATGATGAGCGTCGCGATCGCGGCGGTGAACGCCAGCTCCACAGACCCGCCGACCAGCAGCCAGCCCGCGAACGCGGCGATAGCCAGCATCATCACGATGGGCACGAAGATCCCGGACACCCGGTCCGCGAGACGCTGCACGCGGGCTTTGCCGGTCTGCGCCTCCTCCATCAGCCGCCGCATCCGCGACAGTTCGGTGTCCACGCCCACGCGGGTGATCTCCACCGTAAGCCGGCCGCCGACGTTGACCGTCGCACCCACCACACGGGAACCCGCACCGACCTCAACCGGGGCCGATTCGCCCGTGAGCATGCTCGCATCAATCGCCGAGGACCCGTCGACGACGAGTCCATCGGAGGGGATCTTCTCCCCCGGCCGCACCAGAACGGCATCCCCCACCATCAGCTGGCTGACCGGGACTCGCTGTTCCACACCATCGACGAGCTTGACGGCGTCTTTCGCTCCCAGCTCCAGCAAAGCGCGCAGCGCCTCAGAGGACGACTTGCGGGCGCGGGCCTCGGCGTACCGGCCCGCGAGGATGAACACCGTCACCAACGCGGCGACCTCGAGGTAGATCTCATGCCCGCCCGCCCGCGGGGTGCCGATGAGAGTAAACGTCATCGTCATCCCGGGCATACCGGCGCCACCAAAGAACAGGGCATACAGCGACCAGCCGAACGCGGCAATCACCCCGACGCTAATGAGCGTGTCCATCGTGGCGGCACCGTGACGGGCGTTAACCGCCGCAGCACGGTGAAACGGCCACGCGCCCCACACCGCCACCGGGGCGGTGAGGGTGAGCGCCAGCCACTGCCAGAACTCGAACTGCAGCGCGGGAATCATCGACAGCACCGCGACCGGCACCGACAAAGCGGCGCTGATCAGCAGACGCTGCCGCAGCGAAACCAGATCGCGGTCCACCGGCGCACCGGGTTCACCCGCAGCCTCGACGACCGTCGGCGCAGGAAGCGCCGCTTGGTAGCCGGCGGATTCGACCGCCGCGATCAATGTGGCCGAATCGACGTCCTCACCGCGCACGCGAGCCTTCTCGGTGGCGTAGTTGACGGTCGCTTCCACACCCGGCAGCTTGTTGAGCTTCCGCTCGATCCGCGTCGCACACGACGCGCAGGTCATCCCGGCGATGTCGAGCTCGACATCGACCATGCTCATGACGGGCTGCCGGCCACGGCGTAGCCAGCCTCCTCCACCGCCGCCTCCACGGCAGCAGCAGGGATCGCCGTCGAGCTGCGGATCGTCACCCGCGACGCGCCGCCCGCGTTCAGGTCCACCGACACACCCTCGACCCCGTCGATCGCGGACAACTCCTCGGTGACGCTCGACACGCAGTGCGAGCAGGTCATCCCCGTCACCAGCACGTCAGCCGTCACGGCCGCCGTGGCCGCATCCGCGGTCTCGGGGGTTGATGCGGTCGCGCAGCAGGCGCAACCAGCGCCGGTGTCCTTCAAGCCCAGGTCGTTGCGGTTCTCGGTGTTCATCATCGTCTCCTCGTCGTGAGTGGGCAGGTGGGTCAGGAACGGACCAGACGGGCGATCGCCTCGTTGGCTTCGCGGATCTTCTCGTCCGCAACGGCACCACCCTCGGCGCTGGCTTCGGCAACACAGTGCGAAAGATGGTCACCCAACAAAGACAGCGCGACGGACTCAAGGGCCTTCGTGGCCGCCGAGACCTGCGTGAGGATGTCGATGCAGTACTTGTCCTCCTCGACCATCCGCGCGATCCCACGAACCTGACCCTCCACGCGACGCAGCCGCTTCAGAAGGTCATCCTTGCTCGCCGTGTAACCATTCATGGCAAGTACCATACCCCCCTACCGTATGTAGAGCAAGCGATTCGATTCACGGACTCACCCAGAAACCTTCAGTGACTTGGGGGACGGAGATCGCCGGGCAAATGCGGTGAAGCGACAGCAGGCAGCACCGCACGGATTGGTCAGTGGCCCTTGGTGCTGCTTGCCGCCATCAATCTCCGCGGAGGACGAGGATGCGCGACTGACCAAAGTTTGCTCATCGCCGAAATGTCCGAATGGACACACCGTGGACACTTCATCTGCGAAATGGACAAGTTCAAGAAAGACCTACACCTATTGTAGGTTCCCGCTCGAGATGGCGGATAACCCCAGGGATTCCACGCTAGTTGGCGGTGGTCCCGGACTCAGGATTCCACGGGAAATGGCGGATTCCTACACCGCTCTCTGACGCGCCGACCCTGTCTGGTCAGCGGCCTGTCACGGCGGCGAGAGCGCTGGAGGTCACTGCAGCTGGCCGAGCTCGAGCATCTCACCGTCGAGGAAGAACGTCGGAGGGGAATGCTGAAGCTTCGGTTGACTCTGGGACTGCCAATGACCCCACCACGAACGGATGCTCGCGGTCTCACTGTCACCGTTCCAGCACGACGGCGAGGCCTTGACCCACGCCGATGCAGATCGCCACGACGGCGACGCCGCCTCCGCGTCGCGCAAGCTCATGCGCGGCATGCCCGAGAATGCGGCCCCCCGAAGCGCCCAGCGGATGGCCGATGGCCAGCGCTCCGCCGTGGATGTTGACCCGCTCAGGATCAAGTTCAGGCCACCCGGCGACGCATGCGAGCGACTGTGAAGCGAACGCCTCGTTGAGCTCGACCACGTCGACATCGGCCCAGGACCGGCCGGCGCGTGCGAGCGCCTTGTTCGCCGCCTCGATCGGCGCGATCGGGAACAGATGCGGATCGACGCCATGCGCCCCGCGTCCCGCAATCCGCGCGAGTGGCTCGCCGGGCAGCGCACCCTCCGCGGCGATCAGAACGGCGGAAGCGCCGTCGTTGATCGGCGAGGAGTTGCCGGCGGTGACGGTGCCTTCGCCGTCGCGCGCGAACAGCGGAGTAAGCCCGGCGAGCTTGTCCACGGAAGTGTCGTCCCGGATGCCCTCGTCGCGTGCCAGGTCGGCCCCTGGCACGTGCACGATCTCGCCATCGTAGACCCCGTCAGCCCACGCTTTAGCTGCCAGCCGGTGAGAGCGCACGGCGAACTCGTCCTGGGCATCTCGGGAGATTCCCCACTCTCGGGCGATCTTCTCCGCCGATTCTCCATTGGAGATGGTCCACTGCTTCGGCAGCTTCGGGTTGGTCATCCGCCACCCGATGGAGGTGTTCCACAGTGTCTGGTTACCGACCGCCGGCCACGGCCTCGGCGACTTCTCCACGATGAACGGCGCCCGGCTCATCGACTCCACTCCGCCGGCGAGCACGAGACCGGCGTCGCCGGTCTCGACAGCGCGGGCGGCCTGGATCACCGCTTCCAGCGACGACGAGCAGAGTCGGTTGACGGTCACGCCGGTGACACTGGTGGGGAAGCCTGCCAGCAGCGCCCCGAAACGGGCGACGTCGCGGTTGTCCTCTCCTGCTTGGTTCGCATCGCCGAAGATCACGTCATCGATGCGCGCGGGGTCGAGGCCCATGCGCGCGACGGTCGCCTTCATGACGACTGCGGCGAGATCGTCGGGCCGGATGCCGCTGAGCGCGCCACCCGCCCGCCCGAAGGGGGTGCGGACAGCATCGTAGACAAAGCTCGCGGTCATGGCGGGCTCCCTTCCGTGGTCGGCCGAGGGTCAGGCGAACGCCGATATTCCGGTGATCTGGCGGCCGATGATGAGCGACTGGATGAAGTCGGTCCCCTCATATGTGTGGACGACTTCCATGTCGGTGAGGTGGCGGGCGACGTGGTTCTCCAGAAGGAGTCCGTTGCCGCCGAGGAGGTCGCGGGCATCCCGGCAGAGTGCACGCGCGTGCTGGCCGGTGAACATCTTCGCGAGCGAGGCCTGTTCGTTCGTCAGTCGCCCTTCATCCTGCAGAGTGGCTGTGCGGAAGCAGAGCAACTGCATCGCGGTGAGATCGGCGAGCATGTTGGCCAGCTTGTTCTGCACCAGCTGGAAGCTGGCGATGGGCTTGCCGAACTGGACACGTTCCTGGACGTAGACCGCCGCTGCCTCGTACGCGGCGAGAGCGTGCCCGAGCGCCTCCCACGCGACGGCGCTGCGGGTGCGGTTGAGGATCGCGGAGACGTCACGGAATGAGGTCGACTTCGCCAGCTTGTTCCCGGCAGGGATCCTCAGTCCGGAGATCTCGATGTGCGCCTGCTGGATCGCGCGCTTAGCGATCTTCCCGGTGATCGCCTCCGCAGAGTACCCCTCGGGATACTGTCCGTCAGCGCCTTTCTCGAGCACGAATGCCTTCACTTTGGCATCCGCTGTGTCGCGGGCCCAGATGATGACGAGGTCCGCAACGTGTCCGAGCCCGATCCACCGTTTGGCACCGTCTATGACATACGCGCTCCCGTCGCGGCGGGCAGTGGTCTCCAGGGCGACGGAGTCGGAGCCGTGATCGGGCTCGGTCAGCGCGAACGCGCCGAGCTTGCGGAGGGCTGCCATTTCGGGCAGCCAGCGCTGCTTCTGCTCGTCGTCGCCGAGCAACGCGATGCTGCCCATCGCAAGTCCCGAGTGCACGGCATTGAGCGTGTTCACACTCCCGTCTCCACGAGACAGTTCCATCGCGACGAGGCCGGTCTGCAGTCGGGTCAGTCCCGGACAGCCGTAGCCCTGGATCGCGGTGCCCACGATTCCCAGCTCGCCCAGTGCGGGGAGGATCTGGTAAGGGAAGTCCGCTAACTCCCAGTACTCGTTGATAACTGGCAGGACCTCGGAATCCACGAATCCGCGCACACGTGTGATGAGATTGCGGTCGTCGTCGCCGAGAAGATCACCGATCTGATAAAAGTCCGTATCCACCGGATGTGCCGCCTTCGTGATCGTCATCTCTCAGCGTCCCTCTTTCCGAATCGCCGGGACGGTAACCCGATCGCCGACGTGGTCTTCATCGTCTTCCGCGACTTGCAGCCACCGTCGGACCGCCTCGCCATCCTGGTCGAGTGCAGGAGGCGCGGCGCGGTAACTCGCGGGGGTGCGGGAGAACGTTATGGGGTTGCGAATGGTGGGCACCGCGTGGTCGCCGGTGCCGGCCGCGACGCTGGGCTCCAGGCCGATCTTCGCAGCGAACTCGACGCCTCCACGGACATCCAGGACCGGCGCACACGGGACCTGCAACGGGCTGAAGATGTCGAACCACTCCCATGCGGTCTTGGTGACCAGCCGCGCTGTCAGCAGCGGGCGCAGGGCGTCTCGGTGCGCGCTGCGGTCTGCGTTGGACGCGAAGCGAGTGTCTGCGGCCAGCTGCGGCAGCCCGATGGCGTCGCAGAACGTAGCGAACTGCGCGTCGTTGCCGATCGCGAGCACCAGTTCCCCGTCATGGGTGCGAAACGGTGCGTAGGGGTAGATACTGGGGTGGTCATTGCCCATCCGGGTCGGAGACTGCCCGCTCAGCAGAAACCCGCCGGTCTGGTTGACCATGCCCGACAATGCGGAGGACAGCAGGTTCAGTTCGACGTGCTGTCCCTCTCCCGAGCGCTGTCGGTGGTAAAGGGCGGAGGTGATCGCGATGCACGTGTGCAACCCGGTGATCACATCGAACACCGCGACGCCCGCGCGGAACCCTTCCGTGTTCGGCGCGCCGGTCACGCTCATCAGTCCAGACAGCGCCTGTGCGAGCAGGTCGTAGCCGGCGAGCCCCGCGCCTCCCGCGGTACCGAAGCCGGTGATCGACGCATAGATCACACTGGGGTTCTCCCGCTTGACGGACTCGTAGTCCAAGCCGAATCGCCGGAGCCCGCCGGGTTTGAAGTTCTCTGTGACCACATCGGCTCGGGCCGCGAGACGCTGTGCGAGGACAAGGTCATCGGGGTTGCGGAAGTCCAGCACCACAGACTGCTTGTTCCTGTTAATGGAGAGGAAGTAGGTCGACTCGCCTCGGTACTCCGGTGGCCGGTAGCTGCGTGTCTCGTCCCCTAGCGGACTCTCCACCTTGATGACCGTCGCCCCGAGGTCCGCGAGCAGCATCGTGCAGTAGGGGCCAGCGAGTACCCGGCCGAAATCCGCGACCAGGAGACCCTCGAAAGGACCACCGGCCACGTCCTGCACCGTCCGGCCATCCGGGAGCGAGCTCTTCATCATCGGGAACACCTCAGTCGTCGTGTTCGTCCAGACTCCCAGCAGCCGTTTATGTCCGTCCAATACCTGATCAGGCACGTATTGATGCTCTAATCTCATGAAACGAGGGCTGTTCCAGAACGGCACACTCGAGGCTCCCCATTTCGACGCCACCCTGGTGGTGTCGAGGCGATGGGGCCGGGAGCGGCCCGCGCCTGGGCGTGATCAGCAATGAGGCTAAGGAGAACCCATGGGTAGCAGGCTTGCAGGCAAGGTCGCGATCGTCACCGGCGCGGCGAACGGGATGGGGCGCGCACATGTGCGCCGCCTCGCCCAGGAAGGGGCGAGCGTCCTCGCCACCGACGTCGACTCGGCCGGGCTCGAGCACACCGTCGCCGAAGCGAACCGTGACGGCGGGACGGTCGTGGGGCTGGAGCAGGATGTCGCGATCGCGGCGAGGTGGGACGAGATCGTGGCAGAAGCCGAGCAGCGTTTCGGCCGGCTCGACATTCTGGTCAACAACGCGGGGGTGCTCATCCTCAAGCCCGTCGAGGAGACCACAGAGGAGGAGTGGGACCTCATCTTCCGCATCAACGCCAAGGGTGTCTTCCTCGGCACCAAGGCCGCGGTGCCTGCTCTGGTCCGCGCAGGCGGGGGATCGATCGTGAACATCTCGTCGATCTACGGCATCATCGGCGCACCGAGCGCCGCCGCGTACGAGGCGTCAAAGGGCGCCGTCCGGCTGCTGACCAAGGCCAGCGCGGTGGACCTGGCCAAGTACGGCATCCGGGTGAACTCTGTGCATCCCGGTGTCATCGCCACCCCCATGACCACGGGGCTGCTGGCGACGCCGGAGTCGACGAAAGCCGTGCTGTCCACGACGATCCTCGACCGGCCCGGCCAGCCCGAGGAAGTCTCGAACGTCGTACTCTTCCTCGCCTCGGACGAGGCTTCCTTCGTCACCGGCGCCGAGTATGTCGTGGATGGCGGCTATACCGCGCAGTGATCTCGGTCGGCCGGGGTCTGCGCGACCCCGGCCGACTCATCCAGACTTGTATGCCAATCCACCTTCCATCGGTACGGATTATGCAATAATCCCTGGATGGATCTGCAGCAGCTGCGCACCTTCCTCGCCGTCGCCGAGGAACTGCACTTCGGACGGGCAGCCGAGCGCCTGCATATGGCGCAGCCGCCGATCAGCCGCGGCATCCAGCAGCTGGAGCGGGAGTTGGGTGCGCGGCTGTTCGAGCGGAGCACCCGCAAGGTAACGCTGACCTCGGTGGGCGAGGCCCTCGTCGCCCCCGCCCAGGAGGTCCTGGACGCGCTGGACCGGGTGAGCAGGGTCGCCCGCGCAGCCGGGACGGGCGAGATCGGTCACGTCCGTCTGGCGTACGCGGGTGCGTCCTCCAACGTGATGGTCGGATTGCTCGCCCGAGCAGTCAACCAGAACCACCCAGGCATCCACCTCGAGCTGCTCAGTCAGCACTTCGCCCAACCGGCGATGCAGCTGCTCACCCGCGGCGACATCGACATCGCCCTCGGCAGGTGGGACCACATTCCCG
Organism: Microbacterium schleiferi; assembly: GCF_020781975.1. Classification (GTDB taxonomy): domain Bacteria; phylum Actinomycetota; class Actinomycetes; order Actinomycetales; family Microbacteriaceae; genus Microbacterium. Next base: position 50,230 of record NZ_JAJGNI010000014.1, read on the forward strand.
CCGCCGTGCGCACCCGCGTGATCGCTGTCGAGGAACTCGTCATCGCCGTCCCGGAGACCCACCGTCTAGCCGACGCCGGTGCCGTGTCGATCGCGCAGTTCGAGGGTGAGCCGTTCGTGTCGCTCCAACCGCAGACCGGCACGTTGCTGCTGGAGCGGCTGCGACAGATGAGTAGAGCCGCCGGGTTCAACGCCGATGTCGTCCAGCACGCACCGGACTCGTGGACGCTGATGTCCCTCGTCTCCGCCGAGATCGGCTGCTCATTGACCCTGTCCTCGGTGATCGACAGCATCGCCGACCCGCACTTGCGCTTCCTGCGCCTGACCGACGACGTCGCACCTGTCGAGCTGCGGATGGCGTGGCTGCGCGACAGCGACGACCGTGCCTTGCACGCCGTGCTCCGGTTGTCCGAATCCGTCCTCCCGACGCCGCAGGACTAAGCCTCGATCCACCGATGGACGGGGCGTTGAGCGAGCGTCGTGACGTAGAAATGCCCCTCTGATCAGGAAGAATAGA
>NZ_JAJGNI010000015.1 GCF_020781975.1 Microbacterium schleiferi
GTCCGGTTCGGAGGGCGGCCAGCAGAAACCCACCCGGCGCAAGCCAGACAGGGCGCTGCTGGCCGACCCTACACGGAACATGCGACGAGCGCGAGGCCGGGGCGCTAGACCCCGCTGACGCTACGGTGCAATTCGATCAATCGACCGTTCTAGTCAGCCCGTGTCGGCCCCTATAACGGGTGCTCTCGCGGCGCTCGAACTGACCCGTTCATCATGCCCGGCCACCGGCCCTGTGGTAGGGGCCGGCACGAGTAATCCGTACCGGTGATTCGATGTCCATGCGGCGCTACGGCTTCCACACCATGAGGACGACTATTGCGACCAGGCTGATGGTTGCGATGCCCGAGCTCGCCGCAGCGCGGATGTAGCGCTGCTTCGGTTCACGCCGTTCCGGGTGCAGGTAGGTGGGGATGACGATCCCGAGTGTGAGGGCAACGGCGATCACATAAAGGATGAGGGAGCCCAGAACCCACGGGGTGGTGATGGAGAGGTCGTATTTCGGGTCTGCCATGCCCATCACACCGAATCCGGTGACAACCACCAGCACGGACAGGTAGGTGAGGAGGAGGACGCTTTTCGCTGAGGCCGTGGCGCGGGCGGCGTCTCCGGTGCGCAGCGCGCGCAGTCCGGTCATGGGGATGATGGCGATCGGGCCGATGATGAAGACCGCGGTGGCGACGTGCAGGATGCCGAACAGAAGGTCCAAGAAAATTCCTTTGCTGGGGGCGGCGGGTAGTTAGGCGGCGGCAGAGACGGTGTCGACGAGTGTGCCGTCGACGAGGTTGACGACGCCGTGCATCCGGGGAAGGTGGACGAGGTCGTGGGTGACGAGCAGCGTCGAGGTGTTCAGCTCGTCGGTGAGGCGCAGGATGAGTTCGATGATGCTGGCGCCGCGCTCCTGGTCGAGCGCACTGGTGGGTTCGTCGACGAGAAGCGCGCTGGGGTCGTTCATCAGGGCGCGGGCGATGTTCACTCGCTGACGTTGCCCTCCGGAGAGCTGGTGGGGTCGTTTGTCTCGGTGGTCGGCGAGTCCGACCGCGTCTAGAAGCGTCTCGGCTCGTTTGGCCGCCTGGCCACGGTTTCGGCGGGAGTGGCGTGCGCCGAGCTCGTTCATGACGGACAGCTGCTCGAGCGCGGTCAGGGACGGGATGAGGTTGGACTGCTGGAAGACGATGCCGATTTTGTCCCGGCGGGTCTCAGTCGCTTCGCCGGGAGTGAGGCGGGTGGCGTCGATGTCGTCGATGATGACCTGCCCGCTGTCGGGGCGGATGAGGGTCGCCGCCACGGCGAGGAGGCTGGATTTGCCGGAGCCGCTGGGGCCGGTGATGCCGGTGACGGTTCCTGGGTGAGCGGTGAGGCTGACCTGGTTGACGGCGGTGACGCGATTGTCGCCGTCGGGAAAGGTGAGGGTGATGTTGTCGAGGCGGATCATCGGTTGCTCCCGAGGGCGGTGAGGGGGTCGGCGGAGGTCACGGAGCGGAGCGCGAATGCGGCTCCAGCGAGGCCGAGCGTGATCATGATCACGCCGGGCAGCAGTGTCGTGAACGGGTTCAGGAGGAACGGCAGGGCTGTGCCGGCGAGGGTGCCGAAGAGGGTGACCAGACCCAACCCGATCCCTATCCCCAGAAGCAGCACGATCAGCGCCTGACCCAGCGCGTCCCGGACCAGCGAGGAGGTGCTGGCGCCGAGTGCTTTGAGCACGGCGATGTCGCCCTTGCGTTGCATGGTCCAGACGGTGAAGAACGCGCCGATGACCAGACCCGAGATGCCGAACAGCATGGTGACCATCAACAGGAGGGACCCGATCTCGGAGCGGAACGCGCTGAGCGCGGTCAACGACCCCAGGACGGTGTGGGAGACGGTCGAGGTCGCGGTGTCCACGGTCTCCCAGTCCGGGGAACCGGTGACAGCGAGAACCGTCGCGTAAGCATCGGGGTTGCCAGTGGCTGCCGAGTAGGCCTGCCAGTCGGACAGGGTCATCTCCACTACGGGGGTGTGGCTGTACCAGGCATCGCCAGCGATCGTTTCGACCGTGTACGTTGTCCCGGCGATTGTCAGGTCATCTCCGGTAGCGACGGCGAGGTCTTTGGCTGCGGGAGCGGAGAGGCTCACCCGACCGTCCTGGGAGGGGGCGGTGGCGTTGAATCCGGGTTGCACACCGAAGATGGCGATCGCGATGCGGGCGTCGCCGGCCTCTGCCCGGGTCTGGCTGATCCCGATCGGTTCTGCCGAGGTGACGCCGGCCGCTGTGTCCCAGTCGGTGGTCTGCTGTTCGGTGATGGTGGAGTCGGAGAAGCTTGCGTCCGCGCCGTCCGTGGTGGGCGCAGAGAAGACGACCCGATCGGCTGGGATCGACAGGACGGCGGAGATGTTCTGGGTGGCAAGGCCGCCGGTCAGGCCGCTGAGGAACCCGACGAGAACGGTGATGAGGGCAACGACCGAACCGATCAAGACGAATCGGCCGCGGGCGAAGCGTAGGTCGCGGAGCGCGACGAACATGAGATTCCTTTCCGGTCACCCGAGCTGGGGACACGTACCACTTTTCCTTTCTTGACCTGCGATCTCATCGCCCGCCCGCACAGACTTTGCCGACTGAAGGGTGGCTGGAGAAGTCATCCTTTCGGACGATGCCGTCGCCCTATCGATGCGTAGGATTCGGTCCATGCCCCACACAGCTCTCACCCCCGTATTCGTGGGTCTGCGCACCGGGCTGCATGTACTTTTCGCTGCTCTCGCCGTTCTGGTCATCGTCCGCGCGGTGATCTCACCCACGGAGAGCAGCGTCGCCGCGATCGTCCTCACGCTGGTGATGATCGCCACATACGGGGTCGGGGCGGTAAAGACCAGGACCACAGGTCAGAGTGCCCGCGCCCTGCGCCTGCTGTGGTTGGCGGCGCTCACGCTCGAGTGGGTGGTCCTTTTGTGGCTGACACCCGAGGCCGCGTACCTCGTGTTCCCCCTGTTCTTCCTCTACCTCCATCTCCTCGGCCCCTGGTGGGGCGCTGCCGCGATCGTCGTCGCTACCGTGACTGCCATCTGTGCGCTTGGCATCCACAACGGATGGAGTCTCGCGGGAGTCGTCGGGCCACTAATCGGCGCAGGAGTCGCCCTCCTGATCGGTCTCGGCTACCAGGCTCTGGCCCGCGAGGCGCAACAACGCGAGACCCTCATGGGCGAGCTGCTCGCCACCCGAGGACAGCTCGCCGCAACCGAACACGAATCCGGAGTCCTCGCCGAACGCGCCCGGCTGGCCCGCGAAATTCACGACACCGTCGCGCAGGGCCTCTCCAGCATCCAGATGCTCCTCTACGCCGCCGAAAGAGCCGACCCTGATCGCCCTGGCGCCGAACACATCCGCCTCGCCCGAGAGACGGCAGCCGGCAATCTTGCCGATGCACGCCGGTTCATCCGCGAACTCACCCCACCCGACCTTGACGACCGGGGACTCGGCGGGGCACTGCGGAGGCTCGCCGACTCCCAATGGGCAGCGCAAGGACTCCACGTCAACGTGCGTGTATCCGACACGGTCGATCTGCCCATGCAGGTCCAGACGGCGCTCCTGCGAATCGCGCAGGGAGCCATCGCCAACGCCATCCAGCACGCGCATGCCACCACCGCGACCATCACTCTCGCCGCCGATCACGAGCGACTTCAGTTCACCATCGCCGACGACGGTGAAGGCTTCGACCCCCACATCGCGACCATCGGGTCGCGCGGGCGCTCAGATTCGTTCGGGCTCCAAGCGATTCGCGAACGCGCCGAACAACTCGGTGGCAGCCTCACCATCGACACCCACCCCGGCGGAGGAACGCAACTGACCGTCGAGCTCACTTTGGAGAAGTTCGCATGATCCGGCTTCTGATCGCCGATGACCATCCCATCGTCCGCGCCGGACTGGTAGCACTCTTCGCCCTCGAGGGGGACATAGACGTCATCGCGGAAGCTGCCACACCCGACGAAGCGGTTTCCGCCGCAGAACACAGCAACCCTGACGTCGTACTGATGGATCTCCAGTTCGGCGCTCACGCCGCAATGACCGGAGCCGACGCGACACGGCGGATCCGTGCCCTCGACGCAGCCCCCTACGTGCTCGTACTCACCAATTACGACTCCGACGCCGACATCCTGGGAGCCGTCGAAGCCGGCGCCAGCGGCTACCTCCTCAAAGACGCCCCACCCCACGAACTCGCCGCAGCCGTCCGGGCCGCCGCCGCAGGGGAAAGCGCCCTCGCTCCCGTCATCGCCTCAAGGCTTCTGAGCCGCATGCGAGCCCCCGAAGCAAGCCTCAGTAGTCGCGAGATGCAGGTGCTTGAGCTCGTCGCGGCCGGCCACTCCAATACCGACATCGCAACCGAACTCTTCGTCAGCGAGACCACCGTCAAATCCCACCTCGCCCACATCTTCACGAAACTCGCCGTCACCTCACGAACCGCAGCCGTCTCCACAGCCAGACAACGCGGCATCCTGCGCTGAACCTGCGTCACACCGTCATCCCGCGTGGCACCAAATTCGCAGCACGGTCGGGCAGCTGGTCGGCGCACGGATAGCTCGACTGGGTCCGTCCGATAACGGTGGATCTGATCTGGCGGTCATCAGGTGATCCGGCTTTCGAATGCGATCGCGAAGTGGTTCAGTGCCGGCTTCGCCTGACCCCTTGACGCGACAGGGGAAGCGCCCCCGCCTCAAGGCGGAAGCGCTCCCTCTGTCCGACTCGGTGAGACTGGTCAGTACACGACGGTTAGCGTGTTGGAGACCGAAATGATCGTCACGACGGCGGCGTTGATGAAGCCCCCGATATACGGGTTGTTCGTCGCACGGTAAATTTTGCGCGAGATCACGGCCGAGACCGCCAGGATGAGGATGACCGGGAACAGCCAGATGCTGAAGATGCCGCCGAAGCCGGGGATGGTCTCACCGGTGATGAAGAACGTCGCATACTGGGCGATCACGAGTACGATCGGTGCGATCGCGTTTGCCAGGGCGAGCACCAGCGTATTGAGCCATTCCTTGCCGCGCAGCGTGAACCGGTTGAAGCCGTTGATTGCCACCGAGTTCGCGAGGAAGTACACGAGGAAGAACGGCACGTAGAGCAGGCCGATCCACAGCTTGTCCGCTCCGAACGCCTTGACGGCCACGACCCAGAACCGGAAGTCGGTCTTGAAGAAGTAGTCGAGCACGAAGACGATGCCGAATCCGGCCGCGACGACGACCGCTCCGAGGCCGATGCCGTGGAAGAACTTCCTCCAGCCGGGCAGAACCCCAGCGGCCCGCAGGTCGACGCTGTTCTTCTTGCCGAACGCGAAGTAGGAGACCGTCATGATGATCAGCCCCGCGACGCCGTTGATCGCCGCCCAAGTGGCGATGAAGAACACGGCGCCCTGGGTGAAGATCGTCGGCACGGCATTGAAAGCAATGCCCTGCATCACAGGCTGCTGGCTCAGCCAGACGTAGCTCCAGCCCGAGAACAGCGCCGAGACGACCAGGCCGCCCCAGAACCAGGCCAGGCCCTTGCGGCTCGTGGCCGCGAGCGGGGCGGGGTCGGTGACCCGGAGGCCGGCGAAGGCGCGGGTGCCGAGAAGCGCACGCGTGAAGGCAACCAGGAAGATGCCGAAGCCGATGAGACCGAACGCCGTCGCCGTCTCCTTGACCTGCCAGATCTGGGCGCTCGGCTCGATCGCGTTCGGCGCGGGGAAGACCCGCTCCCAGAACTCGACCTGGCTCCCGACCGTCGTCTTCGAGATCGTGCCCCACGGGTGCGTCTCCGCTGGGGTGTAGACGATGCGATCGGCGTCGCCCTCGGTGTAGAACTCACCGGCCGAGCGCGATTCTTCCTCAGCCGGGTCCACGCCGAAGTTCAGGAAGGACTGCGCGTTGGGGGTCGAGATGTACTCACGCGGCGGCGTCAGCGCGACACCCTCCGGGCTGTAGCTGCGGAAGAAGAACTCGTCATACTGGGCGGCGACCAGACCGACATCTCGCGTGCCGTAGATGTTCGTGTACGCGCCGTCGGCATCGGTGTAGACAGGGTCATTGTCGACGAGGAAGACCGCGTCGATGAGCTGCTCGTCCGCCTCATTGTCGAGGGCGACCGAGAAGTTCGCGGCCCGCGCGCCGTTCGAGTGTCCGGACACGCCGATCATCTCCGGGTCGACGTACGGCAGATCGGCGACGAGCTTCACAACGTCGTACATGCCGGTGCCGCCGAGCTCGACCTGGCTGTTCACGAGCGGCGACGAGTTGCCGTGCCCATACATGTCGATCGATACGACGATGTAACCGCGTCGCGCAAGCTCGACATAGTTGGCATCCTGCATCTCGCGGTTGTTCCACCACCCGTGCGACACGATGATGGCGGGGGCCTGAGAATCAGCGGTCGCGGCATCCGGCTTGAACAGCAGGGCGCTGATCATCTGGCCCGACGGCGTCTCCCATCTCATGTCCTTCACTGCTACGGTTCCGGCGTTCGTCTGCACCGCGGATGCGACGATCGCGGACATCAGCATTAGCACCAGTGACAGCGCGAGCCAGAATGGGTTCCTTTTCAGGAAGGTTGCTTTCATGAGATCCCTACTCCTTCGTGTGGGTATCGGTGGGGTTTCGGTCTGAGCGAGTGTCGGGGGTCAGGTGTCCACGTCACCGTCCACCCAACCCATGGTCTTGGTGACCGCTTTCTTCCAGTTGCGGAAGAGCTGCTCGCGCTCGAGCAGCGGCATCGAGGGGTTCCAGCGCTGGGCCTCGCCCCAGTTCTCGGTGACGGAGTCCTGACCGCCCCAAAATCCGACAGCAATGCCGGCGGCGTAGGCCGCACCGAGGGCGGTGGTCTCGAGGATCTCGGGGCGCAGCACATCTACACCGAGCTGATCCGCCTGGAACTGCATGAGCAGCTCGTTGGCCACCATCCCGCCGTCGACGCGAAGCTCGGCCAGCGCGATGCCCGAATCCGCGTTCATCGCCTCGACTACCTCGCGCGTCTGATAAGCGGTGGCCTCCAGGGCCGCACGGGCGATGTGCTGCGTCGTGACGTAGCGGGTGAGCCCGAGCAGAGCACCACGGGCATCCGGCCGCCAGTACGGGGCGAACAGTCCGGAGAACGCCGGCACGAAGTACGCGCCGCCGTTGTCTTCGACCTCACGGGCCAGCGGCTCGATCTCTGACGCGTCCGAGAACATGCCGAGGTTGTCCCGCAGCCATTGCACGAGGGAGCCTGTGACGGCGATCGATCCCTCGAGCGCGTAGACGGCCGGGGCGTCCCCGATCTTGTAGCAGACGGTAGTGAGCAGTCCGTTCTCAGAGTGCACGCGCGTGGGGCCCGTGTTCAGCAGCAGGAAGTTCCCTGTTCCGTAGGTGTTCTTGGCCATGCCCTCGCTGAAGCAGGCCTGACCGAACATCGCTGCCTGCTGGTCCCCCAGAACTCCGGCGATCGGGACTCCGGGGAGCATCCCGTGCTCGCGACCGACACCGTAAACCTCAGACGAGGACCGGATCTGCGGGAGCATCGACATCGGGATACCCATGTCCGCCACGATCTGCTCGTCCCAGGCCAGAGTGTCGAGGTTCATCAGCATCGTGCGGGAGGCGTTGGTGACGTCGGTGACATGGATGCCGCCCTCCACGCCGCCGGTGAGGTTCCAGAGGACCCAGGTGTCCACCGTGCCGAAGAGCAGGTCGCCGTCGTCGGCGGCCTGACGGGCGCCGACGACGTTGTCCAGGATCCACTTCACCTTGGGGCCAGCGAAGTAGGTCGCCAGCGGCAGGCCGACGCTCGCCGTGTACCGATCGACCCCGTGCTCGCGCGAGAGGTCCTCGACGATCCGCTGCGTCCTCGTGTCCTGCCAGACGATGGCCCGGCACACGGGGACTCCGGTGTGGCGGTTCCAGACGATGGTGGTCTCGCGCTGATTCGTGAGTCCGACCGCGGCAATGTCGCCGTGCGTCAGGTTCGCGCGGGTGAGCGCGAGTCCCACGGCCTCGCGCACGTTGTCCCAGATCTCGATGGCGTCGTGCTCGACCCATCCCGCCCGGGGGAAGTGCTGGAGATGCTCGAGCTGTCCACTGGCCACGATCGACGCCGAGTGGTCGAACACGATCGCGCGAGTGCTCGTCGTGCCCTGGTCGATCGACAATACGTATCGTGTCACGGGGTGCTCTCCATCGAAGCGTGTGAGGGGTGGGATGGGGGGATCGGCGATCAGGGACGCGGCGACATGGCGGCGACTCCGGGGGCGGCCGCCCTGGCGCGCGCGGCCGCAGCGTCATCGCTCGTGCGCGCCGCAGCGGCGACCGCGTCGGCCACGGCGGTATACGCCGCGACCTCCTCGTCGCGCCGCGCGTCTGACCAGCCCAATTCGCCGGCGACGATACGGGCGACCTCGGGAAGGGCCGCCAGCGCTTCGTCGGCGTACTCGTAGACCATGCGGGTGCGACGGTGCATCACATCCTCCAGGTGCAGCGCACCCTCATGGCTGACGGCGTACGCGATTTCCGCGCGCAGATAGGCGGGCGCATGCTCAAGCGGGCGGGACATGGTCTCGTCGCGGTCGCAGATCTCGGCGATGTCGCGGATGTCGGAGCCGTACCGGTGCAGCAGGTGATCGACCATCGCCGCGTCCCAGCCGAACTGGCGTGCGAGGGCGCCCGGGGCGCCGTCGGTCGAAGGGCGCCCGCCCACGAGCGGGAGGGTCTGTGTGATCGATGGTCGCGCGGCGGCCGCTTCGGCGCCTAAGGCGAAGTCGACGGCATCCCGCGCCATGATCCGGTACGTGGTGAACTTGCCGCCGGCGATGACGGTCAACCCCGGGACGGGCGAGGCGACCGCGTGCTCGCGCGACACCTTCTCTGATGCGGTGCCGTCCTTGGTGCCCGGCTGCAGCAGCGGGCGCAGCCCGGCCCACGTGCCGATGATGTCGTCGTGTGTGAGCGCCTTTTCCAGCACCGCATTCGCCTCGTCGAGCACGTAGTTGATGTCGCGGGCGTGTGCGGCGGGATTGACGAGGTCTTCAGTCCAGGGGGTGTCGGTCGTGCCGATGACCCAGTACCGCGACCACGGGATCACGAAGAGGACGCTCTTCTTCGTCTGCAGGATCAGACCCGCGTCGCCCTCGATCCGGTCGCGGGGGACGACGATGTGTATGCCCTTGGAGGCCAGCACCCGCAGCCCGCCGGTCTCGCCGGCGAGAGCCTGAGACTGCTCGGTCCAGACACCGGTTGAGCTGATGACATGGCGCGCCTTGACGGCGATCACGCGATCCGTCTCGAGGTCGCGCAGCAGCGCCCCGTCGACGACACCGGCGCCGTTCTTGGTCAGCTCCACCACCTGTATGCGCGTGGCCGCCTGTGCCCCGTACCCCGCCGCGGTGCGCACGAGTGTCGTGACGTATCTCGCGTCGTCCACCGTCGCGTCCCAGTACTCGATCGCCCCGACGGCCGCCCGCGCGCTGAGGTCCGGGAAGACCCGGTCGAGGTCGGCACGGCTGAGGTGGCGATGCCAGGGGAGGGCGCGCTTTCCCCGTCGGAGGGTCGCGAGCACGTCGTAGAGGGCGATGCCCGCGCCCACGAAGGCACGCTCCCATACCCGGTGGCGCAATGGGTAGAGGAACGGCACGGGGCGCACTAGGTGAGGGGCCACGGTGGTCAGGAGGAGGTCGCGCTCGGCTAATGCCTCGAACACCAGCTTGAAGTCGAGCATCTGCAGGTAGCGGAGACCCCCGTGCACGAGCTTGCTCGAGCGAGACGATGTTCCCGCGCCCCAGTCCTGCGCCTCGACTACCACGGTCTCGAGACCCCTACTCGCCGCATCGAGGGCGATGCCGGCACCGGTGATGCCGCCTCCGATCACCAGGACATCGAGCTCTCGCCCCGGTCGTGAGCTCTCGGATAGACGCGCGAGGGCGCGGTCGCGGGATTCCTTCGTGAGGCGAGTGTCGAGCATGGCGTTCCGTTCTTGAGGACCGGCGGAATCTCCCGCGGACAGCCTGAAGCGTATTAGCCTTGGGACGTATGGTGCCAAATCGCGCATGGATCCTGCACGAATGTGCAGAAGAGTTATGAGTAAGGACGAAATGATCCTGGCGGCGGCCTCGATGTACTACCTCCAGGACATCAAAATGGAGACGATCGCTCAGCGGTTGCACATGTCGAGATCGACCGTGTCACGACTTCTCAAAGAAGCCCGGTCGTCAGGGCTCGTCAGCGTGACGCTGCGCCCGACCCCCTCACATGCCCCGGAGGTTGCCCACCTCATCGCGGAGCAATTCGGCGTCGAGGCCTATGTGGTGCCCGTCAGCGACTCCGCATCGATGCAGAAGCGTCTGGATCAGGTGGCCACCGCCACAGCCAAGATGGTGACCGACTGGTTCGATTCAGACATGATCCTCGGGATCGCGTGGGGAAGAACTCTCGGCGCGGTGTCGCAGCATCTCACGAAGAAGCCGACGCGCGGAAGCGTCATCGTTCAGCTCAACGGGGGTGCGAACAACCGCACGTCGGGCGTCGACTATGTGGACAACCTGATCTCTCGATTCGGTGAGGCGTTCGATGCGCGGGTGCAGTCGTTTCCGGTGCCTGCCTTCTTCGACTATGCCAGCACGCGACACGCGATGTGGCGTGAGCGCTCCATCGCGCGGGTGCTCGAGGTGCAGCGGCAGGCGGACATCGCCCTGTTCTCGATCGGTGCCGTGACTGGCCAGGTGCCTAGCCATGTCTACTCGGCGGGGTACCTCGAACCAGACGACATTCGTGTGCTCGAGTCGGCCGGAGTGGTCGGCGACGTTTGCACGGTGTTCCTCCGAGCCGATGGGACGTACGAAGACCTTGCCTTGAACGAACGTGCAACCGGTCCCACGCCAGCGGAGCTCACGCGCATACCGCGTCGCGTGTGCGCCGTCGCCGGAGAGAACAAGGTCATCCCTCTACTGGCGGCTCTTCGCGCGGGAATAATCACGCAGCTCATCCTTGATGAGCAGACCGCCCGCGAACTGCGACGCCGTATCACCTAGATAATATGAGGTGCGGTCATCGTGAAGATGCCTTTCGAGTGGGTTGTAGGAGATTCCTCGAAGGGACTACACGGTGACCGCGCCCACGTCTACGACGAGCGGACGGGCCACCGCGAACTACACCACGATAAGGGGCACTACTGGCGAGTGGCGCGAAGCACTGAGCCTGGGCGTCAAGCACCAGCGACAGTCTCGAAGAGCGCCTCCCTCAGACGATCGGGTGGGACGGTTTGGCGCCGAGCAGGCTGCGAAGGCGCGCGGATACTCATCATCGAGCTCGTCAGCGCACCCCAGCGGTCCCAGATACCCGACAATAGTTCCCCTTCGCGATAGACGGTCGCTCGCAATCAGCGGAGCACTTCCTAGTCGACGGTACTGTCCGCATTGACCGCGACGTGGACGGTCCATACAGTGCTGGCATCATCGGTAGCCGCGCAGGTGAATGCGGTCCCTGCGGCCGCGCTGGGCGCGGCCGGGCAGTCGACTTGGAATGTCTCACCCATTTGCTCGCCTGCCCGCGCCGCGATCTTTGCTCGACGACATTCTCATCGAGCACAGAGGCGGACACCACCAGCACCGGCCGAACGATTAAGAAGATCACCATCAGCGACGACACAACCCGAGCAAAGATCAACTCTCGCTTCTTCGTGGGTCGACGCACGGCGTGACGAGAACTACGACCGCGAGAACAAGAACAAATGCTGCGAGCACCATGGCGATGTTGACGAATCCGAGCAACTTGGCGAGCCCGGGATGTCGACCGGAGAGGGACCAGACAACGACATGACCGATGCGGGGCCGACGCTCCCTGCGGTGGACACCATGTGGACACAACCCGCGCAGATTCAGACCGAGTCCGCTGATCAGAACCGAACGACACGAGAGTTGATCGCAGCCCGCACCCCTTGATTCTCCGCGGCAGGACGTCCCAACCCCCGCAATTCCGCGCTCCTCCGGCAGCGACCAAATCCGGCCGTCAGCAGTTTCGACTCCCGCCGTCGCGTCGAGGAGTCTCGGCTTTCCGGCGCGGGAAACGACGGTGAGCGTGTCGACGCTCGTCCTAACCGTGACACTCATCGTTTCAGTGGTTCGCTCCGTGACCGGCCAGGTCACCGTCACGGGGCTCGAAGCGCACTCCCCGAGTAGGGCGGCTGCCCGAGCATCATCGAGTCGGAGAGTTCGACGGTGTAAGGGCCACTGCTGCACTCGAACTCGACAGCGACCGAGCGGGCACCGGCCTCAAGGGGGAAGTCGACCCCGGGAAAGCCCGTCGGGCCGGTGCCGGAGACTCCGGCAGGCGAAGGTGATGCCGAACCGGTCGGCGTGGGCGCGCCCAAAGCCTGCCCCGCGCATCCGGTCAGCGCGATGGATGCCGCAGCGACCGCACCGATCAGCATTCCCCGACGCATCAGTCATCCGTCGTTCATAAGCCCCCGCTTCGATCGAACGCAACAGCGTGGGCGCGGACGTCGTGGGCGCGGATGCGGCGCGAAACCGCCGTCGCGAACGCGACCACCGCCTGCAGCAGGAGCAGCAGCGAGAGGGCGACGATCCCCTCGACGAACGCGACGTCCGAGGTCAGCAGGATCGTCGCGAGCGTCGATCCGAGCGCGACGGTGACGACGAAGTCGAAGGCGTTGAGTTGCGCGAGCGTGCGTTCGCCCAAGATCCGGATCGAGGCGATGAGGACCGCGTAGGACGCGATTCCGACGAGAAGCACTCGGACGATATCTGACCAGCTGTCGAACCACATGTCGCGAGAGTAGGTCGACTCGCGATGCGCCGGAACACCCTTCCGCAGGCCGCCGGATGCCGATCTGAGCGCCGAGCCGCATCCGATGCTTTAGGTCGCCTCCTCCCCAGGAGGCTAAAACAAATCCCTGTCCACAGGCACTTTTCGTGCGCGGGCCGCGGGCTGTCAATGTCGGAGGTTGGTGATGTAGTGAAGACATGAACATCCTCACGGCAATGCGCGAGCGGCTCGATCTGCTCGCTGTGTTCGCCGAGCTGGATGTCGAGCCCACGGGCCTGCCCGCCGGCGCAGCGGCGCTGTCCGACGCCTCCGTGCTGGAGGTGCTGCGTCATGTCACGGCGATCGCCAATGATGCCGAGCGCCTCCAGTCGGTGATCGCCGGCGTCGCCGCGACCAGGTCCCGGCGCGAACAGGGGCATTCGGGACTGGCCGCGGGCCAGGGGCACGCGTCGCCTGCCGCGCTGATCCAGTCGATCACGGGCGGAAGTCGCGCTGACGCGCTGCGGCAGCTGCGCGTCGGGGCCGCCCTGCTCGATGAAGGTGAGACGTCAGGCGCGCCGGCGGATGCCGGGAGCAGCGGCGCTCACGATCACGACGGCGCACCGTCGCCCGGCGCAGATCCCTCCGGAACCGAATCGTCCGACACCGCTGCTTCGCGCGTGCCGTGGCACGCGCCGCTGCGCGCGGCCCTGCTCGAGGGGCGACTGACACCCTCCCAGCACGACGCTATCCGCGGCGGACTCGGGGAACCCGAAGCCGCGGGCGTCGACCCGACATCGGCCGCTCTCGCCTGGTCAGTTGCGGCGGAAACACTCGTCGACGAGGCGGTCGACGGCGCATCTGTCGAGGAGTTGCGAAGCCGAGCACGGCAGATGCGCGACATCCTCGACCCTGCGGGTGCGGCGAATCGGTTCCAGGCCCGCTACGAGAAGCGCTCGCTACGGATGTGGATCGACCAGCACGGCCAACACCACGGCCACATCACGTTCGACGACGAGATGGCGCTGTTCGTGCGGTCGATGCTCGCTGCGGCTCTGCGACCCCGGCGCGGCGGGCCGCGGTTCGTCACGGATGCCGAGCGCGCCGCCGCTGCGGACCTCGTCGCCGATCCGCGCACCAACGAACAGCTCGAATACGACCTTCTCGTCGACGTGCTGCGCGCCGGCGCGGTAGCCGACGCCGCCGATGTCTTCGGTGTCCGCCAGCCTGGCGTGCGCATGGTCATCGTCAAGGACCAGTCAGGCCCCCGCGACCCGCTCGGCCGCATGGTCGCGACAGGTCACACCGAAGACGGCGGAGATGCCCTCCCCGGAGCGATCATCGACCGCACCCTCTGCCAGCACGGCTCCATCGACGTGACGGTCGACAGCCGGGGCAATCCCCTGGACCTCGGGCGCGAGCAGCGACTGTTCAGCACGAAGCAGAAGCTGGCGCTCGCGATCCGCGACGGCGGGTGCGCCGGAATCGGATGCCCGGTGCCCGCCGCCTACTGCGAATCGCACCACATCGATCACGTTGCACACGGCGGTAGGACCGACATCGACCGCGGCATCCTGCTGTGCCGGTTCCATCACATGCAGCTTCACAACAACGGGTGGCGAATAGTTCGCGACGGACTCGGCCCCTTCATCCTGATCCCGCCACCCGGGCACCGATCACCAGACGGAACCGAGACCCAGCCCCGGAGACTCCGCACGAATGCGCCGTGGGCCTGGGCGTGGGATCCGCCCGCGCCGCCTCAGCGTCCGCCCTGGCGCATCCCGCCTGCACCGACTGCACCGCCCGGCGCGGCGGGGTTAGCGCCGCCCACGCCCGCACCTACTGCACCGCCCGACCAGGCCTGGTCAGCGCAATCCGCGCCCGCACACGCTGCACCACCAGCGACGGCATCGAGCACGTCAGCACCGCCGGGATCGCGCTACAGCGCTGCCCCGTGAGCAATGGGACGTGCCGCCTGTCGTCAGCTCGTCACATCGTCACGCCGCCAGGTCAGCGCCAGGAACACGCCGACCAGCGCGACCACAGCACCGAAGCCCGCCGCGAACCAAGGCGTATCGGGCGGGATGTCGAGATAGGTCGTGATGCCGAGGATCCGCGCGAGACCCCACGGCAGCAGCCCCATCTCGTCATTCCACAGCGTCAGCGCCGACTCGAGGCCCACGAGCCCGATAACGGCAGCGGGAATCGCCAGCCCGGCCCCGACACCAGCCAACACGATCCCGGTAGCCCGACGTGCGCCGAACTGGCTCGACAGAGCCCATCCGGCTGCGACGAACAACCACACGAACAGCGCAAACGCGATCGTGATGTAGATCGAACGGCGAAGCGGATCGGTCCAGAAGGCGAACCAGTATCCGCCTGGACCCGTGAACGAAAGCGCGAGGAGGGTCAGGATGCTGCGCAACACCAGCACGCCACCGACGGCGGCGATCACCGGCCACGGCGAACGCTCCCGCACGAACAAGCGCACGACGACCAGGAACACCAGCCAGGCTCCGAGCACGACGGCCAGGTGGGTCCACGACAAGAGCGAGGTCTGCACAGCGCGGGTCGCGACGAGCAGACCGCCCGGGACGATGATCAACAGCCACCGGTCAAGCGGCAGCATCCCCAGGGTCGATTCCCGTGCCCGCCATGGTCGCGTCGCCGCGAGCCACGCAGCCCGCGCAGCCGCGGCACCGGGCCGGCGCACAAGTCGCGTGCGCGACGACAACATCCCGATCACGACCCATGCGACGGCGAGCGCAAGAAGGATGCGGGCAATCCACGCCATCGTGAGATCACGATCAGCCCGCTCGACACCCAGCTGGGCCGCGGTCAGGTTGTACGCCGGGTAGTCCACGTCGCCGGCGTAGGTCGCCGTGTGTTCAGCGGCGAGGGCAGCGAACGCGTCCCGGTCGGCCTGCCACGCCGCGTAGGCCTCTGCCGACCCGGTATCGTGCCACTGCGCCTGATGCAGGATCATCGCCCGGTATGAAGAGAGCAGGTGCAGGACGTCGGCTTCGTAGGCGAGAGTTCCCAGGAACGCGTCCCGCATTGCGGAGTCACGCCACGTCGCCGCATCCGTGCCCGAGACCAGCGCCTGCATCTCATCGACAGCGGCGGCCGCCCGCTCCCCACCCGCGATCGCCTCATCGATCTGGTCCCGTGACACCTCGTAGATGACATCGAGAACAGCGGAGTCGCCGGTGAGGATGTCCCACTCGAAGATCCACATCATCGGCGGCGGCTCGAGCCCGATGGCGAACACCCGCTGCTCAGCGAACGGCTGAATGTACAGACCCTGCGTGATCGCCTCACGCGAGAGCGCCATGGCCTCGGTGATCGCCGACACGGTTGTGGGATCGTCACTGAACCACTCGCGCGCCCATCCTGCTGTGATCGCGGCGACATCGGTATCGGGGTCCCGCGCCAAGGCACCGGCAAGCTGCGTGTTCAGTTCGTACAACTGCCAGAAGCCGGTCTTCAGGTACAGCGTCATGGGACCGGCGCGCCACGGGCCGCCATCCTGGGTCCACACCCAGACGCCCTCGATACGGGGGTTCTCGGCCACGAGAGTCTGCAGTGCGTACTGGTATTCGGGACCGAGATCGTTCGGGAACGCCCCGAAGTTCTCGAACTCGCGCCTGCTCTGGAACTCGATGATGCGGCGCTGGTCGCCCTGCGCGAGAGTGTCGTTGAGAGGCAGCCAGCTGTAGAAGTCACCGAGGGTGTACTTCGTCGACACGATCAGCGCGGGCGAGTCGATACCGGCCAGTACTTCGTCGTAGGACTCCACATTGGTGTGCATGTCGCCGACGGCGCCGACCCCGACGCTCCACGACCGGAAGATCACCTCGCGATCGGATGCCTCGGCCTGCGACGTGAAGGCGGCGAGCATCGCCTGGACCTGGGGCGCCTCGGTCACCGCCAGCCTCGAGAACACGTCCCAGCCCGCAACGTCGTAGACCTCGCCGGCTTCGCCGATGCGGATCAGGATGCCGTCCACGGCGCGAGCCGCCGCGTACAACTCGTCGAGCCCGCTCGTGTACACGTCCCACAGCGCGGGATTCGCGGTATCGAGCGAACCGAACCGGCCCACGAGGTAATGCTCGAGCGGGCTCGTGAGAGCGAGCATGTCGGTGCGCAGGAAAACGTCCATACCCAGCTCGTCGGCCCGATCCCAGAACGGCGTGAACGCCTCCCGCAGCGCGAGGGCCCGGGCCCGGTGATCATCGCCTTCCGCATACACGCCGTCAACACCGTCGAACGTCACATACTCGACGAACCCCGGAAAGGCCACAGCGTTGTAGCCGTCGGCGAGCACGTGACGCAAGAACGCGTCGAACTCGCCATACGCTTCGGCAAGCGCGTCCTCGTCGATGTAGGGCGCCTCGGGCAGGATGACGTCTTCGAAAGCGCGGGATGCGTGCGAGTAGTCGGTTCCGGCAGCCCAGGCCTCGGCATCCGGAATCACCCCGACCGCACCGAGATCGACCATCCGGAATGGCAGGCGAGAGGTCACCTCGGCTCCCCCGTCCACGACCGCCGGCTCGCCGGCACGGATGCGGGCCGCGACGTCGTAGATGCCCCGAACGGCACCCGCCTCGCCAGCGGCGACGATGGTCAGTGCGGACGCATCACCCTCGAGGCGATAGCTCTCGTCGTTCGGGTCATCACCCGCCGTCACCGTGAGACTCGCATCGGCGCCCCGGCGCGGCGCGTCGGTCACGGCATCCAGCAGTTCATCGAGCGCCGCGTCGTAGCGGGGGCCGTTCGGAGCATCGACGGACGTGAACCGCGGCGGCGCGACGACCGCCATCGCGGGGGCGCCGGCAGGCGGCTCGGGCTGCATCTGGACCGCGGGTTCGGCACGGATGCCGAGAGCATCAGTCACGACAACAGCAACGCCGGCACCCAGGGCGAGCAGCACGACGACCGTGACAACAGCGAGGATGCTGCGCCGCACCGCCGAACTCATTCCCTAACGCTACTGGGAGTTCGAGTCAGGCGATGCGCGTGCCGGGCGGCAGCGTGCGTGACGGGGTTCTGGTGCGCGACCCGCCCCACCACAGCAGCGCCGCTGCCAGCACGAGCTGCACGGCAAGCCCCACGAACCAGCTCGGTGTCGTCTGGTTGTAGAGCTGCTCGGGTGTGAGCTGCTGCTGAGGCTGCGGCATCCGGGCGCAGTCATCCCACGAGACGCGCTCTGACTCGGGCGGGATCTGAGCGCTGCGCACGAGGTAGGAGAAGTTCCCGAAGAGGTCTTCCGGGTACCCGCTCGCGTCGAAGCGCGCCGGTGTCGCATCGGCGAGGATGACGAACGGATTCGCCGACAGGATCCACCAGACGGTGTCGAACCTCGGCACCTCGTAGGTGGTGGTCTCCCACGGGCCGCACTCGGGCGGGTTCGCGGTCATCCCCGACTCGTCGTAGACGTAGCTGCGGTAGGACTGGGTGACCTCTGTCCGGACCGCAGCCCCACCGAGGGTGAACGCGATAGGCGTGCCGATGACGAGGGCCGCGACCACCAGATAGGTAACGGCGACCGAGAACAACGGGCGGGCCAGGATCCCGCTGAGGCCCACACCGATCGCCGCGATGATCGCGATCTCCACGATCAACACGACGAGGGACACGAACACCACGAGCGGGTCGACGCCGCCGCTGACTGCGGCGACGAGCATGAACGGCACGGCGATCACGGCGAACGAGAGTCCCGTGAGCCACGCCGCCACGAACTTGGCGAGCACGATCTCGGCTGTCGTCGCGAGCGTCACCTGCACGGGCGCGAGGTTCGCGGCATCCCGATCACCGTTGATCGCGTTGCCCGACAGGGTGGGCGAGACGAGGACCGCCAGCAGCAGCACGACGAAGACCACAACGGAGTAGACGCCCGCGCCCGCGCCCGCGCCTCCCGCGTACGAGAACGAGAGCAACGACAGGGCCGTCACGACGACCAGGATCGCGGCGAATACGCCGAGCATCACGTACCAGGCGACGTTGCGCACCCGCTGGGTCAGATCGAGGCGGACCAGGGTCCACAGGCGCGACCCGCTCATGCGCCCTCACCCCCGCGCAGGTCGAGGAACGTCTGTTCCAGATCTCCGACGGCTGGTGCGAACTCGGTCACCGGGATGCCGCGCTCGACCAGTCGGCGCAGCGCCCCGGCGGCGTCTTCGTCCGTCGCGAGCGCGATCAGCAGATCCGACCGGTCGATGCGCACCGCATCCGCCGACCATTCGAGCGCCGCGGCAACCGAGGCGGCGGCATCCGTCGGCTGGCCGAGGACCCGGATTCGCCAGTCGCGGGTGCGCCGCCCGGCGATCGCCGCGCCAGCCTCCACGGAGCTGCCCTCGAGAAGGAACACCGCATCATCGATGACCTCCTCGAGCTCTGCGAGCACATGGCTGGACACGAGCACCGTGCGGCCCTCAGCGGCGAACCGGCGCAGCAGGTGCCGGAGCTCGACGCGGGCAGCAGGGTCGAGCCCCGATGCGGGTTCGTCGAGCAGGAGCACGCGCGGGTCGTGCACGAGCGCGCGCGCAAGCCCGAGACGTTGCTTCTGTCCGCGTGAGAGCACGCGAGCCGGCGCGGTGGCGAGCGAGGTCAGTTCGACGAGCTCGAGAAGCTCGTCCGCGCGCGCCCTGGCAGCATCCTTCGGAAGGTCGTGCAGTCGCCCCGTGACGATCAGCGTCTCCCGGGCGGACAGCGCCCCCCAGGTGCCCAGGGAGTCCGGCATCCAACCGAGGAGCGCACGCGCCGCGTGGGGCTGCTCGATCGGATCCACGTCACCGATGCGGATCGTGCCGGCGTCCGGAGTCAGCAGCGAGGCGAGCATGAGGAACAGTGTCGTCTTGCCCGAGCCGTTGGGGCCGACAAGACCCGTGACGGCTCCCGCGCGCGCACGCAACGAGACGTCGCGGACCGCCTCGACCCTGCCGAACGAGCGACGCAAACCGGTCGCGACAATGCCCGTCGCTACAGCTCCGGTCGGATCAGTGGCGGCATCCATGGTGCCACCCTACGCGAGGCTTTCAGCGCCTCGCGGACCCCGACGGCACGATGGAAACCGTCAGCCCAGCGCGCCCGCGGCGGGACTCGCCGGCGGCAGGGTGAGGCGTGCACGGGTCCCGCCTGAAGGCCCGGGCTCGAGTTCGATCGAGATGCCGTTCGCATCGGCGAGGTTCCGCGCGATCGAGAGACCGAGCCCCACCCCCGGCACCGCCTGCTCACGGGCGAAGTCGGTGCGGTAGAACCGGTCGAACGCACGCCGCCGCTCACTGTCGCTCATGCCGACACCACTGTCTGTGATCTCGATCATCGGCCGATCCCGCTCGCGGCTGGCGTGCACCGCCACAGTGGCACCGCGGGGCGAAAGGAGCACGGCGTTTCGCAGAAGCTCCTCGATGATGCCGCCCAGACTGCGGGCATCCACGCTCGCGTTCTGCACGCCGTGATCGGTGAAGGCCACGGTCACCTCGTGCTCACGGGCGAGGGACGAAAGGCGCTCGATCACGTCCCCGACGGTCAGGGCGACGCTCGTCGTGTTCGGGAGCGCGCGTACCGACGTACGGTACGCCGAGAGCAGATGTTCGACGGTGGTGAACAGGCGCTGTGCGGCCGAATCCACCCGTTCGAGGCGGGCTGCCACCCGGGGAGAGACCTCCTCGGTCTGCGCCAGTTCCGTCTCTCCCATGAGCACGGTCAGCGGGGTTCGCAGTTCGTGGTTCACGGCATCCAGGAAGCGATCGCGCACCTCGATCGCCTCCACGAGGTCGGTGACGTCGTGGGCGATGAGGACCGTGCCCAGGGGCTCACCGCCCCGGAAGATCGGCCTGGCCGAATAGCTCACCGCGACCTGGTCGGTGTCGCCGAGCCACGCGATGCGGCCGCGCACCTCGCCGCTGCGGGCGAGTGCCGTCACGGTCTGTGGCGAGGGGAACAGCGGCGTCCGGCGGTCTGCGGAGTAGATCTTTCGACCGGCCAGCGCGGGTTCTCCGGTCAAGTCGATTCCGGCCAGTCGGGCCAGGCGATGGGCGGCGTCGTTCGCCGTGAGGACGCTCCCATCAGGGCCGAAGACCAGAACGGCGTTATCGGTGGCCTCCGAGACTGCCTGCAGGATGGCCGAAAGGCGCTCCCTCGCCTCGGCTGCTGCCTCCGAGGAAGCAAGGGCGGCCTCACGGTTGGCGACCTCGCGTCGAAGTTGATGACCGGTCCCGAACGCCGAGAGTGCGATGAGCGCAGCGAACGCGAGGAACAACCCGAACGCGATCCACTCGGGCGCGGAGTCCGGCGCGCGACCCGCACTGATTGAAGGCATGAGGGGAATCGCCCCCGCGAGCAGGATGCCGACGACGATCGGGGGCAGCGAGAACCCCGCGCCGAGCCAGACCAGCGGGAAGACCATCATGAAGCCGATGCCGTCGACCACCTCGAGGGCATCGTTGCGGATCAGCGGGATACCGACGAGCGCCGCGAGAGGGATGAGCGCGATCCACCCCGTATGCGACTGCGGCTGCACCCGCGCCAGGATGCCGCTGGCGATCGCCCCGGCAAGGATGAGGCCGAGACCGGCGAGCGCAGCCGGCGTGAGCACACCGTTGCCGTAGATCTGTGCGACTGCCGTGACCCCGACGGCGGCTGCGAGCAACGCGAGCTGTGTCCAGGGCTGGGTTCGCAGCGACAGCACGATGCGTGCCCCGGGGTCGGATGGCACGCGCGGGCCATCGGCGGTGAACAACCGTTCCCCCCCGCCGTGCCGCAGGCGACCATCCATGTCAGCTCACCCCTTGCGCACGGATCTCCGTCGAATCGTCACGCGTCATCCGACTCCTCGGCGGCGGCAGTGATCGGGTCAGCCGTGGCGCGCGGAAGCACGAGGCGCGCGAGAGTCCCCCGCCTACTGCGGGGAGCAACTCGACACCGATACCGGCCTGGTCGGCGAGTTTCTTCGCTATCGACAGGCCCACCCCGGCGCCCGGTATCGCGTTGTCACGCGCATAGTCGGATCGGTAGAACCTCTCGAACGCACGACGGCGCTCCGTCTCTGTCATCCCGACGCCGGTATCGCGGATCTCGACGACGGGACGACTGTCACCCAGAACGTCGGTGCTGACGACGACTTCGCCGCCGGCCGGTGTGAACCGAATCGCGTGGACGAGGATCTCCGTCAAGATGGCGCGGAACGCGCGCGTGTCGACGTGCGAGTGGCCGACAGCCCGATTACTCACGTGCAGCGTGACACCGCACTCGTCGGCAAGGGGGCGATGGGTGGCGACGGTGTCGCCTGTGATGATCGCAACCTCGGCAGTGTCCCGCAGCATCGCCACCGACTCGCGGCCTGCAGCGGTCAGGTGTTCCACCGTCGTGAGCAGACGACTCGCTGCGGCGTCTATCGCCGCGAGGCGGCTCGCGACCGACTCAGGGACATCGCTCATGAGGGCGAGATCGGTCTCACCGAGCAGAACGGTCAGCGGCGTTCGCAGCTCGTGCCCGACGGAGTCGAGGAAGCGATTGCGCACCTCGATGCCCTCCACCAGTTCGGTGACGTCGTGGGCGATGATGGCCGCGCCGACGAGCTCACCCTCCGTGGCGATCGGGAACATCCGGTAATGCACCGCGACCTGATCGCCGGGCGCCCCCAGCCACGCGACGTGTTCGATCGTGAACATCCGATCGATGATGGTCTTCACCGCCTCATCGGGGAAGGTCACGGGGCTGAGGCGATCGGCAGCGAACACGCGGTGATCACCCAATCCCGGTCGGCGGAAGTCGAGCCTCGCCTGCCATGCCAGGCGTCGTGCCGTCGCGTTGATCCGCAGGAGCGCACCGGCACGGTCGAAGACGGCCACGGCATCTTCGGTCCCCTCCTCGATAGCGGTCATCGTCGCGACATCCGCAGCCCGCGCCCGGGACTCCTCCCGCAGCCGCTCCATCGTCGCGTCGGTCGCACGCTGGTTCTCACGCAGCTGCCGACCGACGACGTAGGCAGACGTCGCGAACACCGCCATGACGATGGGTGCCAACACGAACGGAACCCAGTCCACAGCCTCTTGCGGCCAGGAGTCGGTCGCCAGCGCGTGGGATGCGGGGGCGGATGCCGACACGAGCACACCGATCACGATCGACACCGGATCGAAGGCGACCGCCAACCAGCTCAGTGGGAGGATCACCAGGGCACTGGCCAGCTGCAGTTCGTGAGACAGCGGTGCGGCGATGACGGCGATGGCGACGATGTCGATCAACGGAACAACCGCGAGCCACCGGGTGTCGACGGAGGTCTCGCGCCGTTCAACCCAAAACACGACGATGGTCCCACCGATGAGGGCCGCGAGAGAGATCGCTACGGGAACAACCAACGGGGACCCATCGACGACGACTCCGGCGACGAGCGTCACCGTGGATATCAGGACGATCGCCACCTGTGCCCACGGCTGCACACGGAGTGTATCCGCGTGCGTCCCGGCCACCGCAATCACCCCCCGCGGCACCCCGCGGTGCCGCCGCTACCGTGGGTTTAGGCTCCCGCGCCGTACCCGGAGTGTCAACCCCCCTCGCCGATCGGTTCGGTGCCGAACACTTCGACGCCGAGGTCGGCATGATCGACGAAGACACCGTCAAGACCCGCCCGCGCGAGCACTGCCCATTCGCTGCGCCAGTCGCCGTAGTCCGCGAGATCGCCCGTACGGAACGGGGGCAGGAGGAACGCGTTCTCGGGACGACACGTCCAGGTGAAGACAGCCAGCCCCCGCTCGTGCGCCCGGGCGACCACAGGTGCCGGACCCGTCGCGCGACCCCCGGCATCCGGCGCGAGGATGACGGTCTTGTCGGGGCTGATCCCGTCGACATGGGCGGCGAGGACATCCAATCCCTCGGGCGTCATCCATTCGGTGTAGCTCCGCGAGGTCGGGTCCGTGAGCTGATCGGCGGGGATGCCGCCCGCTTCGAGCAGGAACACCAGTTCGGCGTGCGTCCCGCGCTCGCGCAGTCGGCGAAGGATCGTCAGTTCGAACGACTCGATCACGACCCGACGACCCTTCCATCCCGTCGAGGCGAGCTCGGTGTCCAGAAGCGCTGCCATGTCGTGGCCGCACTCCTCGAAGTAGGACGCGTGCTTGACCTCGATCACCGGGATGACCTCCCGACCGCGAGCGCGATGGTCATCGAGCAGCGCAAGCAGGTCACGAAGACGCAACGGAGGCTCCCGGTCGTCGAAGGAGGCGCTTCCCGGACGGATGCCGGGAATCCGCTCCCGGCATCGGAGGGTCGCAAGCTCGTCCCAGGTGAAGTCCTCGGCGAACCATCCCACGTGGTCGAGTCCATCGATGCGTTTGGTCGTGCGGCGCTGCGCGAACTCCGGATGATCTGCGACATCGGTCGACGTCGACAGTTCGTTCTCGTGGCGGATGACGAGGATCCCGTCGTTCGAGACGACGATGTCGGGTTCCACGGCATCCACGCCCATCTCGATCGCCAGCTCATAGGAGCCGCGCGTGTGTTCGGGGCGGTAGCCGGGCGCACCGCGGTGGCCGATGATGAGGGGCCTGCTCACGCGCTCAGGCTAGTCGTTCATAGCGGCTTCACAGCGGTCGCCGGTCATACGAGCGCACCCATCCGATACCCTTGATCAACAGCAGACGGCTGTTTTTCACGAACTTTGGAGTGTGAACTCGTGGCGGCTGGAAACAACCCCGCATTCAACAACCCCGCGTTCCAGGAGCAAGGCGCGGGCCGCGCTTACCCGACGAGCGGCCAGCCCGGTTTCGGCGCGCAGACGCAGTACGCATCCACCCAGGCAGCGGCGACGGATGCCGCGGTGAACGCGCAGCTCGAGGGTGCCTACGCGGCCCCGTCGGCCGGCGCGATCGAGACCGGACGGATGACGGTCGAAGACACCGTCATCAAGACGATCGGCCTGTTCGCCATCCTGCTGGCGACCGCGGCTGTCGGCTGGATCTGGTCGATGGCGACTGTCGACCCTGCGGTGCCGACCAGCATGCCGTCGATGGCCCCGTGGCTCATCGGCGCGCTCGGCGGTTTCGTCCTCGCGATGGTCGTGATCTTCACCTCCCGCAAGAAGATCCGCCCCGCGCTCATCTGGGCATACGCGGCCTTCGAGGGGCTCTTCGTCGGTGCGATCTCGGCGTTCTTCGAGTTCATCTGGGAAGGCATCGTCCTCCAGGCTTCGCTCGCGACGCTGGCCGTGGTCGGCGTGACACTCGCCCTCTTCGCCAGCGGCAAGGTGCGTGCATCCAAGAAGGCGACGAAGGTCTTCATGGTCGCGATGATCGGATACCTGGTCTTCTCGCTCGTGAACGTCATCATGATGATGTTCGGCGCGTTCAGCGGCCCCGACAGCGGCGGACCCTTTGGTTTGTACAGCCAGCCCGTGTTCGGCATCCCGCTGGGCCTCATCATCGGCATCCTGGTTGTCATCATGGCGGCATACTCGCTCGTGCTCGACTTCGACTCGATCCAGCAGGGTGTGCGCAACGGCGCCCCGCGCCAGTACGCGTGGCTCGGCGCCTTCGGCATCATGGTCACCGTCGTGTGGCTGTACGTCGAGATCCTGCGAATCCTCGCGATCCTGCGCGGCAGCAACTGACGCACTGATCCGCTGATGGGCCGCCCCACTCCTCGGAGTCGGGCGGCCCTTCTGCATCCGAGTGCCCGCGGGGCGCGGGCGGGTGTCAACGGCTGACGGGATCAGCGAGGGCGGCGCGAACGGCCGTACCGAGTGCACGCATGGATGCCGCGGCGTCCATCGCCGCGGCAGCTGCTCGTCCCGAGGCCGAAAGCTCCGCACGGCGCTCGCTATGCGAGAGCACGTCAATGAGCGCTGCGGCGAGGGCGTCAATGTCGCCATCGGGGACGAGCACCCCGCCCCCGTCCGCGAGGGTGTCGCGGGGCCCGTAGGGCATGTCGTACGCGACGACGGGCACGCCTGCAGCCAGCGCCTCGAGCACCACCAGCGGCTGTCCCTCGTTCGTGCTGGCGAGCACAAGCGCATCGGCGGATGCCCACGCCTGCGTCTCAGGATCGGCGACGTGGCCGATCCACTTGACAGCATCCTCAACGCCCAGCTCGGTCGCGAGAGCGCGCAGTTCGGCGCCCGAAGCGCCGTCGCCGTACACGAATAGGTGCGCGGCAGGCACCGCGGCACGAACCGCAGGAAGCGCCCGCAGCACATGATCGACACGCTTCCGAGGAATGAGCGAGTTCAGGATGACGATGCGACCAGAAACAGGATCGCTCGGCGCCGACACGACCGGCGCAGGATGCGGCACGACGAACGATCGCAGCCGCTGCGCGCCGAAGCGGCGCTCGACGTCGTCGCGTTGTGAGGGCGTGAGCCACAGCACACCGTCGAACCGGTCGGCGATTTCGAACCACCGCTCCCACGCGGCATCCATCGGCGAGTCCCATCGGAACGGAGAGAGCACATGGCAGGCGTGCGTCGTGTGCAGCACGCGGATGCCGGCATCCAGCGGCGGATCCCCTGCGGTTACCAGGGTCTCCCCGATCTGCCGCGCCTCGCACAGCACCACCGGCACTCGATATTGGCCTGGGGTGGCTTCGGCCGCGACTACGTTCACCCAGGCACGGTAAAGACCGCCGAACCCCGGCAGCCATCCGATCACGGCGCCCTTGTCGTAGACCCGAACCGGAGCGTCAGTCAGGTGCCACGCGGCGTCACCACTCACAACCGGCAGGTCGAGCACCGGCGCGCCCGAGTCATCGACGATCGGCCGTGTCGGCCACGGGGATGACGGCACCGGCCCCGGAATCGCCGCGCGCCGCAGCCACGACGGATTGGAGCGTGCATCGTCGAAGAGATTTCGAAGCCTCTCCCGGCTTCCCAGGAGGCCCCGGCTCACCCACTCGGCTCGATGAGCGTCGTGGTCGGCGGTCTCACCGGGGTCGACGGTCAGGAGCGTGACGTCAGCGCCTGCCGCGGCCATGTCGATGGCCCGCCGGAGCACCGAAATCGTGAAACCACCGTCGCGGTCAGGAACGAGCCGGGACGCGAGAATCAGGTACCGCGCCGCCGGCAATACACCGCCGCCGGGGGCTACTCCCACTCGCCCGCTCCCGCGGTCGAGTTCCACACAGCACCTCCGTCGAGCGGGAACGCCGCAAGCGTCACTCCCACTCGATAGTCCCCGGGGGCTTGGAGGTGACATCCAGCACGACGCGGTTCACCTCGCGCACCTCATTCGTGATGCGGTTCGAGATGCGGGAGAGAACGTCGTACGGCAACCGCGTCCAGTCCGCGGTCATGGCGTCTTCGCTCGAGACGGGGCGCAGCACGATCGGGTGCCCGTACGTGCGCCCGTCGCCCTGAACACCGACCGACCGCACGTCGGCAAGGAGCACAACGGGGCACTGCCAGATCTCGGCATCCAGCCCCGCCTTGGTCAGTTCCTCACGGGCGATGGCGTCGGCATCACGCAGGATTTCGAGACGGTCAGCGGTGACCTCGCCCACGATACGGATGCCAAGACCGGGCCCCGGAAAGGGCTGGCGACCGACGATGACCTCGGGAAGTCCGAGCTCGCGGCCGATGGCGCGTACCTCGTCTTTGAAGAGGGTGCGAAGGGGCTCGACGAGCTCGAACTGGAGGTCTTCGGGCAGCCCACCGACGTTGTGGTGGCTCTTGATGTTGGCGGTTCCAGCCCCGCCACCGGACTCGACGACATCCGGATAGAGGGTGCCCTGCACGAGGAAGCGGATGGGTTCGCCGTCGGCCTTGGCCTCATCCACGAGTTCGCGCTGGACGCGCTCGAACGCACGGATGAACTCGCGACCGATGATCTTGCGCTTCTCTTCGGGATCGCTGACGCCGGCGAGGGCCTCGAGGAACGTCTCGCGCGCGTCGACGGTCACGAGGCGCACACCGGTCGAGGCCACGTAATCCTGCTCGACCTGTTCGCGCTCGCCCTTGCGCAGCAGGCCGTGGTCGACGAACACGGCAACGAGCTGGTCGCCGACTGCCTTGTGAACGAGGGCCGTCGAGACAGCCGAGTCGACGCCTCCCGACAGCGCCGAGAGCACACGACCCGAGCCGACCTGCGCGCGGATCCGATCGACCTGCTCGGCGATGACGTTACCGCTGTTCCAGTCTGCGGGGAGGCCCGCAGCCTTGTGCAGGAAGTTCTCGATAATGCGCTGCCCGTGGTCGGAGTGCTTGACCTCGGGATGCCACTGCACACCGTACATGCGGCGAGCGTCGTTCCCGAAAGCGGCGACCGGGGTGGCACCGGTGCGGGCAAGTACCTCGAACCCGGCGGGGGCTTCGGACACCTGGTCACCATGGCTCATCCAGACGTTCTGCTCCGCGGGCTGGCCATCGAACAGTACGCTCTCGTCACGGATGATGCTGGCGTCAGTCGCCCCGTACTCGCGCAGCCCCGTGTTCGCAACGACGCCACCGAGCGCCTGCGCCATGACCTGGAATCCGTAGCAGATGCCAAGGGTCGGAACGCCCAGGTCGAACACCGCCGGGTCGAGCGTCGGCGCGCCGGGCTCGTACACCGATGACGGTCCACCCGACAGGATGATGCCGATCGGGTCTTTCGCGGCGATCTCTTCGGCGGTAGCGGTGTGCGGCACCAGTTCGCTGTAGACGCCCGCTTCGCGCACGCGGCGGGCGATGAGCTGGGCGTACTGCGCGCCGAAGTCGACGACGAGGACGGGTCGCTGCGAGGTCTCGGTCTGTTCTGTCACCGGATGCTTTCGGTCGGCGCCCCTGGAACCCAGGAGCGAAGGTCAGGACACTGTGGGGTTCTGGCGGGTCAAGCTGGAGTGTTCGGCGAGATCGTGGTATCGGACTCGCGCGCAGCAAGGTACGTCTTGACCTCACGGGCGACCCGTGCCTCCATGAAGAACGACAGGAACGGGACGATTCCGCCCAGCGCGAGGGCGATGAACCGACCGAACCGCCACCGCATCAGGCTCCAGATGCGGAAGCACGCGAAGAGGTACACGACGTAGAACCAGCCGTGGCCGACGAGGATAGACAGCGACACGTTGACACCGTCGCCCGCCGACTCGAGGTCGCAGCCCAGACCCCCGGGAACGAAAAGCGAGTACCACTCGCATCCGGGGCCGACCAGCACCGGCGCGAACCAGAGGAAACCACCGGAGCCACCCGCGAACAGTTCGACGTGCAGCGGCGAGTACTTGAGGATCATCTCGGCCAGCAGCAGGAGCAGCATGACACCGGTGATGATCGAGGCGACCTGGTAGAAGGTCAAGGCTCCGCGAATGGCCGGGAAAGACGACGGTTTCGGCTCACGGGGCATGGGCCCATTCTAGTCGCCGGTCGCGCCGGCGCTTCCCGGCGAGGATGCCACGCCCGCGGCATCCTCGAGCTCTTCGACCTCTTTCTCCCAAGCGTCCTTGGCGAGGCGGTACCAGAAATAGAAGGCGAAGCCGGCGAAGACCACCCACTCGGCGGCGTAGAAGATGTTCAGCCAGTTGACTGTGGACCCGGCATCCGGCGCGGGCGAGGCGATGTCCACAAGGCCCGCCGGCGCAGACTGCGAGGCGATGTAGCTGCGGTAGACGTCAAGGCCCGCGGTGTTGTGCCATTGCGACAGGAGCGCCGCCGGCGACATCCGTGTCATCGTGAACGGCGGCTCGCCGCGCGGCGGCGGCACCGGACCCTCGTCCGAGATCAACCGACCGACGACCGTCACGGGCTCCCCCGCGACCGCAGTCTGCTCGAGCGCCTCGGCGGCGGATTCGGCGACGGTGAGCGTCGGCGCCCAGCCGACGGCGACGGCCACGGATGTCGGCGTCGCGGTGTCGGCGATACGCAGCTGACCGGTGACCCAGAAGCCTTCGACGCCGTCGTTGAAGCGCGACGAAACGACAAGGAAATCCTCGGGAACCCACGTGCCCGTCACCTCGACGCGCTGGCCCACGAGCGGCTCGGGAAGGTACTCGCCGGGCCCGGCGATCTCGGCGAGCGGCTGGACTTCCTCGGTGGTTCCAGGCGGAAGCGGATCGGTGTCGATCGCGCGAGAAAGCTGCCACTGCCCCAGCCACGCGAACACGCCCGCAACGACGAGCGAGAGCAGCAGGACGCCGATCCAGCGGGGTCGGAGCATGACCTCCCGCAGGGTCGGGGGAAAGACTGTCTGGTCTGTCATCCGCCCGTATACGGCGCGACGACGACCTCGACGCGCTGGAACTCCTTGAGGTCGGAGTAGCCGGTCGTGGCCATCGACTTCTTCAGTGCCCCGATGAGGTTCGCGGTTCCGTCAGCAACCGGCGCGGGGCCGTACAGCACAGACTCGAGGTTCGTCACCTGGTCCACCTTCACGCGACGCCCCCGCGGGAGCTTCGAGTGGTGAGCCTCGGGGCCCCAGTGGTATCCACGGCCCGGCGCGTCGGTTGCCCGCGAGAGAGCGACGCCGAGCATGACGGCATCCGCGCCCATCGCGAGAGCCTTGACGATGTCGCCTGACGTTCCCACACCGCCATCGGCGATGACGTGGACGTAGCGCCCGCCCGACTCGTCGAGGTAGTCGCGGCGCGCGCCGGCGACGTCGGCTACCGCCGTGGCCATCGGGGCGTGGATGCCGAGAACCCCGCGCGTCGTCGAGGCTGCGCCCCCGCCGAAGCCGACGAGCACGCCCGCGGCGCCCGTGCGCATGAGGTGCAGGGCTGCCGTGTAGGTCGCAGCACCGCCGACGATGACAGGCACGTCGAGGTCGTAGATGAACTTCTTGAGGTTGAGGGGCTCGTCGACGCTCGAGACGTGCTCGGCCGAAACCGTCGTGCCACGGATGACGAACAGGTCCACACCCGCGGCGACCACGGTTTCGTACAGCTGCTGGGTGCGCTGCGGAGTCAAAGCACCGGCCACCGTGACTCCGGCGTCACGGATCTGCTGCAGTCGCTCACGGATGAGCTCGGGCTTGATCGGCTCGGAGTAGAGCTCCTGCATCCGGCAGGTTGCCGTCGCCTCGTCGAGAGACGCGATCTCAGCCAGCAGCGGCTCGGGGTCGTCGTACCGGGTCCACAGCCCCTCGAGATCGAGGACACCGAGTCCGCCGAGCTGACCGAGCATGATCGCCGTCTGCGGGCTCACAACCGAATCCATCGGGGCGCCGAGCACCGGGATGTCGAACTGGAACGCATCGATCGACCAGGCAGTCGAGACATCCTCGGGATTGCGGGTGCGGCGCGAGGGGACGACGGCGATGTCGTCGAACGAGTACGCGCGGCGAGCCCGCTTGGCGCGGCCGATCTCGATCTCCATGGTCACGCGCCCCAGCCTACCGGTGGGGTGTGGCGATACCGCGCGTGATCCCAGCCCCGCGCCGAACCCACACGTTTCGGTCCCACCCCACACGCGATACGCGCCGGATCGCGTGGGTTCGCGGCGAAAGGTGTGGGTTCGCCGCTCCGGAAGAGGCGCCGCACAGCCATCACCACGGTTCGTTGCCGCGGGGCGCGACGTCGCGGACGGCGCGCATCGTGGTCGGGAAGCATGTTTCGAAGAGCTCGTGGATGCCGGCATCCGCGTCGACCTCGTCGATGAGGCGCAACCCGATCATGGTGTTGATCAGCATCCCCTCCGCAAGGAACGATTGGGCGGTGTCGGCATCGAATCCGGCCTCGTCGCGGAGGAAGCGCCAGACCTTCACGAAGCCCTGGCGGGCGGCGGGTCCGATCACCGGATGACCGCCGAGAAGGAACGCGTGCGAGAGGGTCTGGTGGAGTCCCCGCACCTGGAGAAGCCGAAGATAGACAGCCCCCATACGCTCCTGCGCCGGAGCGTCGGCGGGGGCGTCGAGTTCGGCGCGGAATCCGTCGAGCAGTTGATCGAGAGCGTCGTGCAATACGGCAAGGAACAGCGATTCCTTCGTTCCGAACAACCTGACCACGTACGGCTGACTCACGCCGGCGGCGCGAGCTACCTCGTCTGTGGTGGCTCCTTCGTACCCGCGGGCACCGAACACAGCGTGAGCGGCCAGCAGGATTTCGGCGCGGCGCTCGTCGGAACTCATGCGTCGTTGCGTGCCGTTCTGAACCATGCTTGACATGTTATCAGTCGATTACTACATTCCAAGTAATCATCCGATTACATCAACGGAGGCATCCCGTGACCACCACGCTCGATCCGGCTCCTGCGCCGCCCTCGCACCTCACCGCACCGCGGCATCGTGCATTCGGCCTGGTGGTCGCGGCCGCGTCGGTTCCGATGTTCATGGCCACGCTCGACAACCTCGTGATGACCAACGCCCTGCCGGTGCTCCACCGCGACCTCGGCGCGAGCGTCGAAGAGCTGCAGTGGTTCGTGAACGCCTACACGCTGGCCTTTGCCGGCGCGATCCTCCTGGCATCCGCCCTCGGCGACCGATTCGGGCGCCGCACGGTCTTCGCGATCGGAATCGCCGTCTTCGGGATCGGGTCAGTGCTCGCGGCCCTCAGCACCGATCCTTCGCAGTTGATCGTCGCTCGCGCCGTCCAGGGGCTCGGCGGGGCCGGCATCTTCCCCCTGTCGCTCGCGCTGCTCTCGGGCGGTGTCGCTCCCGAGCGCCGTCCGCTCGCGATCGGGATCTGGGGTGGCGTCTCGGGTCTCGGCGTCGCCGTCGGTCCGCTCGTCGGCGGTGCGATCATGGAGGGCTGGAACTGGCAGGCGATCTTTTGGCTGAACGTTCCCATCGCGATCCTCGCCATCCCCTTCGCGCTGTGGGCGCTGCGCAATGACCGTGGAGCACGCGTGCGACTCGACCTCCTCGGCGCCGTCATGATCGCACCGAGCGTCGTCCTGCTTGTCCACGCGATAGTTCGCGGCAACGACGATGGCTGGGGCTCGTTTGGAGTCATCGCGGAGCTTGTCGCAGGCATGGCGCTCCTGGCTGGATTCGTCGCCTGGCAGGCCCGCACGTCAGCGCCCCTCGTTCCGATGCGGCTGTTCCGTGACCGCAGCTTCACCGTCACCAACATCGCGGGCTTCGGCTTCAGTTTCGGCACCTTCGGCGCGATCTTCCTGCTCATCCAGTACATGCAGGTCGTGCAGGGTGCCTCCCCCTGGGAAGCCGCGGTGCGCACGACGCCGTGGACCCTGGCGCCGATGGTGATCGCGCCGCTCGCAGGCCTGATCGCGCCGCGCATCGGCACCCGCATCCTGATGGTCGTGGGGCTCGTCATGCAAGCGACAGCGCTGATCTGGCTCGCCGCCATCCTGGATCTCGACACCCCCTACGCCGCGATGATCGCCCCCTTCGTGATCGCCGGCGTCGGGATGGGCCTCGTGTTCGCGCCGTCGGCGACGGCCCTGCTGGCGACCCTCGGCATCGTCGATCACGCGAAAGCATCCGGGGTCAACTCGACGGTGCGCGAGATCGGACTCGCCCTCGGTACCGCGGTGCTCACGGCGATCTTCCTCGGCGCCGGCGGGGAACTGGTTCCCGACCTCTACGTCGAGGCGGCCCGACCCGCGGTGTTCGTGGGAGGCATTGTGCTGGTGATCAGCGCGATCGCCGCGCTGTGGCTGCCAGCGGGACGCTCCGCACAGTCGCCGACTCAGCCCGTGACGACCTCAGCCACCGCCGGCACGAGCACGCGCTCGGGGCAGGTGTAGATCGCAAGGCTTGAACCGCGGCTGAAGCCGACAAGCGTCATCCCGGATGCCGCTGCCAGATCCACCGCGAGAGACGAAGGCGCGCTGACGGCGGCGAGCACCGGGATGCCGGCGAGCCGCGCCTTCTGGACGAGTTCGAACGACGCGCGCCCCGAGACCTGCAGCACCGTGCCGGAAAGCGGCAGTCGGTCTTCGCGCACCGCCCATCCGACGATCTTGTCGACGGCGTTGTGGCGTCCGACGTCCTCACGCAGGCACAACAACTCCCCCTCGGTGGTGAAGAGGCCCGCCGCGTGGACGCCGCCGGTCCGATCGAACAGGGCCTGGCTCTGCCGCAGCACGTCGGGAAGACGCGCCAGGATGCCGGCATCGACCCGGATGCCGTCGCCGGCCACATCGAATCGTGATTGCTTGCTGACGGCCTCGATCGAGGTGGTACCGCAGATTCCGCAGGCCGAGGTCGTCGTGGAATGGCGCGCGTGGGCATCCGTCGGGGGAACCGCGCCCCGGCCCAGCACTGCGTCGATGACGTTGTAGGTGTTCTGTTCGCGGCGACCGAACTCGTCGAATCCGGCGCAGTAACGCAACGAGGCGAGCTCATCGCGCGCAGCGATCACGCCCTCCGAAACCAGGAAGCCGGCCACGAGGTCGAAATCGTCGCCGGGAGTGCGCATCGTCACCGACCACGACGTGCCGTCGATCCGGATCTCGAGCGGCTCTTCGCGGGCCACGACATCCTCCCGCGTTGAGGTCGTTGCAGCATCCGCGCCGTCGTTCCACCGCACGCGGGTCACGCGGTGCCGCGTCATCCCTGTCGCCATCTCGACCCCTTCGTTCAGTTCCCATTGTGCCCCGCACCTGCGCGACGGGGCCGGATGCCGAGGATCGGCGTTAGTCTCGGGAGAACAGGTCGACGTCGACCGGCGGCGTGGAGAGGATGAGCCGCTCCCGCCGGAGAGTCCACCCGGAGAATCCACCATGGCAAAGTCCGCCCCCACCGCAGATATCGACGAGTCGAAGCTCCGTGTCTCGGCGCCCGCGACCGAAGCTGTCGGCGTTCCCGCCGTGATGCACGCCCTTGAGATGTCGATCGAGCAGATGGGCCTCGTGCGCAGCGCCCGGACGCTGCTGCGCGTGAACCAGAAGGACGGGTTCGACTGCCCCGGCTGCGCGTGGCCCGAGGAAGACAAGCGTCACATCGCCGAGTTCTGCGAGAACGGCGCGAAGGCCGTGGCCGAGGAGGCCACCGTGCGCCGTGTCTCTGCTGATTTCTTCGCGAAGCACTCGATCGCCGATCTTCTCGAGCACGACGACTATTGGCTCGGACAGCAGGGGCGCCTGGTCGAACCGATGATTCTCGACGAGGGGGCCACGCATTACCGTCCTGCCAGCTGGGACGAAGCGCTCGACCTGATCGCCGACGAATTGCGCGGGCTCGACAGCCCCGATGAGGCGATCTTCTACACCTCCGGCCGAACCTCGAACGAGGCCGCCTTCCTCTACCAACTGCTGGTGAGGGGCCTGGGCACCAACAACCTCCCCGACTGCTCGAACATGTGCCACGAGTCAAGCGGCGTCGCGCTGTCGCAGACGCTCGGCATCGGCAAGGGCACGGTGTCGATCGAAGACATCCACAACGCCAGCCTCATCATCGTCGCGGGGCAAAACCCCGGCACCAACCACCCGCGCATGCTGAGCGCCCTCGAGAAGGCGAAGATGAAGGGCGCGACGATCGTCGCCGTGAACCCTCTTCCCGAGGCCGGCCTCATGCGGTTCAAGAACCCGCAGATCCCGCGTGGTGTGATCGGTGACGGCACCCCGATCGCCGATGAGTTCGTACAGATCCGGATGGGCGGCGATCAGGCCCTCTTCCAGGCGCTCGCCAAGCACCTGCTCGAGCAGCACGAGCGTCGCGTCGACGCGGGAGAGCCCGGCATCCTGGATGCCGACTTCCTGACGCAGCACACGAGCGACTTCGCCGCCTACGCAGACCTCATTCAGGCGGCATCCTGGAGCGAGTTCGAGACCGCGACGGGGCTCACCGAAGCACGGATGCGGGAGATCGGCGATATTGTGATCGCGTCCCCCGCGACGATCGTGTGCTGGGCGATGGGCCTGACCCAGCACAAGCATTCGGTCGCGACGCTGCGCGATGTCGTCAACCTGCTGCTGCTGCAGGGAAACGTCGGTCGCCCAGGCGCCGGCGTCTGTCCCGTGCGCGGTCACTCGAACGTGCAGGGCGATCGAACCATGGGCATTTACGAGAAGATGCCCGAGCCGTTCCTGAAGGCGCTCGATGCGGAGTTCTCGTTCGACGCTCCTCGCAAGCACGGCTACGACACCGTCGAGGCGATCCGGGCCATGCGTGACGGCAAGGCGCACTTCTTCATGGGCATGGGCGGCAACTTCGTGTCGGCCACCCCCGACACCACCGTGACCGAAGCCGCCATGCGAAACCTGCGCTTGACGGTCGAGGTCTCGACCAAACTCAACCGCTCGCACCTCGTGACCGGCACACGCGCCGTCATCCTGCCGACCCTCGGCCGCACCGATCGCGACCATCGCGGCGGAATCGACCAGCGCGTGACGGTCGAGGACTCGATGGGCGCCGTCCACGCCTCGCGCGGGCGCCTGAAGCCCCCCGCCGACGACATGCTGTCGGAGGTGGCGATCGTGGCACGGATCGCCGAGCGCCTGTTCGCAGGGCCCAACGCCCTGCCGAACGCTCCGCAGGCCGATTGGAAGGCCATCGAAGCCGACTACGCAACAGTGCGCGCGCACATCGAGGCAGTCGTTCCCGGGTTCGACGATTACGAGGCGCGCATCGCAAAGGGCCGCACCTTCTTCCTCCCGAATGGCCCCCGCGACGAGCGCCGCTTCACCACGGTGACGGGTAAGGCGATCTTCACGGCCAACGAACTCGAGTATCCGAAGATCCCCGAGGGCCACCTGCTGCTGCAGACCCTGCGCAGCCACGACCAGTACAACACCACGATCTACGGCAAGGATGACCGGTACCGCGGCATCCGTGACGGGCGTCGCGTCGTACTCGTGAACAGCACGGATGCCGAAGCCGCGGGCGTCGCCGACGGCGAGATCGTCGACCTCGTATCGGTGTGGACCGACGGAACCGAGCGGCGTGCAGAGGAGTTCCGGGTGGTGCACTACGACACCCCCGTCGGAAACGCCGCCGCCTACTACCCCGAGACGAACGTGCTCGTTCCGCTGGACTCGACGGCCGACGGATCGGGTACGCCGACCTCGAAGTCCGTCATCATCCGGCTCGAGCGCCGGGGTTCGGAACAGCCGAGCTCGTGACAGCCGCCCCGGATGCCGCCACTGCTGCGCCCCCGGGCGGGGCAGGGGTCCGCGCTGCCGTCGTGACGGCATCTGACCGCGCGGCATCCGGGGAGCGTCCGGATGCGACAGGACCGGCTCTTGTTCGACGACTCGGCGAGGCTGGGTACGTGTGCGACGCGGCGATCGTCGTGGCCGACGGGCAGGACTCGGTTGCCGGCGGCATCCGTCGCGGGCTGGATGCCGGTGCCCGGGTGATCATCACGACCGGCGGCACCGGAGTCGGCCCCCGCGATCGCACCCCCGAAGCGACCCGGACCGTGATCGACCGGGAGGTTCCGGGCCTTGCCGAGGTGTTGCGGCGCGAGGGCGCGGCATCCACGCCGATGGCGGCGCTCTCGCGCGGGATCGTCGGTGTCGTCGACGGGCCAGGCGCCGTGATCGCGAATCTGCCCGGGTCGACGCGCGGTGCCGCCGAGGGCCTCGAGACGCTGCTCCCGCTGCTGCCGCACGTTCTGGACCAGCTCACGGGCGGGGATCACTGATGGCAGACGCCATACGGATCGCGCGGATCAGCGATGAGCCCCTCGACCTCGCTGCGCACATCGCGGCGGTGTCGGGTCCGACCGCCGGCGGGATTGCGACCTTCGTCGGCACGGTCCGCGACCACGATCCGGGCGCACGCGGTGAGGTGACGCTGCTCGAGTACTCGTCACATCCGGACGCCGAGCGGATCCTGGGCGGTATCGCGGCGTCATGTCTCGCGGAGACTGAGGCCGAGTGCGCCATCGCCGTCACGCACCGCATCGGAAAGCTCGGTGTCGGCGATCTCGCCGTCGTCGTCGCGGTCTCAAGCGCCCACCGCGCTCCCGCATTCGAGGTGTGCCGGGCACTGATCGAGCGCATCAAGACCGACCTACCGATCTGGAAGCGCCAGCACGAGCACGACGGCACCGCGAGCTGGGTGGGACTCGACGCATGAGTGCCGTTCCCCTGCCCCTGCCGACGACGCTCGCTCGCCCCGGCGGCGTTGATGCGACGTACGCCGAGCGGGCGGCGCCCGGCTCGCGCGGGCAGTTGGTCGACAGGTTCGGCCGGGTGCACCGGGACCTGCGCATCTCGCTGACTGACCGGTGTTCGCTCCGCTGCACCTACTGCATGCCGGAGCAGGGCGTCGAGTGGCTCGCGAAGAGCAGCATCCTGACGACAGACGAGATCGTGCGGGTCGCGGGAGTGCTCGCAAGCCTCGGGATCGTCGAGGTTCGACTGACCGGCGGGGAGCCGCTGCTGCGTCGCGACATCGTGGACGTCGTTCGGCGTGTCGCCGCGATCGAGGGCGTCGCGGGTCCGCTCGAGGTGTCGATGACCACCAACGGACTGAAGCTCCCCGAGCTTGCCGAGCCGCTACGCGAGGCCGGTCTTGCGCGGGTGAACGTGTCGATCGACACGCTGCGCCGCGACCGCTTCGCTGAGCTGACGCGCCGCGACCGTCTGGATGACGTCTTGTCCGGCATCCGTGCCGCCCGCCGTGCCGGCTTCGCACCCCTCAAGCTCAACGCGGTGCCGATGCGCGGCGTCAACGACGACGAGATCGTCGACCTGGTGCAGTTCGCGGTCGACAACGGGGCTCAAATGCGGTTCATCGAGCAGATGCCGCTGGATGCCGGCCACACGTGGTCTCGCTCCGAGATGGTCGATGCGGGTGAGATCCTCGACAAGCTCACGCGGCGCTTCACGCTCACGCCGATCGGCGAGCGCGGTTCGTCGCCGTCGCAGGACTACCTCGTTGATGGCGGACCGACCACGGTCGGGCTCATCGCGTCGGTGTCAGCACCGTTCTGCGGTGCGTGCGACAGGGTGCGGTTGACTGCCGACGGGCAGATCCGCAACTGCCTGTTCGCCCGCGAGGAGTCCGATCTGCTGCCGCTCCTGCGCGGCGCGGAGGGCAGCTCGCCCGCGGATGACGACGCCATAGCCGACCTGCTACGCCGGTCGATCGCGGGCAAGCGCGCAGGCCACGGCATCGACGACCCCGGATTCCTGCAGCCCCAGCGCCCCATGAGCGCGATCGGCGGCTGACCCCACCATCCGTGCCAGTCCGCTGCGGGCCCGCACCTTCCGCGAACCCACAACCTCCGCGCCGAACCCACGCCTTCCGCACCCAAGAACGTGTGGGGTCGGCGCGAGACCTGTGGGTTCAGCGGCCAAGATCCGGCGAAGTTCGGGCGCGCTCAGCCGCCGGCGAAGGGCGGCAAGATGTCGACGACATCGGATGCCGACAGCGGCATATCGGCGTCCGTGCGCTCTCCGTTGACGAGCACCGCACACCGCGGCAGCACGAATCCGAGATGTTCGTGGTCGGTCACCACCGCAGCGCGCAGGGCGTCCAGCGTCTGCTCGCCGCGGATCTCTTCCTCGGCACCTGCTGCTTCAGCCGCGCCGGCAAAGTAACGAACCGTCGCCATCAGACTCTGCCCCCGCCGCTGTGGGGGGCACGCCCTTCTGCCCACGCGCCGGCGAGCGCGACGACCTCGGCGAGGGCCGCCGCCGTATCCTCGGGGCTGCCGCCTGCACGGCCGGCAACCAGCCCCGCGACGAAGGCGCTCAGAGGCGCGGCGGGGCGTGCAACGTCATGCGCGACATCGCGTGCGAGGTCGAGCACGAGCGCGATCGGCACCTGCTCGGCATCCAACCCGAAGCGATCACGCAGCACCGAGGACCACTCATCGAGTGCTTCGGGCGGAAGGGTGCGGTCGTTCATGCTGGCTCCTGACTCTCGAGACCGGGCACGGGAGAGATCCTGCCACGTGTCGACGTCGGTCGTCACCCCAGTTGTATCCGGCAGATACCGACATCGCAGGTCGGCGAACAGGTCGCTCATCCGCGCACCCACCGGCTCTGTCTGTCGCGCGGCAGCGTCGACGAGCGCCTGCGTCCGAATCCGTGCACAGAGCCACTGGCGGCGACCTGCACGGTCCACGAGCACGACCCCGTCGGCTCCCGCGGCGTCATCGAGGCCCGCCGCGAGAAGGGCCGCCACGGCGCGATCGCCCGCGGCGAGGTCACCGGCCAGCAGCAGGACCTCATCGGCGTACACGCGGCCGATCGCCGCGGCGATCGCCGCTACCGGCCCGCCTCCTGCCGGTTCCTCGCGCATCACCACGAGATGTGACGGTCCCGAACGCAGGATGAGAGACGTATCCGCATCCGATGACGCCGCTTCGAGCGGGATTGATCCTGCGTTCGGCTCGCTGTCGACGAGCTCGTGCCCCGCCGCAGGGTTCACGGGCGGCGCCCCGACGACGACGACTGTGCCGTCGCACACAGCCCGTGCGGCCTGGACCGTGCGGCTGAGCAGTGACCGCCCCGCTACCGTCAGGGCGGTCTTATCGACCCCGCCCATCCGTGATGCTCGGCCTCCCGACAAGATGATCGCGCCGAGCCGCGCTCGCGAGCCCGCGACGGGCGCAGGTAGGCCCGGCGTCGAAGCCGAATCCTGGCCGCTTCCGGGCGTCACTCCTCGCGTGTCCACGATCCTGAGCGGCCGCCCTCCTTGGCGGTGATGCAGGCATCCGTGATCGTGACGGTGCGGTCGATGCCCTTGACCATGTCGAACACCGAGAGCGCGGCGACGGTCACGGCGGTGAGCGCCTCCATCTCGACCCCGGTGCGGTCAGCAGTGCGCACCGTCGCCGTGATGCTCACCCCGGCGTCCTCGATCTGCAGATCCACGACGACGCCGTGCACCCCGATCACGTGCGCGAGCGGAAGCAGCTCGGGTGTGCGCTTGGCGGCCTGGATTCCGGCGATCCGCGAGACGGCCAGCACATCCCCCTTCGGCACACTGCCGTCACGCAGCGCAGCGACGGTGTCTGGAGCCATCGTGACGAAGGCGCGGGCGGATGCGGCACGCACCGTCGGCTGCTTGCCGGTCACATCCACCATGCGGGCGTGACCGGACTCGTCGAGGTGCGTGAAACTCATGTCACCAGCATGACATCGACGAGGTCGCCGGCGGCTACCTCCTCGACGGACGCCGGGACCACCGCCCACGCCTCGGCGAGCGCGAGTGCGCCGGCACGGTGGGAGCCAGATCCTCCGGCGGTCGCGGGACGAACGGTCCATGCCGCAGGGTCGGACCGATCGATGGCGACGGGCATGAACTGCTCGCGGGCTGGCGGGGTTCGCCATCCGTCCGACACCGCCAGGCGGATGACGGGGCGCAGCACATCACGTCTTCCCTGCATCCGCAACAGCGCCGGGCGCACGAAGGCCTCGAACGACACAGCGACGCTCACGGGGTTCCCGGGCAGGCAGAACACCGGGATGCCGCCGATGGCGCCGTGCCCCTGCGGCTTGCCGGGCTGCATCGCGACGGTGAGGAACTGCACGCCGGTCGGTTCGAGAACGTCCCGCACCACCTCGTAGGCGCCGACGCTTGCCCCACCGGTGAGCACGATCGCATCCGGGGCGTGGGCTTCGACGCTGGCGAGCACCCGCCGCAACACGGCCGGGTCATCGCCGACGCGGATGAGCTCGGTGACGACAGCATCTGCGCCCCGCACGAGTCCGTCCAGCAGCACCCCGTTCGACTCGGGGATCTGCCCCGGCCCGACAGGGTCGCCGGGAGCTACCAACTCGTCGCCGCTGGCGATCACAACCACGCGCGGAGCCGGTCGAACGAGAACGGATGCTGCACCTGCCGCTGCCGCGGCCGATCGCTGCAACGCACCCAGTCGCTCCCCCGCGGCAACCACGACATCACCGACCGAGACATCGTCGCCTTGACCACGAATATGCGCGGCGGGCGTCGGCTGCGCGTCGAGGTGAATGAGCGACCCGGGGGCGACATCGCGGAACGGCTCCGCGGTCTGTTCGTGCGGGACGATGGCATCGGCTCCGGCCGGAAGCGGCGCTCCCGTCATGATCCGGGCCGCTTCCCCGGGGCCGATGCTCGCGCCGGGGGCGACGCCTGCCGGGATATCCACGACGACGGTGCGCCGCCCACCCCCGTCGCCCGCTCGGACTGCGTAGCCATCCATCGCGGAATTGTCGAAGGCGGGGATCTCGAGCGTTGCGACAACAGGTTCCGCGGTCGTGCGACCCCAGGCATCCGTGATCGGCATCCGAACCGCGGTCAGGACGGTGGTCGCCGCGAGGATCGCGTGGCGATGCTCGGCGACAGTGCGAGTGAAACTCATACGTGGGAGGGCGTAGAAAGGGCGGATGCCGAGCGGACCGGGAGTTCTCGCATCGTTCCGGCGAGGGCGTCGATGACGGCGATCCGACCCAGAAGCGGGCGCCCCTCGCCGACGATGAGCTTGATCGCCTCGGATGCCATCAGCGAGCCGGTCTGCATGCACACCGATGCGAGCACCCCGACGTCCTCACACGTGACGACCTGTCCGGTCGAACCGGCCGGGAACAGGTCGCTCAGGCGCACCGGATCGGTGCCGGCCGGCGGCTCCGACCAGAACACCGTCACCTGCGACCAGAACTCCAGTACGCTCCCCCACACGACCGGCAGCCCGAGCTCTGCGGCTGCGGCATCCACGACGTCGCGGGTCTCGAAGGTGTCGGACCCGTCCAGCACGAGGTCGTAGTCAGACAGGATCTCGCGCGCGTTCGCCGCTGTCAGGCGCACCGGATGTTCGATCACACGCACGTCGGGTGCCAGGCCGCGTGCACGAGCCGCGGCACTTTCCGTCTTCGGCTCGCCCACGGTCTCGACCGAGTGGATGATCTGCCGATGCAGATTGGTCAGGTCCACGACGTCGTCGTCGATGATCCCGATCGTTCCGACGCCGGCCGCGGCAAGCGCCAGAATGACGGATGACCCGAGTCCGCCGGCTCCCACGACCGCGACGCGAGCTGCGGCGAGGCGGCGCTGACCCAGGTCGCCGATGGCGATGAGTTTGCGGTGACGCGCCGTGCGGTCGCGTTCGGCATCCGTCAGGGCCTCGACGGGCTCGACGAGCGGGGGAAGTGACATGTCCCTACGCTAGCCCCGCACCGGCGCCCGCGGTCCGGCGGGCGCGCAGCCACACCAACTGCGCAGAATCGCACCACCTCCGCATCCGCAGGCCGGAATCCTGCGAACTTCGCGCGGTTCTGCGAGCTTGGGCCGCGCGGGCAGCGGGCGAACGGATGCCGCGAGCTGCCCTAAGCGACCGAGTAGCGCCCCGATGCGACGGCGCGCGCACGAGCCTTGGCGGCCTCTTCTTCGCGGTTTTTCGGCGGCGTCACGGCGACGAGGTCGTCGAGCAGGTGCTGGGTGGCGTGGGCGATCTCGTGGACGGCGCGGTCGAAGGCATCCTGGTTCGCCTTGGACGGCTTGGTCGTCCCGGCGATCTTGCGCACGTACTGGAGGGCTGCAGCGTGAACCTCATCCGAGGTCGCGGCGGGCTCGAAGTTGTGGAGGGTATGGATGTTCCGGCACATGCCCCGACCCTACGCGCGCGCCCGCGGCTCGACCACCCCGTACCGGGGCCGAGCTTGGCACCGCGAAGTTCGCAGAGTCACGCCAACTCCGCACGATTGCCGCCGCATCCTGCGAACTTGGCGTTTGGGGACATGCGCGGAACGGGGCAGTCCGCACGTGCGAGCACAGGCGCGGCGGGCAGTAGCGGGCGTGGTCAGGATGCGAGGTGCAGGCGGGCCGCGAGGGCGCGACGGATGCTGCGCTCAACCGCCGGCCAGTCGTGAACGATCTGCGCGTAGCTCAGGCGCATGACGGTGTATCCGCGAAGCACAAGCTCGGCGTCGTGCGCGATGTCCTTCGTGCGCTGTGCGCTTGAGGAGTGATGGGCGAACCCGTCGATCTGCAGCACGAGCCTCTCGCCGATCAGAAGGTCGACGAACCGTCCGGCGATCCTCGCCTGTTGCACGACCGGAACCCCCCAGCGGCGCAGCGGCAGGACGACGAGGGTCTCCAGCCCTGAATCAGAGAGCCCGACAACCTCCCCGGCCAGGTCTCGCGCGGCCCGCGAGGTCCAGGGGATGCGCCTGAGCGCCTCCGGCGCAAGCCCCTCCACACGAACCGCGGACTCCCACACGGCGAGAGCAGCGTCGTGGGGGACGCATCCAGCGACGTGAGCCAGCGCATCCTCGACGGTCGCCATGAGGCCCCATCCTGGCGGGGAGAGAGGGATCGTCCAGTGGAGCCGTCCTGGCCATCCGTCAGGCAGGCGCGCGGAACCGGAGCCGGGAACCATATGCACGTGGGGATGCAGATCCATGTCGGGCGGCATCCACCACCCCCGTCTGCGCGCAAGGGACAGACACGAAAGCCGGCCGCCCGCGGTGGCCGCCGTGACGAGATCCGGCGCCGCTTCCGGAAGGGTCACCCACGCACGACGGATGACTCGCGCCCTCCCGTCCCGTACGAACCCCGCAAGGCCGCGACCCTGTACCCAGCACGCAGGATGTCGCTCCGGTGCGCGATTCCGCCACGTTCCCGCAACCACTGTTCGAGCTCTGGCGTCACACCGCCAGTGTGCGTCGCCGGCGGGTGGTCAAGTCCCGTGGCGTGGTGTCATT
The DNA here is from genome assembly GCF_020781975.1 of Microbacterium schleiferi. GTDB lineage: Bacteria > Actinomycetota > Actinomycetes > Actinomycetales > Microbacteriaceae > Microbacterium. Next base: position 44,168 of record NZ_JAJGNI010000015.1, read on the forward strand.
TCGTTGTTTCCTGTTGGGGGGTGGTGGTCAGGCGGTGAGGTAGAGCTCGG
>NZ_JAJGNI010000016.1 GCF_020781975.1 Microbacterium schleiferi
ACCATTTCGCAGCAGCCGCCTGATCGGCGCAGAGCGACAGCCTACCTCTGACTGCCGCCAATCTTTGCAACAGAGCCGCGTCTCGGGCGGAACATCCGTGGCCGCAGCGCAGTGGTAGGAGACGGGCATGGCCATACCCTAGAGCCTCCCGCAGGATGCGCCGCGGCCCGCACGTCGGCGGCGGGTGGCAGAGTGGATGCATGCAGCAGCGCCCCCTCGGAAGAACTGGCCGTCTCGTCTCGGCAATCGGCCTCGGTACGTGGCAGCTTGGCGCCGACTGGGGCGCGGTCAACGAGGATGACGCGCTGGCGGTGCTCGCAGCATCCGCCGACGCCGGCGTGACGCTCTTCGACACCGCGGACGTGTACGGAGACGGCCGGTCGGAGAAGCTCATCGGCCGCTTCCTCGCGTCGCGACCCGATCACGGCATCACCGTGGCGACGAAGATGGGACGCCGCGTCGACCAACTGCGCGAGAACTACACCGAAGAAGCCTTCCGGGGCTGGACCGAGCGCTCCCGTGAGAACCTCGGCGTCGACACCCTCGACCTCGTGCAGCTGCACTGTCCGCCTACCGACGTCATCGCTGCCGACGACCTCTTCGATGCGCTCGACCGGCTCGTCGAAGACGGCCTCATCGCCGCTTACGGCGTATCGGTGGAGACGTGCGAGCAGGCGCTCGCCGCCATTGCGCGCCCGGGCGTGACAAACGTGCAGATCATCTTCAATCCCTTCCGACTCAAGCCGCTCGACGAGGTGCTCCCGGCAGCAGCCGCCGCCCAGGTCGCGATCTTCGCGCGGGTGCCGCTGGCCTCCGGGCTGCTCTCGGGCAAGTACACGACGGCCACGACATTCGCCAGCGATGACCACCGCTCGTACAACCGTCACGGCGAGGCGTTCGACCGCGGCGAGACGTTCTCGGGCGTCGACTTCGAGGTCGGGATCGCCGCGGCATCCGAGCTGGCTGCCGCGCTGCCCGAGGGAGTCTCACTTCCCGCAGCGAGCCTGGCCTGGATCGCCGCCCAGCCCGGCATCACCTCTGTGATCCCCGGCGCACGGACGCCTCAGCAGGCTGAGGCCAACGCTGCCGCAGGGGCTCTGCTCGAGCCCGGCGCGTTCGATCTCGAAGGGTTCGACGCGGCGGTTCACGGGGTTTACGACCGTCACCTGCGCGACGCGATCCATCCCCTGTGGTGACCCAGCGCCCCCGTCGGTGCATGGCCGCGGGGTGAGCGCGAAGCCCGGGCCCGCCGATCAGGCATGCCGCGACGAATAGACTTGAGTGTTGTGACCAGCGCTGCACCCCTCCGCACCCTCGAGGTGAGGCATCTTCAGCTGGCGCGAGCCTTCTTCGCCGCGCTGGCGGCCGTCATGATCACCTTCTCCCCTGATCATTCCGCTGCCGTCGGCCTCGCCGTGTTCAGTGGCTTCGCGATCGCGACGGGTCTGGTGTGGTTCGCCGCGGTGTGGCTGATCTTCCCGAAGGGCGACCGGTGGGCAGCGGTGCTGCTCGGCATTCTCGCTCTCCTCGCCGGAATGGCAACCGGGATGCCGGGCCTTCGAACCGACACGATGTTCTTCGTCGCCGTGATCGCTTGGGCTGTGCTCAGCGGCATCGTCGAACTCGTCGCGGGTATCCGAGCGCGACGGATGACACACCTGCCGCGCTCGCAGAGTCGCGACGCGATCTTCGTCGGTGCACTGGGCATCCTGCTCGGACTGGGGCTCGTCGCGGTGCCGGTGCAGTACGCCCTCACCTACACGATCGAAGAAGCAGGACAGACTTTCACCCTGACCGGAATCACCATCGCCGTCGGCATTTTCGGTGGTTACGCCGCGATCGTCGCCGTGTACCTCGGAATTGCTGCGTTCTCGCCGCGCCAGACGGATGCCGAGGCCGCGGCGGCGGTCACCGAAGCGACGGCCGAGAGGAAGCCATGACCGACAAGCCCTCGCGCCGGGAGATCATGCGCCCCGTTCAGCTCTTGGGGCTCGCCTTCGCTGCGGCCCTCTTCGCGGGAATCGTGACGCTCGTCTCGATGGGGTTCTTCCAGCAGATTCCCGCCGAAGACGTGCAGAACGCTTTGGTCGTTGCGCTCATCGTCGCGGGAGTGACCTTTGTGGTCACCCTCGTCGCGCTCGCACTCCTGCTGCTGGCGATCGACCCCGCGCAGGTGACCAAGACCATTGATCGGCCCGTGCTGCTGGACGACGAGCCCGACGGCGACGCGGCATCGGCGACCGCGCCCGATGACCGCGAGGCCGGCGGCTCCTCAGCACCAACCGCCTAAAGCTCAGCCGGGGCTCACTCGATCTCGGAGACGAGGTCCGATGCGAGACCCGTGTATGACGCCGGCGTGAGGGCGAGCAGGCGCTCCTTCGCGGCATCCCCGATGTCAAGACCGCGCACGAACTCCGCGAGCTCGGCGACGCCAACGCGCCGCCCCCGTGTGAGGTCCTTCAGCAGCGCGTAGGGGTCGCTGATCTGCGAGCGTCCGGCCACGATCTCAGCGCGCACCACGGTCTGGATCGCCTCGGCCAGGACCTCCCAGTTACCCTCAAGGTCGGCATCCAGCGCGGCTTGCGCGAGCGAGATCTCGGTGAATCCCCGGGCGAGGTTGTCGAGCGCGAGCAGCGAGTGCCCCAGGGCGACGCCGATATTGCGCTGCGTCGTGGAATCGGTGAGGTCCCGCTGCAGCCGCGAGGTGACGAGTGTTTGCGCCAGCGTGGCCAGCAGCCCACCCGAGATCTCGAGGTTCGCCTCGGCGTTCTCGAAGCGGATCGGGTTGATCTTGTGCGGCATCGTCGACGAGCCGGTCGCGCCGGCCACCGGGATCTGCGAGAAGTACCCGAGCGAGATGTAGGTCCAGACATCGGTCGCGAGATTGTGCAGGATGCCGCCCGCGTGCCGGATCCGGTCGTAGAGCTCGACCTGCCAGTCGTGCGACTCGATCTGGGTCGTCAGGACGTTGAACCCGATCCCGAGCGACTCGATGAACTCGCGCGAGAGGGCCGGCCAGTCGGTGTCGGGCTCAGCGGCGAGGTGGGCTGACCAGGTTCCGGTGGCGCCCGAGAACTTCGCGAGGAACTCGGATGCCGCGATCTGCCGCTCGACCCGCTCGAGTCGCCACACGAAGACGGCGAGCTCCTTGCCCATCGTGGTGGGGGTCGCCGGCTGCCCATGGGTGCGCGAGAGCATGGGAGCGTCCCGGTGCTCGTGGGCGAGGGCGGCGAGCCGGTCGATCACGACGCGGAGTCGGGGCAGCCAGACCTGGACGACGGCGCGCTGCACCGTGAGTGCGTAGGAGGCCGAGTTGATGTCCTCGCTCGTGCACGCGAAGTGGGTCAGTTCGGCGATCTGCTCGAGTCCGAGCTCGCTGAGCCGGTCGCGAACGAGGTACTCGACGGCCTTCACGTCGTGGCGGGTCACTGACTCCTTCTCGGCGAGCCACGCGATCTCGTCGGCGCCGAAGCCGCGGTACAGCGCGCGAAGGCGTTCCTTCTGCGTCTCCTCGAGCGGTGCTGTGCCGAACAGGGAACGGTCGGTGAGGGCGATCAGCCACTCGACCTCGACCTCGACGCGGGCACGGTTGAGGCCGGCCTCCGAGAGATAGTCGCTCAGGGGTGCCACCGCGGCGCGGTACCGTCCGTCGAGGGGACTCAGCGGCTGATCGCCGAACGAGCTGGCGTCGTGCTCACGGGGCAGGGAGGTCACGGTACTCCTGTCGGATCTGCGGTCCGGGCTCCCGTCGCGCCGGGCGATGATCGCCTCAGGGCGCGGGGCGAAGCGCCGGCTCCAGCTGGCGGAAGAGTGCGCGGCTGGCGTTCTCGATCATACCGAGCACCTCGTCGAACATCGCCTCGCCGGCGTAGTACGGGTCGGGCACATCGAGGGTCGGGGCCCCGGCATCGAACGACATGAGCAGAGAGATCTTGTCGGCATCCGCGTCCGAGTGTGCCCAGCCGCGCAGGATCCGCTCATGGCTGCGATCGAGGGCAAGCACCAGGTCGCTGCGATCGAAATCGGCCCTGCCGAACTGCCGTGCGCGATGGCGCGCGCCGTCGTAGCCGCGCCGGGCGAGCGCCTCAATGGTGCGTTCGTCGGCGCGCTCGCCGACATGCCAGTCTCCCGTGCCGGCGCTGGTGGAGAGCACGCGGTCGCCGACGCCCGCACTGTCGGCCAGGGCGCGGAACACGACCTCGGCCATGGGAGACCGGCAGATGTTGCCGGTGCAGACGAAGACGACGCGAAACGGCTCGACGGCGTTCGCAGTCATGCGTTCATTCATACCCCTCCTGCCCGGCGATCGCATCAGTTCGTCGCCTCCTCCCCGGTTTCGCCGGGGGCCGAACCGTCGACAATACGTGACGGATGCCGCATCCCGCGCCCCGAGGGTCAGCGACCGTGGACGAATGGATGAGCTGTGTGCGTCACCGGCGGCCGGTGCCGTACGGGCACAGCTCGCGGCGCTCGCGTCGTGGGCTGACGACCTCGCTGCCGACGCCGAGGCGATCGCGCGGGTCAGTGGCTGGGAGACGCCGGCTGTCGCCGAGTTCCAGACCGAGATGGCGGAGCTTGTGGCGGCGCTGCGCGGCCTGCGAGAGCGCGCCCTCGATCTGCGCGCCGACGTCGGAGCGCCGCATCCGTGGTCCATCGCGGGCGGGTACCCCGGCTTCGGTCTGGCCGGAGCTGGGGCGTGAGCGATCTGGAGATCCGCAGCGGCGGTGCTATCGCCGTCGACACCGAGCTGTTGCGAGCGGTTGCCGGGCGGCTGCGCGAGTTCGGCATCCGTCTGGGCGAATTCGCGGACCGGGCGCGCTGGGTGGCAACGGATGCCGCAGCCACCGCGACCCGGTTCGGCATTGACCTCGAGGCGCGGTGGCTCGCAAGCGGCGCTGACCGGGCTGCGGAGCAACCGGCGGCGCTCGCGGCAGCCCTCGACGGGCTCGCTGCAGCGTATGAGCTCATCGAACTGCGGGCGCAGCACGCGGCAGCGGCCGCCGCCGGTGATGCCGATGCGGCGCGAGCGATCGAGTCGCGGATGGCGTTGCTTGAGCAGGAGTACCCGGACGCCGCGCGCGCTGCCGACACCGCGGTGCGCGGGTGGCGCAGCGGCGGTCCGATCGAGATGGCCCGCCAGGCTGCGGCTGCGACGTGGTGGATTCCCGGGATGGCCCTTCCCCTGGCCGTCGGCACCGGTGTGCTCTGGGGCGGGGTGGCGCTCGCGGGTTTCGGCCGGATGTCGCGGGCGCCGGTCTCGCCGGGCGCTCCGGCGGCGGATGCCGCGGCCACGGCGCCCTCGACATCAGTGCCCGGGCATCGCGGCGGGACCCGGCACCCGCCCACGGCACCTCCAGCCACGCCGCCCGGAGCCCCTACCGCGCCGACTACCGTGCGCGCAGTAGCCCCAACCCCCTCATCAGCGTTGGCATCGGGGCCGTTGACGGGTTTGGCGGATGCCGCCCGCCGCGTGCCCGGCGCCGCTGAGGCCCGGGTGCGCGTCGAGCGTTACGCGATGCCCGGCGGTGGGTCGCAGGCGGCCGTCTACATCGCCGGGACACAGACCATCTCCGGCGGTTCGGGCGACCCGTTCGACATGCGCTCGAACCTCGAGCTGTACGGGGGTGAGAGATCGGCGTCCCTCGAGTCCGTCGAACTCGCCCTCCGCGAGGCAGGCGTGGCTCCCGGCGAGCCGGTCCACGTCTTCGGCCACTCGCAGGGAGCGATGCTCGCTTCTGCTCTCGCGATGGAGGGCACCTACGACGTGCAGACCCTCGTCACCTATGGCTCACCCGTCGAGGCAGCCGTGCCCGACAGCGTGCTCAGCGTCGGCATCCGTCACACCGACGATCCCGTCGCGGGGCTCGCCGGCGGCGGTCACGCCGAGACGGTGGGCGCGCCGGGAAGTTTCGTTGCGGAGCGGGTGGCCGACCCGACGGGCGGCGTGCAAGACCTGACCCTGGCAGCGCACGGCATCGAGCGGTACGCCGAGACGGCGGCGATGGTGGATGCCTCGAGTGACCCCCGCACTGCGGCGCTGCGGGAACTGTGGCGTGACCTCGGGTCGGCCGAGAGCGTGACCGTCACCGAATACGCCGCCGATCGAGGCGGCAACTGAGGCCGACTCAGTCGTTGTTGCGGCGGGGCCGGAGGAGGATCCCGATGAACCAGTTGATGATCGAGATCAGAAGGGCCGCGACCACACCCCACCAGAAGTCCTCGACTCGCAGACCCCAGTCCCACCACTGCGTGAACCAGGCGGTCAGCCACAGCAGGAAGCCGTTGATCACCAGCGAGATGAGCCCGAGCGTCAGGATGTAGATCGGGAAGGCGAGCACCTTGATTACCGTGCCGATGATGGTGTTCACAAGCGCGAAGATGAGCGCCACCAGCAGCAGCGTCAGCACCAACTGCAGCGTCTCCCCCGGTGCGAACGGGATGACAGTGACCCCGAGGGCAGGGATCAGGGTGACGATCCAGATCGAGAACGCGTTCACGACGATGCGGACGAGTAAACTCATGCCCGCAGTCTTTCACGAGGGTGCAGACAGGTAACAGCCCGGTCGCGCACTCGGGCCGGTCCTGAAACCGCCCCGGTCCTAAACTCATGGAGTGACCGAACCCGACCCGATCCCCGTTCGCGTACGCCCCGCGATCGCGGCGCTGCCCCCCTACAAGCAGGGCCGACAGGCGGCTCCAGACGCGTTCAAGCTCTCGAGCAACGAGAACCCGTACGACCCGCTCCCTGGCGTGATCGACGCGATGCGCGGGGTAACGGCGGTCAACCGCTACCCCGACGCGAGCGCTGCGCGGCTGCGGGATCGGATCGCCGCCGACTACGGCGTGAGCCCCGACGCCGTGCACATCGGCGCCGGAAGCGTCTCGCTCATCGCGCAACTCATCTCGGCGACCGCAGGTCCCGGCGACGAGGTGATCTACGCGTGGCGCTCGTTCGAGGCCTACCCGTCGCTGGTCGAGGTGTCGGGCGCGGCATCCGTGCGTGTGCCGCTCACCGCCGACGCGCGCCACGATCTCGCTGCGATGGCGGATGCTGTCACCGACCGCACCCGCACGATCCTGGTGTGCAGCCCCAACAACCCCACCGGTCCGGTGGTCACGCAATCCGAGTTCGACGACTTCGTCGCCCGTGTCCCTCGCGACGTGCTGATCGTGCTCGACGAGGCGTACGCCGAGTTCGTCACCGCCCCGGATGCCGTCGACGGCGTGCGGGTGCTGCAGGCGGGGCATCCGAATGTCGTGGTGCTGCGCACCTTCTCGAAGGCCTACGGTCTCGCGGGACTCCGCGTTGGCTACGGGATCGGTCACCCGCGGGTATTGGATGCCGCGCGCAGCACCGCCATCCCGCTCTCTGTCACCGCCCACGCTGAAGAGGCGGCCCTGGCGAGCCTCGACGCACGCGACGAGCTGCTCGAGCGGGTAGCCGAGATCGCCACGCGCCGCGATGCGCTCGCGGCAGGCCTGCGGAACCAGGGATGGCGCGTCCCCGAGGCCCAGGGAAACTTCGTGTGGCTTGCCACCGGACCCGACACGCTGGCTGTGGCCGACGCCTTCCATGACGGCGGAATCGTCGTCCGGCCCTTCGCGGGAGAGGGTGTTCGCATATCCGTCGGAGAGCATGAGTCTGTGGACAGAGTGCTACGGATCGCGGGTTCCGTTGTAGAGGACCTCCCGGAAGGGCACCCCGCACGCGGGTAGCGTAGGGACCGTGACCCAGCCAGAAGAACCTGAGCTCGTCCGCATCCTCGCCGCTGACGGCTCCCTCGCGCCCAGTCCGGCAGCCGAGCCGTACCTCGAGCTCGTGAACGCGCTCGCCGACTCCGACCTCGAGATGCTGTACCGCGACATGGTCGTCATCCGTGCGATCGACCGGCAGGCAACCAACCTCCAGCGCCAGGGACAGCTCGCACTCTGGCCCCCGAGCCTCGGACAGGAGGCAGCACAGGTCGGTTCGGCCCGCGCCGCCCGCGCGCAGGATCACCTCTTCCCCTCCTATCGCGAGCACGTCGTCACCCGAATCCGGGGCGTGGATCCGATCGGGATCATCAAGCTCATGCGCGGACTCTCGCACGGCGGATGGGACCCGACAGACCCGGCCAACGGCAACACCCACATCTACACGCTGGTGCTCGGGGCCCAGACGCTGCACGCCACGGGCTACGGCATGGGCCTGGTCTTCGACGGACGCTGTGGCACCGGCGACCTAGAGCGTGACGAAGCCGTCATCGTCTACTACGGCGACGGCGCCTCCAGCCAGGGTGATGTGCACGAGGCAATGGTCTTCGCTGCCAGTTACCGCACGCCCGAAGTCTTCTTCCTGCAGAACAATCAGTGGGCCATTTCGGTGCCGGTCGCGACCCAGTCCCGCACGCCGCTCGTGCGGCGCGGAGAGGGGTACGGGATGCCGAGCATCCGCATCGACGGCAACGACGTACTCGCCAGCTACGCCGTCACTCGGCGTGTCCTCGACGAGGCGCGGAGCGGCGAAGGGCCCCGTGCGATCGAGGCGATGACCTACCGGATCGGTGCCCACACCACGAGCGACGACCCGACCAAGTACCGCACCTCCGACGAGGAGCAGTTGTGGGCTCAGCGCGACCCGATCGCACGAATGCGGGCCTTCCTCGAGCATCGCGGAGCCCCCTTCACGCTCTTCGACGAGGTGGATGCCGAGGCCGCCGCCGCTGCCGATGATCTGCGCGTGCGCACGAATGAGCTCGGCGGACTGGAGCGCGACGCGATGTTCGCTCACGTCTACAGTGACCCGCACCCGCTCATGGACGAGCAGCGCCGCTGGCTCGCCGAGTACGAGGCATCCTTCGAGGGAGGCACCCGATGACCACCGTCTCGACCTCCACCGGCCAGGCTTCCGCGGCCGCCGCGGCTCCGGCATCCGGGCCCATGCCCTTGGGGCGCGCGCTCAACGCCGGTATGCGGCAGGCGTTGGCAACGAACGACCGCGTCCTGCTCATGGGTGAAGACATCGGTCGTCTCGGCGGCGTGTTCCGGGTGACCGAGGGGCTGCAGGCAGAATTCGGCGAGCAGCGGGTGCTCGACACGCCCCTTGCCGAGTCCGGCATCGTCGGTACCGCGATCGGGCTGGCCATGGCCGGGTTCCGCCCGGTGTGCGAGATCCAGTTCGACGGGTTCGTGTTCCCGGCGTTCGATCAGATCACCTCGCAGCTGGCGAAGATGACCAACCGCCTCGAGGGGGCAGTGTCGATGCCGGTCGTCATTCGCATCCCCTACGGCGGGCACATCGGCGCGATCGAGCACCACCAGGAGAGCCCCGAGGCCTACTTCACGCACACCCCGGGCCTGCGGGTTGTGAGCCCCGCCACCGCGGGAGACGCGTACTGGATGATCCAGGAGGCGATCGCCTCCAACGACCCAGTGATTTTCCTTGAGCCCAAGAGCGCGTACTGGCAGAAGGGCGAGGTGGACACGACTGCCCCTGCCCTGCCACTTCACGCCTCCCGCATCGTCCGCCGCGGCACCGATGTGACTCTCGTCGGCCACGGCGCCATGGTCGGCACACTGCTGCAGGCAGCGGCTCTCGCCGAGTCCGAGGGCACGAGCTGTGAGGTCGTCGACCTGCGTTCGCTCTCACCGGTCGACTACGGTCCGATCCTCGACTCCGTGCGCCGCACCGGCCGCATGGTCTATGCACAGGAGGCCCCGGGCTTCACGAGCCTGGGCAGCGAGATCGCCGCTACCGTGACCGAACGCGCGTTCTTCTCGCTCGAGGCGCCGGTGTTGCGGGTCTCGGCGTTCGACACCCCGTTCCCACCCGCCAAGCTCGAGGGCACCTACCTGCCGGATGCCGACCGCATCCTCGAGGCCGTCGACCGCGCCCTCGCCTACTGACACCCGATGGCGCTAACTCCTGCAATGTCGGCACGGACACGGCGATACTGAGGCACAGACCACCGAGGTGCAGGAGTTCGTGCACCGCGAAAGGACCGACATGAGCACGCAGACCTTCGTTCTCCCCGATGTGGGGGAGGGCCTGACCGAGGCCGAGATCGTCACCTGGAAGGTCGCGCCCGGCGACGCCGTGCAGGTCAACGACGTGCTCGTCGAGATCGAGACCGCCAAGTCCCTGGTCGAACTGCCCTCGCCGTTTACCGGCACGGTCGGCGAGACGCTCGTCGAGGAGGGCGTGACCGTCGCCGTCGGAACCCCGATCGTGACGATCGAGACGGCTCCCGCCGCATCCGCTCCGCTGTCACAGACCGACGCTCCCGGGGGCGGCGACGCGCAATCTGAGACAGCGGAAGGTGGTGCTGAGGGCGGCGGCGCGGTGCTGGTCGGATACGGGACGGGTGGAGCTGTCACCTCGCGTCGCCGCAAGCCCGCTGAGCGGCCGGTGACGGCATCCGTCGGGGTCATCGCGAAGCCGCCGATCCGCAAGCTCGCGCGCGATCTCGGCGTGGACCTTGCCGCCGTGACCCCCTCGGGTGAGGCCGGCGAAGTCACCCGCGAGGACGTCGTGAAGCACGCGTCGCAGGCAAGCGTCTTCCGCAATATCGAGACTCCCGACTGGCCCGAAGTGCGCGAAGAGACCATCACCGTGACACCGGCAGCGGCACCAGCGCCTCCCGCCCCCAACGGCGTCGCCTCGCCGTTCGCGCAGGCGGCGGGCCGGGTCGAGTCGATCCCGGTCAAGGGTGTGCGCAAGGCCACCTCGACCGCGATGGTGCAGTCGGCGTACTCGGCACCGCACGTGTCGGTGTGGACGGATGTCGACGCGACCCGCACCATGGAGCTCGTCAAGCGACTCAAGGCATCCCCCGACTTCGCCGACGTCAAGGTCTCGCCGCTGCTGATCATGGCGCGCGCCGTCATCTGGGCGGTACGCCGCACGCCGATGGTGAACGCGGCGTGGGTCGACGGTGACGGCGGCGCCCAGATCAGCGTGCGGCACTACGTCAACCTCGGGATCGCTGCGGCCACCCCGCGCGGGCTTCTGGTGCCGAACATCAAGGACGCCCAGGACCTCAACATGCGAGAGCTCGCACGGGCCCTCGAGAAGCTCACCCTCACGGCGCGCGAGGGCAAGACCACGCCTGCCGACCAGCAGGGCGGCACGATCACGATCACCAACATCGGGGTGTTCGGAATGGATGCCGGCACCCCGATCATCAACCCCGGAGAGTCAGGCATCGTCGCGATGGGTACGATCCGGCAGAAGCCCTGGGTCGTGGACGGAGAGGTGCGCCCGCGCTATGTCACGACAGTCTCGGGCTCGTTCGACCACCGCGTCATCGACGGCGATGGGATGAGTCGCTTCATCGCCGACGTCGCGTCGATCCTCGAGGAACCCGCGCTGCTGCTCGACTGACCCGTCGCGCTCGGGAATGCCGGAATGTACCGGCCGCCCGTTTTGATAATGATTCTCACCGCCGTTATCATTGTCGACATGACAACCCGACGACTTTCCACCCTGCTCGCGCTCGGCGCGGCATCCGCCCTCACGCTCACGGCCTGCGCCGGCACGGGTGGAACGCCGGCGACATCCTCCCCGGCCGAAGCAACCATCGGCGTCGTCGCGTCGACCAACGTCTACGGTCAGATCGCCGAAGAGATCGGGGGTGATGCCGTCACCGTCACCTCGATCATCACGTCGTCGGCTCAGGACCCGCACGAGTTCGAGCCGACGGCCCAGGACCAGCTCACGGTTTCGGAAGCCGATCTCATCATCGAGAACGGCGGCGGATACGACGGCTTCATGGATGCCATGATCGAGGCCAGCGGCACGACGGCGCCCGTCATCACCGCTGCCACCTTCAACCACGACTACCCCGCTGAGGGCGAAGTTGGGGAGGAAGGTCACGACCACGCGGAGGAAGAGGGTCACGACCACACCGATGAGGACGGTCACGACCACGCGCACATCGAGGGATTCAACGAGCACGTCTGGTACGACCCGCACACCATGGAGCACCTCGCCGAAGCCATCGCTGAGGAGCTCTCGACGCTCGACCCCGACAACGCCGACCTCTTCGAGACCAACGCTGCAGCCTTCATCGACCAGATCGCCGGGCTGGAGGCATCCCTCGACGAGATCTCGGCAGCTCACGCCGGCACCGGAGTCTTCGTCACCGAGCCCGTGCCCGTCTACCTGATCGTGGCAGCCGGGCTCGAGAACCTGACGCCCGAAGCGTTCAGCGAGGCAGTCGAGGAGGGGCAGGACGTGCCCCCCGCAACTCTGCTCGAGGCGCTGGGCATCGTCGAAGACGGCTCCGTCAAGGTCGTCATCGCCAACGCACAGACCGGCGGCGCCGAGACCACGCAGGTCATCGATGCCGCGACCGCGCAGTCAATCCCGGTGCTGGAGTTCACGGAGACCCTCCCGGAGGGCCAGACTTACATCTCGTGGATGCAGCAGAACATCGCGGAGCTCGCGGACGCGCTCGACGCGTGAGCTCCAGCGCGACCTCGGACGCCCAGCCGCCGCTCCGCATCCGCGGAGCGGCGCTGCGCCGTGGCGAGCGGGAACTGTGGGCCGGGCTCGACCTCGACGTCGAACCCGGCGAGTTCATCGCGGTTCTCGGACCCAGCGGCTCCGGCAAGACGACGCTGCTGCGAGCCATCCTCGGCCTCGAGCACCTGAGCGCTGGGGCGATCGAGACGAGCGGTCGCCGGGTCGAGCGCCGGGGCAACCGGCACATCGGCTACGTACCCCAGCAGCGCCCCCTTCCGCCCGAAACCGCATTGCGCGGTCGCGACCTCGTGACCCTCGGTGTCACCGGCCACAAGTTCGGCTTCAGCCTTCCAAACCGGCGCGATCGCGAACGCGTCGATGTGCTGGTGGCAGACGTCGGCGCCGAGGGGTTCGCCGACCGGCCCGTGGGCGAACTCTCCGGCGGCGAGCAGCAGCGGCTGCGCATCGGGCAGGCGATCGCCGACGACCCCGGCCTGCTGTTGTGCGACGAGCCGCTCACGAGTCTCGACCTGGCCAACCAGCAAGCGATCGTGGCGCTCATCGACCGGCATCGCCGCGAGCATGGCACCGGTGTGCTGTTCGTCACCCATGACATCAACCCTGTCCTCGACGTCGTTGACCGCATCCTCTACATCGCCGGGGGGCGCTTCACGCTCGGAAAGCCCGATGAGGTCTTGCAGACGAGCGTTCTCAGCGACCTCTACGGCGCTCCCGTCGCTGTGCTGCGGGCAGGCGACCGCCTCGTGGTCGTGGGCGCGCCGGATGCCGAGGTCTCGCACCATCACCACCACGACGGCGACGAACCCGGTGGGGTGCACGTATGAACTGGTCTGACATCGGCGACGCGATGTTCGGGGGATTGGCTGACTATGGCGCGATCCTCGCGCTGGTCTCGAACTCGGTCATCGCGGGGGCAGTGCTGGGCCTGGTCGGCGGCCTCGTCGGCGTCTTCGTGATGCAGCGCGACATGGCTTTCGCCGTCCACGGCATCAGCGAACTCTCGTTCGCGGGAGCCGCATTCGCGCTCCTCATCGGCTGGGATGTCGTGACGGGGTCGATCGTAGGCTCGCTCATCGCCGCCGGGCTCATCGGATGGCTCGGCGCGCGGGCGCGCGACCGCAACTCGTTCATCGGCGTGCTCATGCCGTTCGGCCTCGGTCTCGGCATCCTGTTCCTCTCGCTCTACAGCGGTCGCAGCGCCAACCGGTTCAGCCTGCTGACGGGTCAGATCGTCTCGGTGCAGAACGCGCAGCTCGGGTGGTTGATCGCGATCAGCATCCTGGTTCTGCTCGGACTGCTCTTCATCTGGCGGCCGTTGCGCTTCGACTCGCTTGACCCGCAATCCGCTGCAGCGCGCGGCGTACCGGTCACGGCGGTCTCGCTCGGATTCATGCTGCTGCTCGGGCTGATCGTCGCCGTGGCGATCCACATCATCGGCGCGCTCCTGGTCATGGCCCTGCTCGTGACCCCCGCTGCTGCTGCCATGCGCATCGCATCCGGGCCCTGGAGCGTTCCGCTGCTGGCGGCCGGCTTCGGCTTCGTGTCGGCCGTGGGTGGCATCCTGCTGGCGATCGCCGGAACCCTCCCGGTGAGTCCCTACATCACGACGATCTCGTTCTTGATCTATCTCGTCTGCCGCCTCGTCGGCGGTCGGCGCGGTCGGGTGACTCGGGCGCGGTTCGCGTGAGGGCTCCCACGCGCTCCCAGCCGGCGCCGAAGGTAGGTCGATAGACTCCCGGCCATGGCGCAACGCAATACCTGGCAGCGCGAACGCGTGCGCACGGCGCTGGGCGATGCCCCCGGCTTCATCAGTGCCCAGTCACTTCACGCCGTTCTTCGTGATGAAGACACGGGGATCGGCCTCGCGACGGTCTACCGCGCCCTGGCAAGTCTCGCCGATGAGGGCGCGGCCGACACGCTGCACGGACCCGACGGCGAAAGCCTCTACCGTGCGTGCGAGACCTCGGGGCATCACCATCACCTGATCTGTCGGTCCTGCGGCGCGACCGTGGAGATCGCAGCGACCCCCGTCGAGCAGTGGGCCCGGTCGGTTGCGCAGCAGCACGGCTACACGGATGCCGAGCATGTCGTCGACATCTTCGGGCGCTGCCCCGAGTGCACGGCGCGCGCCCGCGCGGCATCCGGCGACGGGAACCGTGCGCGCTGACGCTCCGGCGACCGAAGGCGTCCGCTCCGAGGGTGCGACCCCGGGAGTACGGGCGGGAGTCGGCGTCGGAATCGGCATCCTCTTCATCGCGCTTCTTGTCGCGATTGATGCCCTCGCGCCCTCACTGTTCGCCTCACCGCTATCGACTCGCGCCCAGGATGGGCTGACCCTCGCGATCAGCGTTCTCATCGAGTCGCTCCCGTTCGTGGTGCTCGGGGTGGTGCTGTCGATCGTCGTGCAGGTGTGGATCCCGCCAGGAGTGCTCGAGCGATGGATGCCACGCACCCCGTGGCTGCGACGCGGCGTGCTGTCCCTGCTCGGCATGTTCATTCCCGTGTGCGAGTGCGGCAACGTCCCGTTCGCCCGTGGCCTGCTGATGCGCGGGTTCACGGTGCCCGAGACCCTCACCTTCCTCATCGCGGCACCCATCGTGAACCCCATCGTGATCATCACGACGCACCAGGCGTTCGGGTTCAGCGACGGCATCCTGGTGGCGCGCCTGGTGGGCGGTTTCCTGATCGCAAACCTCCTCGGCTGGCTGTACAGCCGGCATCCGAGCCCCGACGCGCTGCTGACCGACCGGTTCCGCGACACGTGCGGGCTCGTGACTCACGAGCCCGGCGGCAAGGGGCGCCGGAGCCTTGCCCAATTGGTCGTCGAGCTGCGCGCCGTCATGCCCGCGCTTATCATCGGATCCGCCATCGCCGGAGCCGTTCAGGTACTCATCCCACGAGACGTGCTGTTGGCGATCGGATCCAACCCGGCACTGTCGATCGTCGCCATGATCGCGCTCGCAATGGTCGTCTCGATCTGCTCCAACGTCGACTCGTTCTTCGCGCTCTCGTTCGCCTCGACCTTCACCCCCGGCTCGATCGTGGCGTTCCTTCTTGTCGGCCCGCTGGTGGATGTGAAGATGCTCGCCCTGCTGCGCACGACCTTCACGACCCGCACCCTCGTCGGGATCGTCGTGGTCGTCGTGCTGTCTGCCTTCGCGATGGGGACGGTGGTGAACCTTCTTGCCTAGGCTCAGCTCCCTCGGAACACGCTGGCTCGGTGTCGGGCTCGCCTCAGCCCTCGCCGTCCTCACCATCGGGCTTGCGGTGACGGGGCGACTGTCGCTCTACATCAACCCTGAGTCGGCGTGGTTCGCGGTGGGTATGTCGGTCATCGTTCTGATTGGCGCCATCGCGTCCTTCGCGCTGCCGTTGGGTGCCGAAAACGACCACGGACACGATCACGGTGACACCGGTTCGGCCCATCACACGGATGCCGACCGCGGCCGCGCCGCGACGGAGGGGACCGAGCAGGGCAATGCGCTTGCCCACGCGCGGCATCCGGTCGCCCTGGCCGGCACGGTTGTCGCAGGAGTGATAGCCAGTGCCGTCGTGGTCGGCGCGCTCGCCCTGCCACCCTCGTCGCTGTCGCCGCAGTTCGCCTCGACGAGCGCCTCGACCACGCCGGTGCTGTTCGGCGGCCGGGATGTCGTCACCCTGGCTTCCACGGGCGATACGGCGACCTTCGGGGTGGGCGAGTGGGCGACGGTGTTAGCGACGGCGACAGACCCGGCATCCTTCGACGGCGACGCCGTCACTCTGACCGGTTTCGTCTCCCCGGGCGATGCCGGGGCCGGCTTCCTGCTGTCGCGGTTCGTCATCACCCACTGCGTCATCGACGCGCAACTGGCCGCGGTGCCGATCGCGTGGGGCGGCACGGCAGCGCCCGAGGGCGAGTGGGCTACCGTGACGGGCACGGTGCGATCGGACTCCGACGGGCGGCTGCACATCGCTGCCGACTCGGTCGAGACCGTACCCGAGCCCGAGGACCCGTATGAGTACTGACGCGGGCTGTCGGCGCGACTCGGCTGCGCCGTCGCGCCGACAGCGAGCTGCCCGTCGACGACTGCGGGGATTCGTCCTCGGCTTCGTCGGGGTCGCTGCGGCCATCGGGCTCGTCGGCGCGCTCGGAGCCGCGGCCACCGTTCTCATGGGGCCGCGAGTGACCGCGGTGCAGGTCGACCCGTCAGCTGCCATCGCGGCATCCGGGTCCCGGCTCATCGTGACGACCTCGCAGTCGCTCGCCGACGTCGACCCCACCTCTGTCACGGTGACCCCCGCAACACCGTTCGACATCGACACCTCGGGTCGCAGCATCGGGGTGCGCTTCACGGTTCCGCTCGATGCCGACACCGAGTACACCGTCACGATCGACGGGGTGACCGGAGTGTCGGGGGGTCCGTCATCCACGATCACCGAGACGTTCACCACCCCGCCGAGCGAGGTGTTCCTGCTGCAGCGCGGCACTGTCGATGGCGACACGATCTTCCGCACCGACCTCACCGGTGAAGCCGCCGTCGCCGTGTTCGCCCACCCGCACATCGAGGACTACCGTGCGACCCGCGATCACCTTGTCGTGCTCGTCGATGAAGACGGCGAAAGCGCGCTGATCATGACCGACCTCGACGGGCAGAACCCGGTCGAACTGACACTGCCGGGCAGCGGATATATCGCTGATCTGCAGATCGCTGACCGGGGGGATCGGATTGGATACCTGTTCACCTCGTCGACGGTCGGGACGGGTTCGGGTGA
The DNA here is from genome assembly GCF_020781975.1 of Microbacterium schleiferi. Lineage (GTDB taxonomy): Bacteria > Actinomycetota > Actinomycetes > Actinomycetales > Microbacteriaceae > Microbacterium. Next base: position 17,219 of record NZ_JAJGNI010000016.1, read on the forward strand.
CGAATCGGCGCTGTACACGGCATCGCTCGACACCCCGACCGCCGAGCCCGCGAAGGTCGTCGTCGCGGGCGCCGACGAGCGCGTCGCGCAATGGTCGTTCGTGCCCGACACCGACAGTGTGTTGCTGGTCGCCTTCGACGGAAACCTGTTGCTGACCGACCCCGAGGGCGAGGCTCCGACCGCTCTCGGTACGGCGCTCGCGATCGATGGCATAGCTCCGGGAACCGCTCAGGCGATCGTCGAGCGCATCGATGGGCTCGTTGTACTCGACCTCCTGACCGGCGAGGAGACGCCGCTGGATGTCGGCACCGACCCGGCGGTGATCGGCAGCGTCATGCCCCTCCCGCGCGGTGGGACCCTGCGCACGACGTTCCCGATCGCCGAGACCGGCCTGCCGACTGGCGCGACATCCGTCGTCCTGGTCGATGACACCGGGGCGTCGAGGGAGGTGTTCTCGGCGCCGGACACCGACGCCGTCCTGCAGACGTGCGTGTCGCCGAGCGGTCAATACGCGGCGATGCTCGTGGCGCCGGACCTGGCATCCAACCCGTACGACACCTACCAACTGCCCCTTCCTGCGACCGTCGAGACGCACATCGTCGAACTGCCGCGGGACGAGAGTTCGGAAGCTCGCGAACTCGTGGCGCTCGCTGGCTCGTCGATCTCGTGGTGCCGACAGTCGGTGTCGTGGCGGTGACGGTTCCCGACGGTCTGCGTCCGGCAGCGCGCGACGACCTCTCAGCCCTGCCGGTGGAAGTCGCACCGACACTCCTCGGAGCCCATCTGGTCGTCGAGGTCGGCGGTGACCGCGTCGTCGCCCGACTCACCGAGGTCGAGGCCTACCACGGCGCCGGAACCGGCGACGTCCCCGACCCCGGATCCCATGCGCGCTCGGGCCGCAGCCCGCGTAACGCCACGATGTGGGGCGAACCGGGTCACCTCTACGTCTACCTCAGTCACGGCATCCATTCGTGCGTCAACGTCGTGTGCGCGCCGGCGGGGGTCGCCGGTGGTGTGTTGCTGCGGGCTGCCGAGATCGTCGAGGGGACTGAGATCGCGACGCGGCGCCGGTTCGCGGCGCGGGAGCCTGGGCCCGTGCGCGACCTTGCACGCGGGCCCGGACGTCTCGGTCAGTGTCTCGGTCTGCGCCACGCCGAGCACGACGGCGTCGACGCCGTCACCGGTGCGGAACAGTCCGGTGCCGTGGCTCTCCTGCTTCTGCGCGAGCAACCGGTGACGTCCGTTGCTACCGGTCCTCGGGTCGGGGTCGCCGGAGTCGCGGGCACTGACGCCTACCCGTGGCGGTTCTGGATCCCGGGCGACCCCACGGTCTCGGCCTTCCGCTGGGGGCGGGGAGCGCAAGGGGCGCGCGCAGCCGCCGTGCTAGACTGACTCTTTGTCTGCGCGCACTCCAGCACGCAGTTCGTACCCTTCCCTCATCATCCGGCCGGAAACGGCCTGTCGAGTGCGGGGTGCAGACAAGGGATCTTGGGTGGCACCGTCCGGTGTCACGGTACAGAAGGAGACATCACCATGGCTGCAGTGTGCCAGGTGACTGGAGCGGTTCCCGGCTTCGGTCACAACATCTCGCACTCGCACCGCCGGACGAAGCGCCGCTTCGACCCGAACGTGCAGAAGAAGACCTACTACGTGCCCTCGCTCGGTCGTAAGGTCACCCTGAACGTGTCCGCCAAGGGCATCAAGGTGATCGACGCGCGCGGCATCGAGTCGGTTGTGAAGGACCTCATCGCGAAGGGTGTGAAGCTCTAATGGCGAAGAAGGCTCAGGACGTTCGTCCGATCATCAAGCTGCGCTCGACCGCCGGCACGGGGTACACCTACGTGACGCGCAAGAACCGCCGCAACAACCCTGACCGCATCGTTCTCAAGAAGTACGACCCGGTCATCCGCAAGCACGTCGAATTCCGAGAGGAGCGCTGATCCATGGCTAAGAAGAGCAAGATCGCGCGCAACAAGCAGCGCCAGGAGGTCGTGGACCGCTACGCCGCCAAGCGCCTCGAGCTCAAGAAGCAGCTCGTGGACCCGAACGCGACCGACGAGCAGCGCGAAGCCGCTCGCGTCGGCCTGCAGAAGCTTCCCCGCAACGCGTCGCCGGTGCGTCTGCGCAGCCGTGACGCGATCGACGGTCGCCCCCGCGGCGTGCTGACCAAGTTCGGCATCTCGCGTGTGCGTTTCCGCGACATGGCCCACCGTGGCGAGCTGCCCGGTGTGACCAAGTCGAGCTGGTAAGCCAGCCCGCGAACAAGCACTGTCGAGCTGGTAAGCCAGCCCGCGAACAAGCACTGTCGAGCTGGTGAGCCAGCCCGCGAACGCAAGGCCCGGCATCCTCACGGATGTCGGGCCTTGCGCGTTCCTTCGCTCTGGCGTTCCCCCGCGAGAGGGGGGCGGACAGTCACGGGAGTCACACGCGTCACTTCCGTGACGCGACACGCCGCGAATCGGACGCCGATGCCCGCGAAATCCGCGGAATTCCGGGGTTCGTGGGTATATTCGAGGTCGGTCGGCAAGAGACCAGCCGAGAGCCACCTAGCTTTCGGTCCATGCACGAGGGCGGGGACTTCACCGCCTTGGAGGACAACCACAATGGCTGAAAAGTCCATCACCAAGACCGAGCTCGTCGCGAGCATCGCAAGCGCGACCGGTCAGAGCCAGGCCACCGTTTCGGGCGTCGTCGACGCGCTGTTCACCACTGTCGCCGAGGCCGTCGCCAAGGGCAGCAAGGTGTCGATCCCGGGCTGGGTCTCGTTCGAGCAGGTCGCCACCTCCGCTCGCACGGGCCGCAACCCGCAGACCGGTGAGGAGATCAAGATCCCCGCCGGCAAGCGCGTGAAGGTCTCGGCCGGCGCCAAGCTCAAGGCTGCCGCCAAGTAAGACCCTTCGTCTTCACCTCGAAAGGGGAGCGTCCGTCCGCGGATGCTCCCCTTTCGCGCGCGTAGGCTGAGGGGATGGATTCCCGCCTGCTGCGGGCGATCGGCCCGGCGACGCTCGTGACGGTCGCCGTCGTCGTGATGGTCGCCGCCCTTGCGTACGGTGGTGGCGCCGCGCCGCTGGTGATCGCGGATGCCGGACCCGTGGTCCGCTGGGGTCTGCCGACCACGACGCTGATCTTCAACCTCGCGGCAGCCGGGCTGCTGGGATCACTGATCCTGGCCCTGTTCGCCCTGAAGGCCGGCGACAGGGCTTTCGATGTGGCCCTGGACGTGGCATCCGTCTCGGCAGCCGTCTTCACCGTCGCCGCCGGTGTCACGGGCTTCTTCACGTTCATCGACGCCTTCAACGCACAGGTCACGCTCGGCCCCGAGTTCGGGGCGCAGTTCGGCAAGTTCCTCACCGACACCGAACTCGGTCGCGCGTGGCTGCTCACCACGGTGTTCGGGGCACTGCTGACGGTGCTCACCTTCGCGGTCCGCTCGTGGACGGGAACCTTTCTGGTCGCTATCCTCGCGATCGCTGCCCTCGTCCCGGTGGGCACGCAGGGCCACTCGGGCGAGGAGGCCAACCACAACGCCGCGGTGATGGCCACGGTGCTCCACATCGAAGGAGCGGCTCTCTGGCTCGGGGGACTGCTGCTGCTCATCGTCATCCGGCCCCTGCTGCCCGCCGAGCGGATGACGACAGTGCTGCGCCGGTACTCGACCATCGCGATCGTGGCGTTCGTGGTCGTCGCGGCATCCGGGTACGTGCGCGGTGTCATCGGCGTCGTGACGTGGGAGGCGATGCTCTCGCCGTACGGCGCGATCCTCGCCCTGAAGATCGTCGCGCTCGTCGCCATGGGGCTGCTCGGGGCCTGGTACCGGCTTCGGCTGATCGATCGGATGCGCGAGAGTCGCGCATCCCGGTTCTTCTGGTGGCTGATCCTCGCTGAGATCGGGTTCATGGGACTTGCGAGCGGTGCCGCCGTCGCGCTCGCGCGCACCCCACCGCCGGTCGACACGTCGCTGCCCGAGCTACGGACGCCGGCCGAGTTCCTCACGGGCGCGGCGCTACCGCCCGAGCTGACCCCGTGGCAGTGGGTGGCCGCGTGGGAGATCGACCTGCTGTGGGCGCTGCTGTGCGCATTCGCGGCGTTCTTCTATCTCGCCGGCGTCTGGCGCCTTCGTGCCCGCGGCGATCGGTGGCCGCTGTATCGCACGGTGCTGTTCCTCTCGGGCCTCGTCATGCTCGCCTGGATCACCAACGGTGCACACAACGTCTACCAGGAGTACCTGTTCAGCGTTCACATGTTCGGGCATATGGCGCTCACGATGGGCATCCCGCTGCTTCTGGTCGCGGGAGCCCCGGTCACCCTCGCACTGCGTGCTGTACGCAAGCGGGACGACGGCACGCGCGGTGGCCGCGAGTGGATCCTCTGGGCCATCCACACGCCGTTCGCGAAGGTCGTGACCAACCCGTTCTTCGCCGCCGGGAACTTCGTCCTCTCGCTCTGGCTGTTCTACTACACCGACCTGTTCCGCTGGAGTCTGTACGACCACCTCGGGCACGAGTGGATGATTTTCCACTTCCTGATCACGGGCTACCTGTTTGTGCTGTCGCTGATCGGCATCGATCCGGTGCCCTACCGCCTTCCCTACCCGTTCCGCCTGCTCATCCTCATCGGCGTCATGGCGATGCACGCCTTCTTCGGTATCGCGATCATGATGAACAGCGGGCTGATGGTGGCCGAGTGGTTCGGGTCGATGGGCCGCACGTGGGGGGCGACGCCGCTCGAGGACCAGTACATCGGCGGGGGCATCGCATGGTCGATCGGAGAGATCCCGACCCTCATCCTCGCGATCACCGTCGCCATTCAGTGGAGCCGCAGCGACGAGCGCGCGCAACGGCGCGAGGACCGGCAGGCCGAGCGCACGGCGGATGCCGAACTCGAGGAGTACAACGCTCGGCTGGCGCAGCTCGCCGAGCGCGACGCACGCGTGGGGCGCTGAGCTCGGCCGACCCTCACCCGAGCAGGATCGAGGCCGTGCCGTCGGGAAGGATGTCGATGGTGCCCGTGACCACGAACGGGACATCGACACTCACATCGCTCACGCTGCCGTCGAACAGGGAGCGAGAGCGAAGCTCGATGTGCGCCATGGCGGCTGCCTCAGCGATGCGCCACCCGGCGCCGTCGGCCACGAGCGACACCGTCGGGTCCTGCACGATCGACCACGTCGGCAGAGTGACGATTCGATCGGTGAGATCGAACCCGAACGGGCAGGCGGTGGGCTGCAGAACCTGCTGCAGCGTGCACTCCTCGAGGAAGGCATCCACCTTGTCTTGCACGAGGGTGACGAACTCGTCGGATGCCGTCGCGGTGACCGTGACCGGGACACTTGTGAACGGGACGTCGGAGAGCATCGCAACTCCCGGCGAGGTCGCGGTGGGGGTGTCGACGGTCACCGAGTAGATGCCGGGTGAGAACACGAGCAGGGGAATCGACGCTGACAGATCGGCGGCGACTCCGTCGGGCGAGACCTGCCGCTTGTCCACGCTGAAGCCGTTCACCGCGAACTCCGCCGATCCGTTGACGGTGAGATCCATGACCGCGATGGGGCTCTGCGCGAACTCCCAGCGCGGGAAGATCCCGATCATGCCGTCCTGTACCACCGAGAACGTCGTGGATGCGTCGTGGCCGCCCGCGGAGTACGCGAGGGTCACCGCGACGGTGTCGCCGCTTCTCGTTTCAGACACGACACGGATGTCGCTGAGATCGCCGAGCGCGCTGGAGCGAAGGAAGTCCTCGGAAGCGTTGGCGGGCAGCCCAGCGGCCTCCAGGTCGGCTGACGAGACCGCGACCCCCGGCACGGCAAGCGCCTGGGTGGCATTGCCGTCAGCGAGCAGGTTTGCGTAGCGCACCACGAAGGCCGACGGGCTGTAGAACTGCGCGTAGAGGGTCGCTCCCGCGGCGATGAACGCGGCGATCAGCAGTAGGCCGACCGCCGAGAGGATGATGAGGTCGCCGGTGAGTGAGCGGCGCGCGTCCCGGCGGCCGCGGCGAGACGCGCGCTGCGCGGCGCCTGTCGCGAGTGGCGTCTCGGGCGCGATGGCAGCACCGCCCGACGCGTTCTCCCCCGTGGTGCTCACGGCACCAGTCTAGGAACGACGTGCTGTGAGGACGCCCTGCCGCGGCGCGCGCTGGGTAGCATGGCCCGGTGCAGGCGCCCGAACTCTCCGCAGAGCAAGAGGCGCTGTTCCGACTCATCGAGGACACGCGCGACCACGTGTTCGTGACCGGTCGGGCCGGAACCGGCAAGTCGACGCTCCTGCAGCACCTGTCCTACCGGACCAGCAAACAGATCGCCGTCTGTGCGCCCACCGGTGTCGCTGCCCTCAACGTCGAAGGCCAGACGATCCACTCTCTGCTGCGCTTGCCGATCGGTTTGATCGCGGACGCCGACCTCGAGCATCCGGATGCCACCCGCAAGCTGCTGAACGCCATCGACACCCTCGTGATCGACGAGATCTCGATGGTCAACGCCGACGTCATGGACGCCATCGATCGTTCCCTTCGGCAGGCACGAGGTCGGCGTGCCGAGCCGTTCGGTGGAGTGCAGATCGTCATGTTCGGGGATCCGTACCAGCTCGCGCCGGTGCCGCCACGACATGGCGACGAGCAGCGGTACATCCGCGATCACTACCGGTCGTTCTGGTTCTTCGATGCGCGGGTGTGGGCGGGGTCGGACGCGGCGCTTCCCGGATCGGAGGGGTCGTCGCTGCTGGATCTCGGGCGGTACGGCGCATCGCTCCAGATCCGCGAGCTCACCGAGATCCACCGGCAATCCGATCCGGAGTTCCGCCGGATGCTGGGAGCCGTACGCCACGGTCGGGTCACCGCCGACATCGCCCAGGTGCTCAACGACACTGGCGCTCGCACCCCGCCGGTGGGTGGGGCCGACGAACCTCCGATCATCACGCTTGCCACACGCAACGACATCGTCACCCGCATCAACCGTGCTCACCTGGATGCGCTGCCGGGTGCGACTCAGACGGCGCACGCCGAGATCAGCGGTGACTTCGGACGTGGGGATGCCGCGTATCCCGCCGACGCGGAACTGCAGCTCAAGGTGGGTGCTCAGGTCATGTTCTTGCGCAACGACGTGTCGACATTCGGCCAGCCGCCCCGGTGGGTGAACGGCACCATCGGAACCGTGACGCGGATCGCCGGCGGCACGGTGCGCGTGGAGGTCGATGGTGAACAGATGGATGTCGAGCCCGCCGTCTGGGAAAGGTTCCGGTACGCGTACAACTCGTCGACGCGGTCGATCTCGCGCGAGATCGTGGCGGAGTTCACCCAGTTCCCGCTGCGCCTGGCGTGGGCGGTGACGATTCATAAGTCGCAGGGGAAGACGTACGACAGAGCCATCATCGACCTGGGCTCGGGTGCTTTCGCGCCCGGCCAGACCTACGTGGCGCTGAGCCGCCTGACCTCGCTTGACGGGCTCTACCTGACGCGCCCGTTGCGGCCCCGTGACATCCGGGTCGACCCCGATGTGCAGCGGTTCATGGCTGCCGTCCGCGGGCGAGCCTGAGGATCGCTCAGGCGATCTCGGCGATGCTGCCCGAAGCCTTGGCGGCGGCAAGGTCGACGAAGACATCGGTGTTGAACTGGTAGGCGCGGAGCACTTCGTCGATGACGCGCTCCTGTTCGTCGGCGTCCCAGGGAGCGGCATCCAGTTGCTCCCGATACACGTCCTTGAACGCGCGCGGGTCGGCGATGTCGTCGAAGACGTAGAAGCCGATGCCGTTGGTCTCGAAGCCGAATTGACGCGCCATGAGCTTGCCGATGAACTGGCCGCCCGAAAGGTCGCCGAGGTAGCGGGTGTAATGGTGGGCGACGAATCCCCCGGCCCAGGTGGAGCCGACCTCGTTGATCCGGTCGACGTAACGCTGGGTACTCGGGAGTGGGGCGATCCGGTCGCGCCAATCCGGTCCGATGAGGAACTCGAGGTCGGCCTCCAGCGCCGGAATGCGGGTGAGCTTCTCGCTGATGAAGGGCGCGGCGACGGGGTCGTGGCGCATCACCTCGGCAGCGCGCTCGATCGCGTCGTACATGAACCAGTGCTGGGCGACCAGCGCGATGTAGTCCTCGCGCGTGCCCTCGCCCTTCATGAGATCGCTCATGAAGCCGGCGTGTTCACTGCCCGAGTGGGCATTGCTCGAACGCTCGCGCAGGGCGGCCGAGAATGGGGTCACGGGTGTCATGGGCACCAGTGTACCTTCAGGTAAGCAGAACCTGACAAGCCCAAAGTCCCCGTGGTTGCGGGTCGGCGCCACTCACTCGTGCGGTCGGGGCTGGACTCCCAGACGCTCGCACGCCGCGTCATAGAGCTTCACGATCTCGGCCCGAATCTGCGGGCGCTCCGTGATGGGGCCCCCCGGCCATGGCACGGACACGGTGACCGTCGCGCCATCGCCCATTTCGGCATCCCACACGCCGCCGTTGCCGTCGAGATCCGACATGACCGCACTCACGGCATCCGCCTGCCCGAACGCCCTGACGATCAGAAGATTGTCGCCGCCGTGGTCGCCGTTCATGTGGGCAAGGACGCCGGTGCGGATGCTGTCGTCGAAGCGATACGTCATGGTCACAGCGTAGGGGCCGTGATCTTCGTGTGATGTTGATGTGTTTGAATGCTGAATGCACGAACAACGGGGGTTGGGTATGGGTGCGACGATCCTCAGGAGGCGATGGAGCGCCCTCGGGATCGCGACGGTTGCCCTCGCGGCCACCCTGGTTGGGTGCGCTCCCACGGAAACCGTCGAGATCGACGTGCCGGCCCAGGTCGAGGGCGGCTTTCCCGCCGACACTCAGTCGCAGCTGGATGCGGCGCTGGCCGAGGCCATGGCCGCGACCGGATCGTCGGGCGCCATCGTGGGCGTCTGGGCGCCCTGGAGCGGCTCCTGGGTCGCCGGCGTCGGGACGCAGTCTCCGTCGAGCTCGCAGGAGGTCACCTCCGACATGGAGTTCCGCGCAGCGCGCGTGACGCGTGCCATGACCTGCGACGTGCTCTACGCGCTCGTCGAGAAGGAGGTCGTCGCCCTTGGCGACAAGGTCTCAGACTACGTCGGGGGCGCATCCGGCCTGGAAGACGTGACCCTGGGTCAGCTGTGCGACAGCTCGTCGGGCCTCGGCGCATCAGCGCCCTCGCTCTGGAATGACTGGCTGAAGACCCCGAACCGCGAGTGGCCCCCGCTCGAACTCGCCGCCTACGGCATGGGGCGAGAGCGCACCACCGATCCCGGCGACGCCTTCGTCGACTCGGATGCCGGTTACTTCTTGCTCGGTCTCGCGCTCGAGACGGCGACGGCGACATCCCTGCCCGACCTCGTCGAGCAGTACGTCACGGAGCCTCTCGCTCTCGATTCCACGTGGCTACCCGGTCCGGAGCCGGCGACACCGTCCGGTGACAGCGACACGCCGTCGCTGCGCGGCAACAACTCGCTGCCGGGCGAGGACGGGCAGTTGCTGTGCGCCGACCCCCTCGATATCACCACGCTATCCGCGAGCATCGGCTACGCCGACTCGGGAGCGGTCTCGACGATCACCGATCTTGGTCGCTACGCGCAGGCGCTTGCCACCGGCGCACTGCTGGCAGATGACCAGACGCGGTTCGATAGCCCCCGCGCGGTGTACCCGGGCGCACCGACCTGGTACACCTATGACGGCGGAGCCTTCACCGCTGGGGGCCTGATCGGTCAGCACGGCGCGATTCCGGGGTATCTCACAGCTGCCTACGCCGACCCCGACACCGGCCTCACTGTGGCGGTCGTCCTCAACAACTCCGCGGCTCCCGCGGGGCTTGCCGCCAACCTCGCCTGGGAACTTGCCGCGATCGCCTCGAAGGCCCCCGCCGCGGCAGGCGAAACAGCCCCCGCGGCCGGGCTGCCGTGGACCGCCGAACAGCAGGCCGAGACCATCCGCGGCGCAGCGGTGTGCCCGCTGCCTCAGCCGTGACCACGGACGCGGGGTGAACGCACCGCGCGCCGTCCCCCTGTCGTCGCCGCCGTTCGCGGTCGGGATGGTCGTCACGGGTCTGGTGTGTCAGGAGCTCGGGGCATCGCTCGCCGTGCTCTTGTTCCCCGCCCTCGGGCCCCTCGGGATCGTCTTCCTGCGCCTCGGCTTCTCGGCCGTCATCCTCATGATCATCGCTCGGCCGAGCCTTCGCGGTCATACGCCGGCAGCCTGGCGATCGGTCATCGGGTTCGGTCTGGTCCTCGCCCTCATGAACTGCCTGTTCTATCTGGCGCTCGCACGACTTCCTCTCGGGGTCACCGTGACGATCGAGGTACTCGGACCGCTCGTGCTCTCGGTGATCGCCGCGCGTCGCGCCAGCGCCTGGCTGTGGGCGGGACTCGCGCTCGTCGGGGTCATCGCCCTGGCCGGCGGCGGCTGGGACCGATTGGATCCCCTCGGCGTGCTGTTCGCCCTGGGAGCTGCCTCTAGTTGGGCGCTGTACATCCTCGCTTCTGCGCGGGTGGGGCGTGAGTTTCCGCGCCTCGATGGGCTCGCTCTCGCAATGGTCGTGGGGGCGCTTGCGGCACTGCCGTGGGGGTTGATCGCCGCCGGTGGCGCGCTCGTGCGCGTCGATCTGCTCGCGTTGGGCGCGGCAGTGGCAGTGCTGTCTTCGACCATCCCGTATGCACTCGAACTGTTGGCGCTGCGACGGCTGGCGGCATCCGCCTTCGCGATCTTGATGAGTCTCGCCCCGGCGACAGCGACCCTTGCCGGCTGGCTGCTGCTCGGTCAGGGCATGACGTGGCTCGAGATCGCCGGAGTCGCGCTGGTCATCGCCGCGAGCATCGGTGCGGTGCGTGCAGCATCAGCCCGAACGACAACCGGCGCGCGGGGACCGGATGTCGCGCCAGCTGAGCCCTTGCCGTGAACCCGTGCCGCCTGACGCGAGCTACTGCGCGGCCGCGTCGCCGAGGATCGTCGACACCAGGTGCGCGGTGAGGGTATCGGAGCCCTCGAAGAGCACCCGGGTCCGCACACCCTGGTGATCGCGAGGGCCGAGGCGCTGCCCGCGCATATCGACGACGGTCGAGCCGCGAGAGGGTCCGTCGGTCGTATCGATGACGACGGGAACTCGCAGGCCAGGGCCGATGCCCGGGGCGCCGGCCGCGGCCATCGCCGCCAGCGGGTCGTGGAGCGGGCTCAGCCGGGCGCCGAACTGAGGCACATAGAAGTCGAGGTAGTGATCGAGGATCTCGCCGACAGCGCGGGCGAACGGATCAGCGGAGGCGAGCAAGAGGCCGCGGTCGCTGTCGGTGAGGATGTGATTCATCGTGACGTCCAGGGGAACGAACGTCACATCCCAGTCGGCCCGCGCGAGGGCGTCGGCAGCCTCGGGGTCGTTGAAGATGTTCGCCTCCGCGACGGGAGTGATGTTGCCGGGGACGAGAGCTGCGCCACCCATCGTCGTGACACCGGCGATCCGCGACGGCAGCGAGGGGTCTCGCTCCAGAGCGATCGCGATGTTGGTGACGGGCCCGATAGTGAGGATGTGAAGCGCGCCAGCGTGAGCGTGGGACAGCTCGAGAAGAAGGTCTGCAGCGTCGCGATACGAGGCCGTGTTTCCTGCCTCGGGAAGGGCGACACCACCGATGCCGTTGGCGCCGTGCACGTGTGGCGCGCCGCCACTGTAGGGGTGGCTGAGGTGGTCGTGAGCGCCGACAGCGACGGGGATGTCGGGCGCGCCCGCCAGCGCCAGGAGGTCGAGGGTGTTGCGGGCCGCCTGCGCGGCATCCGTGTTGCCGCTGACCGTTCCGATGCCGACCAGCTCCACCAGGGGCGAGCGCAGCAGGTAGGCCAGGGCGACGGTGTCGTCGATACCGGTGTCGCAGTCGAGGTAGAGCGGAAGTGGCGCAGTCATGTCGCTCCCGAAGATGAGGTGAGCGGACGGCGCTGTCCGGGGCGCGTCGCGCACCCCTTCGGTTATATCGCGCGGTGACCCCTTGGTCGTAGCCGGGGTGATGCCGCGTGATGGAATGTGGACATGACATCCCCAGCCCCCGGTCCGCTCTGTGTGGTCGGAAGCATCAACGTCGACATTTCGGTCACCGTGGATCAGCTCCCGGTCCCCGGTGAGACGGTGCGTGGTGTCGGGCCGGTTCGGGGCGCCGGCGGCAAAGGGGCGAATCAGGCAGCTGCAGCCGCTCGACTGGGCGCGGCGGTACGGATGCTCGGGGCCGTTGGAGACGACGCCGACGGTCGGGCCATGCTCGAGAACCTGCGCCGCGCGGGAGTCGACACGTCAGGCATCCGTGTCGTCGCAGAACCGACGGGAACGGCAATCATCACGGTGGATGCCGCGGGCGAGAACACAATCGTGGTGTGCGCGGGCGCCAACGATACGGTCGATGGCGCGGGCCAGTTCACGCCCGACGAAGCCGTGCTCGCGCAGTTGGAGATCCCTCCGCACGCGATCGAGACTCTCGCGGCATCCGTGCCCGGGTTCTTCGCGCTGAACGCAGCGCCGGCGCGGGACATCCCAGCATCGGTCCTGCAGCGTGCGGACCTCGTGATCGTCAACGACGCCGAGTTCGCCGCTCTGCCATCAGTCTCGGCGGCGCAGCTGGTCGTGGTCACACACGGCGCGCGCGGGGCGTCGCTGTGGCGTGACGGTGAGCGGGTCCTGACCGCTCCGTCACCCGTGGTCGAAGCCGTGAGCGCCGTCGGCGCCGGGGATGCCTTCAGCGCGGCTATCACGCTCGCCGTGCACGCCGGATGGCCCGACGATGTCGCGCTGGCGGCCGCGTGCGCGGTGGGCGCCGACGCGGTGACCCACGTCGGCGCCCAGCCTCCCCTTCGCTCGCTCGATCAGTACCGGTGATCCTCAGCCGGTGACATCGCGGGAGCGCAGCGCAAGGGCTGCAGCTCCGGTGAACACGATCGCGACGCCCCAGACCGCCGCGATGCCCCACCCGAGTCCCGATTCAAGCGGCGACTCGCTGTAGGCCCAGGAGTACGGCGACAGCCGTTCAACCCACGCGAGATCCTCGGACTGGTTCGCGACAGCCTGAAGTGCGTACCCGTAGACGGCGATTCCCGCACCGGCCGCGACCCCGGCGATCCGGCGACCGGAGATCGCTCCGGCCAGCAGCGCGGCTGTGGCAGACAGTGCCCCCAGCCCAGTGAGGGCTGCTGTGGCAGCGACGATTCCGGATGCTTCGAGCCCGAGTTCCGAGGGACCGTTGAGGACCCCGACCACCACGCCGATGACGACGCCGAGCGCGATGAGCTTGACGAGGATAGCCAGCGCGTTCTCGAGGACATAGGCAACGCGGCCGATGCCGTGGGCGAGGTCGAGTTCCAGGCGGCCGTTCTCTTCGGCGCCACCGATCGCGCTCGCTCCCCAGGCGGTGGTTGCGATGACGATGAGCGCGAAACCGATCAGACCGAAGAAGGTTGCTTGCGCATATCCCGAGCCGGTGCCGATCTGGTCATAGCCGAGCGCGTCGACCAACTCCGGGGGAAGGGTGGCGATGATCTCCTCGAGCGAGCCGTTGCTGCCGAACGATGGAAACAGGGGAAGGTACAGAGCAAGGGCCGCGGTCAGACCCAGCGCCCACGCGAGCAGCCCGCGCCAGGAGTCGCGCAGGTTCCGGCCTGCGACAGGAAGCACACCGGCCATGTCACTCGCCTCCCATCGCTGCGGAAGTATCGGCGCTCGCGGCGCCGTACAGGCGCAACACCGACTCTTCGAGGTCGGGCTCTTCGATCAGCAGCTCCGCCACGTGGAAACGGGCCAGTGCCTTCACGAGTGGGTCGATTTCACCCTCGATCGTGGCGTGCACGATCACCCGGTCATCCTGCGCGCGAACCTCGGGAGGCGCGGCCGGCGACAGCGGTGTGAGTGCGCCGCGGACCGCGTCGGGGTCGGCATCCGTCATCACAGCCCGGATGCGGCGCACGGCGCCGAGCCGGAGCTCGTCGACAGCACCCGCCGCGACCATCCGGCCCTGGCTGAGCACCGCGACGTCGTCAGCTGCCTGCTGGATCTCGCTGAGGACATGAGAGCTCAGCAGGACAGTCTGGCCGTTGTGTCGGGCCTCCTGCACAAGCCCGAGGAACTCGCGCTGCATGAGGGGGTCCAGTCCGCTCGTCGGCTCGTCGAGGATGAGCAGCGGTGGCTCGTGCATGAATGCCTGGATGAGCCCGAGCTTCTGTTTGTTGCCCTTCGAGAGGGTGCGGACGGGACGGGACAGATCGCACGAGAGACGCTCGGCCAGCTGCTCGATCCGTCCCTGGCGCACCGGCCCCGAGACGCTCGCGTAGAAGTCGAGGAGACGTCGTCCGGTGGCGCGTCCCTCCATCCGCAACTCACCGGGGACGTAACCGATGCGTCGCCGGAGCGCGGCCCCGCCGGTTCGCGGATCAGTTCCCAGGACGCGGGCGGTGCCGCTGGTCGGCCGGATGATGTCGACCAGCATCCGGAGAGTCGTGGTCTTGCCGGCCCCGTTGGGGCCGATCAGGCCGAACACCGTGCCCTGAGTTACCGTGAGGGTGAGGCCGTGAAGGGCGGTGCGCCGCCCGTATTGCTTGCGCAGGTCGTTCAGTTCAATGGCAGGGGTCATCCCCTGCTCCTTTCGTCGCTGGAGTGTTGATGGATGCCGGGGTCAGCCGGCCAGCGGCGGGTCGGGATCCTGGTGCGGGTCGTTCTCACCTTTGCCCGAGGGCGGGCCGAGGGGTCGCGCCAGCGCGTCCTGCGCGGCGGTCAGCAGCCGGTCGTCCGCGTAGATGCCGTGGGTGTAGAGCTCCAGGAGTGGCAGGGTGAGCCGGCGAAGAAGCGCCTCGGTCAGGCCGTCCTCACCGAGGCTGCGAGCGAGCTGGCGGCGCAGCAGCACCGGGGCGAGGCCGTACAGCGTCACTGCGGTGACGGTCGCGTCCATGTCGGACTGTGGGCGCATCATCCCGGCCGCGGCCTGTTGCTCGAGCAGGTCGCGCGTCGCGGCGGCCAAGGAGTCGAACAGATCGTCTGCCGCCGCGGTGTCGGATGTCAGCATCCGGGACATGTAGTCCAGCAGCGGCTCATAGCGCTGGCGGTCAGCGAGGGCCTCCCGCATCATCGCTGACGCACCGCCACCTGCGAGGCGCCCCTTGTCGGTGACCAGTGTCTGGACGACATGGGCGTCGCACTCTTCGCGCAGGCCTTCCTTCGAGCCGAAGTGGTGCACGATCAGAGCGGCACTGACGCCCGCCCGTTGTGCGATGTCGCGCAGGCTCGCTGCGTCGAAACCGCGCTCCGCGAAAGCCGCGATGGCCGCATCGCGGATCCGCTCTCGGGTCGAGGCGTCAGGCATTGAACGCATGTTCAACAGGTTAAACACTTGTTCAGTGTGCCGTCAAGGGGCGCCGGCCTCCGTTGCTGGCGTCTGGAGGATCAGGCCCGCCGACGCGAACTATGTCTGGTCAGGCCCAATCCCGCAAGCCCCTGGGAAGCGGCGAACAGGTCAGCTAATCTCATCGATTGCGACGTGAGTACGCGCTCTGCAGACGAAAGGAGACCCCATGGGATTCATGGACGATGCGAAAAAGAACCTCGCGGAGGCTGCGGAGAACACTGCCGACGCCATCCAGGACGGCGTCGACCGCGTCAAGGACAAGGCCGAAGAGATGTCGGCCGAAGCTGACGTCAAGAAGGCGGAGGCCGAACGCGACGCCATCAAGGCTCGCAACGACGTCAAGGAAGAAGCCCGAGACTGACGTCCCCCTGAACCCGAAGGCCCGCGCAGAGTACTGCGTGAGCCTTCGATGCTTTCGGCAGGTTCGCTTCCATCCGCCACTCCACACGCCGCTGTGCGGCGCGCGGAGCCTCCGGCGGCGTGGGCCCACCCGCACGCGGCGATCGGTTCCTACGGCACCCACGCGAATGCCCTCCCGCACGGCCTACGGCCGCACGTGAGGGCATTGGAGGGGCTGA
>NZ_JAJGNI010000017.1 GCF_020781975.1 Microbacterium schleiferi
ATGCCGGTAGCTGCCACAGCAAAACAACTACCGTGCAAGCACTCTATAACGGTGAGGTAACGGAAGGGAAGACCTCGTCGTTATCTTTTTGTGATTTCTTTCACGGGTGCGCCGGCGCTGTGCAGCCGCTCAGTAGTCCCCGCCATGGTCGGTCCTGTCCGGGCTGTCGAAACGCTGGAGCTGTACGCGCCGAGCGAGGCGGATGCTCGGCCGAATGAGCAACTGCACGCTGCCCACGATGAAGAACCACGTGCCGACTGTCGAGGTCGACTCGGACAGGAACAGGACGCTCCCGACGACGAACATCACGCCGATGAGGAAGTCATTGGCGGTGCTGAGGGTCTCGTAGCGGTTCCGGATGACGAGTTCGTCGCGTCCGAGGGGAATGTCGAGGTCGGTCGGATCTTGGCTGTTCTCGGAATCGGCCATCGCGACATGGTGCCAGACCGCCCAGCGCGGCCGCGACCCCCGTGCGCGTGCCCCGACGTATGCCCGACGGGACGTACGAGCTTGCCTAGACTGGCCCGCGCTGCCGATCGGAAGAGAGACGATGAGCATCCCGAACCTGTCCGACCACTGGTCACCGCTGTCACATCGACCCTGGCTCTCCGCCTACGCCGACGGTGTGCCCGCGGAGATCGATCCGGTCGATCAGACTCTCGTCGATCTACTCTCGGCATCCGTCTCCCGCTATCCGAAAGAGGTCGCGCTGGAGTTCTTCGGGAGGCAGACGACCTACGCCGAGCTGGGGGAGCGGGTTGAGCGGGTCGCGAACGGACTGCGCAAGCAGGGGGTCGTCGCGGGGGACCGGGTGGCGCTGGTGCTGCCGAACTGTCCGCAGCACGTCGTCGCGTTCTATGCGGTCCTGCGCCTGGGAGCCATCGTCGTGGAGCACAACCCGCTGTACACGGCTCGAGAACTGCGCCATCAGTTCGAGGTGCACGGCGCTGTCGCCGCGATCGTGTGGGACAAGGTCGCCGACACGATCGCCGAGATGCCCTCAGATGTTCGGCCGCGCACGATCGTGTCGGTACGGATGCCGGATGCGCTCCCACTCGGCAAGCGCCTTGCGTTGAAGCTCCCCGTCCCCGCTGCGCGGGAGACGCGTACTGCGATGACGGCCAGACCTACCGCGAAGAAGCTGGTGGCGTGGAAGACGCTGACGGGCACCCGTCGTCTTTCGAAGAAGGTCGCAGCGCCGACGCTCGATGACATCGCGCTGCTGCAGCTGACGAGCGGGACGACCGGAACCCCGAAAGCCGCGATCCTCAGCCATCGGAATCTGCGCGCGAACGCGGCTCAGGGCCGCGCGTGGGTGCCGGGTCTGCGCGAAGGCGCCGAAACCTTCTACGCCGTGCTCCCGCTCTTTCACGCCTACGGCCTCACGCTGTGCCTGACCTTCGCGATCTCGATCGGGGCGCGCATCGTGCTGTTCCCTCGGTTCGACGTCGACGCAGTGGTGGCTGCCGTAAAGCACTCGCCGCCGACGTTCCTTCCCGCCGTCCCGCCCGTCTACGACGCGCTGGCCCGGGCGGCGGCTCACCGAAGGATCGACCTGCGCAGCATCCGGTTCGCCATCTCGGGGGCGATGGGTCTGCCGATTCCGACAGTCACACGGTGGGAGGAGGCCAGCGACGGCCTGCTCGTCGAGGGCTACGGCATGACGGAGTCCTCGCCTGTCGCCCTGGGAAACCCCATCGGCCCCACCCGACGACCCGGCACCGTGGGCGTGCCGTTTCCGAGCACGGAGATCCGCGTGGTCGATCCCGACAACCCGACCATCGACCGCGAAATGGGGGAGGCCGGGGAGTTGCTCATCCGGGGTCCGCAGGTCTTCCAGGGCTATTGGGAGCGCCCCGAGGAGACCGCCGCGGCCCTTCTCCCGGATGGCTGGCTGCGCACGGGCGACATCGTCACGGTCGCCGAGGATGGCTTCGTCACGGTGATCGACCGCGTGAAGGAGCTCATCATCACAGGCGGCTACAACGTGAGCCCGAGCGAGGTCGAGCAGGTGCTCGTGCTGCATCCGGATGTCGAGGCTGCGGCGGTTGTCGGCATCCGGCGATCCTCGGGTGGTGAGGATGTCGTGGCGGCCGTGGTGATGCGCGAGGGCGCGCACTTCGACTCCACGGGCCTGCGCGACTTCGTCCGACCTCATCTCGCTGCCTACAAGGTCCCCAAGCGCATCGTCGAGGTCCCCGATCTTCCACGCTCGCAGATCGGCAAGGTGTTGCGTCGGTCGGTGCGCGAGAGCCTCAGCGTGCGCTGAGGTCTTGCTCTGGCAGTGCGGCGTTCCAGCGAAGACGCGGTTCGTCCTCGTCGATCTGGGTGAGCAGTGCCGCCGCATCCGAGACCGGGAACATCGTGATGATGCGACGGCCGACCGTGGGTGTCTCCACGGCGTAGGCCAGTGCGGCGGGTCCCTGCTGGTCGGTCAGCGCGATCCGCGACCTGAGTTCGCCGAATCGTTCCGTGCGGCGGAGGTTGTGGTCGAGGACACCTGTCGCGGCTGCCGTCACGCGCTCGAGGAGGGTGCTCTCACGCACCCACGGCAGGAACTCGTCGGGGGGCAGGCCGCACAGGCGCGCGAGATCGCCCGCGATCCACCGGTCGCGCTTGCGCCCGAACGGTGTCATGACTCGAGAGAGGAGATATCCGTACACGTGGAGCAGCCCCGCGTTCCCGACCGGCCAGAGGGCGTCGATCCCTGCCCGTTCGTGAAGCGCCTGGAACAGGTCGGTGGTCACGACCGGCTGGCGAAGGAACTCGTCGATCACTGACGATGTTCCCCACGCGGCGAAGCGCCCCGCCGCTGCGTCATCATCGATCGCGGCGCCGAGCCAGGAGAACTCATCCAACGTGGCACGCGGATTCTCGCCGGCGCGGGCGGATGCAGCGTCCAAGGCGTCCGACACGCCTCCAGCGTAGACGGGCACCTGCCGATGGTGGGGCCCTGGATTTCACGAGCTGTTTACCTGCTGTGGCCGCAGCGTCCACAAACCGATGCAAGTATGGACGCAACGTCCCAATCGATGTGGGCGGGGAAGCAGAGCAGTGACACCGACCATCGTCTTCGATTTCGACGGTACCCTCGCCCTCGGTGCGGGTCCGATCGTCGCCTACGCGCGTGCGATCGCCCGACGCTCCGGTGACACGGTCTTCCTCGACCTGGCGGTGTCCGCGCTCGCAGCCTTCGAAGCGGGCGACACCGATCTCTATCGCGACGGCTACGACGTCGTCGGGTCGTTGGCTGCGAAGGCTGGAATCCATGCGGGCGTCCTCAATGAGGCATACGCCGCATCGCGCGCCGCGCTCGGCTCGGCGGACGCACCCGTGATGGCACCCGAAAGGCTCGCGCCTTTCCTCGACCGAGTCGGACGCGATGCGCAGATCATTCTCGCCACCAACGCACCGAGCGACAGCATCGTGCCGTTGCTGTCCGCGTGGGGAGTCGCGGAGGCCTTCGATGCGCTGCACTTCACTGTCGGCAAGCCTGACGGGCTCCGGCCGATTCTCGCGCACGCCCTCGAAGCGGGACCCGTGCTTTCGGTCGGCGACATCGTCGAACTCGACCTGGCGCCCGCGATGGAACTCGGTGCCGACACTGCGCTCGTGGGCGCGACCGCCGCTCGCGCGAGCGCGCCGGTGACGATGCGCGGCACGACTCTCTCCGACCTCTACTCCGATATCGAATCCTGGGCCGCATCCGCGGTGTCCAGTCCCTCCCGCACCACCCCACTCGAAAGGCATCCCTGACATGCGCAAGTCCCTGATGGTCACGGGCATCGCGGCCATTGCCGCCCTTGCCCTCGCCGGCTGCTCCACCGAACCCGACTCGTCGGCGTCGGGTTCGGCCGATACGGCATGGCCCGAGGAGATCACGATCTCGCTCGTCCCCTCTGTCGAGGGCGAAGATCTGGCCGAAGCGCTGGACCCGCTCACGACGTACCTGTCCGAGAACCTCGGCATCGAGGTCAACGGCGTCGTCGCCACCGACTACTCCGCCACGGTCGAGGCGCTCGGAACCGACCAGGCGCAGGTGATCATCACCGACGCCGGCTCGCTCTACAACGCCATGGAGCGCTACGACGCCCAGCTCATCCTGCGCGACGTGCGCTTCGGGGCTACCTCGTATGCGTCGGTCGCATACACGAACAACCCCGACAAGTACTGTGCCGAAGCTCCCGAGCTGTCGACGTATGCCGCCAGCGGCATCGAGCTGTCGTACTGCAACGGAATCGAGTCGGCGGGGGAGAATGCGTCCGGCCAGGGTCCCGAGGCGCTCGACGCGTTGACGAAGATCGATGATGGCACGACAGTTGCCCTGCAGGCGGCGACGTCTCCTGCCGGCTATCAGTACCCCGTCGTGGCAATGCGCGAGGCCGGAATCGACACCGACAACGGGATCACGCAGATCCCTGTCGAAGGCAACAACAACGCCGTACTCGCGGTCTACAACGGTGACGCAGAGGTCGGCTTCGCCTACTGGGATGCCCGCACGACGGTCGCGGAGGAGGCGCCGGATGTCGCCGAGAAGGTCGTGGCCTTCGCTTACACCGACATGATTCCCAACGGCGGCGTCGCAGTCTCGTCCACGCTCCCCGCGGACCTCGTGGCCCAGCTCACCTCCCTCATGGACGGCTACGCTGACTCGTCTGACGAAGCCAAGACCGTCATGTTCGACCTGGTCGGGCTCTCGGACTGGACTGACCAGACCGCCGCCGAGCAGATCACCCGCTACGGCGAGATCCTCTCCCAGTTCCGGAACTGACCGAACCGCGAGGTTCCCGCAAGGAGTCGGTGCATGCACACTGATCCGCAGCGCGCGGAGGCCGGGGGCAACCCCTCGGCCTCCGCGCCCGCCGTCGCCTCGACCGCCACACCGTGGGCGATCAGCCTTGAAGACGTCTCGGTCGTCTACCCCAACGGCACCCGCGCCCTCAGTGGCGTGAGCCTGGAGATCGCCGCCGGTGAGATGGTGTCGATCGTCGGTCTTTCCGGCTCGGGGAAGTCCACCCTCATCCGGGCGATCAACGGTCTTGTGCCGGCGACGAGCGGAACGATCACTGTCGGCCCGTCAGTCGTGACGGGTCTGCGCGGCCGTCGGCTGCGGCAGTTGCGCGGGCACATCGGCATGATCTTCCAGGGCTTCAACCTCGCCGATCGGGCCAGCGTCTACCGCAACGTCCTTGTCGGTCGCTTCGCACACACGTCGACCTATCGCACGGTGCTCGGGCTGACCTCGGCTGTCGACCGAGAGCTCGCGCTCCAGTCGCTGGACTCCGTCGGGATGCTCGAGAAGGTGTGGACGCGGGCCGGTCAGCTCTCCGGAGGGCAGAAACAGCGCGTGGCGATCGCTCGCGCACTCACACAGCAACCGAGTGTGATGCTCGCAGATGAGCCGGTCGCGAGCCTCGACCCCCCGACAGCCCATGCCGTCATGAACGACCTCCGTCGTATCAACGTCGAGGACGGGCTGACTGTGCTCGTCAACATCCACCTCATGGACCTCGCACGCCAGTACACGACCCGCATGATCGGACTGCGCGGTGGTGAGCTCGTCTACGACGGCCTGGCGGCCGACGCCACGGATGCCGACTTCGAGCAGATCTACGGGCGCCCGATCCAGCCGGTCGATCGGCTCGACCGATGAGTCAGGTCCTCCCGCGGTACACCCTGCCACCGCGGCCTCGCAATCGCGCGCGTGTCGCCCTGATCGTGCTCGCCGTCGCGGGCTTCACAGCCCTGACCTGTATTCCTGCCATCGGCGGCATCGAGTTGGACTTCGGCGCGATCATCCGCAATTGGAGCAACGGCTCCGGCATCCTCGTCCAGTTCCTTCAACCGGACTTCTCGTTCCTGCCGCGCACGATCGGTCCGATGCTCGAGACGCTGCAGATGGCGGTGGTCGGCGCATTCCTCGCTGCGCTGGTCTCGGTTCCACTCACCCTCTGGGCGGCGGTGCCGACCAACCCGCACGCCCTCTCCCGGCGCTTCGTCCGGGCGGTGATCAACGTCGTCCGATCCGTGCCCGACCTCGTCTACGCGACGGTGCTGGTCGCGATGATCGGTGTCGGGGTTCTGCCGGGTGTCATCACCCTGTTCCTTTTCGACATCGGAATCGTCGTGAAGCTCGTCTCTGAGGCGATCGACTCCGCCGATCACCCCTACATGGAGGCTGGGCGCGCCGCCGGCGGCACCCAGGCCCAGATCAACCGAGTCACGGCCCTCCCGCAGACCTGGCCCCTGTTCGCCAATCAATGGCTCTACACCCTCGAACTGAATGTGCGCGTGTCAGCGATCCTCGGCATCGTCGGTGCCGGCGGCATCGGGCGCTTGCTCGATGAGCGTCGCGCCTTCTACGCCTACGACGACGTCTCGCTGATCGTCTTGGAGATCCTCGTCGTGGTGGTTCTCATCGAGGTGTTCTCCAACTACTTGAGAAGGCGGTTGGTGTGAGCGCGTCAGCCTCGGCACGAGCGCTCGGTCTGGAGCTGCCGCCGCATCCATCCCGCCTCGGTCCGACCATCACGGCGGTCGCTGTGGGGCTGGTCGTCCTCCTGTCTGTCGTGGGGCTTCCGATCGACTGGAGCGACGTCGGCGCGATTCCGGGCGAGCTGCTCCACTACGGCGCACTGATGTTCGCCGATCCCAACTGGGAGAAGCTTCCTCGGGCGCTGTTCGAGACGTGGCGATCGATCTCGATGGCGTGGATCGGCGCGATCCTCTGTGTTGTCATCTCGATCCCGCTCGGGATGCTGGCAGCGCGGGGTGTCGGCCCGATCTGGATCCGGATGCCGCTGAGGGGCCTGTTCGCCGTCATCCGTGCGCTCCCCGAAGTGATCATCGCGCTGCTGCTGCTCACGATCACGGGACTCACGCCTTTCACTGGTGCACTCGCGCTTGGAATCGCGGGCATCGGCACGCAGGGGAAATGGGTCTACGAAACGATCGAGTCGGTCGAGGAGGGCGCATCCGAAGCCGTGCGGGCCGCAGGTGGTGGCACGGCAGAAGTCACCCGATGGGCGCTGTGGCCCGCCGCTGCCCCCGCGCTGATGTCGTTCGCGCTGTACCGTTTCGAGATCAACATCCGTACCTCGGCGGTGCTGGGGCTCGTAGGTGCAGGCGGGATCGGCAGCATGCTCGCCAACTACACCAACTTCCGGCAATGGGATACCGTCGGAATGCTGCTGATCGTGGTGGTCGTCGCGACGATGACCATCGATGCGATCTCGGGGGCGATACGCCGCCGGATCACGCAGGGCGCCCGGGTGCGCGGGACCAGACGATCCTCGAAAGGACGCCAGGATGTGGTCGGGATCCGCTGAGACGCCGCCGACGATGCGTATCGCGATGCTCGCTCCGTCGCTGCAGCCGACTGAACGACGTGTCGCCGAGTCCATTGCAGCTGACATCGAGTCGGCGATCGAGCGCACCGCACAGGAAGTCGCCGACATCGTCGGCGTCGGGCGAGCGAGCGTCATCCGCACGGCGCAGTCGCTCGGCTATGAGGGGTACCCGCAGCTGCGCGTCGCCCTCGCGCGTGAGGTTTCCCTCACCGGCGCAGACGTCACCGAGACGGATGGGACGATGCTCGGCGCCCTTCGGGGAGCCGTCGACCGGTTCGCATCGCGACTTGGCCACACCGTCTCTGCGCTCACGGAGGAAGGCCTCGACGCGTTCGTGCGCGATATCGACGATGCGCAGCGCCTGCTCGTTGCGGCGAACGGGCTGTCCTCACCGCTCGGGATCGACCTCGCGATGCGCCTGACCTCTGCGGGTAGGCCGGCCGAGTACATGCCCGACACCCTGGGGCAGCAGATCGCCGCGGGGCATCTCGGCCCGGGGTCGGCGTGCCTGGTCGTGTCCGGGTCGGGAGCGAACCGGGCATCGCTCGATGTCGTCACCCAAGCACGTGCGAGCGGCGCGAGGGTCCTCGCGATCACCTCGTTTCCCCGCTCACCCGTCGCGGAAGCCGCGGATGTCTCACTCATCGTCGCCCCGGTCAACGACTCATTCCACGACGAGCTCGTCCACACCTCCCGTGCCGCGCTCATGCTCGTGACCGAGTCCGTCGTGGGGCTGCTGGTCGCGCGCCGAGGTGAGAGCGCGCGTGCCGCGCAGGCCGCGACCCTCTCCGTTCTCAGTCGTTCGCTGTCAGAGTAGCGAGCCGGCGGCTGCGAGGCCGGCGGCCGCGTAACGCGAGTGAAACGAGCCCCGCGTATCGTGACGCGCAACGCTCATGAAAGCGAAAGCCCGCGTCCGGCGGGTGAATGGAAAGCGTGAAGCGGCTCGAGAAGGAGTTGCTATGACATTCCAGGTCCCCCTTGTGGACATCACCGCGTACGTGGCAGACGGGACGCCCGCCGCGAAGGCGGAGGTTGCCCGCCGCGTCGACGACGCCTGCCGCACTGTCGGATTCATCCAGATCACCGGGCACGGTATCCCGGATGCCGTCATCCGCGGGCTCACCGAGGCGATGGATGCCTTCTTCGCGCTCGACCTCGAGACGAAGAAGTCCTACCGCACGCCGCCGCAGATCAACCGCGGATATAGCCCGCCGAAGTCGGAGTCTCTGAGTCTCAGCCTCGGCGTGGAACAGGCGAGCCGCATGAACGATTTCTTCGAGGCGTTCAACATCGGGGCATCCGCTGCAACCTACCCACACATGGCGCAACTCCCGCAGCCCGACTATGCCGAGAATCTCTGGCCCGCGGTCGAGGGCTTCCAGACGCAGGTGGAGGCCTACTTCGCCGAAGCGGCCCGCGTCGCCCGCGTCATGACGCGGATCTTCGCCGACGCGCTGGGGCTTGACCCGGAGTTCTTCGCCTCCCGTACCGATCACTCGCTCGACGTCATGCGCATGAACAACTATGCGCTCCCGCCCGGGACCGATGTGACCCTCGACGGCGACCTGATCGGCATGGGCGAGCACACCGACTACGGAATCGTGACCATCCTCTGGGCCGATCAGGTGAAGGGTCTGCAGGTGCTCGGCGCTGACGGGTCGTGGAACGACGTGGCGCCGGCCGATGACGCGCTCCTCATCAATCTCGGCGACATCACCGCCCGCTGGACCAATGAGCGGTGGACCTCGACTCTGCATCGTGTGAAGCCTCCCGTGATCAACGGCACGATCGAACGGCGCCGGTCGGCGGCCTTCTTCCACGACGGGAACGTCGACGCCATGATCGAGACGCTGGCCGCGTGCGTCGATGCCGAGCACCCCGATCTGTACGAGCCGGTCACCGTCGGTGAGCACATCGCCGCGAAGCTCGCCGGGTCCCGCGCGGGCGTGCGCAACGCGTCGGCGACGCGGGAGTCCGCGCGCGTGCTTGCCAGCCGGCGCTACTGAGATTCTGGGCGTTCGAGGCGCCCATCGAGACCGTCGAGTAGCAGCATCAGACCGAAGTCGAAACCGGACCCCTGGTCGGCGGCGTGCAGGCTGACGTGCTCGATGAGATGTGTGTGCCCGACCTGCTCGAGGTAGGCGATGGCGGCGTCGCGTTGTTCCCGTTCGGCGGTGGCATCCGTCGGAGCGAAGTCGAGGGCCTGGATGACGTACCCCTGGATGTATGCCTCGAGGACGTGATGGGCGTGGAAGGCCTGCTCGGGTGTGAAGCCCGCGCGCCGCAGGTGCCCGAGTGAGGCGTCGATGTAGGCCATCCGTGCCGGCCCGCCGCTGGTCGCACGGATACGGTTCGCCCACGGGTGACGCAGTAGCGTCGTGAACGCCGATCGGGCGGTTCGGCGCACCGCTTTGCGCCAGTCGCGCGTCTCACCGGTCAGGGTGACCTCGGCCCAGACGAGATCGACGATCCCGTCGATGACGGCTTGCTTGGACGGCAGGTGATGGTAGATCGACATCGCCTCCACGCCGAGGCGGGCACCCAGGGCCCGCATCGTCAGTGCGTCCAGGCCTTCTGTGTCGACGAGCTCGAGCGCAGCGGAAAGGATGCTGTCGCGAGTCAGTGGTCGACGGGTCGTGTCAGGCGCATCGTCGGGCATCGACATCTGGCGACCTCCCCGGCGACTTGACGAGCTTACGGTGTAAGACTAGCCTCGCGGATAGCCATACAACGTAAGGCCGTCCGTTGCGACCTAGGAGGATCACCATGCGCGCCATTCGTCGCTCTCGCTATGGCGGGCCGGAGACGCTCGAGGTCGTGGACGTCGACCCTGAACCGCTGGAACCGGGGCGAGTCAGGCTGCGAGTGACCGCCGCGTCGCTGAACCCCTTCGAATGGCATCACATGCGCGGCCTGCCGTGGCTCATGCGTCCCACGTCTGGCTGGCGCTCTCCGCGCAACCCGGGACTCGGAGTGGATGTGGCAGGTGTCGTCACAGAGGTGGGCGGCGAGGTCGTGGACCTGACCGTAGGGGATGCGGTGTTCGGCGTCGCGCGCAACTCGCTGGCGGAATCGGCGACGGCGCGGGCCGAGTACCTCGTGCCGATCCCGGAGGATGTGGAGCCCGCGCATGCCGCCGCGGTGCCGCTTGCCGGGCTGACAGCGTTGCAGGCGCTCCGCGATCGGGGACGCATGGCGGCGGGTTCCCGCGTGCTGATCCTCGGTGCGGCGGGCGGCGTGGGGCACTACGCCGTGCAGATAGCCCGCGCCCTCGGCGCCGGTCGGGTCGTGGCGAGTTGCAGTGGCCGAAACGCGTCGTGGGTTGCGGACCTCGGGGCGGACCGCATCCTGGACTACACGCGGGGAGAGGTCGAAGACCTGGATGAGCGGTTCGACGTCATCGTCGATATCGCTGGGGGCACACGCATCGGGTACCTGCGGAGCCTGCTCGCGTCGGGCGGGTCGCTGGTGCTCGTGGGAGGTCCGGGCGAGGGCCGGCTCCTGGGCCCTGCGACACGGATCTTCGGGGGGTTGATCGCGAGTCGATTCCGCCGGGAGCGGGTCGTCGGGGTGAACGCGACGTGGTCAGGAGCCGATCTCGCCCTTCTTGCGTCGATGCTGGGCAACGGTAGCGTGCGTAGCGTCATCCATCGAGAGGTCGGTCTCGCCGACGCGCCCGCGGCGATTGCGGAGCTCGAGGACGGGCACGTTCCCGGCAAGTTGATCGTGCGCATGTAGCGACCTCGGTCCGCCGGGGACTTTCGACCCTCGCTGTGGCCTGACCACATGGCTATCGTGCTCGTGTGCGCACGATCGAACAGACCCTCGAACTCCAGGCCGACGCGGCGATCCACAAGATCGAGGGGATGCGGCATCCGCTGCGCTTCACCGTGTCGGGCATGCTCGCCGGCGCCTACGTCGGCATCGCCGTCGTCCTGATGCTGAACGCGGCAGGCCCGTTGGCCGAGGCCGGCGCCGGGTGGGCGAAACTCGTCAGCGGGCTGGTGTTCGGCGTCGCGCTGACCCTCGTGGTCTTCGCCGGTGCGGAGCTGGTGACGTCATCGATGATGACCCTCACCCAGGGCACGCTCATGCGGGCGACGTCTCCCGGCTCGGCTTTCGGTGCGCTCGGGTTCACCTTCGTCGCGAATCTTCTCGGCTCAGCACTGTTCGGAACGCTCGTGGCGCTGGCGGGAGTTCTGCACGCGAATCCCGCCGCGGGTGCGATGCTCGAGGCGATGCTGGATGCCAAGGCGCACGAGTCGCCGATCGAACTGTTCGTTCGCGGCATTCTCTGCAACGTGCTCGTGTGCCTCGCGATCTGGATGGTGGCGCGTTCGACCACTGACGGCCCCAAGTTCGTGGTGATCTTCTGGGCGCTGCTGGCCTTCATCACCTCGGGGTTCGAGCACGTCGTGGCGAACATGACGACCTTCACCCTGGGGCTTGCCACCGGCGTTCCGAGTGCGACCTGGCTGTCGTTCGGTACCAACATGCTGTGGGTAGGCCTCGGCAATCTCGTCGGCGGCGCCGTTGTCGTGGGCATCGCCTACTGGGTGATCGGCGGATCTCCGAGATGGCCCGCAGCCCGCGTGCTCACCCCCGAGGAGGCGCAGGCGTCGGTGTGACGGATGCCGCCAGTTGCGTCATCCGACGTTGACGCATCGCCAAGAACAGCGGGAAGGTGAAGGCGAAAGCCGTGAGGCCCGAACCGACGATGTAGAGCCACGCGAAGCGCATGCCGAGTCGACGCGCTTCGGCCACGATGAGAACGCACCCCGCGACAGCGACGACCAGCAGGTCGACCGTGATCGACGACACCGCCGGACCGCTGGTGACGAGGTCGCCGATGAAGTCCCGCAACTGGATGATCGCGAGGGCGTTGAAATACCACGTACCGGCCAGCCCCGCGACAGCCAGTGCGAGATACGTGAGGGCAAGCGGGCTCCAGTGACGGCTCATGCCTCGATCTTGTCGCGGGGTGACGCGTCGGTCCAGGTGCGTGCCTCGGGCAGGATGGATGAGTGACCGATGACTTCGCCGACGGATCCACGCCCGCTCCTGCCGATCTTGACGCTCTCGCCGGTCGGGGGAGCGAGATCCGCCTGATCGCGGTCGACATGGATGGAACCCTGCTCGACGGCGAAGGTGCGGTGCCCACGGCGCTGTGGCCCCTGTTGGGTCGCCTCCGCGATGCGGGTATCGCGTTCGCGCCCGCCAGTGGCCGACAGCACGCCACGCTGCGGCGCGAGTTCGGTGCACACGGTGACGATCTCGTCTTCATCGCCGAGAACGGCACATTCGTGACGCGCGGCGACGAGGAGCTCAGCTCCGACGTCATGGACCGTGACTTCGTCATCGACCTCATCGGCGACATCCGTGGTTTCACGCATGAGGTCGGTGTCGTGCTGTGCGGCAAGGCCTCGGCATACATCGAGCGAACCGACGATGCCTTCCGGGATCAGGCCGAAAAGTACTACGCCCGGCTCATGGACGTCGAGGATCTTCTCGCCGTGGACGACGAGATCCTCAAGGTCGCGGTGTTCGATGTCGAGGACGGGGAGAAGCACACGGCGCCCGCACTGGAGCGGCACCGCCTGACTCACCAGGTCGTCGTGTCAGGGCACCACTGGGTCGACGTCATGAACCAGGGTGTCTCCAAAGGCAAGGCGCTTCGCGCCATCCAGGACCTCCTGAACGTGACGCCGGAGCAGACCGCGGTGTTCGGCGACTACCTCAACGATCTCGACATGATGGATGCCGCCGACTTCTCCTTCGCGATGGCCAACGCGCATCCCGATGTCGCAGCCGCCGCCCGATACCGGGCGCCATCCAACGTCGACCACGGCGTCATCCGCGTCCTCGAGCGCCTTCTGGACTGACGGCCCCGGCGGCGGGTGCCGAGGGGCAGGATGGAACCATGATCTCGATCCCCACTCTCACCCTGGCCGATGGCACGACCTTCCCCCAGTTGGGCTTAGGTACCTACGGGCTGCGTGGCGCAGACGGCACAGACGCGATCGTCTCAGCCATCCATGCCGGGTACCGGCTGCTGGATTCCGCCGTGAACTATGAGAACGAGCGTGAGGTCGGCGAGGCAGTCCGCCGGAGCGGACTGGACCGGGACGAACTGATCGTGACGACCAAGATCCCCGGGCGCGACCACGGTTACGACGAGGCACGGCGCAGCGCGGGCGAATCGCTCGAACGTCTCGGCCTCGACCGCATCGACCTGTATCTCATCCACTGGCCGAACCCGAGCGTCGACAAGTACGTCGACACGTGGCGCGCGATGATCGACCTGCGGGCCGAGGGACTGGTCCGATCCATCGGGGTGTCGAACTTCACCGAGTCGATGCTCGATCGCCTCCAAGACGAGACGGGCGTGATGCCCGTCGTGAACCAGGTCGAACTCCACCCCTACTTCCCGCAGGCGCCGCTCCGGGAGTACCACGCCGCTCACGGCATCCGCACCGAGAGCTGGAGCCCGCTCGCGCGCCGGAGCGAGTTGCTGAACGAATCCGTGATCAGCGACCTGGCGACAGAGCTCGGCGTCAGCCCCACGCAGGTCGTGTTGCGCTGGCACGTGCAGATCGGGTCCACGCCCATTCCCAAATCCGCTCACGCCGGCCGCCAGCGCGAGAACGCCGATGTCTTCGGGTTCACGCTCACCAGCGAGCAGGTCGCGGCGATCTCCGCCCTCGAGCGCGGGCGGCTCTGGGACGGGGACCCCACCACGCACGAAGAGATGTGACGCCGACGGGGTCTCGGGCAGCGGCCGGCTGTCAAGTCCCTCGCTGAGCGGGCCCCACCGCGGGATCCTGATGCCGTACGCGCCGCGCAGATCGCGCGCCCCATGGCGAAAGGAGCTCGACATGACCGACAGTGCACGAGACCCCCTCGAAGAAGCCGATACCGTCGAGCAGATCGCGCCTATCGAGGGAGCAGAGCCCACGGAGGACCCCCAGCGCTCCTCCGACGACGGGCCGGTCGAGGACGCCGCGGTCGACATCGATCCCGACATCCAGCCCGACGCCGAACGGCCTGCCGATCCGGCATCCGACCAGCACAACCCAGCCGTCCAGCCCGGGGCAGCGCCCTCGTCCGAGGCTCAGCCCGAGACGCAGGGCGACGAGCCGCTGAGTGCAAGACTCGGCGAAGCCGGGCAAGGAGACCTCGCCCCCGAAGACGAGTGAGCGGGCCGGAGTCAGCGGAAGCGGTGGTCTTCGGGATGAAGGCGCGCACCGCGTCGCGGTTCCCGGGGGCCGCCCGCCCCCAGGAGCCGGATGACCCGCTGCCGGTGGCCCGCCCAGGGCGAAAGAAGCTCGAGCATCCCGTCCATCGTCGGTGCGTGATCCGGTCAGGGCGTAGCCGACCTCGTGGGCGAGGTGGTAGTCGCCGACGCTGACGGCATCGGGGTCTCCGAAGGCCTTGATGCGGGTCTCCGCCGAGGTCCAGGGCCCGATGCCTGGTCGGCTGAGCAGGATGCGGTCCACACCCTCGGTGTCAGGTGCGGCGAGGAGGGCGCTGACAAGAGAGGTGCCTCGCGCGGCGATCCGCGCGATCGTGCGGGACTGCGGCGGCTCGAGCCCGGCGCGGTGCCACTCCCACGACGGGATGCGCCGCCAGCCGTCGATGGTCGGGGGTGCGAACATCGGTCTCGGCGTCGGTCCGGGAGCCCGCGTCCCGTGGCCGGTCACGACCCTTCGCCAGGCGCCGAACGCCTGGAGGCCCGTGACCTTCTGTTCGAACACCGAGCTGATGAGCGCATCGAAGACGAGATCGGTGCGGCTCAGGCGCAGGCCGGGATGACGATGCGCGAGGTGGGCGATCAGCGGATGCTGCGCCGGCTCGAACCCGCCGGTGTCGTCGGTCCCTCCGCACAGCGCAGGCACCTGATCGAGGGCCCACTCGGCGCCCTCGCCCCACGCCGCGGCTCGCACCGAACCGTCCGCGCAGCCCCGGAGGGCGAGTGTCGCCACACCCAGCGGAGTGCGGCTTGCGCGCCAGATCACCGCGCCGGACGTCGCCATCGTCGGGTCGTGCGCTCCGCGTCGTTGGAACAGCACTGTGGCGGCGAGGTTCAGGGGGTGTCGGGGCCGGTAGACAGTCTCGATCGGATGCGACGACCGTGCGCCGGAGGATGGTGGGGTTGTCGAGTGCGCGACGTCATCCTGAAGCGGTGGCTCACTCGTGGGCGGTGCCGAGGTCCGTGTCGGCGCGAGTGAGGTCATGCGAACACGATACGTGCGCCCGCTGACACCTCGTGCGGCATCCCGGGGGTTCGGTCGCGCCGTTGTGTCGGTGCAGAGTGGGGCGACCCGCATCAAGGCGCGACTGAATCGTGGGTCGGGGTGCGCCCGCTGACACCTCGTGCGGCATCCCGGGGGTTCGGTCGCGCCGTTGTGTCGGTGCAGAGTGGGGCGACCCG
>NZ_JAJGNI010000018.1 GCF_020781975.1 Microbacterium schleiferi
CCACTCTCGCAACGGGAGGCCTTCACCCGTCACCAGATCACACGCGATTCACGCAACAACGTCCCTGGACATCACACCTAGGCGAACCGGTCCCGGCAGGCGGTGCTGCTGCTGTGACGCGGCTGGCGTCGGCGCCGCGCCCCGGCCTGTGAGTAGTTCTTACTCATTGCAGTGAGGGGGAAGCCACTCGATGCTGGGTGGGTCCCTGACTGGTCTAAGGAGATCTCCATGTTCCGTCGCAGCCGCGCACTCGCAGCCACAGCCACTGTCGCGACCCTGTTCGCCGCATCTCTCGTGCTCTCCTCGTGCACGAACCCGATCGAGCAGTTCATCGAGGATCAGACCGGCGTCTCGATCGACAGCGACGGTGACGGGAGCGTGACCGTCGAGAGCGAAGACGGCGAGATGACGATCACGGCGGGAACCGAAGTGCCCGACGATTTCCCCGGCGAGGTCCCGCTGCCGTCGACCGGCGCCCTCGAGTCATCGGTGGCGATGGCGGGAGCCTGGAACCTCACGTACACCGGTGTCGACGAGACGACGCTGGACAGTGTCGTCGGCGCTCTGGAGAGCGCCGGATTCGCCCAGACCTATGAGATGACCGCTGGCGACTATGCGCAATCGACGTGGGACAACGGCACGTGGACGGTGAGCCTGATTTGGGATCTGTCCTCTGACGGCGCGCTCAACGTCAGCGTGGTCGCGACGCCGTGATGCTCGGGGCAGGTGCCAGAGGTGTCACAGGTGCCGCGCGAGCTGCCGGCACCGCCATTGCGCTGCTCAGCATCGCCGCTCTCGCGAGCGCGTGTGACGGCAGCAGTGCGCCGACACCCTCGCCGACCGATACGTTGCTCGCGATCGATGGCGCCGGCGCGGGCGGCTCGGACGGTTCCGGGGCAGGTGAGGGCGCGGCGAGTTCGGGGGAGGGCTCCGCGTCCTCATCACAGCTCGGCGCTGCCGGCACCTGCCCCGTCGGCCGGTGGGTCATGGACAACGAGTCATGGGCCGCGGCTCTGGGGGAGATGATGCGCGCCGAGATCCCGGGGGCCGAGGTGCACGTCACAGGCGAGCTGTGGCTGGACTGGAACCGTGACGGCACCTATGTGATCACGGCTCGATCGTCCGAGTACGTCATGACAGGGTCGACCGATGGTTCATCGTTCGTCCAGACGATCTCCCACGACGGCGTCGAGACCGGTGCGTGGGCTGCGGCGTCGGCATCCGCGTACGACCTCGTCGCCCAGGATCAGGCGCAGATGGCCTCGGCGGTGTCGATCACCGCGGGAGGGGTCACATACGCTCCTGACCCCTCGGAACTCGCGCCCGAAGCGTGGACGGGACGACTCGAGGTCGTGTGCGGCCCCGAGGTGATGACCACGACCGCGACCGGCGACGGGGGATCACTGTCGGCGGATTTCCTCCCGCGCGGGTGAGTCCGCGGACGGCGCCGGAGGGGAGCGCGGCGGTTCGCGGATGTCGCTCGGGTAGGGGGCGTGGCGAGGCGAGAGTATTGGTCAATGGGGCATCGGGTGGCGGCAGTGGCCGCGGGTCTGCTTGCGGGAGCGGTGTTGCTCACCGGATGCGGCACGTTCTACTCCGAGAAACTCCGGGACCTACCGCCTGAGGCGTCGAGCGTCGAGTTCGACGGGCTGGACCCGAAGCCGGCGGTCGTATGGGCAGACAACGGCGAGGACTGGTTCGTGATCACCTGGGGCAGCAGTTCATGCCCGAATGCTCCGGTGTCGCTGGACATGACAGCTCCCGGCCAGTTCAGCATCGAGCTCCGGAGCGAGGGTGGGCCGGTGTGCACGGCGGACCTGGGGCCGACGACTTTTCGGATCGCCGCGCCCGACGGTGTGACGCCCGCCGACTCGGTGGTCGTGGACATCGGTCCCGGTAGGCTGCTCGAGCTGGAGCCGGTCGGGTAGCCCGATCACGCATCTCCTTTCCCGACGGCTTCCACTTCCTGCTCACACCGGGGCGTGCGCGGTCAGCGGCAGGCGTCGGCTGTGTCGGGGACGGGCGCGAAGACCTTCGGGAATCTCGCCTGCATCGTCGAGGGGATCACTTCGACCCCGCGGGCATGAGCAGGAAGCGCGGCGAGGACATAGGGGAGCACGGAGATGGCGATGAATCCGGCGATGAGCTTGTCCATGATCGAGGTGAGGATGTTGGCCGAGAGCACGGCGCCGATCACTCCCTGCCCGAGGGCGAGCAGGTTCGCCGCGATTCCTTGGGCGCCCTCGTTGATGGATGCCCCGCCCCACACGAGAATGATGATCGGCGTCGCGACGATTGTGCAGCTGATCGCGACGATGATGCTGAGCAGGAAGTATCGCAGCGGGGTCGTGCCCAACCGCCACGATCGCACGCCGTAACCCCAGATGAGGGCGCCGACGATGTTGACGATCATGAACGGCAGGCCCTGCCATTCCCAGAGCGCGAGGGCCCCGAGCGAATGGCTCAGGATCGCCACCGCGACACCGAACCACGGTCCGAGCGCGATCGCGGCGATCGCGGTGCCGATCATGTCGAGGTAGAGAGGTAGCGCGAACGTCACGGCGAGTCGCGATCCGCTCACATTGACCAACGCGCAGCAGATCACGATGAGGGTCAGCAGAGTGAGGGTCGCGCCGCGTGCACCGAGAGTCCGGGCGAACCAGTTGTCCCGGTCGCCATCCGCGGGTCGAGGCGACGGACGCGCGGCGAGAGCCGGGGCTGCTGTTTGAGCGCCGGGTGGCACGCCGTTTTCGTCCGCTGCGGATGCCAACGCAGCAGTATCAGCGCGCCGTCGCCGGGTCTCGTCGGCGCGGGCCCGGATGCAGTACTCTCGCCACCTCGCGGCACCTTCGGCATCCTCGCCCAGCACGGTGACGATATCAGCGATGAGGTCCGGATTGATTCTGTGCCTGCCCGGCTGGAACGCGTCGTAGATCGTGGTGCGCCCGACGAAAGCTGTCGATCCCGTTTCGCCGCGGCTCTGGCGCAGATCGCGGACCCGGTCCGAGATCTGCGTGTAGCTCACGTCGCCGGCATTCAGTCTCAAGAGCTGAAGTTCCGCGACGAGACGGTCCATCACCCTGACGTGCTCAGGGTGTTCCTCGATATGCACGGTTGTCCCCCCGGACCCTCGACTGCCGACCCCCTCGGGCCTTGATCGAGAGCGTACCGAACTCCTCCGACGCTGTTCGGCTTCGTTCGGCAAGACGCTGTCGCACAGAATGCGGGCACGCACCGCACTTGGGTGTGGAACTGGTTCCGCTACTCGCTGGTGCCGTCCGTCGTGGCGGCATCCTGATCCCGCCACGACCCCAGGTGCTGCCGAAGGTCATCGAGAAGCTGTTCGGTTGCGGGGGCGAGTGAGGCCGCGATGTCGCGGAGCGCATCGGATGCGGCACCCGCGAAGGCTGTAGTCGACTCCGCGGCCGACTCCCAGACGGCGCGCCAATCGACGGATGCCTCGTTGACGCCCGCGGTGCGCGGGTCGTCCTCGCAGCCGATGGCGTCGGCATCCGCGTCGAACGACGGCGAGAACCCGACATCCGTCGAGAGGATCGGGCGCCCCAAGGCATCCCATACCTCCGCGCAGGACGCGTAGAGGTCTGTGCCGACGGGGGAGTCGGCCGGTGTCGGCACAGCGATGGCGGCGACCTCTTCGGTCGGTGCCGATGTCGAGAACGACGGGAGGAGGATCGCCATGGCGACGAGCACGGCCACAGCGGCACCCAGCAGGGCGCGCCCGCGGCGCCGCACTCGCCGCTTCCCACGCGGGGGCTGATCCGGTCGGCTCTTCGATGTGGGACGGACTGGTTCCGGTTGCGGATGGGCGGTGCGCGCTTGTGCTGAGGAGGGTCGCGGCGGAGATGGGGCCGACACATCGGCCGGCGGATCGGGGATGTCGCGGCGGCTCAACTCCTCATCGTGACATCGTCGCGACTCCGGATCGATGAGCACCGAGTATGCGTACTCGAGCTCCTGGAAGCGTCCGGCAGTATCGATCCCGGTGTTCACATCAGGGTGGATCCCGCGGGCTCTGCCGCGGAAGGCACGGCGGATGTCGGCATCCGTCGCGGAACGGTCGACGCCGAGCACGCGGTAGTGGTCCACCTGCGCCGCCGATCCGGTCGCCATCGGCACCGCCCCTCTTATACCCCGCTCGGCTGTCGAGGCTAGTCGTGGCCACGACCGCTCCGTCCCGATGCACCGTTCCCGAACGATCCCGGACGGCTCGATACACACTCGGCGTGAGGCGGCGTTGATTGACTCGAAGCACGAGTCTCCGGGAGGTTGATGTGGGGATGACTTTCCCGATCACGGACTTCATGTCCGACGACTACGCGCCGCCATATCGTGCCGCGCTGCGGCCCACCGACTTCGAGTTCTTCGATGGAAGCGACGTCGGCGGCGACTTCGCCGGCTACTGGGGGTGGCGCGTCCGCGGTCTGGCGAGGGACGGGTCGCCGTGCGATTACGTCATCGCGAACGCGTACTGTTTCGACCCGTTCGAGGATGATCCGGGCACGGAGCATCCCCACTTCGGTCTGCGCCGGATGGAGTCGATGATCGTCTCCGGTGAGCCACCGGTGTTCGCCGAGCGCCTGCAACACCCCTTCACCCGGGAGCTCGAGGGGGAGGGGGCCGTCGACGACTGGGTGTGGGAGATCCAGTCGCGGGATGCCGAGGGCCGAGATCACGGGCGCCAGAGCCGGTGGGCCGGTGACGATCTTGAATCCATGGTCGGGCGGGCGGAGTGGGGAATCGTCGCGTATTCGACGCACGAGGTCAGTCTGAGGAGCTTGTGGACCCGCGGTGACCTGCGCCGGTGGTTCACGAGTGCTCTCGCCGGAACTCAGGTGTCGGTCGAATTCGCGGATGTGACGCGGATGCCGGCCTTCGAAAGCAGGTTCGTCAGCACCGGAGCATTCCTGCGAGACATCCTTCCCGACGGTGCGGTCCCGTACCGCCCGATCCTCATGTCCACCGAGTTCGACCGGCAGGAGTGGATGGCGCAACGCGTCAGCTTCGCGCGGGACGGGGGCGACGCGCTCCACTCGATCGACGAGATCGAGCCCATCGTGTGGACGAACATGTCGGGATCCGAGGTGTTGTCGTGCTGGGCGACCAAGGTGCTGCTGTGGAGCGAGTTGGTCGCGGATGCCGAGATCGATCGCCACCCGCAGGTCGCCGGCACTGCGGTGCAGGCACCTCAGGTGAGTGACATGTCGCCGGCGGCTCGCGACGCAGACGACGCGACCTCGGTCGGGGAGTGGCTCGCGATCCACGTGATCGGCACGGATGCCGCGATCGTGGTCCCGACGGCTTACACGCTGCTGGAAGCGAAGGTGGACAACGACGGCGCGACCGTGACCTTCTCTGCGCACGAATCAGGAAGGCGAACGGTGCGGAATCGGCGCCGCGCCCGGTTCGAGGCCGAGTGGGGAGAGTGGCTCGACGAGCACGTGACGCTCACCGACGAACAGATCGACGTGGGCATCGCGAGGGCGGAGGCGATCTTCCGCGATGCGCTCGCGAAGGAGGAGAAGTGAACACGCGAGTCAAGCAGGATGACGGCGTCTTCATCGAGAGCGAGTCGGATGCCGATCGCCCCCGTGGTTGTTCCTGGGACGAGACGGTCTGCACCGCGGCCCCGACTCACCGCATCATGACCTCTCACGGCGCCGGCGATGACGCGCAC
Source organism: Microbacterium schleiferi (assembly GCF_020781975.1). Taxonomy (GTDB): domain Bacteria; phylum Actinomycetota; class Actinomycetes; order Actinomycetales; family Microbacteriaceae; genus Microbacterium. The sequence continues at coordinate 5,696 of NZ_JAJGNI010000018.1, forward strand.
GTTCACGCTGACACTCTGTGCGGGCGGCACTACGCGCTTTCGCTCGTGCGGCTTGCCCAGGTGCACGCCCCCGGCTGCGCGAACCCGCTCTCCCAGCACGTTGATGTCTACGGACCTGTGGAGTGACTGTGATGCACACGGATCAGATGACCCTTGCCGACCTCGTTCGTGAGCTTGCCGCCACCCCGGAGGTCGCTGGTGCGATCGAGGCATCGGCGACGACCTTCTGGGACATCCTCGAGTACGGTGACGAAGCCGGAGAGATCCGATACAGCCGGTTCCTGTGTTGGCTGCTCAATCCCTCCAAAGACCACGGGCTTGGGAGTGTGGTTGCGCAAGCTCTGTTCGCGTGGGCGGGGATGGAGGCGGCGCCGCTCCACAACGTGTCGGTGCGTGCTGAGTGGCGCAATGTCGACATCGTTCTGACGGCTGACGACGCGGTGCTGGCGATAGAGAACAAGACCATGTCCCGCGAGCACCCCGCCGGTGCCACGGAGCGGATGCAGACCGACTTCTATGCGGAACTGCTCGAGTCGCTGCCGGGTGCACGCCGCCTCTACCTCTACTTGACGCCGGACGGTCATAGCCCCCATGACGACGAGTGGACGCCGATCTCTTATGCACAGCTTGCGCAGGTGCTCGCGGACATCGGGCGAACGGTGGATGACAGGCGGGTCAGAGCGCTCATCGAGGACTTCGTCTCCGCAACGCGTCGCCGCTTCAACCTGGCCATGGAGGAGATCCTCGATGCACGCCTGCCGAGCCGCAGGGTCAAGGATCTGACCGATGCAGAGAGCACGCTGTATGAGCAGCTCGGTCGCGTCATCGTCGACCGAGGGCTTGCGGTTGCGTCCGATGCGGGCTCAGGCTTCAAGGCCGATCTGCTGCGTCGTGACCCATCGGAGGAGGCGCGCAACCGAGCCGCGTACCTCCACCTGCGCGACGCGGTGCAAGACGCCGTAGACGCGGGAGCGCTGGACCGTCTGCTCACCATGATCTGGCGCAATGCTCCCTTTGTCGCCAAGCAGTCGAGCGATACCAGCTCGGCCGTGCAGGATGCCGTCAAACGCCTGGCGGACGAGCTGAAACGGCCCGATCGCGCGGCCGCGTTGGCGCGGCTGGGGATCCCGCAGCCCGCGATATCCGGGTATCCGCGACAGTCGCTCTACTTCGACATCGACGGCGCCCAATACTTCTTGGCAGGAACGGGTCAGGGCCTGTTCCCACGCAAGGGTGGCGCATCCAACCTGTGCAGGAAGGGACTCGTGTCGAGTGGTCTCGTGGATCAGTGGGAGGGGGAGCGCATCATGCTTCTGGCCGACGAGCTGATCGGCGCCCTTGCGCTCGTTCCGAGGGCGGATGCCTCAGCGTCGCGAGAGAGCGAGCAGGGGTCATGATGCGGATCATTCTGGTCGCGGTCGCCGCGGTTGCGCTCATCGGAGTTCTTGCGTGGTCTGTCGTGCTCGCCGTCATGATGGCCTTTGGCGCCTCCGCGGACGGGGTCGCGTGGCCGCTACTGACCGGGCCGGTCGGTGACACCTTCGGCGGGCTGCTCGGACCGATCTTGAACGCTGCGGTTCTCGCGGCGACGGTCTTTCTCGCAGTGTCGTGGCAACCGCGCAAGGAAGAGCGCGATCGCGCGGCGAACATCGTGGGATGGATCGCAGAGACCGAAGGAGGCCACCTGGGGGTCGTGGTCGCGAACACATCAGGTTCGGTCGCATCGATGGTTGATGTGGTGGTGCAGCGAAGCGGCGACGACACGCCGCTCATCGATCGGGAGGCGACCGTGCCTCCCGGGCTGTGGTTCATCCCGTTCGCCACAGTGGAGCCTTTGCTCAAGGTGGAATGGAAGCTGCCGCTGAGTGTGGACACATCACGGGGAATGACCGTCACGCTGAGACCGTCTGAGGTGACGGAGGGAAGTGAGGGGGAGGATCTGCTGCTTCGACCCCACTTGCCGCAGACGCAGGCGGGACGGAACTTGCCGCACTTCGAGATCACGGAGCTTCGGTACACGGTCGGCCGTCGAACCTGGTCGAGAGATCGGAACGGAGCGCTTTGGAAGGCCCGCAAGCTGTCCGAGGAGGACGAGGCGGCACGAACGAAAGCGATGCGTTCGCCGCGGGCATCGGTCACGACGATGTCGGCGAGAGTCTCTGCTGGAGTGGAGCAGCTCCTTCGCTACACCATCGATGCACTGTGCTCTGACTCTGTGGACTCTGCGGCGAACGCCTTCGCGGCTGCGGCCAGCTCGCCGCAGCCGGTGTCCCCGGTGGTGCTGCCGGGTGTGAAGGCGGTGAGCAGGAATGCCAAGAACGGCGGGACGCTCACGCTTCACCTCGACGCAGAGGGCCGTCAGCTCCGTCTCTGGCAGACGAAGGAGAAATACCCCGGCGGGGTCGAGGTTGTCGATTCGGCCCAGCAGGAGGTGCGAGCCGGCGACAAGAAAGTTTCCTCCCTCGCGCAGCTGGCAGGTGCGCGGGTGCTCGGCAAGAAGAACATGGGGGACCTCGCACGCGATGCCGGGGAGTGGATGCAGTCACCCGGATGGCGCGCGTTGTGGATCATCGCGTTGCGCGAGATGGTGGTGACTGCATCCCAACCGGTCGAAGATGCTCCCGCGGCGCAGGCGGTGGACGCCGACCAGTCTGCGGCTGAGGCCTGACCGAGCATCGTCAGTGCCGGTCGGACGTCGCGCTGACGATGTCTATGCCGATGCCCATCGCCACCACACGTCATCTCGCGGTCCTCGGGATGCGGCGTGGCTGGAGAATGGGGGCATGGCCTTCTCTCACGATGCCCCGCCGCTGCCGGGCCGGGCGGTCATCGCGCAGCGCTGGTCGCGGGCGCTCTTTCTGCACTGGCGGGCGGATGCCGCGCGCTTGGCGCCGCTGCTTCCGCCGGGCGTGCGCCCGGACGTGTTCGACGGGTCGGGCTGGATCGGACTTGTTCCCTTCGTCCTGTCGAACTTCCAGTTCCTGCCCGCCCCGCCGGTGCCCTTTCTCGGAACGTTCAATGAGATCAACGTCCGCACGTACGGCATCGACGACGAGGGTCGGCGTGGGGTGGTGTTCCTGACGCTTGAGGCTGAGCACCTCATCCCGGTGCTGACGGCGAATGCGCTGTTCGGGCTGCCGTACCGGTGGGCGAGCATCGGCCATCGCGTCGATTCGATGGATGCCGACGCGCAGGATGCCCATACAGTCGATTACCGCTCTCGGCGCCGGCGGGTGGATGGCGCGGCCCGCGGCCCGGGAACGCGACTGCGTGTGCGGGTCGGTGATGAGGTTGCGGATGACGAGCTGTCGCGCTTCCTCACTGCGCGGTGGGGCTTTCACGAGCGGCACCTGGGGCGGACGATCTGGGCAGCCAATGCGCACGAGCCGTGGCCATTGCGGCGGGCGGAGCTGCTCGGCATCCGCGATGGGCTTCTCGCTGACCGAGGATTCGAGGACCTTGCCGCGCGCCGGCCGGATTCGGTGCTGGCGATGCCGATGGATCATCCTGGCTTCGTCACCCAGTTCGCGGCTCCCGTGCGGGTGCGCTGAGCGGGTCTTTCACGGCTCGGAAGGCACGCATCCCCGTCTCGATATCCCTCCGCGTCGTTCGATGCCGTGTGGCTACTCGGCGAGCGGAGCATCTGTATGCTCGGCGGACGCCGTATCTGTATGCCCGGCGTCCGCGGCGTTCGGCTACCCCGCGGACGCCGTGTGTGTGTTCCCGGCGAGCGCAGCGTCCGGCGAGCGCAGCATCCGGCATGCCCGGCGGACGCTGCATCCGTATGCCCGGCGGACGCCGCATCCGTATGCCCGGCGGACGCCGCATCCGTATGCCCGGCGGACGCCGCATCCGTATGCCCGGCAGACGCCGCATCCGTATGCCCGGCAGACGCCGCATCTGTATTCCCGGCGAGCGCAGCATCCTGTCACCCCGCTGGCGTGGCCTCCGTATGCCTGGCGAGCGCAACCTCTCCACTCGCCGGGGGTCTTCCCTCCCGCCAGGGTGGTCTGTCGGGTGGTGGCGGCGGATCCCACGCCCATGCCCAGGGAGCTTTCGTTCGCAGCGCACGTGGCGTCGCCGGTTCGCCGCCGGGGCCCAGATGACCGGCGGGCGGCACGAGAATGAACGCGCCGTGGCCGTCGCGGATGATCTTCCACCTGTTGTTGTGGAGCTGCATGTGGTGGAACCGACAGAGCAGTATGCCGCGGTCGATGTCGGTACGGCCGTTCTCTGTGGCGACGTGGTCGATGTGGTGTGCTTCGCAGTATGAGGCCGGCACGGGGCATCCTTCGCCGGCGCATCCGCCGTCGCGAACAGCCAGCGCGATCTTCTGTTTCGTCGTGAACAGGCGCTGCTCGTGTCCGACATCGAGCGGGTTGCCGCCGGAATCGACGGTGACGGTCACGGTTCCGTTCATGCAGATGTTGCGGTCAACGACCGATCCAGGAAGGGCATCCCCGCCGTCTTCGGCGTGCCCGGTCTTGATGAGCCGGCCGATCGGGTCGCGTGGCCCCTCGGCATCGCCGACCATGACGATGCGTACCCCGGGTTGACGTGCCCCGAAGACATCGGAGGCGTTGGCGAGTGCCCCGGCACGGATGAGATCGACGAACAGGTCGTATTCGAGTTGCTCGTTGCTGCGCGGATCGTCCGAGAGCTCCTTCGCTGCGGCGCGGTCGGCATCCGAGATGAACCGGGGGCCACCCCGCCGGGGGCGCAGCGCGGCGGCGAAGGTCGACCGCAACCAGAGCGCCATCTCATCGTCGAAAACGATGTGGCCGTGGTGCTGTCCGTGTTGGTCGATCCATGTGCGCAGCGACCGCTTCTCATACCGCTCCTGGAACCGGTTCTCGGCGCCGACCGGGTCGAGGATGTCTCGCAACTGCCGGGCCCGCGACCGCAGCTCTTCAACGGACGCCCCAGCCACCGCCTCATCGATGAGGGTCTCGGCTGCGACCGACCACGCGAGCACGGCGGATGCCGGGTCTACACCCTCAGCCTCGGGCTCACCCAGACCACTGCGAATCGCATCGTGCTGGGCCGTCGTCAACCGCCCAGCCCACAGGGCGGCCTGCAACGGCGCGTGCCACGGCGCGCGGGTCGCGTCGGGGGAGTCATCCGTCGCCGGTGCCGGCTCAGCACCCGAGGCGCCACCCGCACCCGCGTCCGCACCATCGAGCAACGACTGCCCGACACGAACCTGCCGCAGTGCGTCAGCGCGCGTGCCGCCGGTGATCGACTGCACAAGCGAAACGGGTGACGCGTGCCCCTGCGTAGCGGCAAGCCCGGAATGTCCGTTCTCGCGCTTCGATCGCTGCGCAGCGACGCCTGCGACCACCGACTGCAAACGTTCCGCATCGTTCGCGATTCCCGTGACCTCGCGCAGCACCTCCAGCACCGACGCATCACTGAGCGCAGCGGCGCCCGACGGAAGGCTCGAAGGCTCGACATCCAGCTCAGCGAAAACTGCGAGCCGGTCAAGCCGCTCGCGCATCGCCGTGAGGATGTTCATACGCTCACTCTCTCACCGACCTCCGACATTCATCGCGGGCCGAGTCCAACCCGAAAACAGCCTGTGGACAGGTCATTTCCCGAGCCGCCTGGGGAGGAACCGACGCCCGCGAACGCACCGACCTAAGCTCGACACAAGACCGACATCGGTGCACCCAGGCCCGGAAAGGGAGTGGCATGAACAACCCCACCCGCCCACGCCCCGAGCCGCCGATCGACACCCCACCCGTGCCGCGCGCTGACCTCGCCGTCGCGGCCGTGGCCGTCATCCTCGCCGTGGTCGCCCTCGTCGCCTCGAGCCTGCAGTCGGGCTTCGCGCCGCTCATCACGCTCACCCTAACCCCGCCCGGAATCGCACCGGCCGACGGCGGAATGATCATCGTCGTCACGCCGACGCCCGACCTGTGGCCCGGCATCCAGATGGGCGCAGCGATCGCCGTACTGCTGCTCTTCGTCGCCGCGATGCGCCTCCTCCTGCTCGCCCCTGTCGTCCGCCGCCGTCACGCCACGGATGCCGCAGCGGATCGCCACACCTGGCGCTGGATCGAGTACTCGCAACTCGCGGGCGTCGGCACCTTTCTCGTCGCGCAGCTGAACGGCATCACCGAGGTCACGAGTCTCGTCCCGATCTACGCGCTGGGCGCCGCCGGAGCGCTCTTTCTCATCGTCCACGACCACCGCGCCGCGACCGGCCGCTTCGGCGGTCCCGCGTTCGCCCTCGGATCCGCGGTCGCACGTGGGGTGTCATCGCGTTCGCGCAGATCACGACCCTCCTCGCGGGTGTCGAGGTGGCGGCATCCGTTCGCGTCGTGACTCTGCTGGTGCTGGCGGCCTCGGCATCCGTCTGGGTCGTCACCGGATGGCGCGCCCGAGGCGACCTCGAACGAACAGACGGATGCCGCACCGACGCGCTCCTCGGCTGGGCCCTCCCTCTCGCGCCCGCCGCGCTCGTGCTCTCGACCCTTTGGGTGGGCTAAGCGCCGTTACAAAGACAGGTGAAGCCGCAGGGCGTCGTCGAGAGCGCCGAGTGATTCGCCGGTAAGGCGGCCAGTGACGCGGCTCACACGCGAAATCGACACTGCGCGCACCTGTTCTGCTTGGGCTTTGCTGGGCCGGGGGAGTCCCGATTCTTCCGGCGAGAGAAGCACCTGAAACGGATGCACCTTCGAGACGTTCGAGGTCACCGGCACGACCGTGATCACCCCGTGTCCGGTGCGCGCGGCGCTGAGGTTGGCTGTCGCGTTGCTGACAACGATGGCCGGGCGAGTTCGCGCGGCTTCGGATCCGACGGCTGGATCGAGATCGACGAGCACGACGTGACCGCGTCGCAACGCGCGCACAGGATCCGTCACGGCCGCGCAAGTCCGTCGCCGGATGCCGCATCCCACGCGTCGTCGGCGGGTTCGGCGAAGGCGTCGGCGTAGGCATCCGCGAGTCGTTCTTCGCGCAGCACCCGCACGGCGTCTTGCACCGCCGCGGACCGACTGGAATAGACGCCGGTTCGGGTCTGGTCGTCGAGAAACGCGAGGTCGTCGGTGCTCAGGCTGAGGCTGACTTTCACATGCACCATTCTTCGATGCTACTGAAGTAGCAAGCGCGCGGGTCGGATGAGTTGGGGATCCGAGAGAACAAGACCAAGGCGGGGGAGGAATGCATGCGTGCGTGTCTACCCTGAAGCCATGCCGGTGAACATCACGATCCGCAACGTCCCTCTTAGCTTGATCGAACTGTTCCCGGGCTGAATTGCTTCGAGCTTGCCGATCTGGGCCGTTATGAGGTCAAGTCCCGTGGCGTGGTGTCATTTCGTTGTTTCCTGTTGGGGGGTGGTGGTCAGGCGGTGAGGTAGAGCTCGG
>NZ_JAJGNI010000019.1 GCF_020781975.1 Microbacterium schleiferi
TTGAAATCCGTCATCGTTCCGTCCGTCCAATCTCCGCCAAGCATGCTCAAGCTTCACGATTTTTGCAACAGAGCCCGTTTGAACATACCTCTTACTATCGGGCGCCGGAGGGAGGACGATGTGTCTCGTCAGTTCTTTCTTCCACCATGAACGGTGAAGCAGATGCGTGCGATGACCGACCTCAGCAAGTTCACCTCCGTCCTGCCTTACGCGAGCGAGATGTTCGGCGTGTACACACCGCTGATCGGATGGAAATCCGGCCGACAACTGCGTCGGTTCGCTCCGCGACTGGGGGTCATCGGCACCTACGCGCAGCGCTTTCGCGGACTCGTCGACGACCCGTTCAACGCGGATGGCTACCCCGAGAACGGCCCCATCCGCTCCGGTGTGCCAGCACTGTTCCGGCGCAAGCCACAAAAGGATTCGCTACTGCTCTCCAGCGCCGCGGACATGATCGCCGAGCGCCTGAGGCCCGACACCAAACCCACGTCCGTCGACGAGTGGCGTGCCCTCCTGGATGAGGGAACATTGGACGACTTGCTGCAGAACACGGTTCGTCCGGCGTGGGTCGCACAGACCCGTCAGCGCATCTCTGACGTGCGCGATGCCTTTCCCCATCACAACACCGCGGTCGCCGTGTTCACCAACGCGTGACGGTCTAGAACCGCGAGATGGAATTCGTTGTCGCCACGCCCCGGAACGGGCGATCTGCCTCAGCCAGCGCCGCGCGGGCCCGGTCCTCCTCCACCCGAATCTCCGGCGGCAGCGCCGCACGAAGATGCTGCTCGGCGATCGCCGCATCCCGGAGTTCGATCTGGTGCGCGTAGTCGGCCGACAGCTCCCGCACTCGGACCTGCGCGTCGTGCGTCAACTGGACAGCGTCGGCGCGAAGCCTGCGGATCTCCTCCGCCGAATCGGACGCCTGGCGATCCGCCCGCGCCGCGATGACGCCGATGTTCGGTTGCGCTCCGAACGGGCGACGCGACCGGTCGCTCCACTCGGCCGCATCCACCGAGAGTGCCGGTCGCGCGGCACGCCCCAGCTCAGCCCGGGCGGCATCACGGGAGTCATCGATCGAGATCTCCACACGGCCACGCATCATGTTGTCGGCGATCTGCTCTCTCGCGGTTGCGGCGTCCCAGGCGATCGCGATCGCTTCGTTGTGGATGCGGCCGCGGGTCATGCCGACGTAGAGCCCGGCGGCATCCACCCCGGGGCCGACGACCGCGGCATCCGTCGTTTCACCTTGGATGCCATGAACGGTCGACGCATACGCGAGATGGACATGCTCGGCCATATAGTCGCTACTCACGCGGCGGACATCACCACTATCGGTGAGGCTGACCAGTTCGACCTCGTCCGGCCGGATCTGCCGCACCGTCCAGAGCGCGCGGTTCTCGACCCCCAGTCCACGATCGTTCTGACGGGTCTGCACGACGTCGCTCTCCAGGATGCGCTGCTCCCCCTGCCCGACTGCCATACGTCGGGGGTTGAGCTGTCCACGCTGCACGCGCTGCTCCTGGATCTGCTCGTTGATCGCGGTCGCCTCGTCGTTGGTGCTGGTCACGAGCGCGACCCGCTTGCCACCACCTGCCCACCGGAAGTAGGCCGACACCATCGCGGCGCGCGCGGCGTCGGCGTCCGCCACGCGCTGGATTGATCCGCGCTCTTCGAGGTCGGCCGCGACACGGAGCGCCTCATCGGTGGATGCCGGTTCGCGCATGCGCAGCGTGAGTGCGGCATAGGTGGGGTCGTGGAAGCGGTGCACGGCGGTGAGTTCGACGACGGCGGTCGCGCGCCGTGTGAGGCAGGCCATTGCGCCAGCATGGCCGACGGGCATCGCCTGCAGGTGGTCTCCCACCATGGCGATCCCGGCACCGGTTTCCTGTGCGAGGGCCGCGAGGGCGTTCGCGGTGTGGAGGTCGACCATCCCCGCCTCATCGACAACGACGCGATCACCCGGCCGTAGCGGGTAGAGGCGCGGGCCGTCGTAAGCGCGGTTGGTCCGGGCATCCGTGTCGCCGGGGGCGAGCCGGGACCATTCCTCAGCGCCCGCGGAGTCGCGACCCCACCGCCAACCATGGTCGGCGAGGAGTGCGTGCACGCTGATCGCGGTCGCTCCGATCTCTCGACCGGCGACCGTGGCCGCCTTCTTCGTGGGCGCGACAACGAGCATCCCGCGATCCTGCTGCCTCAGCGCGACGCGAGCGACGCGCAACAGGGTTGTCTTGCCCGTGCCCGCTGGCCCCGTCACCGACACCAACCGGTCAGTCCCTGCGATGGCCGCGGCCGCCTCGACCTGTCCCTCGTCGAGGCTGGAATGCGGGCCGAGGAGCACCTCGCCGATCTCCTCGATGCCGCTGTAGTCGAACCGGATGCCCTGGCGTGTGAGCATCTCGAGGCGACCGGCGAGACCGACTTTGAGCGACACAGTGGATGCCGCCATGTAAGCCTTCACATGCTCGGGTCGCTCGTCCCGGTCCGAGATGAGGTCCACCGTGATCTGGATTGCGCGGGTCGTGACGTCGTCGATGAGTTCTTGGACGTACGCTCGTTCGCTCACAATGCCACTCGCGGCGATTGCCCGGGTGGCGCCGGCACGGACGTCGTAGAGGGAGAACCGGCCACCGCATCCGGTCGAGCGAGCGTCGGCATCCACGATCGCCTTCGCCGCGAGCAGGTCGCGGTCGAGTGCCCCGATGGGGATCGGGTTGGCCTCGATGGCGTCGCGATCGATGAGCGTGTCAGGGGCAAGCGCGGCGATCTCATCGCGGACGCGCTGCTCCCACTCGTCCTCTTCGAGGTCCGCCGGTTTCTGCGGTCGGCCCGTCGCCCACGCGCGCCTGTCAATCTGTTGCAGGATTGCGTGGTCCGGCTCCTGACTGGGGTGAGCGTCGCGCCATTCGACAAGGAGACGCGCCCGGTGCGCTTCGATCTGCGTCGAACGCCGAGATAGCGGCCGCACCAGGGATGCCAGCTCGGTGATCTCACCGTGTTCGTCGAGCGTGTATCCGTGGGCGGCGAGCGCGCGCAACCATTGCGGGTCGGTGCGCGCGGCCAGCTCACCCTCGGCGTTGATGAGGGTGTGGAGCTTCATGGCAACGCGTGAGTCGACGTTCGACCATTGGCCATCCCGGCCCTGGACCTTGACGTTGAGCCACAGGTGCCGGTGAATGTGCGGGTCGAGGGCTCGCGAGCGGCGATGCTGCAACTCGACGACTTCGATGCGGTGCAGTGACTCGCGGATACGCCCGCCGGCGCCGCGTCGCGCGTTCAGTTCGCGTTGCCAGGTGGTGATGATCGTGTGTCGCAGGCGGTCCTGGAGGGCCTCGAACTCGATCGCGAGATCCGGGTGGACGAGGGCTGCGATGCTGTAGGACTTGGGCGCGTTGATCGTGCCGTCAAGGACCAAATCGGCCGTGGGCAAGGTGAGGTCGCGGCCGCGCAACTCGTCGGTGATCGGGTCGTGGCCGTCGACCCAGCGTCGCAGTTCCTCCGCGTCGAGTGCGTCCACGGCGACATTGCCGTCGGTGACGGTGAAGCGCTGGACGCTTACGCCATCGGCGCCGCTGTACCCGGCGAGAGCCTCGACACCGGTCACCGAGAGGAGATGCGAGTCGCAACTCCCTTTGAAAGCGTAGGCCATTGCTTGCCGGACCCCTTGGGACCCGACACCTCGCTTCCACCGCTCGAGGCCACCGCGCATGACCTCAGAGTACGCGTATTAGGTCTAAGTTACGAGTAGTTACACAGAAAGTGCCTGCGTGCATTGCACGCGAAGGCGTCGTCGGCGCAGAGTAGATGGCGAGCGCGGATCCGATGTAGGACTTCCTGGATCCGGTAAACCCTAGAACATGACGGTCATGTGCCGGGCGCGTGAACCGGCACATGGCGAGTTGTGCGATCACACTCCGGTCCAACCCACGTGGTTCGAGCAGGTCAACTTGGCGAAGGTCCAGGTTCGGGTAGCGAAGCCTCTCCGCTTCAATCAACCCCTCGGCGTTCGGGTGGGTGAACGCGATGTAGGCGTCCTCGACGGCGAGCTTGATCCGCGATTCGAGCCATCTCGATCGTGCGGGTATCGTTCCGGACGTCGAATGCGTAGCCGAGTGAGGAGACGCCCGTCTCCCACAGCTTCCGCTTCGTCTCCGTGCCAATCCGGCTCATCGAGCGCCTCCCTCGTAGTAGTCGGCGCCGCCTTACCTGGCCGGTTCTTTCCCCCCACTTCCTTTCACCTTGGTCGCCGTCCGCCGGCCTGGTCCTGGTTCGACTCCAGGGTCGACCACAGATGCGCGGCAGCGAACTGACGCGGGTCCACAAGCAAGCTGTCCGCGTAGCAGGTCAAGCTTCGCACAGTGATAGGGAGCGGTGCCAAGCTGAGGACCCGCTACTTGGCTTGGCGGCACCTCGGACTTCACACCTGACGCGGCCAAGATCCTGGCGCAAGGGACCGAATACGAGCCCAGAGCATTATCTCTGCCTCGCTCTCGTGAGGTCGAAGTTCACACCTCTGATTGAGCCACTGTTGACGTTGGTTGTCACATCGATTCGGCAGTCCACCTCACTCAAGAACTCAAGCCTCAGAGTGTCTCTGAAGGGAGTCGTCGGATACTGAACCTCGATGACAAGTACATCGGATGACTCAACACTCGCGCGCACCAGGCCGACCTCATCGTCCAGCGCATACGAATGATGAAGGTCAGGGAAGTCGAATGGGATGAAGGCCTCTTCCCAACCGCGAGTGGTTGCGGTGAGCTCACCACTGCGCGTACGGAGCTTGATGCGAGTCTCACCTACGCGCCTATCCACAGACACGAGATCCAGAAACTGCGGTGTGCGCCGAGGCTGAAAGCAGCCCAGAAAACTAGGATCAAGCTCAACGGCAGGATCGCTCTTGCCTGACTCGGACTGATCTGAGCGGTAGCTGGAATCTGCGGTTCTTGGAGGCGATGGACTTGGGGAAACGCCGACGCTATCAGTGGTTCGGTAGCCCAGTAAATTGCTGGCAACGAAGTCTGGTAATCGATTGTGCTCCCACGCAGGCATGGATGAAACAACCGCCAGTACGGATCGCTGCGCGGGAAGAATGAACAGGTACTGGCCAAACAACCCGGCCGCGAAGGAGAACCCCGCCTGATGCCCCCAGAGATGATATCCGTACGTCTCCGTTTGGAGTTCGCGAGAGATTGGGGCCGCAATGAGTCTCTTGCCGTCCGAGTAAGGGCGAGAGTCGACCCTCACGTGAGCGCGCATCGAGTCACGCACCCACTCGTAGGGAAGAACTTGTGAGCCTTGCCGGGCCCCACCGTTCAAGTACAGTAAGCCCCACGCGAGATAGTCGCTCAGCCGCAAGCTGAGCCCGTTGCCGCCGGACGTTACGCCCTCCTGGTCAGAATGCCAGCGGAAGTCGCTAATTCCGAGGGGGGCGAAGAGAAGTTCTTCTGCAATCCGTGCGACAGGGGCCCCCGTGACTTCCTGAATGGATGCGGACAAGAGTTGGCTCGGTCCGCTGCTGTAGAGGAAATTACGCCCGGGCATGCTCCCGAACGGCAAGGCAAGCAGGGCACGAGTCAGTCCTGAACTTTGCTCGCGCGCCCACGATCCGCTCACGCCTCTAGCGAACCCTGCACGCATCGTCAGAAGATGCTCAATCGTCAGCGCCTCGAGCTCCGGCGAAACCTGCTTCGGCAAATACCTGGTCAGGACATCGGCAACGCGATCGTCAAGAGACAAATGTCCGTCACGAATTGCAATCCCAACCACCGAGCCGAGAACGCTCTTGGTTGCCGAGTGGAGCGAGTGTCTGAGGTTCGGCGCAAACGGTGGCGCGTACCTCTCATAGATGACTCTTCCTGCGCTCCACACCATCATGCCGTTCGGCACTCCGAATTCTTTGGCGAACAGGTCCGCGAAGTCATGAACCGCATGCTCGCTGAGCTCTTGCCCGGCCCTATCCACGCATGAATATGAGGACATCGGTTCTGGTTCCCTCCAGCGCGTTGATGGGGGAGACGGGATTCGCCGCACCCAAAGCTATTTGTATACAGATATCAAGTCTATGGTATACATTAATGGTGCGGGCCGTCTGGCGCTCGCATCGACAAGACACAAACCTCAGCAAAGGAGCAGGGTGTGGACGAACAGAACTCCGCAACGTCCGTGTTAGGAGTTGAAAAGCCCAGGTTCACGCGGCGACAAGTCGCGGCCGCGGAAAGTGTCAAGGCGGGTGAGACAGATTCCGTCAGGCGGTCTGTATGAGGGCCTCCTGTGAGGGCTGGTTGATCCAGGCGGCCTCGGGCAGCTTGGGCGCCTGGGGTCGGCGGTGGCCGAAGCGCTCGGGACGGGCGGCGTAGGCCGCGTCCAGGGTGGCCTGGCGCTGGGCGCGGACCTGCCCGGCGGTGCCGAAGTGGACGCTGGCGGGGGTGTGCAGCCCGATCCCGCAGTGGCGGTGCTCGTGGTTGTAGTAGGCGAAGAACTGCTCGGCGAACGCGCCGGCGTCGGCCAGGGACCCGAAGCGCTCGGGGAAGACCGGGGCGTACTTCAGCGTCTTGAACGCCGCCTCGCTGTAAGGGTTGTCGTTCGACACGTGCGGGCGGGAGTGCGACCTGGCCACCCCGAGGTCGACGAGCAGCTGAGCGACCGGTTTGGAGGTCATCGAGGTCCCGCGGTCGGCGTGGATCGCCTCCGGCACGCCATGGATGCCCATGGCGTGCTCGAGCAGGTTCTTGGCGATCTCGGCGTCCTCGCGGGCCGCGATGGTCCAGCCCACGACGAACCTGGAGAAGATGTCGAGCACGACGTACAGGTCGTAGTACACGCCCCGCTCCGGCCCCTTGAGCTTTGTGATGTCCCAACTCCACACCTGCCCCGGCGCCGTCGCGACGAGCTCGGGCCGGGTCCGGGGCGGGTGGCTCGCCTGCCGGCGCCGTTCCCCGGCCATGTCGTGCTCGCGCAGGATCCGGTGCATCGTGGACATCGAGCACAGGTAGGTGCCCTCGTCCAGCAGCGTGGCCCAGACCTGGGCGACCGACTTGTCCGCGAACCGCTGGCTGGTCAACACGGCCAGCACGTGGGCCCGCTCGGCGGCGGACAGCTTGTTCGCCGGTGCCGGCCGCGGTGTCCGTGGACGTGGCGGTGGCGGGTTCTTGGCCCGGTAGTGACTGGCGCGGGAGCGACCCAGCAGCGCGCACGCAGCCGCGGTGCCGACGTGCTCGGCCAGCCCGTCGACGGCCGGGTTGATCACCGCGGCGACCGCGGCGGCTTGTCCGCGCTCTCGGAGAGCGTCTCCAAGAGCGCGTGTGCTTTTCCCATCAGGTCCAGCGCCGCCCTGGTCTTGGCCAGCTCGGCCTCGGCCTTCTCCGCCCGGGCCCGTAGCGCCTGCAGCTCCCGCTCGCGCCGGTCCCGCGGCTTGCTGCCCAGCCCGGACAGCGAGCCGGCGGCCGCGGCCTTGCGCCACTCGATGATGTGGGAGGTGTACAGGCCCTCCCGGCGCAGGATCTCCCCACGCCCAGAGCGGTCCGCGGCGTCGTACTCGGCCAGGATCGCCGCTTTGAACTCGGCGGTGAACGTCCGCCTCTTGGGCCGGTCAGCACGAGGAGCCATAGCCCCATCATCGGTGCCGACGTCAGCAACCGTCATCGTCATCTCAGTATTGGTCCGTTCTCGCCCCGTGCAGTGCGAAGGTCAGCAGTGCTGGTGTCTCACCCCATCCTGACGCACAGGGCCGCTGCGCTCGGACACGCAGTCGAGAACTTCGATTGGCTCGCATACTCCGTTTTTGCTGGCTACATCGCGGCAGAGTTCTTTCCCACGGGGGACACGCTGACATCCCTCATGGCGACCTTTGCAACCTTTGCCGTCGGGTTCTTCTTCCGTCCGCTCGGGGGCGTCGTCCTCGGAAGATTCACCGATAGGGTCGGCCGTCGCCCTGCACTCATGTTGTCAATCTCAATGATGGCTTTCGGCTCCCTTCTCATCGCAGTCACCCCCGGTTACGATGCAATCGGTGTCTTCGCGCCGATCCTCCTCGTACTAGCCCGGGCCATTCAGGGTTTCTCAGGTGGTGGCGAGGTAGGCGCCGTCTTCATCTATATGGCAGAGTCTGCGCCAGACGGAAAGAAGGGCCGCCAGGTATCCTTCGTGTACATCGCCGTTGGCGCGGCGCTGCTTCTTGCATCATCCCTGGGTACTGTGATGACCGCTACACTCGGGACAGATGGTGTGGCCAACGGAGCCTGGCGAGTCCCGTTTGTTGTGGGCGCCATCATGGGACTGGTCGTTCTGGTGATGCGCCGCGCGCTGCCCGAGACCGACGAGTTCACGAATGCAACGTCGACACAACGACGCGTCTCCTTCCTCTCGGTTGTGAAGGAGTCACCTGGAAGAATCTTCGCGATTTTCATCTATTCGGCCGCTGCTTCACTGTTGTTTTACGCAATCGTGAGCGGAACGGGTGTGCTGGTGAGCGCCACTTCCTCGGCAGTGCAGGAGACTCCATCCCTTGCTTTCACCGCGATGACCGTCGGTATTGTGGTTCACGTACTGCTGATGTACCCCTTCGGAGCACTGGCTGACCGTTACGGCATGATCCGTACTACGGTGATCGGACTGGTCACCATCGCGGTGATCTCCTTGCTGATTCCTTGGATCCCGCTCGACACCGTTGTTGCCGTCTTCCTCGTTTACATATTGCCGATGGCAGCGTTGGCGATGATTGTCAGTGTTCTACCTGCGGTTCTTCCCCCGATGATTCCCGCGGAGGTCCGCGGAATCACCCTCGGTATTTGTTTCGGCTTCGCAAGCGCCCTGTTCGGCGGCACTGCTCCATACGTACTCACTTACACGATCTCCGTTGGCATCATGCCGTGGTTCTACATATATGTGGCCGCACTGTCTCTGGTCGCGGCGATCGCCATTTCACGAACGCCGCGCCAAGGAAAGGATCCTGAATGAGTTCGCCCGTTGGCTCGATCACTTTCGTGCACGGCATAGGAGGGAGCCCGCGAACGTTTCATCACCAGATCGAAGCGTTCGCGGGATCCCCGCTGTCATTCGTTCGCCTTCCTGCGCGTCGGTCGATCGAAAATGGTGAAAACCACGGAAAGTGTGATGTGTGGTCGGCAGTAGCGTCTGTTGAACAACAGATCTTGCAACTCGCGCACCGCCCCCGTCTCGTCGTAGGACACAGCATGGGCGGAATCCTCGCTGCACTAGCTGCCACACGAAATCCACAGCTCATCGACAGTCTCATAATTCTCGATTCGAACCTTCCCATCACGGGTGAGGCGAGGCTCAGCAGATCCGAGCTCACTCGTCTTGGCGATCCAGATGACCAGTGGCGACGGATATCTGAATCCCTCATGTCCATGACCGGCACCATCTCAGAAGCAGACATCGCCGAGATAGCGACGGGCCTCGCTCGAGTGGATGGCTCGTGCGCCTACGAACTTGTCCGTACCGCGCTGAGCATCGATTCTATTGATCTCTGGAAGAGGCTCCCCGTCGACACGACATACGTAGCAAGTGCCAGGCAGCTTGACTCGGAAGCAATGACCAGCATCAACGCCCGCGTGAGGGTAGTCAGTTTGCCTGGTGGTCACTGGCCTCACATTGAGAGTTCTCGTGACGTCAACGACATCATCCGCACTCAATGGACGTCTCTGCATCAAAGCTGATACCTCTGCAGTCAGCTGATTGCTCCTCAACAGATACCACCGAGTATCGACTACTCTCGAAGCCAAGACGACCGCTGGAAAAGGGCAATGGACTGTGAAACAGAGCGACTTCGCCCACCGTGAAATCCTCCGTCAGATCACTGAGCTTGAGCTTGCTCCCGGGACTCCTCTGAGAGAGGTTGCGGTTGCTGAGTCCCTTGGTCTGTCGCGAACCCCTGTCCGTGAAGCGCTACAACGGCTCGTACGGGAGGGTGTAGCTACCGTCGTCGGACGATCGGTTGTGGTTTCGCGACCGACAATCCGAGACCTGACCGAGGTCTATCAGGCACGTGAAGCCATCGAAGGCTACGCGACCGCGCTATGCGCAGCTCATTCGCCTGACATCTTCAAAGACCTCGCGGAACGTTTCGCCATGTTCGAAACTCTCGCCCGCGATACCGACTTGAGTGGGAAATCAAGCGACCCGGACGGGGAGTACGCACTCTTGCTCTCCGATCTCGATCAAGCGATCATCGACAACTGCGGCAACAGTCGGCTTACCACCTTGCTATCCAACATTTGGACCGAAGCTCGGCGCATACGCCTGATCGTCCTTACTGGCGGCGGGTTCGATCGTGTTCGTGAATCAGCGACCGAACACCGTGAGATCTGTCAAGCGGTCGCGGGAGGAAACGGGCAACTCGCGTCACAAAAGACAATCGAACACCTTCGAGCAAGTTATACCAGCGCCATCAAGAGTGTCCTGCTGAGACAATCCGATATCCCGTTCATGAACCTACCTTTGGTAGGAAGCCCCGCGAAGTCAGCCGACCAGCGATAGCAGCACGATGGAGGTCCCACCTCCGGACTGTGCGGCATCTTTGGGGAGTCATCCGCTAGCTGTACTTCCCCGTCAGCTCGTGAACGGCTGAGGTAGGCGAAGACCTCCGGGCAGGATGTGGGTTACCACACTCGCATCCTGTCCGGAGGTCTTTGTGACTCACGCTAACGCGCCTTTCACGCCGGAGGGGCGCCGTCGTCTTGCCGTTCTGATCGTGAAGAAGGGTTGGCCGTTGCGGCGAGCCGCGGAACGGTTCCAGTGCTCCCCGGCAATGGCGAAGCGGTGGGCTGACCGGTACCGGGCTGGGGATCCGTTGACGGACCGCAGCTTGAGGCCGCTGTCCTCACCGACCCGGTTGCCGCGGAAGACGGAGCGGCGGATTGTCGCGTTGCGGCTCACGCGCCGGTGGGGTCCGCATCGGATCGCGTATCACCTGCATCTGCACCGCTCGACTGTTGGGCGGGTGCTGGCCCGCTACGGGATGCCGAAGCTGGCGAACATCGACCAGGCCACCGGGCTGCCGGTGCGGAAACCAAAGCCGAAGCGGTACGAGGTGGCCGCGCCGGGCCAGCTGTTGCACGTCGATATCAAGAAGCAAGGCCGGATCCCTGATGAGTATTCGGTCCTCTGAGCACCATCGGTATTGCGGTTGAGCACCGCTCGCTGAGCAACGTGTTCTCGTCGTTGA
>NZ_JAJGNI010000001.1 GCF_020781975.1 Microbacterium schleiferi
GTCCGGTTCGGAGGGCGGCCAGCAGAAACCCACCCGGCGCAAGCCAGACAGGGCGCTGCTGGCCGACCCTACACGGAGCACTGGACGAGCGAAGGCAAGCTCTACTGCTGCGCGATCAAGGACGTGTTCTCCAACCGAATCGTCGGGTACTCGATCTCAGATCGGATGACCGCGAAACTCGCCGTAGACGCCGTCCGAAATGCTGTCGCGCGCCGCGGTGAGGTCGCCGGCTGCATCCTGCACGCCGACAGGGGCAGCCAGTTCCGCAGCCGCGCGATGGCCCGCGAGTTGCGCCGCCACGACATGGTCGGATCGATGGGAAGAGTCGGCGCTGCGGGGACAACGCGGCCATGGAGATGCTCCTATCGCTGTCAAGTGGGCGTGGGCGTGCTTTCCAGGAGTCGGAAGATGTGACGGGCGTAGTACCTCTTGAGGCACCGCATCGCTTCTCTCTTCGTCTTACCCTGAGCGATCCGTCGCGCGAGATAGTCGCGCGTCTCAGGGTGCACCTTCACGCGCGCGAGGATCGCGGTGTGAAGCGCTCGGTTGAGCTGACGGTCACCGCCGCGTGAGAGGACGATGCCGCGTCTGGTTCTGACCTGAGGTGGCTTCCAGCGGTGCGACGCCGCCGAGCCGAGCGAAAGCGGCTTCGTTACGGCATCGCCCGGCGTGAGACCAGGAGATGAGGATTTGCGCGGCGACGAGCGTGCCGATGCCCGGTTCGTTGAGCAAAGCGGGGCAGATCTCGCGGACGATCGGAAGCATCGCGAGCTCGAGTTCGCGGCATTCGGTCGTCAGCTGCTTGATCCGGGTCGCCGTGCTGCGCAGGGACAGTTTGGTGGCGGCGTGCTCGGGCTCGGTCGCCGTGTCTGGACGGAGCCGGATGCACCGGTCGACGAGTTGTCCGAACGTGAGCCCGCGGAGGTCCTCCCGGAGATCGACGGGTGCGGTGACGATGAGCGCCTTGAGCACGTTGATCGCGGCGACCCGGGCGAGCTTCGCGGAATCCCGGGCCACGATGAGCGTTCGCAAACCCTCGCGAAGTCCTCGAGATCGTGGCGTTGCCCAGGTTTTGCGGCCGAGTGTCTCGCGTGCCGCGCGCACCGCGTCGAGCGAGTCAGACTTCGCTCCGTCCTTCGATGCGCGGGTGCTCGGGTGGTCGAACTCGATCACGAACTCGCCCTTCTCTGCCAAGGTCGCGGCGAGGCCGGCGCCGTAGCTGCCGGTCGACTCGATCGCCCAGGCGCGGCGCTCGTCGACGGTAAGGGTCTTCGCCCATCGGAGCGCCTGGCCGTACCCTCGTCGCGTCGCAGGGAATGTCGCTGCTGCCAGTTCTCCTTGCGTGGTGACGCTCACGACGGCGGCGGTGACGCGATCACGGTCAGGGTCGACGCCGATCACGTGGTCTACCAGTTCTGCGAGATCAGTCATGCCCGTTTCCTCCTTCTTCTTCGATGGAAACCACCGACGGAAGGGATCGAGGCAGGACTGTGATGAGTCACCCGAAGGGACATGCTCCTAATCAAGCCATCTGAAGTCGGCGGTGCGGCTGGCGGACATATCTCCAAATGAGGACACCGGAGGGTCGGTCATTCTGCGGGTCACGTCAGCCGACACCACCTTGCCGCGCAGCATGATCCGAGTGTCACAGTCGTTCTGGTCACTGCTGCAAACGAACGTCCTCAACCAGCAGCGGTGGGCGACCCGGCAGGAGCTGCGACTCGCCATCGTCGTTTGGATCGAGCGGAAGTATCACCGCCAGCGCGCCCAGGACACCCTCGGCGGCTTGACGCCCATCGAGTTCGAAGCCAAGCTAGCCGAGCCGCTCACACTCGCGGCCTAAACCGAACCTGTCACCAGTTCGTTCCTCACGCCCGTGGCTCGGAATCGTCGGTAGCCGCGGCTCTCGTAAACATCGCTTCTGGCGATTTTTCGAGTAACGCTGACATGGTGGGCCCGGAGGGGCTCGAACCCTCGACCCGCGGATTATCAGGATGACGTTCTAGGCGAACTGATCCGAGTCGACTTCTCTCGCGAACGCTTCGGAGTGTCAGCATGAGCGTGCTCGTCCATCACCCGATTGCAGTGAAGAGCGGCCGCGGATGGGCTGTGGAATGCACCTGCGGGCGGGATGACCTGAACCTCGCCCGCATCACATCGAAGGCCGTAGCGTCGCGACAGTGCGCCGCGCACACCCGAGTCGTCCTCGCGACCGGTGGCGCTGTCACCAGTGCGGCAGCGGATGCGGCGCAGATCTATCAGCGCAGGATCACCGACGACGGGTACGCGGTACGCCTATAGCCGAACCTGTGCACCAGAGCGTGTGAACGACCCGCCCCGTCATTGCCCTCGAATCTCTGGGCGTGGCGACGCTCGCCTCCGGCGGCCGCTGATCTATAGCGTCTCCTCCACCAGCAAACCTTCAGGAGGATGAAATGTTGACATGGGAACCCGTACTCGCCCACTTCGCCGCATACCAACATGCCGCGGGCCTCGCAGAGCGCACCATCCACGGCCGTGAAGCCGTGCTGCGGATGCTCGCCGAACACACAGGGCTGCAACCGAGGCAGATCGAACCCGTCGACCTGCTCATGTTCCTCGGCAGACCCCACGCCCGCACCGGCAAGCCCCTCTCACCCGGGACGAAACAAGTCGAACGGTCCTACCTGCAGACCTGGGGGAAATGGATGGTCGCGGAGGGCTACCTCGCCCACGACCCCACAGCCCGCCTCCCCAAAGTAAAAGTTCCCCGCCGTCGGGCGCGACCCCTCAAGCTCGAACACATCGAACTCATGCTCGACTCCGGCGCATACCGCCGCACCCGCGACATCATCACCATCGCAGCCCTCACCGGGCTCCGCGTCGGCGAGGTCGTGAAGATCCGCGGCGAAGACGTCGACTGGGTGACAAACAGCATCCGATCCACCCGCAAGGGCGGCCTCGAGCATGTCGTGTGGATGCCAGAAGACGTACAAACGATCGCGCGGCGGATGCCGAAGGCCGGGTGGTGGTTCCCGTCCCCATACAAGAACCACCAGTTCCCTGACGGCGGCGGTCACATCCTCATGAAGTCCGCATCCTCACGGATCTCCCGCGTGCTCCGACGAGCCGGCATCACAGACCCGAACATCACCGGGCACAGCCTCCGACACTTCTACGCCACCGTCCTCCTCCGCGGCGGCGCACGCGTCCGCGTCGTCCAAGAAATGCTCGGCCACGCTTCCCTCGCCACCACACAGCTCTACATCGAAGTCACCGACGACGAGATGGCCGAAGCAACCGAAGTGCTCCCGAGGATCAGCCCGCGCGAGCGTTCCGGGCGTGCGTCTAGACTAGCCGCATAGTTCCGACCGCCCCCGTAGCTCAGAGGCAGAGCAACCGGCTTTTAACCGGTGGGTCGAGATATCGTAATTCTCCGGGGGCACACCGCGGCGTAGACGCGCACACTGGCTCCCCGGTACGATCCGGTGGCATGAACCGCCGCGCAGCAATCGCTACCGTCGCCCTGGCTGCGATCACCTTGACCGGATGCGCCACTACCACGCCGGAGGATTTCGCGGATGCGTGGGATACGTGCGTCAGCGCGTACGGAGCGCTGCCACGCGAGCTCGACGTGCTGGCAGAACAGAACCCTGGCACGAAGGTGGACCGGGAGACACCGTGTGAGAACTGGGTGGAATCCCAAGGTGAGGACGGTTTCGTGGACTTCTGGGGAGACCCGGACGAGTACATGGACTTCGTAGTTTCCGCTGCCAAGGTTGATGCCCTCGCATCCCTGCAAGACCAGTAACCCAGGAACGACAAAAGACGCCCCCGGACCCCGTCATCGCGTGGATGACAGGCCCGGGGGCGCGAGTGTGTTGGTGTTACTGCTTTTCGGTCTTGGGGACGTTCGCGAGCGCGAGACCACCGAGGAGCGGCAGCAGGTATCCGAGACCCGCCTTCGCCCCGGCCAGTGCGACCTCGATGGGTGGGAGGCCAGCCGCGGCGGCGGTTGTGACCGCTTCGACGACTTCGCTGGTCGTCCACACCGCGGCACCGCCGAGCACGATCGACGCGTACAGGATCACCCGCGCGCGGGCGGACTGGATGATCGCCCCGATTGCTGCGGCCACGTTCGCCGGGTTCACGTTCGCTGGGAGTTCCGGCGGCGTGTACGTCGGCCGTTCCGGCTCGGGTTCGGGCTGTTCGGGCATGGGTTCCTCCTCCGGTGTCTCCGGGTCAGGTCCGGGCTGGGTGGGTTCCGGGTCGGCCGGATCAGGCACTGGCTGCTCGATGTGCCCGTTGATCCGGTTCGCTTCGGTCACGATCCGCTCGAGGTCGAGAGTGCCGGGGCATTCGGTCGCTACCCAATGGTTGTGGGGGTACACGTTCACGCCGACCTTGAGCTCGCCGAGCTGGTGGCGGGCCGCGATGTCGGCGACGAGGCGCGCGGACAGGTCGTAGACGGCATCCGTGATGGGCCGGTCGGGTCCGCCTTCGTGCTCGATCGAGATCCCGTTCGCGTTGGAGTAGGCGTCGCCGTCGCCGTGGGCGTACTCGGCCTCGGGGACGTACTGGTGGATCTCGGTCTGCCCGATGCCGTACTGGGTGGATGTTCCGGTGCCGCGGCCGTCCTTGATGGTGCCGGGGTTTTGGAAGTGCGCGTCGGTCCCGGCGAGGGTGCCGTCCATCCAGTGCAGCGTGATGTGCGTCTTCACCGCAGCCGGTTCCCGGTATCCGTAGTTCGGGGAACCGACCCACGTAGCAAGCGGCGAATCCGGGGCGCGGTTCTTCCACGGCTGCGCAGGGTCGAGCTGCGGGGTTGCCGGCGGCGCGGTCGGTGTCGACGGCACCGTGGGGAACGCGCGGCCGTCCGTGATCGGCCCCCACTTCGCATCCTTCTCGAGGCTCTCCGCGACCTGGAACCGGTACGTCCCGCACGAGCACTGATTACCCCAGTCGTCATCCGCGGCCCAGTTGTGGAACAAGCCCCGACCCTGAAGGTACTGCTGGATCTCCCGCGTCGACCGGGATACCTGCTTCTCGCCAGCGATGATGACCCGCGCCACCCGGGACGTATCCGGCCCGAAGATGGAATCCGCGACCAGACCCACCCACTCCTGGAACGTCTTCGTGCCGCCTCGAGTCTTCGGGCCGGGGTCGCCGTCGATCTCCCCGTCGTACAGGCCGAGCGACTTGAGGAACCGCTGCGCGTCCGTGACCGGCATCGCACCGTCCGGCACGGATGCGGTGGTGGCTCCGGTGTGTTCGAGGTGCCACGGCTCGTTGTAGTGGTCGTACCCGGCGGGGTCGAAGTTGAACCGGTGCGCGTTGTCGCGGATCCACTTCGACCTGGGGTTCCCGTACCGGGTGACCCCGGCGTCGGCCCCGCTGTCGCGGATGTCGATCGCGCGAGGCCCGACCGGGTTCGTCTCGACGTGGAAAGCTTTCGGGTCGTCGGGGTGCGCGGCACGGACGTTCGTGGTCTTCGCCACAGCGAACGCGTGCCAGAGGTCGTACTGTTCCTGCCACGTCCGCACACCCGACGAGATGATCAGGTCGAGGCCGAAGACGCGACGGAACTCCGCCTCGAGACGGGAGTAGTCTCCCGCGACGTTCGCAGCGACCCGCTGCCCGTCGACGATCACGTAGGTGGTCACTGTGCTGTCCCTCCTGGGAACGACGAAGGCCCCCACGAGGGGGGCCTTCAGAGGATGGTGTGCTCGGGGAAACCTGAGCTATGGACGGATCCTAGAATGTGAAAGTCGCGCTTACGCTTGCGACCGCCACGCCTGAATCGTCGGGGCAGACAGGGCGGTCAACGCGGCGAGTTCACGGACGGACGCACCATGCGCGGTCGCGGCGAGGACCGCGGCACGGTACTCATCCCGAGCGGTAGACGCCGCATCCTGCGCAGCGGCATCGGCGGCACGCGCAGCAAGGATGCGTTCACGATCCGCATCAGACACCCACCCGCGAGGCTGAACCACACCACCGAGAGTATCGGTCACTGCTCGATCGCCTTCATCCAGTTGTCCCGCGACCGCAGGTAGAGCGTCTGCCCGGTATCGGTGACCATGTACGGCATCATCACCTCATCGAGCGTCGCAAGCTGCGCGTCGATCAGCGCGGACTGCGCCTCAAGCCAGTCCTTCGCGATCCGCCACGCCACCCGAGCCGCCTGCTCCGGTGTGCACTTCGAGCGAGCCACCTGCTTGTCGGCCCGCATCGCGGCGAGCACACCGTCGGTGCGCACGGGCAGCTCGAAGTCGCGGAAGCCGTAGTCGGTCTTCATCGTGAACGCGAGGCCCGCGGGCACGCCATCGTCATCGAACATGGTAGAGATCCTGGTGACGCCGCGGCGAGCGAGCGCACTCTGGATCTCCCCCATCGTCTTGGAGACTTCGATCGACGTCGTGTAGTTCAGGATCGGCATAACTCAAACGTACTACCTTCCTGCACACCCCGTACAGGCGGCATGCACAGTTGGAGTGTTATGCGCAGCTATTCGAGTTGCAAGTTCGCTGCCTGAAACACGGCTGGGATACACTGCCGACCATGACTGACCGGGAGCCTCCCATCCATCACATAGGGAAGCGCTACTCGGCATGGCAGAATCGCGCAGATCGGTTCACCGTTGGTGACATTGTCCTGATCTCCTCGCCGCTGGTCATCTTGCTAACCGGCCCCGCATGGCTCCCGTGGATCTTCTGACAGCAACACCGCGTCGGTTCGAGCAACAACCGTGGTTCCGGAGGATATTCGGCTTGAGTGGTGCCGCGTCCCTTCCAGTCGCGTTCGGTATCCCTTTATCCGCGCTTATCTCAGCAGCGCTGCTACCAGTTCGCCGGATAGGTCCACGCCCACCGTGGTTCATGGTTATCACGACCATGAGCCTCCTCACAGCGGTTGTCGTCGCAGCGTCAGCTTTCATACATTCGACGCCACTGGCAACTGCTACAGCTGGACACTCGCTCGTGTTCCTGCTCACGGTTGTCTCGTACAGGATCATCACGACGACTGTCGGCGAGGCCTCGCAGATTGGTGTGTGGCTGTTCACAGGGCTGGCCGTGTTCGCGATCTTTTTCGGTCCCGAGTCCGATGGTGCTCGTGGTTTCGAAGGCCTATGGAAGTTCGGCCTCGGTTACCCGCTGACGTTCATCGCTGTTTACCTGGTTACCTTGAAAACGACGCGCGTCGCGCCGGTTTTCCTGACGCTGCTCGGACTGGGAGCGTTCGGTACGGTAGTCGGTGCGCGCGCTTACGGTTTGGTCTGTTTCGCGAGCGGCGCAGTGATCCTCGCTCGCGGCCTAGCTGGTCGACGTCGAGCTGGACTCCAGACGGTCTTCGTCGTCATCGGACTAGGTGTCCTCGCATGGGGTCTCCCACATCTACTTGAGTCTGGATTCTTCGGAGCAGATGTCGCAGCGAAGACAAGCCAGCAGGTGGAAGCCCGGTCGTCGGCCCTGCTTGGAGGACGGACAGAACCCCCGCTATCGCTAGCCGCGATCAGCGTCAGCCCTTGGATCGGCTGGGGCAGCGTTCAAGCGATCGACTCCGCGACGATCAGTCTGGGCTCGAAGATCGCGTCAACCCTTGGACTCGAAGACCCATCGACTTACATGCCACTCTGGGTGCGGAGCAACGGCGAGATCTCGCTCCACTCCATCCTCTTCACGACATGGGTCGAGGGAGGCGTAGTGGCCGCGCTCTTTCCGATCCTTCTGTGCGCACTGCTGATCGTAGGCGGACTGCGCGCGACTGGGCGCTATGCTCCGCTTGTCACCGTTGTTGCGTTCCAAGCTGCCTGGACGATCGTCTTCTCCCCCTGGACGGGAGGGCGAGGTGTACAACTTGCCCTAGCCGCGATCCTCGCGATGCTTGCGCTTGCTGAAGCGAGAAGCGCCACGCAGGGAGAGTTTCCCACGAGTCGCTCCTCGCCCGTCAGGAGACGGGTGAGACGGTGACGGACGAGTAGTTGAGCACTTTGGTATCTGCCACCGCTGCGACGTTCTGCGCGAACTGGAGGTAGACCGTGCCGCTCGTCGAGCCGACGTCGAGGATCGCCATCACCTTGATCAGCGTGATCGGGTTGTTGCCGGTTCCCAGCGCGGCGGTAGATGCGAGCGCGAGGCTGATCGGTCTGGCCGATCCGCTACCACCGGTCTGCGCCGTGTCGAGCCCAGCGACGATCCCCCACCGACCCTGCATCGGGGTCGGGTAGGACAGGCCGAGCTTGATGTCCTCTGTCGTTGCCGACTGCACGTGCAGCGTCCACTCCACAAGGAGCTTCTGATTCGCGGCCACCGCAACGCCGAGATCGGTGATGTTGGTCAGGACATCACTGTTGTTGATCGTCTGCGCTGCGGACTTCCAGCGCGTCACCGGACCCGACGACACACCAGCGATCAGCGACGGTGTGGACGTGTTCGGCGGGGTCAACTCGACACGCAGGTTACCCGTCGTCGCGGGCAGACGGTACGTCCCGAGACCGGGGATCTTGATGACCTTGACGCCTTCGAGGCTCACGTCGCCCACGATGCCGTCTTCGATGTAGAGCGCCCAGCCTCCCTCGCCTTCGCCCAAGTCGCGCCGACCGAGGATGATGTCGTGGAATCGTGACGATCCGGTCAGGCCGTACGAGCCCGAGGCGTTGTCGAGGTACAGGTCTGCGTACTCGGTGACGCCAGGAACCGATGCGGTGCCGTTGTCCATCGAGATCCAGTCGCCGCCGACCGCGTTCACGGTGCCCGAGAGCCGGATACCATTCATGCCGTTGCGCGAAGCACGGAGCCCGTTGACGATGTTGCGGGACTGATTGCGGACACAGATACCCTCGCCGCCGTTGTCCCACGCCTGAATCGAGTGCGAGACAGATTCGGAGTGATCCCAGAAGACACCACCGTTGTCGCAGTCCCAGACCTTGACGTCGTTGTAGGTGACGTACCGGTTGCGCAGGTCGCAGCGCACGGCCCATTCGCCTGCGCAGTTCTCGGCATAGACGCGAGTCAGGCTCACGCCGTAGGTGTAGCCATCCGACACGCCGTAGTTCGCGAATGCGCCACCTCCGACGTTCTTCACAAAGATGTCGACGTCGGCGTAGGACGCGAATCGGAGGTAGACGCCGAACGTGTTCGACGCCGGGGTGATGTTGTCCCGGTTGCCGTCGAGCGTGTGGATGTAGATCGTCAGGTTCGGGCACTCGGGCGCGGTCGCCGAGTCGACGTTCGCGCCGAACGTGTGCGTGCGCGAGTTGCCAGACGCGAACCACGTCGTGCTCGTCACACCGTCGCGGACCTTAATGGTTCCGAACATGCGGAACACCTGATTGCCGAGCCCACGCGGGCTGAGAGCGTCGCCAGCGGACGTGTAGATGGTCGAGTCGATGAGGTACGTGCGGCCACCGGGGCAGTCGACGTGCCCGTAGTTGTCAAGGCCCCACTGGATCGCATGACGGTCGATCTCCTCCGTTAGCGCGGTCGCGCGGGGGAAGACGGCCTGAGCCGCCGCGAGCGTACCGAAACGCTCGCTCAGCGGGTGAGTCGTACCGTCTGCGATCGCGGCACGCAGGCCGAGCGCATGATCCCCCGTCAGAGGGTTGTACGCGACCTTCGCCTGCGGAACATAAGCAGCACCTAGTTCAGGTGACGCGGCGAGCGCAGTACGCCCCGCCTCGGTGTTCGGGACAGCGCCAACATCGGCTGCAGACAGGACCACGACACCCGTCGACCCGTTCACCGACGTGATTGTCGGCAACGCGACAGATCCCACCGGGCCGACCGTGCCGTTGATCGGCAACGTGTCGAGATCGACCGTTTCCACATCGGAGGTGACCTGGACACGCTTCGTGTACTTCTTCGAGTCCCGGCCGATACGAGTCGTACCGACGATCGTGTACCACCAGTCGGTGATCGCGTCCCCCGCCTCGTTCACGAACCCTTCCTGGTCCGTGTGCGGGAGCTCGAACGAACCGATCGTGCCAGCATCCGCTTCCGTCGATACTTCGAACGCGGTGATCCGGTCGCCTGTAGCCGACCAGATCAGGGTGTGTGACGGGGTGATCTTCAAAGACACCGCCGCGCTCTCACCGAGCACATCGAAATCCTTACCGAACGTGAACGTCGCGGTCGTAACACCAGCAGGCAGCGCCATGAGAAGCCCTTTCGGTTCGAAGTGAAGTGGGGGCGCCGGCTACGCGGCGGGACTGTCGGACTTGCCGCCGCGGAACGCGATCGACGTCAGCACCGACACGAGGCCAGCAAGCCCAGCGACCGACGCGAGCGCCGCGAAATCGACATCGAGGATGCCGGTGACGTTCGCGGTCAAAGCCGCGATACCGGCCTGCGCGACCGTCGCTACTGCACGGTCAGCGGTGTCCACCCAGAACTGCTTGTCTGCGTACTTCGAAGTTGCCATGATCTGCTCCTGTTCGTGCCGCTTCTGCGGCGGGTCAGTCGAATAGCGGCGCTAGCATCTGCGTGAGCGCCAACGTGATGAGAAGTCCGTATCCGACCCACTGGATAGCGACCTGGATCTCGAGCTTCCGGATGCGGCCCTCATGGTCTTTGACCAGCTCAGGCACCGGATCGACTTTCTTGTCGACCTCGAGCAGCTTCTCGTAGATCGACGCGAGAGTGACTTTGACCGTGGGTTGTTCCTCGTTCACGACGCGATCTTTCGCGCGGCGTCCGTCAGCGCCTGCGTGACCGCGGCTTTCACCTCATCCGGGGTGATCGTGCCGATATCGATCTTCGCGAGCGCGTCCGCGAGCTGCTGCCCATCCACCTTGATGTCGTTGATCGCCGTCAGGTAAGCCCCGACGATCGCGAGTTCGACATCCAGCATCGGGTCGTCGCTGTTGTTCTTCCGGGCACGCTGCAACAGTCGGACGTGGTAGGTGTTCTGGATCCTGATGTGGTCACCGGTCACAAGGGATAGCACGTCAATGCCCCCGTTGACGACCGGGACGATGCTGTACGACATGAAATACTCCTCTTCCTGCGGGGGTACGAACGGTTTCGCGGTGAGCGCCGCGACCCCTGGCGGCGGCGGTACGTCCTGCCATGGGATACGCCGGCCGCGCTGGTCGTGGCCCTGGAAGTGCATGTGCGCACCGGTCGACTTTCCGGCCCCAAACGTTCCCGGGCGCCCGTCAGAGAGCGCCACACGCGCGCCCGCTGGATGATGGGACCCTGCCGGCACACGCCCGTCACGCTGCACGTGAATGAGTTGGTGAGCCCAACCGTGCGCGTACGTGAACTGCACAAACGACGCGCCGTCGTCATACATCCCGTAAGACACCGAAGCGTCCCACGGCAGTAGCACAGGCGACCCCGCGGAATGCCTGCGGTCCTCACCACCACGAGACCCCCGGGCCCGGTGGCAATCCCAGTCACAGGTGAGTGGGCCGGAAAGGAACCAATCAAACTCGCTCATGACACTTCGGTGATTGTGTACGAAACGAAGTCGTCGGTGAACAACTGGAACTGTGAAGCCCCGCCAGCCTTGAACCGCGGCTTGATCGTCAACGATCCCGCTGCGACACCCGTTATCTCCGCAACACCCGTGATGTTCTCTCGCGACGTCGCAGCAGGGAACATGCGAAGCGCGACGTCGTAGTCCGTAGAACCAACCCGGATGCCGATATAAGCGCGCTGAGAAACACCCGACGACAGTTGCGCTGTACCCGTCACCTCAACACGCAACTTCGTGTCAGACGACCCTTTCGAGAACGACATCTGCAACGCCGAAGCATCACCAGATACCGGGAAATCTGCGTAGCTCGTCTGGTTCGTGAACGTGTTCGTCGCGCCCATCACTCGTCGAATCGTCTTCGAATGCGGAACACACCCCCACCCTGACGAAGACCGCACCAAAGCCACGTCAATGTCCTGCCGGTACGCAGGAGATCCAACAGGCGGAACCCACGCGGCCTGCTCCGTCTCATTGCGAAGAACAACCACACCACCAGCCATCGCCGTGAACGGCGCGACCTGCGTGATCACCACCGTCTCCGTCGTCGTGTCAGTCGACGTGACCTCAGCGTGCGCGAGCGCAGTAGCCCCGGTCGGAATCGACGGCACCGAAGGGGAAGCGTCAGCGGTTCCCTGCGTCACCCCGAACGTTGGGGCGTACAGGCCAGAGTCGCCGTACACGTCAAACTGGCACTTGATCCAGATCACATCGATACGAGAGTTCGCGACCGGCGCTGTCGTCGTCGCGACCGACGCAACAGCGTCGTTCGCTGACAGCTCGACGCCCCCCGTGGACGAATCCCGCTGAGTCACGAACGTCTCATCGCCCTTGATCAGGTACGCCATCGACGTGGTTCCGGTCACCAGCGGTGTCGACGGGTCCGGGTCGATCACACCCAACCGCGGGGTGCCGTCCGCCGCTGTCGCGACCATTCCGCCGAATATGCGGCGAGTGTCGTCGATCGGGTTACCGGACGAGTCCTCGCTCGGAAAAGAAGCAGATAGCGTCATCGTGGTCTCCTAAATGGTGCGTTGCAGCACGTCGACGAACAGGGATGCGGCGGCAGAGTTGAAACCCATGACCGTCCCCGACCCGGTTTCTAGTCGGGCAATCTCACGGAACCCGCCCTGGATTGTGTGCGTGCCGGCGGTCAACGTCACAAGGGCGCGGGCGTTCAGCACACCGAAGTTCTGAGATCCAATGGCGATACCGCCAGACCCGGCCGCGTACGTTCCCAGCCCGCCCTCAGCGATGTCCGACGTCAACCGCACCCCGTCGACCCAGATCGAAGAGTTCACGGTCACGTTCGCGGTCGACCCGGACGGGGCGTTCGCTGCGCAGCTAGCCCGAATGTGCGACTCAAGACTGACCACACGATCTACCTCGACGGTCACCTCGACCTCGGGGCCGTACAGCACATCGGTCGTTGTCCCTACCCCGGACCACGACCCGGTAGCCGCAGTGTCAAAGTCCGCGTAGGACACACGCCCGAGCAGGTCGTCGACAACGATCACGCGTTGCGTTCCCGTTGCACGCTCAAGCTCGGCACGCTTCTTCCTATCCGCGACCAACTGATCAGCGATAGCCGCGGCACCACTCCGCGGGGGTGTCGGGTCAGCCATACACCACCCCACACGTGATCGTTACCCACTCTTCCGACAGGTCACCCGAGATCCCCACGATCCGCCGCGAATGCACCCCGGGCGGGATGTACCCGCCAGACACGGGCGTCTCCTCCGTCACCGTCACAGTGATCAGGTCACCGCAGTTGTACTCGTACGGGAATGGCGATTGATCGGCGCGGACCCGGAACGACCAGAACTCCCACGGCACACCCGCCGTCCTGAGCGCTTCCGCGTTCCACGAATCCAACGTCGCCGGATCCGACGTCGTAACCGACGCGTCAGACTCAAGCTCGAGCAGCGGGAACCCCTTGTCGATGAGGGTGGAGTCGTACAAGGAACGGATGAGCACCTGATCCGACGACCTACCACCCTCGCTCCACACGAGCGAACCCATCCGTGACGGGTCCACGGTGACCTTCAGCCCCGACCCTTGCGCCGGCTCCCACGCATGCACGGCCTCGCCCTGCAACCGCGGCTGCGCCTCCGTCCCGGACTCATAAATCGATTCGAACGAGTCGGCATCAGCCCACCTGAGTTGCAACCGGATATCGGGGCCGTTCTGCCTCGCGGACAAGTCAGACCACGCGTCGTCAACCTTCTTCCGGTCAACAGCCGGATACGTCTCCGTGCGTGTCCCCGCCCGGGCGGAACCCCACACGATCGGGATGTCATCAAATCCGGGCCACTCGCACGCCTGCACCCCGATAGCCCGACCGATCGACCCGAAGTCAAGACCGGTGAGCACCGTGTCCAGCGACGTGTCCGGGGTACCGTCCGCCGCCGTCAGCGACTGAGTGAGCGCATCAACCGGGAGAATCGATCGGCGACCGAACAACACCCGCAAACCGCGGGCAGTTACCTTCAACCGTGCGGCGTCTTCATCGAAATCGTGGGGCATGATCGGGCCACCGAACAACCGACCCCGGACATCAACAGCGATCGAGTGCTTCCACGGTGTCAGCAGGTTCCGCAGCCCGCTCGTCCGCGACAACTGGAACGTGGGTGAGATCGTTTCTGCCGTGTTCGACTGGACCTCCCATGACGCCCCTGACGGTTCGAGCTCGGTGACGACAGCGCCGCCGCGGGTTTCGAACACGTAGCACTTCACCACCACGCCGAATCCACCTTCCCCCGCAGCAACGGCGACCCAGACGGTGACGTGACGGCGAGCTGGTAGCGGCGCGTCGTCCCGGCCGGGACCTCCTGCCATTCCCGATAGCGGAGCCACCGGGACACGTCATTCCCGCCCTGCGTGGCACGACGGGACGCGACATCGATCTCAACCGTCTGCCCGGAAGCGATAGCCCGGTCGAATCCGATCCGCGCCCCCGTGTCGACGCACGTGATGACCGCGGAACCCATGCCACCGACCAACTGGAACACTGGAGAGGAGGGGGCCTTACCCGAGTTCGTCAGCGACACCCGGCCGGGGTTGCCGCCGCCAGGCCATACGAGAGGCCACACCAGCGGCCACACCACACCATCACCAGCAGTCGGCGGCGCGGTCTCCTGCCAGCCGCCCGTCGCGTACCTTCTGGGGTCGATAGCGATGAGATCAACAGTGGCGGTACCCGTGCTGCGGTCGAAATGATCAGCGGCGGCTGCAACCTCGACACTCACCCACCGCCACGTCGTATCAGACTGCGTGACCGTCATCAGCACCGACTCGTCAGCCCCTACAGCGGCAAGCTCATCCATTGCTGCTTCAACGTCGGCTGCCGTGTCGGCCAGATAGGACGCGGTGAACGAGATCGCGCGAGACGTCCGAATGGGGTCGGATGGGAAACCACCCGGCGCTTGCGGGCGTTGGGTGATCGCAACCTTGTTGCCGACCTGCCCCCGCCAGTCAGTCAGACCGGAGTACACCCACCCGGAGGTTGCGTGCTTCTGGAACGTGATGGTGTCGAGAAGAATGGTCATACTGCGGCCAGTGCCCTCTCCATCTCGCGGCTCATCTGCCGAACCGCCAACCTGGGGTCATCCGACCGGAGTGTGACGTTCTGAGTCACCGACGCACCCGACATGCCAGCCATGCCCATCCCGCCAGCGGCGGCTTGAACCATCCGGTAGTTGGAACGCAACCCTTGCGCGTACCCCTCAGCGGAGTACGCGCCCATCTCCGCGAACACCTTCGACGGCGACTGAATCCCGAGGAGGTCTTTCGCCCAGCCGATCGCGCCGCCCACAACATCCGAGATCGTGTTGTACAGGTCGACGGAGCCTTGCAGGAAACCGTCGATCAACCCAGCGATCGCGTCAACACCGATGTCCCCGAACGTGTCTACGATCCACTGGTTCGCGCCCGTCAACCAGCTCGAGATCGTGTCGAACCAGTTGACAAGACCGTTCCAGATCGCCTGGCCGGCTCCGGTGAAGATCCCGACGATGCCGTCCCACGCTTTCCCCAGGTCGAGGGTGAACACCCCCACAAGGAAATCGAGGAGGCCCTTGAAGAATGTGGCGATGCCGTCGAGGGTAGGTTTCGCTTCCTCCCACCCGGTGACAACACCGGAGATCCATTCCTGAACCTCGGGGGAGTTCATCCACTCCGCGAAATCCTCCACTGCGGGGAGAAGATTGTTGAGGAGGTAGTCGGTGACCTGCTGTGCGATCGGCAGGAACGCCGTCCCGAGCTTTGTGCCGATGTCCTCCCACGACGCGGCGAGGATCGCTTGCTTGCCCGCGAGAGTGTCGGACTCGTCCGCGAACTGACCCTGCTGGGTGGCGGTCTGTTCGAAGATCGCAGCGTTCGCAGCGAGGATCTTCTGCTGCGACGTCAACGCCCCGTTGCCGTCGTAGATCCCCAGCTCCATCGCTTTCGCGCGCAGCGTGTTGTCGTCGAGGAGCACACCGTACTTGCGGAGCGGTTCGGACTCACCTCGAAGCCCCGCAGCCAACGCGGTGACCGCTTCTTCGGGTGACGTGTTGCCGAAAGCGGCAAGATCCGCACCTAGCCCAAGAAGGTCGGTGGAGAACGTCGCCAGGTCGTCACCGGTCAGGCCCGCGGCCTTCCCGAAGATCCCGAAGTTCTTCGCCCCGGTGAGCGCCTGGTTCGCTGACAGGCCGAACGTTTTCGCGGAGCTATCGCTGAACTTCAGTACAGCGTCGGTAGCCCCGCCGAACACGTCTTCGATAGCGCCAACGTTCTGCTGATAGTCCGCGGCGGAACCGATCGCGTCGAGAAGGTAATCCCCCAGCGACAGCGCAGCGATGGCGGCACCGATAACACCGGCAGCTTTCGCGAGACCCTTCCCGATCCCGCCAGCCATCGCCGAGCCGCCCGCAACACCGGCCGTGCCGGATGCGGCAGCGACCTGCCCCGTCAACGCCCCAGTGAACCCGGAAGCTTCGGGGACAACCTCGACGAAAGCCCGGTACATCGGAGAATCGGTCATCAGTCCTCCAAACGGCGGGCCTCGAAGAACGCGTCGATCTCAGCGGTTGTGCGGGGTTTCGTGCGACCCCGGCCCCCATACCGTTTGTGCGGGGTGAAAGGCCGCGGGTACGGTTTCGGGTTAGCCCCCTTGCGGGAGTTCGCCCGGAGGAACACGTCGAACAGGTCAGCGAGCGTCAACTCACCCCTGGACGCGGGGTAGTCCCAGTCGTTGAGTTTCGTGAACAGCCACGACGTCGGGTCGCGGTGCAACATCACAACCAGCGGGTACAGTTCCCGCAACGGCACATCCCACAACCCGACCCCGTAGTGGGATCGGAGATCAGCGATGACCTCTGCCTTGTGGGACTCGATCAGTCGGCAGAGGGCTGCGATTCCCCCACGGTCGCGCCAGCCCATTCGCGGAACAGTGCACCGACCTGCGGGAACGTGAGCTTGTCGATCGCCGCCATCGTCCGCTTGTCGGCGCGTTTCTCGAACGCGGCCCGGATAACACCGAGCCCCTGCCCGCGCGCTGACTCAAGCGCTGCCTGCAACTCTTCCGCGTCACCGAATGTCGCCATCGGCAGCATGTACGGTTTCCCGTCCACATGGAACGTGTACTTGCCGCCGGTCTCAAAAGACGCCATTGTGAAACCCCTTCGGGAGCAAACGGGAGCACTGATGTGAGGGGGTGACCGTAGCTCCCGATACGGCCACCCCCGGCCTGGTTACTCAGCGATCTCCGTGTACCAGTGCTTCACTGCACCGCCGAGAGCCGAGTTGTAGTACGCCATCACCGTGATCTGGAAACCGATCGCCGCACCGTTCTGGTACACGATGTCGCCGACCTCGGTGATCTGCCCGTCAGGGATGAACTTGCGGACAAGGTTGGTGCCGTCGATCACGTCGAAGCACCACGCCTTGTGTGGGCGCTCCACCTCCGGGTCGGACACGAACGCGCCAGACGCGATGTCACCACTCCCGAGGCCATACACCTCCGTGAGGATGTCCTCGTTCGTCTGGATCAGGGTGAGCTGGAATGTGGTCTCACCCTCGGTCACGACGGAACGCACGATCGTGCGGTTCTGCCACGCACGGATCTTCTCCATCGTGGTCGACGTGGTTTCGGTGAGGCCATCCTCGGACACATACCCGAGGTCGGTTGCTCCCGTCCACGTCGCATCAATCCCGGTAGGCGCGGTCGTCCCGAGCGGCGCGACCTGCACCTTCCCGCTGACGCCCACGCGAACTTCGCTGGCAGTCTGAGCCATAGCAGTCTCCTTTGTTGGTAGATGACGCGTGGTGCGTCACATGCCGGCCGGGAGCTGCCGAACGTCTTGTGTTACAGGTCAGTGCCGCGCGCTGAAACACGCGCCGTGAAAAAGTAGTGCGCCAGGGTCACCCCGGACACCACGAGAAGGTCAGACTGTGTGTCAACGACCTCAAAGGGCCCGTTCACTTCGTCAACAAACGTGATCGGGTCACCGTCAGGGAGGGACTGCACCCCAGCCATCACCAGGCGGGCCAGCAGTTCCGTATTCACCGACGATTCGGCCCACACGTTGAAACCGACCTGCCGGCGTTCCTGCACCCCCACCTGTGGGCCACCATCGTCACGGACAGTAACCATCCGTGTCGTGCGTTCCGCAGCGGGCGGCAATACCCGCGATACAGTCACCGAGGACGCATACGCCTCATCCCGGCCGTTCAGGAACCCTTTCAATCCGGCGATGATCGGGCCGGTGACGATCGGGTACAGGACGTCACGCACCGGATGCCGCCTTCGCTCGGGCCAGCGGCCCGCGGGCAGCCTCGACACGTTCACCGACACCTGGGGCGGCACCGACCTGCCCGACGACACGTTTCACACCGCGGGCGGATGTCGTTTGGAACGTGTGCGCGTCGAGAGATGCCATGAACTCGCCGTTCGGGTCCGAAACCCGCGACTTGATGTCCTCCGCGATGTCCAGGACGAACGCTTCCATCTCGCTTGATGCGAGGATCACGCCAAGGGATCGGAGTTGCTTCAGTCGGTATCGAGGCATCTACCCGGCCCTCTCCAACGTCACCGCCGTCCCACCAACGGTGGAACCCAACGGTGAAACCCATCCCTCGACGACGCCGACGACTTTCCACACGCTCCCGCGGATCGTGATCTGGTCTGTCGCTTTCACCGCGACGGCAGTCTTGTTGTAGATCGTGATGCGTGGCACATCGGCGGTGCCGTACCCGGTTGGGTCTTCCGCGCCGCCGTTGTTCCCGGCCACATACCATCCGGCAGACGTGACGCTCGTTGACGCACCGCGGACGGGGTTACCCTGCGCGTCAGTCGCACCGGTGACAGCTCCCACCGATGTGATCGTCACCGACTCCATCACGCCCCCAAAGACACGACGGCACGCCACGGGTTACGGAACGACCGCGCCACCGCGACATCCTCCGGGGACAGCCGGACACTGCCGCCCACAGCCCACGCCGCGAACGTCGCCTGAGACGAGAACGGACCCACCGTCTCCCCAGCCTGCGTCTTCCCCGCCACAGCGTCATCGGGTACCCGCAGGGTGCGTGCGACGACCTCAGCAACGGTGTCACGCACCAGGTCCGGCACGTCCCCACCGTGCGTGTACGACACCAGCACCCACACGAGCTCGCCCGGAGATGTGACAGTCACAGCCTGACCAGCGACCGTGTAGGCGAGGTCTTCGCCGTTCTCATCGGTCACAGCGGTAACGGATACCACTGGGCGCTGAGGGAGGTATACAACCCCGCCGGCACGGACACGCAACCGCGCACCCGTCGTCTCACCGGGGACGAACTCCTGCCCAGCCTCACGCGCGAACAGTCCCGACGCTTTACTGATCAGGAACTCGACACGGGACTCCTCATCGGAGGTGAGGGAACGACCCAGCACCGCCTCCACATCAAGGGAATCAGCAAGAGCCATCCCCCCACCTCCTTCTGGAGTCGCTTACGCGGTCGCGTCGAACTCGGCGACAGCGATAGCGGTCGGGCGAGTCACCGCGGCACCGTAGACGTGCAGACCACGAACACCGTAAGCGAACACGTTCTGCAGACGCATCGCCTCCACCGAAACGATCTGCTCCGCGTAGGTCGTCGCAACCATGTGGCCCGCGATCGCGAGACCACCGGTCGCGTTCACGTCGGTCACGGCCGGCATGTTGTTGGACTTGTAGATGTCCAGGCCGGCGATGGAACCGATAAACCCGTTCAGGCGGGCCGCAGGTGCTGCCTGGTCGCCCGGGGTGATGAACGTGTCGAGCTTCAGCAGACGACCGTGCAGCGACGGCGAAACGACAGCGAACCGGCCCTCCTCGGGAACGTTGTCCACATCGAGGGTGACAGCGAGATCCACGAACGTGTCGTAGAGGTTCTTCGCGGTCGTGTGGATCGGCACCGTTCCGAGGTCGTTCGCCCCGCCCTGCACGGCGGTGTTCATCGCCGCGAGGAGGAAGGTATCGGCCGCGTCACGCAGCTGATAGGTGGCGTTGTCGATCGCCTGGTTCAGCGCCGCCCCACCGTCGACGGCCTGAGCCTTCTCGATGTCATCGAGCTGGATCGCGAAATACTTCGCCTGGTTGATCGTGAGGGTTCGGGTCGAGTCGTCGATCGCTTCCCAGTCGATGTCGGTGTGAGCCGTGTACGAACCGATCGTCACATCATCAATGGAAGTGATCTTCACCGAGTCGCCCATGCGGCGGATCTCACCCTCGTAGTTGCGGTTCACGAGGTTCGCGGCGACCTGCTTCTTGCGGAGCGCGACCTGGATCTGTGCCGACCAGATGTCGGGCACGAAATTGGTGACAGCCATGATTGGCCCTTTCTGTGGTTAGTTGCCGGTCATCAGCGACTCGAGGCGGCCCTCTTCGCGGGCTTTCACGATCGCTTCAGGCGACATGGATTTGAGATCTTCACGGGTGAGCTGCTTCACACCCTCCGTGACGGGTGACCCCTGCTTTCCCTGCCCTTCCGCGGACGGGGTTGCGGGGGGTGTGCCGCG
This sequence comes from Microbacterium schleiferi, assembly GCF_020781975.1. Taxonomy (GTDB): domain Bacteria; phylum Actinomycetota; class Actinomycetes; order Actinomycetales; family Microbacteriaceae; genus Microbacterium. The sequence goes on from NZ_JAJGNI010000001.1 coordinate 20,477, forward strand.
GAAGCTGAGCAGCTTCTGCGCGGCGGCGTCGAGGTCGTCAGCCGTGGAACCTGTGAGCAGGTCCTCGGGGACGCCGTAACGTGCCGCTGTCGATGACCGGAGGTGAGCGATCTCGGCGTCCGCCGCACGCTTCTCCGCAGCATCAGCGCGGTCCAGAGCTTTCTGCAGTTCGCTCTTCTGCGCTTCCTCGATCTCGTCCAGCCGCCCAGCCTTCACCTTCAGATCCCGGATCAGCTCCTTTTGAGCTGCCAGGGTCTTCACGAGAGGGTGGTCGTCAGGAAGCTGAGCAGGCCCAGCCGGCACCGGTTCGGTGCTCTGCGGCGCAGTCTCAACCACTTCAGGTTCGGTTGCTTCAGTCATCAGTGATCCCCGTTTCGGGCAATAGAAAAGCGCCCACCATTTCGGTGAACGCCAACCCCCACGATTGGGGGAAGATCAGAAATCGGTTGGGCCGGTGAACTTCTGGGAACGCCACGCCAAAGTCGGGCCGTACTCTCCGTGCTCCCGAGTGATAATCAGATTCCGGTAGTCCGGGACGCGCCCACCACGGTCAGAAACACCGACGAACGCCTCAACCTCCGCGTGAACCATCTCGAGCGTTGCATCGTCGATGACTTGACCCGGATCGCGTTCAGAAAAAACTTCCATCACGCCGCAATCACACCCCGGGTGTATCGGCATCAGGTCGCCGCGGTAATACCGCTGCGTTGACGCGATCGCGCACAACGCACAGTTCTCAGCACCGGACAGGGTGCGCCGGAACCACCGCAGACCAGACCTCGCCACTGTGTGCGTCTTCGCGAGCTGCAGATCCGTCTGAGCCAGAGAAACCGCCCTCGCCAAACCCTCGGCGGCGGCGGCGTCCAGAGACTTTCCCGAAGCCAGCGCGCTATACACGGTCTTCCCGGGTCTGCGGTACACCTCAGCGGAAGGAACACCGCGAAGGTCGGTCATGTCGCCGACTGGGGCTAGGGCCATCGGTGTTGATTCGACGGTTGCGCGAACCTGAGTCAGATACGCGAGAGTCAATCCCGAAACCGTTGACTTGCCGGCAGCGATGATGGGCAGTACGGCATCCACGAAAGCCGTAATGTCGGCGTCGCGGTACGCGCGAAGAGAACCCCAATACTGGGAGACAGCCGACGTCACCCGGTCGCGGATGATGCTGACTTGCCGGTCATACGCCCGCTGTGTTGCCTGTACTCGTTCCAGAGTTGACTGATCCACTCAGCCCCCCGATCAGCATCTCCTGCGCCCGCTCCTGCTCCATCCGGTCGATCACATCAGCGGGATACCCGTAGATGTCAGCCATCCGGGACCGCCACGGCACCCCAGCGATAGACGCCTGCACAGCCGCAGCCGACTTCTCGGTCTCCGACACGTACGAGGGAGGCGCGAACGACACGTCAACGGTCTCGGAGAACTCGGGATCCTCGACACGCAACGCGGCGGTGATGACCTCAGCGAGCCCGACCTTCAACCGTTCGATCCGGTCCTTCGCTTTGAACACGAGCCCCTCACGGGCGAACGCGGCACCCTCAGCCGACTGATTCGACGCATCAGGCAACAGTGTCGCCAACGGCGTCCGAGTTGCGGCGGCGAAATCGCGGATGTCATCCTTCGACGCCTGCAGCATCGCCAGGATCCCCTGAGCGGCGTCCTGCGACTCCCAAATGTCAATCCCGTCAGGGAGATCCCACAACGCACCGGGCGCCGGCTCGAACACCTTCGAGTAGTCCACCTCGTTGCCGTCATCATCGTGGGTGGGGAGCCCGCCCTTGAGTGCACGCTGCTTGAACGCCTGCATCGCGACGGTCACGATCCGCTGCAGAAGGCCCGTGTTGATCCGGTCCAGCAGATCGGTGTGTGTTTCGAACTCGCCCGTGCCGCCGTGGTTCTCGAAAATGAACACGGGAATCTGCCCCGAGTAAGTGTCCTCACCGAGCTTTACCCACCCACCGGAAGACGCGCGACGGATCATCACACCGTACTCATCCTTCGCGGAACGCGCGTACCTCGCCCGCACCCCAGGAACCCACACGTTCGCGTAATCAAACCCCTCGTCCCGGTCACGCCACACCTTCACCGCAGCCCGGGCACGCCACGGCACCAACGGTTCAGGTGCCGCATACACGAACTCCGGGGCCTCAGCAGTGATAACCGGACGCCCGAACGAGTCCCGACCAACGATCATGTACCCGATCGACGTGGTGAACATGTCCCTGGCTAGATCACCGACCTGGATCACCAGACGGTTCTCCCGCACAATCCGACGCACCCGGTCGTCATCCTCGAGCGCGCCACCCACCGACACACCGGAGAACACGCAGCGCTCCGCCAACGCCTCAACAACGAGCTCGCCCCAGTTCGTGCGCGCCTTCGCCTGAAACTTTGACCACGCCTCCCGCGTGTTATGACCCATCTCCGGGAGTGGTGCGTTCCCGTTCGTGTAATCCCGCTGTGTCTTCACCCGCGGTGCCCGGTCATCAAGCCGTTTCGTCAGAACAGGGAGCCATTCATCAGCCGTCGTAGGCATCAACACCCCCTAGTAGATACGTCGCGGCACCGTCTTACGACTGAGCAGCACACCCTTACCCACAGCCTCAAGACCGGCCGCGAAAGCGAACATCGAACCCCACACCAGGTCGACCTTGGCGTAGTCCTGATCGTCGTCAGGTTTCTTCACCACATACCCGGCACGGCGAGGATCACGACGCCCGTTCAGGAAGTGAGCAATCATCCGCTCCGAACCGTCAATCGTCAGGTCGTTCGTGACGATCGCTTGCCGCATCGCCTCGAAACCTTCACAGGCCCGGGAAACTTCCTTCTGCCGCCACCGGATCGGCTCATCACGCGACGACGCCGACACCTTGTACTGCTTGTGGAAAGCCGCTTCCCATTCCTTGATCTTCGTCGCCCACCCAGCTGACGGGTCGCCGAAGAAACCGACCACGTTGTACTTCCGGTGCGCCGCGCGAACAGCAGCATCAACCTCATCCTCTGACGGACGCCAGAACGGCCGATCCTCGGACGGTTTCCAGTTCGCTGGCTGCTCCCACAACCCGATCTGAAACAAGTGCTTCTGCTGAACCGAATACCCAACCAGCACCGTCGAGTCGGCAACACCCTGCCTGCGCCCCTCAGCCCCATCAAACCCGAGAGTGACCGGTTCCTGACCCGAAACAACCTTGTCCCGGTCAATCACCGCACGCAGTTCGGGAGACGACACGTACGAATCGGAAGCGTGGGTGATCTGGTTCAGGAAGTCCGCACGCATCTGCTGCGGGTCATTCGACGTGTCGAAGAAGTCGGCGGCGATACGGCCGATCGGTGACCACCCCGGATCACACGGCGGGTCATGCAGCACACACCCATCAGCGTGGTCGGACGAATCACCGTACGCGACCCGCAACCCGGAGATCAGCGAATCCCTATCAGTGATATCGGTCTCTGCCGGTGCTTCACGGTGGTCATACAGCAGCGACCGGACATCCTCGAGCTTCTGATACTTCCCCGACTGGATCTGGTCCCAGAACTTCGCTGAAGACTCAGCCACCGACCCGTCACCCGGTGTGAACGCGTTCGGGGACTCCAACGTCACCCCACCGACTTTCGTCGCATTGTTGCGGAGCACCTGAGCGAACTTTGGGCCACCGTTCCCGGGAACCCACTCCTCAGTCTGATCCAATATCGACGCGACCGCCCTGGCCCCCTTCGCCGACCTAGCCGACGACGTGCGGGGCTCAATCCGACCCTTCGGCAGGTTCACGAACGAATCCATCGGCTCAATGTCGTACTCGTCGACCGCGGAACCCTCACGCAGCATCTCCAGCAGCGGAGACCATGTGTTGCGTGTCTGCTCGTCGGTCACAGCCGTCACGAGCACCAGCGGTGTCCGCACCTCAGACCACGGCTTCGCCACCGGTTGACCTGACGCGTCCCACCCGTCGAACACGACAGGCGCCAACGCCTCCGCACACGCAATCGCAGCCAGGAAAGGAGACTTCCCCCAACCTCGAGGACGCTGCAACACCGCACGATGCTTCACCCGCCGACCAGACGACGGATCCAGCTCGTACAAGCGCACCAGGAACTCGTACTGCTCCCGAGAAACCATGAACGGCTCATAATCGGTGCGGTCAGGTGCCGCCAGGAACGTCGCCATCCACTCGGCAACATCCCGCCCCAAAGACGGGAACACCTCACCCGCGCGAGGCTTCCACGGCATCAGGCCGGTTCCACTCTCCACGAATCGAACGGCATCGCCGAACGAACCTTCCGGGCCGTGTCAGCCTCAGCACCAGTCGCCTGAGCGAACTGGATCCGCAACCTCGCGCGATCCTCCGGCGTGAACCCGTACTTCGCTTCCCGGAGCCGAAGCTCCTTACCGGCATCCAGGTTCCCTTTCCAGAACGCCGCATGGAACAAAGCCGTGTCAAGCAGGTACGACCAGTCCATATCAGTGAACTCGCCGACAAGCGGATGCATCTCCAGCATCTCCCACCAGTCACGCGTAGCAGCCGGCCACACGTACGGCACCATGAACGGTTCACCATCCTTCGGGCGAACCTCAACCTCAAACTCGGGAAGGTCCGGCTTCCGCGCAGACTCAACCTCAATCACCCGCAAGGGCACAACATCAGCATTCCGCCGAGCCCGCTTCGCAGGATCCTTCGGCGCAGGTCCACGACCAGCCATCACTTGCCTCCCGTTTCGGGAATCAACCGCACCAACCCGTTTCGGGTCAACGCAAAACACCGCAAACACGCGGCAAAAACCGTTACAATCGGATCATGAGGACATGCGGAACATGCGGCCGGAACATCACCAGCCGCAACAGTCAAGCGCTCTACTGCTCGACCCGATGCCGAGTCGCAGCACACCGCACCGCATACCCGACCGAACTCACACGACGCCAAACCTGGACACGCGCAGACGGCAAACGTCCCATCACCACAACCGGCGCACCAGCATCCAGCACCAACCCGGACACCTGGACTACCTACCGCGACGTCAAAGCATCAACCGCCGGCGATGGCCTCGGAATCATGCTCGGAGACGGCCTAGGCTGCTACGACCTCGACCACATCACCGACACCGAAGCTCGAGAACTCGCCGCGCTCATCCCCGAACACATCATCTACGCCGAACGCTCAATCTCAGGAACCGGCGCGCACATCTTCTTCGCAACCACCAGCGACGAACACGGCACCAAATCCTGGCAAGGCCGACACGAGCGCTACACCCACAGCCGGTTCATCCGAACAACCGGACGCACCATCACCCTGTAACGGTTTTCACCGCACACGCCGATCTGACACACCGGCAGAGCACACCCACCGCCTGCACCAGCTGGCCCGCCGCAACGCCCCTCACACGCACGCTCACAGCGCGCCGTGGGCAAATCTCCCAGACCCGTACGCAGAAAAAATCACAGCCCCTCCCGTGGGAGAACGTGGCCCGGGGGGTGGGGGGTGGGTGGGGGTCAGGTGAGTCCTGGGTGTTGTTCTTGTGGGTGTGTGCTGTTGCGTCGTTGCAGTGTCCAGCGTTTGGTGTTGGCGTGGAGTGCTGTCTTGTGTGCGTGGCATGGGGGGCAGGTTGCTTGACCGTTGTTGAGGTCGTGTTCGAGGTCTGGTCTGTCGGTGACTTCGATGATGTGGTCTGCTTCTGTGGCTGTTCCGGTGCAGCGGTGGGGGTCTCGGATTTCGCATTGCCACCCGGCCCGGTTGATTACCGCCTCCCGCCATGCTCTGTGCTGGGGGGTGGATGTTCGTGATGGGCCCCCGGACTTCCATGTCATCGGGGGCGTCCTTCCGGTTAGGGGAGGCAGTTCTGGGATTGGGTGATGATGTCTGCGCCGGTGAGGTCTTCGGGCATCAGGTAGGTCGAGGTGAGGGCTGCGAGTTTTGTTGCTGACGTGTACGCGTTATCCGTGTGAGCGGTTGGGTCGTGGATGGTCATCCATGTTGCGGTGACGTCAGGGTCGCCGGTGAGGTGTGCTGACACCCACCATGCCTCGTCGTTGTGGACCGCGGTGATGGCGGTGACCGTGTATCCGTTGATAATGCCGGCCTCGAGCGCGGTTTGCGCTTCCGGGCTGACGGTGAGGCATTCACTGTCGGGCGCCGTGGTTGCTGCCGGCTCGCTGGTTGTTGTCGCTGCGCAGCCAGTGAGCGCGAGTAGACCGAGCGCGGCGGCGGCACCGATGATCCTCATGCGCGTCATCGTAGTTGGTAGTCAGCGGTCGTCGTCAAGTTCGGTGTCGCTGTCGAGGCTGAGCTCGCCGGAGTAGCCGAGGAGTTGCGGTTTGCGTTGCGCCACCACTGAATCCGATGGTGAGTGCGAGGCGGTGCAGGTCCGGGTCTGTGGTGTCCATCAGTCCCACGACTCGGTGATCTTCGTGTGGCGTCCGAGTGGTCCGCGCACGGTGACGTTCTCGGTGAGGATGCTGGCCTCGAGGATGTTGAGGTTGCCGATGTGTCGGATGCCTATCTCTGCGCCCACCCAGTACGGGAACCGTTGGCCCTCGATGAGGAGGCCCTTCCGGTCGATGGTTATGCTCCGTGCTGCACGCATCGCGCTGCGCTTCGAGATGCGTGCGCGGATCGTGCGGGACACCCGGTGACGCGGGGAGGTCATGTAAACCACTGGTAGTCCTCCTTGGGCGCGAGGGCCCTCTGCTTCCAGAGAGATGGTGCCTTCGCATTGCACCTGAAGTGCTCGGGCGCTGGTGGCATGACCTGCTCCGGGTCGATGTGTTCGTCGTAGTGCCCGAGTGCCCACTTGCTTCCGGGATGGATGATCGTCTCTGGCATGACGCACGGATGACCGTGCAACTCTGCGGCGCAGTGTACGCCGCCTGCGTCGACCTTGCGTTTCCACTCGGCTCTGAGCTTCTGGTGATCGTGACCGTACTTCGCGTCGGCCATCAGGACTGTTCCCATGCTGGGTCGCAGCACTCGGCTGCCGCGAGACGTGACGTGTACTGGGACTCGCAGACAGGGCATTCGAACATGCGCGGGTCGGCTTGCTCGGTGACGAGTCGTTCGATGTCGGTCACAGCAATGCCAATCTCGCATCGGTGAGGTGTTCGTCGTCAGTCTGGCGAATGTGAGAACAGCTTCTGGCGGAGAGCAACCGCTGCCTCCTTAGCGTCTTCCTTGCGGGGCGTAGGAGCCCCCGAAGTGTGCCTTGCCGTTTAGCCTGACGAACACTTCCCACCGCTTGTCTCGCGCATGCCAGAAGACGTTGCGAATCCCAGATGATGAATCCCTGCGCACGTTGCGGTTCTGCTGGTTCTCAGCGTGAGTGACCGGGCGAAGATGGTCGGGGTTCACGCATCGACGGTTGCGGCACACATGATCGATGTGCATGCCGTCAGGTATCTCGCCTACTTCGAGTCGGTAGGCGATCCGGTGCGCACGTTGAGGACGCCCGTCGATTCGGATGTGCCCGTAGCCACGTGAGGTTGCACCTTGCCACTCCCAGCAGGCGCCATCGGCGCCTCGCAGGACAAAGCTCCAGAAGTGTTCGGCCATCGGGGGCGTGGTGCGCGTCTGCCTGGTCCATTCGCTCGGGAGGGTGCGACTGCGCTTCGCGGCCATGTAGTGGGCGCCGCATAAGCCGCGGGCTCGAAGTTTCCGCTCGCATCCGTTCAAGGTGCAGGTACGCTGGCTGTCAGCCATTGAATCTCCTACGCAACTAGGGGGTTCTGGTTAGGCCCGGCGAGTGTTGGTAGCACTTGTTCGGGCCGTTCTAATTCTACCGCAGCAGCGCTAGGCGCGCTGTGAGAATCCGCGGATCATCTTCGTACTCGGGGTGCTCGAGGAGGAACCGGCCGATCGCGTCGAGCGCATCTCCCTTGTCTTTCGACTGTGCGCCGATGTGGTCGAGCATCGCGTCTGTGGTCTTCGGGATGTCGCGGACCATCAACGGTGGTTCCTGTTGACATGCCACATGTACATGCGGTGCTGCACCCGGTACGGGGCGAACGCGATCACCAGCAGGGTCACCACGAGTACACCGAACCTGCGGAACATGACCGCCTCCTGGGGGTGTGGTGTCCCGCCGCTCATCAACAGCTCAAGCGTGATGTAGGTGTCAGCGTGTGGCGGCGGGACAACCCGATGACCGCCCCAACCTTGGGACGGATACCCTTCGACCAGCACGGGCCGCGTGTCAGGCGACTAGCCGGGAGGGGGAAGTGTTCCCGGGGTGCGGGGCACACGCACACCCGGGAAGAACGGGTGAAGGCCGCAACCCCTGGCGGGCGCGACCTTCGGACAACCCTAGACTACCGTGATTTCGCGTTTGTCAAGTATCTTCGCCGCTACGGCGTGTCGCCATGCACCTGTTCACCCGATTCGGGGGTGAGCATAGCGATCATCATGTGGATCATCATGTGGATCATCGTCTCTATGTGGAGCAAGAACTGCCGCTGCTCATGACGGACCTCCCGATTCGAGGTAGTCGACCGGCACGCCGACACGGTGGGCGTGCTCTATTTCGGAACGAGTCGAATCACCGATGTAGCCACCGACGTTGAGTACCAGCACGCGATCAGACATGTCGATCTTCCGTTTGTGCAGTTCGTCCAGGGCGACCTTCTCGGCACTGTCGTGCCCCACTCCCTCGCCGTGACCATGCTCAGCCTTGGCGTGCGGGTAGAACCCGACCGAGAGAACGATCTTGCCTTGCATCGTCAGGTCGTAGTTCGCCTGCTGGAAAGCGTCGTAGAACCGGGTCGAGCCGCACAGAGTGACCACTTCTGGTCGCGCACCGTTCATCTTTCCTGCTCCTGTTCGCCTTGGTTCTCGGTGCCGGATGCTCCGGCCTGGTAAGCGGACGATTCCGCGCGATCCGGCAACGGATCACCCGATCCTGGAGCACGCCCGCCTGCCCACTTCGCGCCGCAGTCGTCGCAGACATGCAGGCCCCTGTGGAATGCCTTCTCGCCGCACACGCACGGGTTGTCGCCGTCCTGCTCTTCGCCGTGCGGCCAACCACGGCGATAGCACTGGTCCCTCATGACGGATCACCCGATCGGTGAGCCAGGTTCGGATGCTGCACCATGTGCAGCCCACAAACCCAGGGCCACGGCGTGCATTCCGGCTCGTCTGAGCGCTCGATGGAACGCGGGTCCATTCCGAGTCGTCGTCGCTCGGTTTCGGTCGCTTGGCGCAGGAATCGGTCGTCGTTGGTGAAGCTCATGACGGATCACCCGATTCGTGAGCAGTACGTTCGACGGCCCAGACGATGCGAGCACGCGCTCTTTGAAGTGCCAGCGACTCCCGCCAAGGCAAGCGCATCTCAGGTGCCCACTGGCGTAGCGCCCTGAACTCGTCTTCCCTCAGTTCGACCGTGATCGTCTTCACTCCGAACCTCCCGGTTTTTCATCACGCCAGGTGCGCCATCCGTTGCGCCTCCAGAATGGATGTTCGGCAAGCTCTCGGATGCGGATGCATAGTTCGCACGATCGCCCCCGAGCACGGTTGTATCGCCACCGCTCGAACCGGTTTCGTGGCTCGCGGTGGTAGTGGCACGCGGGGTCGGTGCGGCGGTGTCGGCCTCTCTGGTAGTTCCCTGCTGCGCTCATGCTCCCTGTCCCTCCGGTTCCGGCATCCGCTGGATTGCGTGGGCGATCGTGTAACACGCGGCCAACAGTTTGCGGCGCTCGGACGGATAGAGATTCCGCAACTGACGGTCAAGCCCCTCCGCGTCATCAGCAAGCGTCGCCAGCAACGCCTCCGTCTCGGCGTAGTCCGTGCCGCGGTTCATCACTCGATCGGTCATTTCTCCTCCTGGGTACGGTCCTGTTGGTTGGTGTACTTGGTCATGTCGTTGCTCCGATCCCGTATCTCTTCGCGAGACGTTTCGCGACCCGCGCTGTCTTCGCTTCTTCCCGAGCCACCTGCTCAAACACCCGGATCAGGTGCTCGTACTCTTCCTCCGGGTACCAGTGCCCCGCGGTGCACACGACACGCCTGTCATCACCCTCAAACGTGGGCGGGTACACGGCGATCCGGGCGCCGCAATCCTGCCTCGGACACGGCATAGCCGAGAACGATGGTCGTTCGATACGGGGCCAGCGGGCGTTCATCCGCCACACATCCCGCACAGCGTCAGACATCGCATCCACATCATCCGGCCGGTCAGCGGACAGGATCGCGTCGAGCCGGTCACCCAGCCACCCCGCCAACCCCGACACAAGCCGTTGCCCATCCACTGGTGACGTTGATCGGGGCAGGCCGATGATCCGGCCCGTGTCCGACCGCCACGCCCGCCCAGCAACCCCCGGCACCGGTTGACGCAGCGTCCCAGCCCACACCGTCACCCAATACACCAGCAACGAATACAACTCGTTCACATCATCAAACGCCGCAGCATTGAACGGGACAGGCGCCTCCGACGACGAATCCACCCGCTCAGCCTCCGCCGGCCGCATCACAACACCGTGATGCAGAAGGTGACCGGCGAGCTCACCAGATATCAGCAACGCCGTACGGATCCTCCCGTGGCAGCGCGCACAATACGCCCCGTGACGCGCCACCAGACCAGACCCGTCATCCCGGGTGCAACCACGGACGCAGAACCGTTCCACCTCGAACTCACCCACGGCTACCCCTCACTGCTTTCAACCCGGCGTCACGTCTGACCTGCGCGACGAACCCGACCAGTTCCCCGGTGTGCGCGGCGACCTGAGCGTCCGTGAACCCCGCCCTGACAAATGCGAGAATCATCTCCCTACGGCCCTGCGGGCGGATCACATGGTTGATAGCCGCGACGAGGATGTCCTCGACCGTCACACCACGGTTATCTGCCTCCGACGCGAGCCGCCCCCACACCCCCGCAGGGACCGTGACATTCATCGTTTCCATCACGCGACCTCCTTCGTGTATCCCCGGCCGCTACATGTCCGGCAGAAGTCGGCACCCCTGTAGCAGTGTTCGGCGCGGCACTTTCCGCCAGACCGCCTACCCGTGCCCTTGCACTTCGCACAATCGACACCGCGACCCGTTCCAGCGCAGGAGACGCACTTCGTCCCGCCAAAGCGAAGGATCTTCATCTCGATGTACGTCAGCGGTGCGCGCCCATCGGTCCGCGAGTCCATCTCCTGCTTGAGAATCGCGACGAGCCGATCCCACTCAGGCAGCAGCCGATCCCACTCAGGCGAGCGACCCGCCATCCGACGTTGCAAGGTCTCGGTCGAGATACCCATCCGCTCGCAGTAGCCAATGCATCGACGGAGATCTGAAGGGTCGTGCGGATGGTCAACCCCGCCTCCTGCGATGGCCTTTGCAGAAAGCCCCATTTCGTAGAGCCCATAGGTACTCATCACGCGACCTCCAGTGCGTTTTCGTGGATGAACTGCTGAACCTCGAAGACGTGGATGGTCATGATGCGATCCCTGACCGTCTCGGGTGCGGGAGCACCTGTGGATAACGTTCGTTCCGCTCGAGCGCATCTTCGTTAGAAGATGTAGCTGTAGGTGTAGATGTAGCTGTAGCTGTAGTAGGCCCGGTCGTAGCGCTACCCGACGTTTGGTCTGAGGCTTGGGCGTAGTCCTGCCCGAAACGTCGGGCGTAGTGTTCCCCGAGCGTCATCGTCAGGAACGCCCAATCCAGGTCCGTGACCGTATCCCGAACATCCGCAGATTCCTGTTTCAGGAGAGTGATCATCTGCGGCTTATCCCACGCCGCGAGACCCGGGTTCTCACGCTTGAATCTCTTCACCTCATGCACGACGACGGCGCGGATCTTGTTCGATGCGATCGCCGCGTAAGCCTTCGCCGCCGAGACCGCCAGGCGCGGTTGCAGCAGCACCCCATCGTGGCGGAGAAACCCGCGGACCATCACCTCATCGGTTGACTGGTCAAACACGCACCACCACTTCTCAGACAGTTCCGACGCTGCGGTCATGATGTCTTCCGCGGTCGTTTCACGGCTCATTGACGCGAGCCGTCCAGGGTGGAACTCGACCACACCGCAGTAGTCCAGTTTCGGGTGCGACATCAGCTTGAAGTACAGGGCCTGCGCCGGGACCGTGAGGTCACGGAAGGCGGAGTCTCCCCAGATGTCGATGTTGATAGAAGCCCTCTCGCGGCCCATCACGCCCTCCGTTTCCAGGGGATGTACTGATCCTCAGTCATCACTGCGTAGAGACCGCCACGTTCCCCGTCAATGTGCATCCGCAAGAGGTCGCTGCGGGCCTTCTCGAAACCCTGACCGTCGTTGAATCCGGCGTCGTACCCAGCGCCGTAAACGACTTCGTCACCCGCCACGAGCGCCCGTGTACGGTCCTCAGCGTCAGCCATGAGGTTCTTGACCACGCCGGCCGCGTAACGCATCTTCGTGCCCCTGGGAGCGCGGCTGCGCTGGGCGACATTCATTGCCTCGGCCGCGATGGCTACGGGGACACCGTTGCGGAACCACGACGTGGCGACAGATTCGACGTCTCGGTTGTCGCGGGCGTGCTCGGGGAATATGTGGTCCCACTCTTCCCATATCTGGTCGACGTAAGCGTCTCGAGCCTCGATGTCGGCCTCGAGCGCGTCGAGCGCTAGTTTGCGCGCGGCCTTGTACTGCTCGACATCGATGTTGAGGTCGTCGACTGTCTCGCCGTCGGGCGCAGTTGATGTCTTGCCCGCATTGCAGTCCCCGCACGCGGCTACGAGGTTCGTGGCCGCGTCACTGCCGCCGAGTGCTACGGGGATGACGTGATCGATGGTCAGGCCGTCACCTGTGGTCTCGTTTCCCCGCGCGCCGCAGTAGTAGCAGCGGAACTTGTCGCGTCGCAGAACCTCGAAACGAGTTCTCTTGTTGATAGCCATCAGGCGGTTCCTCCGTTCATGAGTAGGTCGGCGGTCGCCTGGCTGATCTGTTTCCACCAGGCCCCGTCACTGTCTGGGGTGTCGAAGTACAGCACCCAGCCGACGTCGTGCCGCCATGCCGGCCACAGCTCAGGGCGAGCCCACGACGGAACCGAGAAACCCTCGAGAACGGCCGCGGCGGGGTTCTCGGTCTTCCACTTGTGGCACCCGCACCCGAACGGGCCACCAAGGAGTTGCAGGTTGGATGGGACCGTGTTGAACGGGTCACGGTTCTGCCGGTGGTCACGCTCGGTAGGGCCACGGTGCCCGCAGCGGACGCACGTGCCATTGTCGCGTTCGGTCACGAGCTTGTACGCTTCCCGCTCCTGCGCCGCGGTGAGCTTGCGGATCTTCGGGCCAATCATGGCTGCCGCTCCATCCGTGTGATGTCTGCGCGGTACTCGCGGTCTCCGGGTTGCGGGTCAAGGATCAGCCCCGCAGGCCCCACGGACCAGTCGAAAGCCCGCGCATACATGCCCTCGGCCCGCAGGACCGCAGCGTCCCGCATCGCCCCCTCGGGTGCGGAATCCTCACCGGCCTCAACCCACTTCCCGGACTTGAGGACACCTACCCCGTAACGCAACGGGAACCTCATGACCTCTCCATCCGTTCGATGTCGGCGCGGAGCCGCTCCATGATCCGGTCCAACTCCGCCACCCTCGCGACGTTCGTGTCGGACAGGTGCGACCGTTGCGCCCGCACAACCGAGCCGTGCATGGACCCGCCTACCGCGGCACGGTCAGCCACGGGGGAGGCGGTGCGGTAGGCGTACTCCGCTTCCGCCGCCTCGAGCTGCACCCGCCACGCGGGGAGCTTCCGGGCGTTGCGTTCCCGCCACCGGGCCTCCGCCGCCTCATGCTGCGCCTTCTCGCGTGCCAGGCGTTTCTTGGTCCGCTCCAGTTCGATATCGAAGTGCTTGTCGCATAGCCCGAACCTGTCGACCGCAGCACCACATACGTGACCCTTCGTGTCCGAACCGATCCAATACCGGCACCCGGTCATGCTGCGCCACCGCCAGCCTTGTGCATGACGCTCACGGTCCCGACGTTCTGCGCCAGCGTGTAAGCTGGAACACCGTCTCCGTCGAAAGCGCGATACCAGGTATCCAGGTACGCCGACTTCTGCCATGCGTCACCGTGTGCGTCGATGATGACGGCCCGGTCAGGGAGCGCGTCGAGAGACGCCCGGTTGCGGGCGATATCGGGTCGCCAATGGCTGATTCCGCGGCTCATGGCCGTCTCCTTGGCTTGCGTCGGCGTGTGGGCCGCTTAGCATTCATCGCTGGTCCTCGGCGATCTCTTCTGCCGTGCGCCCCAGAGCCCCAAAACCGGGCTCCACAGCGTCGGTTGGTTCGTCATGCTGAATGTCGAGCTCGGGGAGCCCTTCGACCTTCCGCACGACGGCCTGGTCAGCCTGAGCGGCCAGAGACAGGGCGAGGGATTCCGTCGACTTCGGGAGGTACTTCTGCAACACCCGCACAGCGGTCTTGCGGAACATCTCGCCCTCACGTGTTGCCCAGGGTGTGCTGCTCCAGTAGTCGGGGCGGTGGTGGTTGCGGATCGTGTCAGCATCGAGATACACCCAGGAGGACTCGTCGAAGCCCTTCACTTTCGCGTAAGCGACCACACCCTTCAGCGCGCCGCGGTCGCCGTCTGCGTGTTTGAAGTCGTAGAACTCGCCCCGCTCCGACGAAGCCCCCATAGTGAAGTAGTCGTTCTCATGGACAAGGAACGCGGACACCTTCGAGTACAGGCCCGTGTTCATCGCGAGCTGGATGTACCCGTTGTATCCCACGATCGGGACGACGGTCACTGCACCCTTGACTTTCCGGGTGGTGAGGTGGAACTGCGCCAACGGGCCACCTACCGGGAGCCGGAGTTGCGCGGCGAGGAACAACGCCCCGAACAGGGACCGCGGATCGGCTTGCCCGATCTGCGGGTTCTGCTTGATCGCCGTGAGGGCGTCCTGTGTGAACTTCGCGGCATCCATCGACTGCCCGAGAGCGCGAGCGAACTCGGGTTCGTACCGGAGGAGGTAGTCCTCGACGGTGGGTTGCTTCTTCGCTTGCGCGGCGGCGACGCTCAGGTCGGTCACTTCTGCTCCTTGGTCTTTGTGCGGCGCAGCACCCTGAACGGCTGCCCAACCGTCGTGAACTGTTGCGCGAGGTCCGGGTGCACATCCCGGAACCCCTTGAGGTCGAACCCAGCGCGGCCTTTCTGTTGCTTCCACGTCGCGACCTTCACGCCGTCACGGGTGAGGGTGTCCGCCGCGCCCACGTACTGCCCGAGCGCTACCTTCAACTGGTCCCGTTCGGCCTCTTGCGCTTGAATGTCCGAGTTCAGGACCGTGATCCGCTCTAGAGTGTCGAACGCCTGATCGGACAGTTCGATCTCGACCTGCTCCGTGGCGATCGCGTTCACCTCCGCGAGCGTCGACACTGGTGGTTCGACCTTCGCGCGCACGTTCCCGTCCCAGAACCGCTGGAGGGTGGGGATGAGGTGTTTGCGGATGAAACGGTAGTCGCGGGGTTCCCAGAAGTGCCGGAACTCCCGGCCACCGATCCACACGACCACCAGTGCGCGTGGTGTGCCGGCGACAGCCATCTCCGCTTGCACCTGGACGCGGATGTCGGTTGGGATACCCTCATCCCAGTGATGCCCCGCATACTGGTGCGCTGTTTTCATCTGTATGGGGAAGAACGGTGCCTCGTTCACCCGATCAAACGACGCATGCAGGTACGGGTGCTCCACCGAGCGGGCCATGAACCCGGGGCGGATGTTCAAATCCAGGCCCGAGAACTCCCGCAGCCACGCCTCCATGATCGGTTCGGACTGGTGCCCCACCCACGCCAGGATCGGATCGAAATGCCGATCCACACCGAGCTTGTGTTTGTACACGTCGAGCGGTGTCACCCCGTACGCTGACAGGCCCAACACTGCAGCGGCTTCGGACGCGCCCACACTGTTGCGGCGCTCCTGCTCCCACGCTGGAGTATCAGGGGTCACGTCAACCCTGACGAACGGGGCGCTCATTGGTTCACCGCCAGGTGTGTGTCGATCGCGGCAACAATCCGCTGCGACGCCAACAAATCCCGCCCCAACGCGAGCTGCACGCTCTGCTCCTGGACCCGCACGGACCGCAACTCATCCGACCCGAGGACCGTGTAGTCCTCGTCCTGGTCGACGGTGTACCGGGCCTGATCGCCTGAACCGACCGTCCACACTGTGAGTAGAAGGCTCCGCTGCCCGAGCGGTTCCGGTGGTGCCGTGACGACCATGATGCTGCCCGATGCCGGGTGTGTCACCCAGTCACCCGTCTGCAGGTACTTCGCTGCGGTCATGACGCACCCCCAGTCGTGTCAGGCTCAGGAACCTGAACGAGCGGAGTCAGACGGCCCTCTTTCGCCGCGATGCGGGCGACCTGTTCGGCGGTGTGCGTCTCGTGCTGTGGCGCATAACCCCGGTAGAGGTGGAGCCACTCGCCCCGTCGCCGCTGCACGAGTCGCTCGTAGGGATGGAAGGTCTTGTTGACCATGTAGATGCCGTCGGGCATATCCAGCGGCTCCGGGTGAGCATCGAAGTATGCCTCAGCCGCACGAGTGGCCGGCATGATGTCCTTCCCGTCGCGCGAGCGCATGTCGCGCAGTTCGTCCGCCTCGCCCCGGTACCTGTAGACCGTCTGCCCGGATGACTCGACGAGGACCATCACCTGCCCGTCAGGACGCAGGTAGACGACATAGTCCGGGTTCTCGGGATACCTCCACCGTCCGAGGCGTTCATCCTCCTCAGCCCGAAAGAACTCCCGGAGGGCTTTGAGTTCACTTGAATTGGTCCATATCGGAGTGATAGGACGATTGCCTACAGCGAAGACGATCTGCTCCTCGTCGTTGATCTCCACGCCGATGCCGTTGGATGCGGTGAAGTCGTTCATGCGGTCACCGCCGCGATGACCAGCCACACGAGCACGACACCCACAAGCCCTGTCACAGCGACCGTGGCCCAGAACCGGGAGTCCCGCCGCAACGGCCGCATGTGAACACCACCGACAGCGGCTGATGCCGGTACGGGGAGGTACTTCTGTCTGGCCTGGGGGAACTCGCACCAGCAGCACGCGCCACCCATGTCCGCCCGCTGCTCCGTCACACGCCCCTCAGTGAGGGGAAACCACACGTCCCCGTCCCAGTCGGTATACGACTCCCGGGTAGGGTCCGCGGCGACCAGATCGACAATGCTCGGGGGGACGCACCGGTCACCCCGTGACGTGAAATGCGTGACCTCCGCAAGCCGGTCACCATCGAACCGGCCCAGGTAGATCCGGGTAGTTGTTTGCTCCGTCATGTGTGTGCCCTTCTATACGGAGAGGTTCAGCGGCGATGCCGCGGAGGATCAGATGGGGAAGTGATGACCACCAGCGCGATAAGCGCGGCGACCAGGACGAGAGCGATCATGAGGTGGCGCTATCTGGCGCCGGGTGAAACCCGACCCAATGACACTCGGTGCACTCCGCCCAGTGATGAGGTAAAGACCACTCGCGACCTTCGGGAAGGTTCGGCGGAGGGCCTGGCTGTTTGACTGAGCCTTGTCCTCCGCACGTCCCGCACGGACGCGCCTCGGGATGATGTTCAGGGCATAGCGTTCTTTGTCCGTCGTAGAACCACTGAACCTCGACATCGCCGACACCGTGACTGTGCTTCTCGCGGAGGTACTCCTCCACAAAAGCGAGGGGCCAATGCGATGCCTCGTCTTCCTCGTCGGGAATGGTCCGATGGCACTCCTCGCACTCAGCGCGGTAGAACGTCTCGCTCGTGATGCTCATTTCTTCTCCTTGGTGAAGTTCAAGCGCCCGATCCCGTCGAGATGGTCGAGGCTGCTCACCGACTCCGGGTGCCCCGCCGGCAGGTCAGCCACAAGCCGGTGCCACGGGGTGAACGCCACCACGAACATCACGAACAGGAACGCGGCGAGGAACCAGTCGCGGACACCCAGGAACGCGGGGATCAGGGCCAGTAAGAACAGTGCACCGGCACACCAACGGATGGTGATCATGACGCCCTCCGAGCCTTGTAGGCGGCGACTCGATCCCGACCGCACTGCGCGCATGTCTTCGTACGGCCGGCCCTGTGAAAGCCGACGATCGCGAGGTCGTGCCCGTTGATGCAGCGACCGCTAGCGTGAGCTCGGAGATACGCACCGATCGGACTGATACCCCGCTCGGTGTTCGTTCGGCTCGTCGTCACATCGAGGTGAGCGGGATTCACACATCGGCGGTTTCGGCACAGATGGTCCACGACCGCATCGACTGGCAGGTCGATGCCAGCGAGGATGAGGGCGACTCGGTGAGCCTGGCGCGAGGATCGATTGCGTACCACGACGCCGTAGCCGTCGTGGCGAGTCTTTCCTCTCCAGTTGTGGCATCCGGTCGCCGGGTCCGGCACGACGCGCGTGGCAAACGCTTCGGCGCTAATAAATCCGATCTCTATGGGCTTGGCTGCGGTCATGCCGACACCGCCGCCCATACCCGGCACCGACGCCCAGCACTAGTGACCCCGACACCGGCGTCCACGACCATGCCCGCTTCGACGAGTTCGTGGCGGGCGGTACGCAACCTTGCCTCAGACCACACCACGTCGAGAGGGCCAGGGTTCAGGATGTGGGTCCGGTAGATTTCCCCGTCACCCAACGGGCGCCCCGCCCCCTGGAGGATGCGGAGGACTTCCTGCTGCGAACCCGCAACATCCGTCCTGTCCGCCGCCTCATGCGACTCGATCGGGTCCGTGGAACGGACATTCGGGGAACCCGGGTACACCATCGGCGGGACAGTGCTCATGCGACACGCTCCCGCACTGGGAAGAACGCCCCGACCTCGACGTCGAATGCTCGCGAGAGTCGAAGCAGATCGACGGAGGAGAACGGGACCTTGCCGTTCATGCGGGCGTTCACCGATCCCAGGGAGATGCCCAGAATCAAAGCGATGCGTTCCTGGCTGACCCGCTTCTCTGCGGCTACACCGCGAACCTTATTCGCGATATCGACTGATTCGTCCTGCATGTGGATCAGTCTGTGCGAGATCCTGCACAGTGTCAACCCCGACACGCCACGTGTCGCACACAGCGAACGTTAATCTGCGCGTAACCAACGTCGCGTTGCGCATATCATGCAGAATCCTGTACGGTTTAGGCATGAGCGCAAACGTCACCGCACTGCAGTCCGACACCCTCGCGGGTCTCCGAGGCGCGTACATCCGGGACCTCATCAAGAACTACGGGCTCACCGGGAACACGGTCGCTGACCGTTCCGGCATCTCACGCTCTACCCTCGCCAGCAGGCTCAGGGGAGCAACCGCGTTCCTCGCCGATGAGATCGAAGCGATCGCCACGCCTTTACGCGTGTCCGCACTCGATCTCTACGCCGCATACCTGTCCGTCACCTTCGACAACCCCGACGGTGACCGATCCCTGTTCATTCCAGAACAACGCAACAAGGATTAAAAGTCCGATGCTCTACCGACTGAGCTACAGGCCCCAGGGCTACCAGCCTACTTCGTGCGCGGTATCCGCTTTGCGACCCTGCAGTAAAGCGTCTCATGCGCGCTGCATCAAAGCATCATCGCAAGTGATGATATGATGCACGGATGCGGACCACGATCACGCTGACCTCAGCTGCCGAGGAAGCCGTGCGCAAGGTCATGCGTGAGCGTGGCCTCTCTTTCAAGGACGCGGTGAACTCGGCGATCCTCGCTGGTCTGGACCCCGATCCCGTGGACAGCTACGAGACGCCGGTGCACAGGCTCGGCAAGGCAAGCGTCCCGTTGGATCGTGCTCTCGCTATCGCGGCTGAACTGGAAGACGAGGCAATCACTCAGAAGCAAGAGCTGGCGAAGTGAAACTCGTTGACGCAAACGTCCTGCTCTACGCCGTAGACGCGGATGCGCGTCATCACGCACGGGCCAAGACGTGGCTCGATAGCGCACTGAGTTCGAGGGAAACCGTCGCGATTCCGTGGGTCTGCGCATTGGCCTTTGTTCGTCTGGCGACGAGTCGTCGGATCTACGCGAATCCCTTACCGGTCGATGACGCCTTCGACATCCTCAACGGATGGATGAATCGACCTAGCGTCATCAGCCCCGAGCCCGGCGCCGGACACTCCGATCGGATGCGCATGCTTCTCGCCGACGTCGGCACCGGTGGGAATCTGGTCATGGATGCTCACCTTGCTGCCCTCGCCATCGAGAATCGCGCACAGATCGTGACCTTCGACGGTGACTTCGGGAGGTTTCCGGGAGTCGTCTGGGGGCGGCCCGGGGATTGAAGCCCGGGGCCGCTTCCGACCACACAGAAACGACGAGGCCGCCGCATCCGAAGATGACGACGGCCTCGCGTCCCTCCACCCTGGGGGATCGTCAACGGGCGCTCACATGGGAGGCATGAGCACCGTGTCGACGAGGTACACGACAGCGTTGGCGGTCTGAACGCCACCGCAGATGACCATGGAGTCGTTGACCATGAGCTCGTCGCCCGAACCGGTCACCTCCACGTCAGCACCCTGCACCGTGGTGTGGGTGCCGGGAAGGTCCTCAGGCAGGATCTGACCGGGAACGACGTGGTACGTCAGGATCGACGTCAGCAGATCCGAGTCAGTCGACAGCGTGTCGATCGTGGCCTGGTCGATCTTCGCGAACGCGTCATCGACCGGAGCGAAGACGGTGAACTCGCCACCGTTGAGGGTGTCGACGAGGTTCACGTCGGGGTTCAGTCCGCCGCTCACGGCTGCGGTGAGCGTCGTCAGCAGCGGGTTGTTGGATGCCGCGGTAGCAACGGGGTCCATGGCCATGCCATCGACGGAGCCGGCGCCAGAAGGCACGGCCTCGGCGTACTCCATGCAGCCCGGGCCCACGAGGTAGGCGGCGGCATCCATTTCCTCCATGTCGTCCATGGGAGTGGTCTGTTCGGTCATCGGCGTCTCGGCCATCTCGTCGTCCATGTCCCCCGTGCTGGCGGTGGAGCAGGCAGAAAGGGCAAGTGCGGCGACGAACGCCAGCGAGGCGCCAGCTGCGACGCGCGACTTCTTGGTGATCAACATTGTTCCTCCGGTGTTGTCGGAGCCTCGTCAGGGCTCGTGGTCGTCCGCTCGTGGCGGCCTACACAGGGGTCTTCGGAAGCGAGTCGACATCGGATGGGAAATTCATGCGGCATGCTGGACGCATGGTGATCGACGGCATGGACGTGCCAGACGACGGGGCGGGCGCCGTCGATCACGTCGCGGAACTTCTCGAACGAGTCGCGCGCGGCGACCACGAGGCTTTCGCGAGCCTCTACGACATGCTGTCGTCGCGGGTCTTCGGACTCATCCTGCGCGTGGTGGTGGACCGGTCGCAGAGCGAAGAGGTTCTGCAGGAGGTGTTCCTGGAGGTGTGGCAATCCGCCGCGCGCTTCGCTCCGAACAAAGGCCAGGGCAGATCCTGGGTGCTGACGATCGCACACCGCCGAGCCGTCGACCGCGTGCGGGCTTCGCAGGCGAGCATCGATCGCGACATCCGGGTCGGGTTCCGTGACATCGACGTCGCTCACGATGGCGTCGCCGAGCAGGCGGAACTGCGGATCGAGAGCCGACGAGTAACAGAGGCGCTCACCGCCCTTCCCGAATCACAGCGCGAGGCCCTCACCCTCGCGTATTTCGGGGGTTACAGTCAGAGCGAGATTGCGGCGCTGGTGGGGGCGCCGCTGGGAACAGTGAAGACCCGGATGCGCGACGGCTTGTCGCGCCTGAGAGCAGAAATGGGGGTGGCCTCATGAACGAGCAGGAGTTCGCCGAGCTGTCGGCGGCGTCCGCCCTCGGCGCTCTCGACGCTGAGCAGCAGCAGGCCTTCGACCTCGCTCTCACGATGCATCCGGAATGGCGCGGCATCGCTGAACGCGACCTCGAGACCGCGGCTGCGCTCGCCGACTACGCACCCGAGGTCGACCCGCCCGCAGAGCTTCGCCACCACATCCTCACCCGAATCGCGCTGGCGCCGCAGACGGATGCCGTCCCGATCGGTGCGACACCGGCGCCGAGTACTGGCGCCATCCAGACCCAGTCCCGCACGCGCTGGATGCGCAGCATGTTCGCCCTCGCGGCATCCTTCGTTCTTCTTGTCGCGCTGGGCTTCACCGCCGTCAGCATCAACGACTGGGTCAACCGCCCGCCCGAGGTCGTGGCCCTGCAAGAGGTTCAGTCGGCACCGGATGCGCAGTCCGCGACGGCTCAGATCGAAGGCGGCGGCGAGTCCACTGTTTACTGGGCCGACTCCGTCGGAAAGGCCGTCATCGTCTCGGACGGACTTCCGCAGATCGCTGACGATCAGAGCTATGAACTGTGGTTCGTGAGAGGCGATGAGTCTCCGATCCCGGCCGGCGCGTTCGCAGCGAGCGGGCAGCGAACCGAGACGTGGATCCTCGATGGCGAGATGGAGCCGGGTGACACGATCGCCATCACGATCGAGCCTGCTGGTGGTTCCCCGACGGGCGAGCCCACGTCCGACGCGGTGGTCGCGATCGCGACCTGAGCGGCTCTCGTCGCGACTACCCTGGAGCGGGTGAGTGACGACCCCCGGCCCTACCACAAGCCCGTCCGCAGACCTGCCGAGCTGTTCGACCGGCTGTTTGCTGCCGAGGACCCCGCCGAGGTCTCCCGTGTCGCGCACTCGACGGCGCAGGCGCTGTTGTCACGCGTTCGGGCCAACCCCGACGAGGCCGTCGTTGACAGGCTTATCGCCTTCACCGCCGAGCACGGGATCGACGACATCGCGGAGCTATGGTCGCGCTCACCGGCCAAGACTCTGCCTGGGGCGCTCTGGCGGCTCTACCTCGTGCAGCTGATGATCCATGACGACCCGAGCACAGCGGCTTTGACGTACGAGCGGGGGCGCGCAGCTCTCGACACGGCGGATGCCCTGATCGCCGGGGCGCCCGTTCCGGCAAGCCCCGACGAGCTCGTCACTCTCGTCGACACGATCCTGCGAGGGCTCTTCCGCGGTGACTTTGCGGTAGCTCTCGATCGCGCCGCCGCGTTCTGCCGTGTGCAGGCGGCTGGTGCCACATACCTGGCTGATGACTACGACGCAACCGAGTCAGACCGCAGCGCCGCCTTCACGACCCGCGCGCTGCGCTTGAGTGACTACGCATCCGACCTGAGCGCCTGCGCGGCCCTCTGGCGCCGCGAATCCCTCACCTGATCAAGGGCCGCAGCGCCCGACCTCGCTCCCCGCCTCGGTATCCTGCCCCGGCATCGTGGCGCGAACCCACATCATCGGTCGCGAGCCCGCAGGTTTCGGGCGTCGGATGCTGTGGGCTGGCGCGGAAAGGTGTGGGTTCAGCGCCTCGCTCCCGGTCAGCTGGCCGCAGCCGGTCAGCCCCTGACCTCGGCATCCTGCCCTGGCATCGTGGCGCGAACCCACACCATTGGTCGCGAACCCAGAGGTTTCGGGCGCTGAATGCTGTGGGTTCGCGCGTGAGCGTGTGGGTTCGACACTCGGAGCGTGCGGGTTCAGCGACCTGGGGGTGGGCGCGGGAGGACGGAGTCGCGGCGGACCTGCAGGCCACCCAGACACGAAAGTGCCGGGCCGCAGAACGCCTCTCGGCGCGAGGCCGCTCGTAGCGGCAGAAGATGGAGCCCGGGGTTACTGCGGCCCGGCTATGACAGTCTAACCGCGTCACCGGACTGGGTATTCCCGACGCGTAGGCTTCATCGCATGGCCACGACTTTCGCCCTCATGATCCAGCCTGCTGAGGCGGATGCCGACCGCACCGACTTCGCTGATACGTTCGCCTCGGTGGATCCCGAAGCCCCCGCGCTGAGCGTCGGCGAGCTGAGCACGCAGCGCGGCGACGGCATCTTCGAGTCGATCGGCGTCGTCGACGGTCACCCTCAAGAAGTCGACGCCCACCTCGACCGGCTCGCCCACTCCGCGCGGATTTGCGATCTTCCGGCGCCGAACCTGGCGCAGTGGCGTGCTGCGATTGCCGCGGTGGCCGCGCACGCCCCGGCGGGAGAGTCGGTCATCAAGCTCATCCTCAGCCGCGGTATCGAGCACGGGCCGACCCCAACCGCGTGGGTCACGCTCGCACCCGCGGCTGACTTCACCGCGGTGCGCACGAACGGCATCCGTGTTGTGACGCTCGACCGCGGCTACGACTCCACGGTCCCGGCGCGCGCGCCCTGGTTGCTTCTGGGGGCCAAGACGCTGTCGTACGCCGTCAATATGGCGGCGCTTCGTGAGGCTCGCCGTCGCGGGGCGGATGACGCGATCTTCGTCACCACCGACGGCTTCGTGCTCGAGGCTCCCACGGCGTCCCTGGTGCTGCGCCGCGGGGACCGGTTCATCACTCCGGCGCCGACCGGCGGCATCCTGCACGGCACGACGCAACTGAGCATGTTCGCCTACCTCGAGGAGCGCGGCTACGAGAGCGGGTACGAGCAGATCACGACCACGTCGCTCGCGACCATCGACGCAGCGTGGCTCGTGTCGAGCGTTCGTCTAGCAGCGCCCATCACCTCGATCGACGGGTCGTCGATCCCGACGGATGCCGCTTTCACGGCCGACCTGAACGCCTATCTGCTCAGCGCCCGCGACTGACGCTCAGCGGCGCGAATCGTTGTGACCGAAACCGAAGAGGGGGCGTAGCCGACAGGCCACACCCCCCCATCCGTTCCCGGTGCTTACCCGAAGCGGCCCGAGACGTAGTCCTCGGTGTCCTTGACCTTCGGGCGGGTGAAGATGGTGGTGGTCTCGTCGTACTCGATGAGCTTGCCCGGCTTGCCGGTGCCGGCGATGTTGAAGAACGCGGTCTTGTCGGACACGCGCGAGGCCTGCTGCATGTTGTGGGTCACGATGACGATCGTGTACTCGCTCTTGAGCTCCTCGATGAGGTCTTCGATCGCGAGGGTGGAGATCGGGTCCAGGGCCGAGCAGGGCTCGTCCATCAGCAGCACGTCCGGTTCGACAGCGATGGCGCGAGCGATGCACAGGCGCTGCTGCTGACCACCCGACAGACCCGATCCGGGGCGGTCGAGGCGGTCCTTGACCTCGTTCCACAGGTTCGCGCCCTGCAGCGACTTCTCGACGAGCGCATCCTGGTCGCCCTTGGACATGCGCTGGTTGTTGAGCTTCACGCCGGCGAGCACGTTCTCGCGGATCGACATCGTCGGGAAGGGGTTGGGGCGCTGGAAGACCATGCCGACCTGGCGACGCACGAGCACGGGGTCGACGCCTGCGCCGTACAGGTTGTCGCCGTCGATCAGCACCTCACCCTCGACACGGGCGCCCGGGATCACTTCATGCATCCGGTTGAGGGTGCGAAGGAAGGTGGACTTGCCGCAGCCCGAGGGGCCGATGAAGGCGGTTACCGAGCGGGGCTCGATCGTGAGCGAGACGCCCTCGACGGCGAGGAAGTTGCCGTAGTAGACGTTGAGGTCGTTGACATCGATGCGCTTGGACACGGATATTCCTTCGGGTTCAGCGACCGGTCTTGGGCGCGAAGAACTTCGCGACAAAGCGGGCGGCGAGGTTGAGCACCATGACGATCAGGATCAGGGTCAGGGCCCCGGCCCACGCGCGCGAAATCGCGGCGTCGGGGTTGGTGCCCTGGTTGGCGTACTGGTTGTAGACGAACACGGGGAGGGTCATCATGTTTCCATCCCAGATGTTCCAGTTCATGCTCTGCGTGTAGCCGGCGGTGAGCAGCAGCGGAGCGGTCTCTCCGATGACGCGGGCGATCGCCAGCATGACACCGGTGGTGATACCGGCGATGGATGTCGGCAGCACGACCTTGACGATCGTGAGCCACTTGGGAACACCGAGCGCGAAAGACGCCTCGCGCAGTTCGTTGGGAACCAGGCGCAGCATCTCTTCGGAGGATCGGACGACGACCGGGATCATGAGCACGCTCAGCGCGATGGCGCCTTCGAAACCTGACGAGTATCCGGCTCCGAAGAAGATGACAAACACGGCGTAGGCGAAAAGACCCGCGACGATCGAGGGGATGCCGGTCATCACGTCGACGAAGAACGTGATCGCTCGAGCGAGCTTGCCGCTGTTGCCGTACTCGACGAGGTAGATCGATGTCATGAGGCCGATCGGCACCGAGATGATCGTCGCGGTGAGCGTGATCATCAGAGTTCCGGCGATGGCATGCAAGGCGCCGCCGCCGTCGCCGATGACGTTGCGCATCGACTGCGTGAAGAAGTCGAGGTCGAACCGGGCAAGACCGTTGACCAGAACCGTGAACAGCAGGGAGATCAGCGGCAGGAGAGCGACGGTGAACGCTGCCGAGACCACCGCGGTGATGAATCGGTCAGTCGCGTTGCGGCGTCCCTCGACGATGGATGCCACGACGAAGATCAGGATGGCGTACAACACCGCGCCCAGGAACACAGCGGCGACGATGTTGTAGTTGGCGACGGGCTGGTCGATGTTCAGGAGGAAGAACACTAGGCCCATGACCAGGAGGGAGCCTGCGAGCAGGAGCCAGCTCGTTCCCCGGGGGAGCCGTCCGTTCGAGAAGTTGTTGACGCCAGAACGCGTCGCGGTGGCGGTAGCGGTGGACATCAGTTGGCTCCCGAGAACTCAGCGCGGCGGTTGACGATCCAGCGAGCGATCGCGTTGACGGCGAAGGTGACGACGAACAGAACGAGGCCGGTGGCGATCAGCAGGCTCACACCTGTGCCGTATGCCTCGGGGAACTGCAGGGCGATGTTCGCCGGGATGGTGGTCGGGTTGGTTGGGGTCAGCAACTCGAAGGTCACGACTCCCGATACCGAGAGCACCATCGTGACGGCCATCGTCTCGCCGAGTGCTCGACCGAGTGCGAGCATCGCCGCCGATACCATGCCACCGCGGGCGAAGGGCAGCACTGCCATCTTGATCATTTCCCAGCGGGTGGCGCCCAGGGCGAGAGCCGCCTCTTCATGAAGCACTGGCGTTTGCAGGAAGACTTCGCGGCAGATCGCGGTCATGATCGGCAGCACCATGATCGCCAGCACCAGGGCGGCTGTGAGGATCGTGCGGCCGGTGGCTGACACCTGGCCGCTGAACAGCGGAATCCATCCGAGGTAAGTGTTCAGCCACACATAGAAGGGCTGCACGAACCCGGCGAGCACCAGGCCGCCCCAGAGGCCGAAGACCACCGAGGGCACGGCGGCGAGGAGATCGATGATGTACCCAAGGACGGCTGCCGCCCGGCGCGGTGCGTAGTGCGAGATGAACAGCGCGATCCCGATCGCGAGCGGCGCCGCCATGACGAGGGCCAGGATCGAGGACCAGATCGTGCCGAAGACGAGCGGCCACGTGTACTCGAGAAAGGTCTGACCCTTCAGAAGCGGGTTCTCGTCCGACGGGGTCGTGAAGGCCGGGATGCTCTCGATGACCAAAAAGACTGTGACAGCGGTCAGGACCGCCAGGATGATGATCCCTGCCCCGAGCGCCGTTCCCGAGAAGACGAGGTCTCCCGGGCGTTTCTTGGCGTGGATCTTCGCCGGGGCTTCGGGTCCCGCGTCCGTGGTCGTCGCCATCCGTGTGTCCTTCGTGTCGAGTCCGGGTCAGGCTCAGCGAGAGCTCCGGTGAAACCGGCTCTCTCGCTCAGCCCGCCCCGTTCAGTACATCGTGAATGTACCGAACGGGGCGGCCGAGAGGGAGGTTGATCAGCCGATCAGGGCGATTGCGGCGTTGACCTGCTCACGCAGCGAGTCCGAGATCGGAGCCGAGCCGGCGTTGTCAGCGGCGGCGTCCTGGCCTTCGGGGCTGGCAATGTAGGTGAAGTACGCCGAGACCAGCTCTGCGACGTTGGCGTCCTCGTACTCAACGCAGCCGATCTCGTAGCTCACGAGGGCGATCGGGTACACGCCGGCCTCTTCGGTCGCGTAGTCCATGTCGAAGACGATGTCGCCCTCGGTGCGGCCGTCCTGCAGCGGCGAGGAGTCGACGATCATCGCGGCAGCCTCAGCCGAGTAGGGGACGAACTCGCCACCGACGCCGACCGAGACCGTGCCCAGGCCGCCGACCTGCGAAGCGTCGGCGTAGACGATGGTGCCGCTTCCGTTGCGGGTCGCGTCGACCACACCCGAGGTGCCCTGTGCAGCCTCGCCACCCTCGATCGGCCATTCGCCGTCGGGCTCGTAAGTCCACACCGAGGGAGCTGCCGCCGATAGGTAGGAGGTGAAGGTCTCCGTCGTGCCCGAGTCGTCCGAGCGGTGAACCGGCGAGATCGCCAGGTCGGGGAGCTCGACGCCGTCGTTGAGGCTCGCGATGGCCTCGTCGTTCCAGTTGGTGATCTGGCCAGCGAAGATGCCCGCGATGACATCGGCGGTCATGTTCAGCGACTCGATGCCCTCGAGGTTGAAGGCGACGGCCACGGGCGAGATGTATACCGGGATCTCGACGATGCCGGCCGAACCGCCGTCCGCGCACGCAGCGAAGGTGTTCTCTTCGATCTCCTCGAGCTTGAACGCGCGGTCCGAGCCGATGAAGTTGCTCGCGCCGGCGATGAAGTTCTCGCGGCCCGTTCCCGAGCCGGTGGGCTCGTAGTTGACGGTCACGTCAGGGTTGGCGGTCTGGAAGTTGGCTACCCAGGCCTCCTGCGCGGCGGTCTGCGACGAAGCGCCGGTCGCGCCGATGGTGCCCGAGAGGGTCGACTCCATGGGCTCTTCGGAGGCGGAGCCACCGTTGGACTCGTTCGAGGCGCAGCCAGCCAGCGCGAGGGTGGCGACGGCGGCGACAGCGCCCAGCTGGGCAAAGCGGGTGATCTTCACTGTGAATCCTTCACTGTGTCGGGGTATTTGTGGCGGGCCCGGTGCAGGGCACTGAGGTGACGGTAGACAGCGACTCTTAAGGGATCGGTTGGTAGAGGTGAACACGAGGTAAACGGGCTCGGGCGGTCTGCAGTGTTTCCCTCACCTCGCGTCATGCTCCCCGGTACCGTCGAACGGTGACTTTCGACCAGTCGGCCGTTCTCGATCGGGCCGCTCACGCCGCTGCGCCGCGTACGCTCGTCGACATCCTGCAAGAGACGGTGCGTCGCCATCCCGAGGCTTCCGCGATCGATGACGGCGCGGGGCCGGCGGTGAGCTACCGGGAGCTCGCTGCCCGGGTCGCTCTCACCGCCTCGCGCCTCGTGGCCGCTGGCGTGCGGCATGGCGATCGCGTCGGCATCCGCATGACGTCGGGCACCAAAGAGCTCTACATCGCCATCCTCGGTGTGATGGCTGCCGGCGCTGCATACGTGCCGGTCGACGCGGATGACACGGAGGAGCGCGCCGCGCTCGTATTCGGGGAGGCGGGCGTTCGCGGTGTCATCACCGGTCGCGGCCTGTACTCCCCGAGTGCGCACGCGTCCGGTGAGGATGCCGCGGAACCGTCGGATGTGACGGCCGAGATTCCAACCATCGATGACTCCGTCGACGAGGAAGCCGACGAAGACGAGGACCTGTTCGCCGGCGAGGCCCCCGCGGGGCACACGCGAGCGCTCGACGTCCTCGCCCAGCCGTCGCCGGATGACGACGCGTGGATCATCTTCACCTCCGGCTCCACTGGGGTCCCCAAGGGTGTTGCTGTCACGCACCGGTGTGCGGCGGCGTTCGTGGATGCCGAGAGTCGCCTGTTCCTGCAGGAGGAGCCGCTCGGGACCTCCGACCGGGTCCTGGCGGGACTGTCGGTGGCGTTCGATGCGTCCTGCGAGGAGATGTGGCTCGCGTGGGCGCACGGAGCCTGCCTCGTTCCTGCACCGCGTGCCCTGGTTCGCTCCGGGGTGGATCTTGCGAATTGGCTTGCGCGACAGGGGATCACGGTGATCTCGACGGTTCCAACCCTCGCCGCGATGTGGCCGAGTTCGACGATCGACAACGTCCGGTTGCTGATCTTCGGCGGCGAAGCTGTGCCGCCCGAACTCGGGACGCGCCTGGCAGCCGAGGGCCGCGAGGTCTGGAACACCTATGGTCCTACCGAGGCGACTGTCGTCTCGTGCGCTGCGCCGCTCGTGCCCGACGCCCCGGTCCGCATCGGGCTTCCTCTCGAGGGCTGGTCGCTTGCGGTGGTGGATGCCGAGGGTGTCCCGGTCTCGGAGGGGGAGAGCGGCGAGCTGATCATCGGCGGCGTCGGGCTCGCTCGCTACCTCGACCCGGCGAAGGATGCCGAAAAGTACGCTCCCATGCCGACGCTGGGGTGGGATCGCGCCTACCGCTCGGGCGATCTCGTGCGCTACGAACCCGAGGGGCTCGTCTTTCTGGGGCGAGCCGACGATCAGGTGAAGATCGGTGGGCGGCGCATCGAACTCGGTGAGGTCGAGGCTGCCCTGCAGGATCTTCCCCGGGTCACCGCCGCGACTGCCGCGGTTCGCACGTCGGAGGCCGGCAACCCCGTCCTGGTCGGGTACATCGTCGTCGACGATCCCGACCTCTTCGATCGTGCCGCAGCCCGAACGTTCCTCGCAGACCGCCTGCCCGCCGGCATCATGCCCCTGTTCGCGCTGCTGCCTGACCTTCCGGCGCGCACGTCGGGGAAGGTCGATCGCGCAGCGCTGCCGTGGCCGGTTCCCGGGGCAGAGCAGCCGGTTGCGGGGCTGTCCGAGAACGAGGCATGGCTGGCTGAGCAGTGGCAGGCTGTGCTCGGTGTTCCCGCTGAGGATCGCGGGTCGGATTTCTTCGACCTCGGCGGCGGGTCGCTCGCCGCTGCGCAGCTTGCTTCGCGGGTGCGGGTGCGGCTTCCCGAGTTCACGGTCGCCGACATCTACGACATGCCCCGCCTCGGGGCCATGGCGTCCCTTCTTCCGAAAACGGATGCCGCCGCCGACGCGTCTGCCGCCGCGTTCCACCGCGCCGTCCCCACCCCGGCCACCACACGGCTCGCCCAGACCCTGCTCGGGGCGCCGCTGTTCATCCTGTCCGGCATCCGGTGGCTCCTCTACCTCCTTACCGCGAGCGCGCTGTTGCAGCTCGGCGGTGGCTTTACGTTCCTCCCGGACGTGCCGTGGTGGGTGCTCGTCATCGGCCTCCTCGTCTTCGCGACCCCGTTCGGGCGCATGTCGATCGCGGTGATCGCGGCCCGAACGCTGCTCGCGGGACTGCAACCCGGTGACTATCCGCGCGGCGGCGGCGTGCACCTGCGACTGTGGCTGGCCGAGCAGATCGCCGATCAGGTCGACGCCGTCGGGTTCGTCGGAGCGCCGTGGGTCACCTACTACGCGCGGGCGCTGGGGGCCTCGATCGGCCGCGACGTCCACATGCACACGCTGCCCCCTGTCACCGGGATGCTGGAGGTCGGCGACAACGCGGCGATCGACCCCGAAGTCGATCTCAGCGGCACGTGGGTCGATGGCGACACGGTGCGCGTGGGCGGCATCCGGATCGATGCGGATGCCGTGATCGGTGCCCGTAGCACGCTGGCTCCCGGCACAAAGATCGGTCAGCGGGCGCGGGTAGCTCCCGGATCGGCGGTGTTCGGACGGGTCAAGCCCGACCAGGCGTGGGCAGGCTCGCCCGCGGTGCGGGTCGGCGAGCCCGCCGCCGACTGGCCCGCGGAACACGCGCCCGCTCCCCACCGGTGGCTCTGGGCCTACATCGCCTCCTCGCTTGGCCTTGCCCTGCTGCCGATCGTCGCGTTCGCCGCCGGCGCCGGCGTCATGGCGCTCGCGATGCGGGACACGCAGACGCTCGCCGAGGCTACGCTTCTCGGCCTCGCGTGGCTCGTGCCCGGCATCCTGATCGCCGGTGTGGTCTTCGCCGGCACCGTCGTGCTGGCGGTGCGCCTGCTCTCGCTCGGCCTTCGCGAGGGAACCTACCCGGTGCGCAGCCGGCTCGGCT
Source organism: Microbacterium schleiferi (assembly GCF_020781975.1). Lineage (GTDB taxonomy): Bacteria > Actinomycetota > Actinomycetes > Actinomycetales > Microbacteriaceae > Microbacterium. The sequence goes on from NZ_JAJGNI010000001.1 coordinate 52,172, forward strand.
GGCAGGTGTGGACGACCGAGCGCCTGCTCGATTCGGCACGCACCGTGTTGTTCCCCCTCTATTCGAGTCTGTTCACGCCCATCTGGCTCCGGATGCTGGGCGCGTCAGTCGGACGCAACGTCGAGGCATCCACGGTGCTGCTGATTCCGTCGATGACCACCATCGACGATGGCGCGTTCCTTGCCGATGACACGATGGTCGCCTCCTACGAGCTCGGCGGCGGATGGATGCGTGTCGACGGTGTCAGGATCGGCAAGCGTGCCTTTGTCGGCAACTCCGGGATGGTCGCGCCAGGGCACCGCGTGCCGAAGGACGGACTCATCGCGGTGCTCTCTGCGGCGCCGGCGAAGGCAAAGGCGGGGTCGTCTTGGCTCGGGTCCCCGGCAGTGCGCCTCCGACGGGTCGTGGCCAGTGTCGATGAGTCCCGCACCTATGAGCCGCCCGCAGCACTGCGCGTTGCGCGGAGCCTGTGGGAGCTGTCGCGGATCGTTCCCGTGTTCGTGACGGGGCTCATCGGTTTCGGAGTGCTCATGACCCTGGCCGCCCTGTGGGACAGCATTGGACCGTGGTGGACGGTGCTGCTGTCTGGCATTGTCATGCTCGTCGCTGGCGCGGCGGCGGCTGCTGCCACGACAGCCGCCAAGTGGGCACTGGTCGGTCCGATCCGCGCGGGCGAGCATCCGCTGTGGTCGAGTTTCGTGTGGCGCACCGAGGTGGTCGACACCTTCACCGAGATGGTTGCGGCGCCGTGGTTCGCGCGTGCGGCATCCGGAACCCCGGCACTTGCGGTGTGGCTGCGGTCCCTGGGTGCACGAGTCGGCCGCGGAGTATGGTGCGAGACCTACTGGCTGCCGGAGCCGGATCTCGTGCACCTCGGCGACGGATCCACCGTGAACCGGGGATGCGTTGTGCAGACTCACCTGTTTCATGATCGGATCATGAGTATGGATGCCGTCACCCTCGAACCCGGCGCAACGCTCGGCCCGCACTCGGTTATCTTGCCCGCGGCCTCGATCGGCGCTCACGCAACCGTGGGGCCCGCCTCGCTGGTCATGCGCGGCGAGAGCGTTCCGGTCGGTTCTCGGTGGAGCGGAAACCCCATCGGCCCGTGGCGCGCGGTGAAGATCCGCGCGTACCAGGCGGCCCCGTGAGTCCGAACAGCACCGAGCAAGCTGGCGCAGAGACCCCCGAGGCGCGCACCCACGACGCCTACACTCCCCAGAGCGGCGACACCTCGTTCGACGTCGAGGCCTACGCGCTCGATCTGAGCTACCGCGTCCGCAACAACAGGCTCGAGGGGTGCGCGACCCTCAGCATCCGGATCGTGGTCGCGACCTCCTCGATCGCGCTCGACCTGATCGGTCTTCGCGTCAGCCGGGTGCGCATCGAGGGACAGCGTCGCACGCCGCACAAGCAGGGCCCGCGCAAGCTCCGCGTCACCCTGCCGCGCACGATGCAACCGGGGGAGACCCTGACGCTGACGATCGAGTATGCGGGCGCGCCCGCGCCCCGCCGATCCCGCTGGGGGACGATCGGCTGGGAGGAACTCACCGAGGGCTCGCTCGTCGCATCGCAGCCGATCGGCGCGCCGACGTGGTTCCCGTGCAACGATCGCCCCGGTAACCGGGCCACCTACACCATCCGAGTCGCGACGGATGCCGAGTACACCGCTGTCGCCACCGGCGTACTGCAGTCGCGTACGCGCTCGGGCGGCCAGGTCAGCGCCGAGTACACGATCGGAGTGCCGACGGCGACGTACCTGGTTGCTGTCTACGTGGGACAGTTCGAATCGCACCGGCTCGATGATCGCATCGTCGTTGCCTCACCCCCGTCCCTTCGCGCCGACGTGAAGCGGGCTCTCGGGCCCCTGCCGCGCATGATGTCGGCGTTCGAGGAGCGGTTCGGGCCGTATCCGCAGGAGAACTGCACGATCGTGGTGACAGCGGATCCGCTCGAGATCCCACTGGAGGCGCAGGGCACCGCCGTCTTCGGCGCAAACCACCTCGACCCCGACTCGGAGCGACTCGTTGCTCATGAGCTGGCCCACCAGTGGTTCGGCAACAGCGTCGGGGTGGCGCGGTGGCGTGACATCTGGCTCAACGAAGGATTCGCCTGTTACGCGGAGTGGCTCTGGTTCGAGGCGGCCGGCGCGGAGACCGCCGATGGCGCTGCCCGCCGGGCTCACGCGAAGCTCGCGGATCTCGCGCAGGACCTCGTCATCAGTGATCCCGGCGCCGACCTCATGTTCGATGACCGGCTTTACAAACGCGGGGCACTGACCCTGCACGCCGTGCGTCTGACGATCGGCGACGAGCCGTTCTTCGATCTGCTGCGCGGGTGGTGCGCGGCGTACGCGAACGCCTGCGTTACTACGGCCGACTTCCGGCGCTTCGTCGCCGAGGCCGGTCACGACCTCGAGGCGCTGCTGGAGGACTGGTTGGACGACGGTCCGCTTCCCTCTCTCCCACCGGGGCCGGGTGCGTCCAAGAGCTCCGCAAAGAAGAAGTCGTCGCGCTAGGCGTCGGCAGATTCGATGCGAGCGAGTGCGGCGCTGACCAGAATCCCCGGGGGTCCTGTGAGATCCCAGCCGAGAACCGCATCCGCGCGCCCCGGGACGCGGGCACGCCACGACGCGCCTGCACCCTGGTCAGTGCCGGTGCCGCCCAGGATGTGAACCGCTCCGGGTTCGATCCGCAGTCCCCGCCTATCGGCCTTGAGCGCGGCTTCCACCCGCACCCAATCGCGCGCGGACGCAGATCCCGCGCCGAGGACACCGTCAAGACCTGCCCGGTCGCGCCGAGTATCGACCTCGGGCTCGGCATCCACCCCCACGCTCCCGGCCTCCGCGGGTGCCAGTGCCACGACAGCCCACTCGGCTGCGTACGACACGCTCGCGGTAACCGCCGCGCCCTCGAGCTCCACGGGGCCGTGGTCACCACCGCAGCGCGGGCACCTGTTCGAGAGCCGGATGCCGGACTGGCCGATCAGGTCGCGCAGGAGCCGCCAGGCGGTCTCGCGTCGGGAGTCACGATCCGCAGCCACGGCCCAGCCGAGCCGGATCAGTCCGCTCACGCGGGAGGCTGGTGCGTCTCGATCGCGACGATCCCCGAACCCGGATTGTCGGTGGACAGGTGCACGACGGAGAAACCTCCGGTTGCCAGCCCTGAGGCGTTACCCAGGTGCGAACCCATGAGCGATCCGGTTGCCATCGCCAGTTCCTGGATGATCTCGGGAAGCACCGGGCCGTGGCTGCACAACACCGCCGGTTTGCGGGAGCGCACGCGCTGCCCGACGACCGTGCGGGCGTCGGTCGCACCCTCTTCCCACGCATCCTGGCTGATCAGCGGCGAATAGTCGACACGGCGCCCCAGAGCGGCAGAGAGCGGCCCGACGGTCTTGGCACACCGAACCGCGGGGCTCGACACGATCCGGCGCGCGCCGAACGCGAGGAGCGGCCCGACGAGGGCGTTAGCCTGTTTGCGTCCGCGAGGAGCCAGCGGGCGCGAGGCATCCGGCCCGTCCCATTCGTCGGCGGGCACCGCCTTGGCGTGGCGCAGCGCGATGATCGGGAACGTGCGCAGCACATCCTTGTCGCGGATCTCGAGGAACTTGTCCAGGATCTCGACATCCACAGGGTAGCTGAGCTTGGCGCGGGCCTTCTTGGCCGAGACCCACTCGAGGGCTGCGATCTCTTTGTTCGGAACGAACGAGGATGCCTTGATCGCGGCATCCGTCGCCTCGGCAGCCCAATAGTGCACGATCTTGTCGCGCTTGGAGGGCATGTGGTACGTCGATACGCCGACGGGAACTCCCAGCGAGACGCGAATCCCGGTCTCTTCGTGGATCTCGCGCACGGCGGTTTCGGCGAGCGTCTCGCCGGGGTCGACCTTGCCCTTGGGAAGGGTCACGTCCCGATACTGGGTGCGGTGGATCAGCAGGATGCGAAGCTTGCCCTCGACGAGGCGCCACAGCACTCCGCCGGCGGCGTAGACGATGTTCTCGGTCATGGTCGGGTCCGGGACGGTGAGAGTGTCGGTCATCGCGTTGCCCGTGCCCGTCGCCGGCTCTGCACATCGGTCATGGTCTGGTCCTGCAGGTCGGCGAGCTGGTTGCCGTGCTCGTCGAGGTGGTGGCGCACCCACGTCCCCGTGTCATCGAGCCACCAGGAGCTGGTCGTGTCGCTCATTGCCAGATCGAACAGGGCCATCAGCTGCGCCAGGTGAGCGGGGTCTGTGACCCTCACGAGCGCTTCGACCCGGCGGTCGAGGTTGCGGTGCATCATGTCGGCGCTGCCGATGTAGATCTGCTCGTCGCCGCCGTTGTGGAACGCGAAGATCCGCGAGTGCTCGAGGTACCTGCCGAGGATGCTGCGCACGGTGATGTTCTCGCTCACCCCCGGGACTCCCGGCCTGATCGAGCAGATGCCCCGCACCCAGATCTCCACGGGAACGCCAGCCTGGCTCGCGCGGTAGAGCGCATCGATGATCTGCTCGTCGACCATCGAGTTGACTTTGATCCGGATGCGCGCGGGTCTGCCCTCGAGTGCGTTGCGGCGCTCGGCCTCGATCAGACGCAGCAGCCCCTTACGCAGGTGAAGCGGCGCGACCAGCAGACGCTTGAACTTCTTCTCGATCGCGTAGCCCGACAGTTCGTTGAACAGCCGGGTGAGGTCGCGCCCGACCTGCTCGTCGGAGGTGAACAGCCCGAAGTCCTCGTACATGCGGCTGGTCTTCGGGTTGTAGTTGCCGGTACCGATGTGACAGTAGCTGCGTAGCGAACCCTCTTCTTCCCGGATGACGAGGGCGAGCTTGCAGTGGGTCTTGAGCCCGACGAGGCCGTACACGACGTGGACGCCGGCCTTCTCCAGCTTGCGCGCCCAGACGATGTTCGCGGCCTCGTCGAAGCGGGCCTTCACCTCCACGAGCGCGAGCACCTGCTTGCCGGCTTCGGCGGCGTCGATGAGCGATTGGATGATGGGGCTGTCGCCCGAGGTGCGGTACAGCGTCTGTTTGATCGCGAGGACCTGCGGGTCCTTGGCTGCCTGATCGAGGAAGGCTTGAACGCTCGTTGCGAATGATTCGTACGGATGGTGGACCAGCACATCCCGGGTGCGGATGGCGCTGAAGATGTCGGAGCGCTCGTTGTTGTCGCCCGGCTGGAACGCGACGGCGGTGGTCGGAAGGTGCGGCTTGTATTTGAGCTCAGGCCGGTTCAGGCGGCTCAGTCCGAACAATCCCCGCAGATCCAGCGGACCCGGGATCCGGTAGACCTCCTGCTCGGTGATGTCGAGTTCGCTGATGAGGAGCCGCAGCGTCACCTCATCCATGTCCTCGGTCACTTCGAGGCGGATCGGAGGACCGAACCTGCGGCGCATGAGTTCTGCTTCAAGCGCCTGGATGAGGTTCTCGGTCTCGTCCTCTTCGATGACCATGTCCTCGTTGCGCGTGAGGCGGAACGCGTGGTGATCCAAGACTTCCATCCCCGGGAAGAGGTCGCCGAGGTGGTTGGCGATGAGGTCTTCGAGTGCGAGGTAGCGCACGCGCTCGCCCTCGCGCGAGATCTCGACGAACCGGGGCAGCATCGGCGGCACCTTCAGGCGCGCGAACTCCTGCCGTCCGGTCCGGGCGTTGCGGATGCGGATCGCCAGGTTCAGAGACAGGCCTGAGATGTAGGGGAAGGGGTGGGCCGGGTCGACGGCCAGCGGCATGAGGACGGGGAAGACCTTGTCGTGGAAGTACTCGTGCAGGCGGGCGCGCTCGTCATCGCCGAGCGAGGCGAACGAGACGAACTCGACACCGGCTTCCGCGAGCGCGGGCGCGACAAGCCGACTCCAGGCATCCGAGTGGCGCAACTGCAGGCGATGCGCCTCCGCCGAGATATCGGCCAGGGCATCTTCGGGGGAGGTGCCGATGTTGGTGGGAACCGCAAGTCCCGTCACGATGCGGCGCTTGAGTCCCGCGACCCGGACCATGAAGAACTCGTCGAGGTTGCTCGCGAAAATGGCGAGGAAGTTCGCGCGCTCCAGCGGCGGGATCCCCGGATCCTCAGCCAATTCGAGCACGCGCTGATTGAAGGCCAGCCAGCTCAACTCGCGGTCGAGAAAGCGATCAATGGGCAGGAGCTCATCGTCTGCTGCCGCTGAGTCGAAGTCGTCGTCATCTTCGTCGCCGAGCCCGGTGTCGAGAACCTCGTGGTCGATCATGGGTCCATCCTGTCAGCGCAACGTGACTCGCGCGTGAACAGTTTTGCTGAGGCGTGCACGTACCGGAACTCGAGGGTGCGACGCTGTCGCGCCGCGGCCGTTATGCGTCAGCGCGTTCGCGCGGGGGCGGAGGTGCGTCATCCTCGTACACGTTGAAGCGGTAGCCGACGTTGCGCACGGTGCCGATGAGCTGTTCCAGATCGCCGAGTTTGGCGCGCAGCCGTCTGACGTGCACGTCGACGGTTCGGGTTCCCCCGAAGTAGTCGTAGCCCCACACCTCGCTGAGCAGTTGTTCCCGGGTGAAGACCCGCGACGGGTGAGTGGCGAAGAAGTGGAGGAGCTGGAACTCCTTGTAGGTGAGATCAAGTGGGCGCCCGTGCACCTTCGCGGAATACGACGACTCGTCGATCGTGATCCCCGAGGTCTGGATGCGGGTAGAGACCTGCTCCTTCGCCATTCGTCCGATTGCCAGGCGGACCCGCGCGTCGACTTCGGCAGGGCCCGCGGTCACCAGGATGACGTCATCGACGCCCCAGTCCGGCGAGACCGCGGTCAGGCCCCCCTCGGTCACGATGAGGATGAGCGGCACATCCAGCCCCGTCGTGCCCAGGATCTTGCACAGCGATTTGGCCCCGACGAGGTCGGTGCGGGCATCCACGAAGACGATGTCGGCGCTGGGCGCGTTCACCAGCTGCGCGGGCTCGGCGGGGATCTGGCGAGTGCGGTGACTCAGCAGTTCGAGGGCGGGCAGGGCTGGGCCTCCGCCTGGGGCGGAACTCAGAACCAATAGCTGTGCCACGCTGACATCCTCCCGGTGCCGGAGGCGCACCGCGCCCCTCAGTTTAGGGCGTCACCCCACCATGGGAGACAATAGGGCGATGGACCTGCCACCGCTTGCTCCACGCCGTGCCTTCGGCGGGATCGTCGCCGTCTGGGTGGCCGCCGCCATCGCCGGCACGATCATCGGTTTTTTTGTTCCTGCCGAATGGCGCATCGCGTGGCTCGGCGTGGCTCTGGGGCTCTGCGTCGTGCTGGCTTTCGCGGTGCAGCTGGCTCATGGGCGCTCGCAGGCCTTCGTTGAGCGCGTCGCGCTGAGCACCCTGGGCTCGGCCATCGTGCTCGGCGTGATCAGTCTCGGCTTCGGGCTCGCCTCGATCGCGCCGCGCTGACCCCCCGAGCGTGAGCAGTTCAGGCGGGGCGATTCCGGGATAGAGTGGAATCTATGGACCTCGTAGCGCTCGAACTCTTCTTCGTGGGCCTGCTTGCGCTCGCGTCGCTGGCGATCGTGTTCGTCTCAGGTGTCGTCGTGAAGAACCTGTACCGCGGCCAGCGCTGACGCGCCGTGATCGATCTTCCCACCGACCTCCCCGCCGAACTCGCGCCACTGTCGTGGCTCGTCGGCGTGTGGGAGGGCACCGGTGTCATCGACTACGACACTGACGACACGCACTTCACGGGCGAGTTCCATCACCGGGTGAGCTTCAGCCACGATGGCGGCGATCACCTGAACTATTCCGCACAGGCCTGGCTTCTGGACGCGGATGATCCTGCTGGGCCACGAACAGCATTGGTCAGCGAAACCGGGTACTGGCGGCTGGCGATCCCCGCGACCGACGCCGTGCCTGGTCCCGGCCTGCTCCCGGCGGCTGCCGCTGCTTCGCCGCTGACGGTCGACGACGTCGAAGCCCTGCGAACTCCCGAGGGCGGGTTCGAGATCGAGGTCTCGCTCGTGCACTCCGATGGTGTCTGCGAGCTCTACCTCGGGCAGATCCGCGGGCCTCGCATCGATATCGCCACGGATGCCGTCATCCGCACCGCATCGGCGAAGGTCTACTCCGCAGCGACCCGCATGTACGGGTTGGTCGATGGTCACCTCCTGTGGGCGTGGGATATCGCAGCGCTCGGCGGATCGCTCGCGTCCCACGCCTCAGCTCGGCTCGCGAAGGCCGACTGATGGCATCCGCATTCGAGCGGGTACCCGGGGCTGTGGCTGAGGGCGGCATCCTCATGCACCTCGGGAACCCCCTTGCCGAGCAGCGTCGACTTCTGCGCGGCGACGCTGTCGCACCGCTCGAGAACCGTGCAGTGGTCAGCGTCGCCGGTCCCGATCGCCTCGCGTGGCTCGACTCGATCACCTCGCAAGCCGTCGCAGGTCTCATGCCGGGAGAAAGCAGCGAGCTGCTGATCCTTGACCCGAACGGTCACATCGAGCACGCCGCCGGGATCGTCGACGACGGCGAGACCGCCTGGCTCCTGGTCGACGCAGCGGATGCCGAACAGTTGACGGCGTGGCTGACCAAGATGCGGTTCCGCATGCGCGTTGAGATCCAGCTCGTCGGTGACGTGGTTGTCATCGGTGCCGTCTCACCCGATGCTGCAGGGCTCACCGCGTTCTCGCCTGCGGGAGTTCCACTCGTCTGGCGCGATCCGTGGCCGGGCGTCACGGCCGGAGGGCACGCGTACGCGGTCGGCGAGCATCCGGGGCAGGCACGGGACTGGGTCGAGGTCATCGTCGACGCTTCCGAGCGCGACCGAATCGCGCAAGCCGCCGCAGCGGGCGAGGTGTCGCTGGCCGGCGCGCTCGCCGTCGACGCCTTGCGTATTGCCGCATGGCGCCCCAGCTGGTCGCGGGAGGTCGACGAACGATCTCTGCCGCATGAGGTGGACTGGCTCCGAACCGCCGTGCACCTGACCAAGGGGTGCTACCGCGGCCAAGAGACCGTCGCGAAGGTGCACAATCTGGGGCACCCTCCCCGCCGGCTCATGGCGGTACACCTCGACGGTGCCGACAGCATCCTCCCCCCGCCCGGTTCCAAGGTCCACATCGCCAGTGGTGAGGTGGGCGTGCTCACCTCCGTCGCCCTGCATGTGGATGACGGACCCATCGGACTTGCGCTCGTTCGACGCACGACCCCTGACGGTGACGCGACTGTCCAGACGGCCGAGGGTGCTGTAGCCGCGAGGCTCGAGACGATCGTGCCACCCGAGGCCGGCGCCGCGGCATCCGTTCCTCGACTGCCTCGGCTCTCCCGGCGCGCGGCGGCGTCCCCTCCCTCGCCGTGAGCGCAGGGCAGGACCCGCGCTCGCCGCGGCCGGCAGCACCCGACGAGACTGCGCCGCTGACACTTCCGGTTCGCGTGCGGTGGTGGACGAGGTTCAGCCCGCTTCCCGGATGGACGCGGCTGCGCGCGTCATCCATCGCCATCGTCCAGATCGTGGTCGCCGCGACTGGCGCTTACGCCTTCGCCGCGTACGTTCTCGGACACCCGGCGCCGCTGCTTGCCGCGACGGTCACGGTCTCGAGTCTCGGACTTGTGCGCGACGCTCGGCCGCGCCGCGTACTCGAGACCGTCATCGGCATGATCATCGGCATCCTTGTGGCCGAAGTGCTGCTCCTGGTCGCCGGCAGCGGATGGTGGCAGCTGGGCCTCGCACTTGCCGCAACCCTCGCCGTCGCACGGTTCCTCTCGCCCCAGCCGGGGTTTGCGATAGCGGCGGCGATTCAGTCGCTCATCGTCATGATCGTCCCGACCAGTTCTCCGATGCTGCGGCTGATCGACGGAGTCGTCGGTGGAGTCGCGGCGCTGCTGGTGACAGCGCTGATCCCGCGCAGCCCGCAGCGCACGGAGGTCGCCTCCGGCGAGGTGCTGTTCACCCGCTTCCAGAGCGCCACCGAGACGATCATCCGCGCCCTGCGCCGCGGAGATCGCGTTCGCGCGCAGCGGGGCCTCGAAAAGGCGCGAGCGCTGCAGGCCGACATCGATGACTGGCGCCTGACACTGGAATCCGGCATGGGGATCGCGCGGATCTCGCCCTTCCTGCGATCGCAACGGCATGAGATCGCCCGCCACCAGCGCATCTGGCAGTCGATGGACTTCGCGTGCCGAAACCTGCGCGTGATCGCGCGGCGCACGGTGTACCTCGTCGATGACCGCGAGCCGCGAGAGGTCGCTGCAGACTTGCTGGCCGACCTCGGTCGCGGGGCTGATCTCATCGCCCAGTCGTTGCGCGACATCTCGCTGGAGCCTGTCGCCCGTGAAACGCTCCGCGCCGTCGCGGTGCGGCTCGATCCTGCAGTGGTCCTTCCCGATGCGACACTCGGTGATCAGAACCTCATCGCGGCGCTTCGGCCGCTTGCCGTTGACCTGCTCACCGCCGCCGGCATGTCAGGCGAGGATGCCGCCCATACCGTTCCGCGCATCTGAGTACCCGGTGCTGGTCAGCGCGGCGCGACAGACGCCCACGGGACAGTGACCTCACCCAGTCGCCACCGGTGACGTCCGATGAGCGGCCAGCCGGCGTCGTGCATCGCCTGCAGGCTAGCCTTCCACCGCTGGGCCGGCGAGAACGTCGACAGCGGCGCCGCGCGCTCCCATTCCCGCGTCAGATCCAGGAAGAATGCGTGAATCGGCTCACCGGGAACGTTCCGGTGGATGAGGGCCTTCGGGAGGCGCTCGGCGGCGATTGCCGGCGACTCGAGTCCAGCCAGGCGCAGCGAGACGGTCAGTGACCGAGGTGCGGCGTCCGACCCGACCACGACCCAGGTCATGACCCGCCCGATCTCATCGCACGTTCCTTCGACGAGCAGTCCGTCGGGCGCGAGGCGACCTGCCATGCGCGACCAGGCTGGTTCGACGTCGACGTCGTCGTACTGGCGCAGCACGTTCAGGGCGCGTATCAGGGTCGGGCGCCGGGGCGCGGGGACCTCGAAGCCGGCCCGAGCGAACGAGACCCGGGTGTCAGGGTCGAACGTCGTGAGGCCCGCGCGGACCGCTCGCAACTGCTCGCGTGCTCGCTCGACCCGCTCGGGGTCGATCTCCAGGCCCAACACGTCGATGTCGGGCCTCACCGGCGACAGGCGCGCAGCCAACTCGAGGGTCGTGATGCCGGTGGCGCCGTACCCGAGGTCGACAATCAGAGGGTCGGATGCGCGACGGAGCACGGGATGCCGCGCTATCCACCGGTCGACGCGGCGCAACCGGTTCGTGCCTGTCGTGCCCCGCGTGGGGCGCCCGGTCGGCGCGGAAGGAGCAGAGGGCACGCCCCCAATGATGCCAGCGGTGCGCGCGCGTCCGAGCCCGTGCGCGCGAGGGCTTTCACGGCCCACCGCGCCATCTGTCGGACACCTGGCCCGGATATCATGAGGGCCATGACCGAGCCATATACGTTGATCCTTCTCCGACACGGCCAGAGCGAGTGGAACGAGCTGAATCTCTTCACCGGATGGGTCGATGTGCGGCTCACCGAGCAGGGGCAGGCCGAGGCCCGCCGGGGCGGGGAGTTGATGGCCGCGCAGGGCATCCTTCCCGACGTTCTGCACACGTCGCTGCTCAGCCGCGCGATCCAGACCGCCAACATCGCGCTGGATGCCGCCGACCGCCTCTGGATCCCGGTCAAGCGCACCTGGCGACTCAACGAACGCCACTACGGCGCGCTGCAGGGCAAGGACAAGGCGCAGACCCTCGAGGAGTTCGGCCCCGAGCAGTTCATGCTGTGGCGCCGCTCGTTCGACGTGCCGCCGCCGCCGCTGGATGATGACAGCGAGTTCAGCCAGGTCCACGATCCTCGCTACGCCGGGATCGACGGCGATGTGCCCCGCACGGAGTCCCTCAAGCTCGTCATCGATCGCATGATGCCGTACTGGGAGAGCGACATCGCCGCTGACCTGCGCGCCGGCAAGACGGTGCTCGTGACCGCGCACGGGAACTCGTTGCGGGGTCTCGTGAAGCACCTCGACGGCATCAGTGACGCCGACATCGCCGAGCTCAACATCCCGACCGGCATCCCGCTGGTCTACAAGCTTGACGAGAACCTCGTCCCGCTCGGTCCCGCCGAGTACCTGGACCCCGAGGCCGCTGCTGCTGGTGCCGCCGCCGTGGCTGCTCAGGGCAAGAAGTAAGCCGAGACCCGAATCTCACGAGAAGAGCGGATGCCTCGCGTGAGGCATCCGCTCTTCTCGTGAGCTGGAGGGGGAGAGTTACTCTCCCGTGGCTGTCCCATCGCTCGCGTAGAACTCGCCGCCTTCTGCCAGGTACTGCACCTTCTTGGCGACCGAGACGGCGTGGTCGACGAAGCGCTCGTGGTAGCGGCTCGCGAGGGTGGCATCCACCGTCTGCGCGGGCTCGCCCGACCAGCTGTCGCTGAGGACCTTCTCGAAGACGCTCACGTGCAGATCGTCGACCTGGTCATCGATGTCACGGATCTGGTCGGCGAGAGCGAGGTCCTCGGTGTCCAGAAGCTGCGTCAGCTTCCGGGCAGCCTCGACATCCAGCTCGCCCATCTTCTGGAACGTCGACTTCAGTCCCGAGGGGATGGCGCGCTCGGGGAAGCGCAACCGCGTCAGCTGAGCGATGTGCTCGGCGATATCTCCCATGCGCTCGAGTGATGCGCTCACTCGCAGAGCCATCACGACGATTCGCAGGTCGCGGGCGACGGGCTGCTGGCGGGCCATGATCTCGATGGCGATCTCGTCGAGTTCGTGTGCCTTGTCATCGATCTCGGCGTCAGCCGCAATGACCTCTTCGGCGAGGGCGACGTCGCTGGTCTTGAACGCCGTCGTCGCCTTCTCGATAGCGGTGGTGACCATCCCGGAGATCTCAACGAGACGGTTCTGCACATCTTCGAGCGACTGGTGGAAGACTTCGCGCATTCCGATCCCTTTCGTGTGTTGTCGTCCGACCGATGCCAGACGACCCGGCGATTCTCGCCACCGAAGGTTAACGGACAGTGCCGCCCCGGTGAATAGTGACGCGCCCGAGGCGGGACGCGAGTACCGTTCGCGAGGTCGCTACCTGGGCCGCCCGTACGCTGTTTCCATGCAACCTGCCCAGATCGCCCTCCTCGGCCTCGTGGTGGGTCTGCTCATCGGCGCGGGCCTTGCGACCGTCATCCTGTTGGCACTGCGGGCCCGGGAGCGCGCTGAGTACGGTGCGGACATGGATGTTCCTGAGGGCGCGCGGATGGTTCTGCAGGGGCTCGACGATCCCGCCGTGGTCCTTGATTCGGCAGGTGTCATCATTGCGGCGTCGGCATCCGCGGCGCCGTTCGAGTTGACCGAGGGCCGCATGTTGCCGACTCCCGAATTGCGTGGCGTCGCGCGCCGGGTCAGCGATGCGGATGCCGCCTCCAACGCCACGTTTCGTCTTCGCCGCGGTACCGGGCCGGGGGAGTTGCGCCTGGTCACCGTGCGGGCAACCCCTCTCAACGCCCGGCTGATGCTGCTCGTGCTGCGCGACATCACCGAGAAGGAGCGCGTTGAGCAGATGCGCCGCGACTTCGTGTCCAACACGAGTCACGAACTCAAGACACCCGTGGGGGCAGTGAGCCTGCTGGCCGAGGCCATCGAGTCCGCATCCGATGACCCCGCGCAGGTCCGCGTCTTCGCTTCTCGGCTGTCTGCCGAGGCGACGCGGCTGGCGACCCTCACGTCTCGCATCATGAATCTGTCGCGCCTGCAGGCCGCAGACGAGCTCAACGACGAACGCGATGCCTCGATCGATGAGATCATCGCATCCGCCGTGGAGGCCCACGCGATCCAGGCAGACTCCGCGGAAGTGCAACTGGTGCGCGGCGGCACGCGGGGCCTGTTCGTTCGCGGTGATGCTCAGGTGCTGAGCGAGGCCGTTGGCAACCTCATTGCCAACGCGATTGCCTACTCGCCCAAGGGGTCGAGTGTCGGGATCGGTGTCAAGGCCGCCGACGGGGTCGTTGAAATCGCCGTCACCGACCGGGGAATCGGAATCTCAGAAGAAGACCAGGACCGCGTGTTCGAACGGTTCTACCGCGCAGACCAAGCTCGCTCTCGCCGAACCGGGGGGACAGGCCTGGGGCTCGCGATCGTCAAGCACGCTGTGCAGCGCCACGGCGGCGACGTTCGGCTGTGGTCGCGCGAGGGCCGCGGCTCGACGTTCACCATTCGGCTTCCTCTGATCGAGTCTCCTCACGACGAGCCGCCCCGAAAGCGGGTTCGAAAGGAGAAGAAGGTCAAGAAGAAGACCAAACTGCAGGGCTCGGATGCCGTGCTGACCGAGGGTGCGGTCCACGTCGCGCTCGATCGGACCGGAACACCGGACAGAAGTGGCATCGCTGCCCGAGAAGGAAACGGAGAAACCGCATGACTCGCGTCCTACTTGTCGAGGACGAACCCGACCTCGCCGACCCGCTCGCGTACTTGCTGCGCCGGGAGGGTTATGAGGTCGAGATCGCCGAGGATGGAGCCGCCGCCCTCGCCTCGTTCCGTGAGTTCGGCGCCGACATCGTGTTGCTCGATCTCATGCTTCCCGGGATGCCCGGCACCGAGGTATGTCGGCAACTGCGCGCCTCGTCGTCTGTTCCGATCATCATGCTCACGGCGAAGGACTCCGAGGTCGATATCGTCGTGGGACTCGAGCTCGGCGCTGACGACTATGTGACCAAGCCCTATTCGGCTCGGGAACTGCTCGCACGGATGCGCGCAGTGCTGCGCAGGCTCTCCACCGCCGAGGCGGACCTCGACGACCGCATCCTCGAAGGAGGGCGCGTGACGCTGGACATCGACCGGCACACCGTCTCGGTCGACGGCAGCGAGATCAGCATGCCGCTGAAGGAATTCGAGCTCCTCGAGGTGCTCATGCGCAACGCGGGCCGGGTGCTCACGCGTGGTCAGCTCATCGACCGGGTGTGGGGAACCGACTACTTCGGCGACACGAAGACACTGGATGTCCACATCAAGCGCATCCGCTCACGCATCGAGAAGAACCCGAGCGATCCGACCATGCTCGTGACAGTCCGCGGGCTCGGCTATCGCTTTGAGTCCTGACCCGCCACGACCTCAAAACCACGTCGGCCCCGCTCTCGACAGAGGCGGGGCCGACGTTGTGGTTCCGGGAAGACTCAGGGCACGAAGGGTGCGAGGTATTCGAGGTCGCCGTTGAATACCGGCACCGAGATGACGGAGGTGACGCCCTCACCGGACTGGAATGATGCCGACAGCGTCGCTCCGGGCGGGGTGTTCAGGTCGCGGATCAGAATCGGATCGGCGTTCTCGCCGAGGCTCTTGACGGTGCCCGCCGGAACGATGACCTGTTCTGTCACACCATCGGCGAAGTC
The DNA here is from genome assembly GCF_020781975.1 of Microbacterium schleiferi. Classification (GTDB taxonomy): domain Bacteria; phylum Actinomycetota; class Actinomycetes; order Actinomycetales; family Microbacteriaceae; genus Microbacterium. The sequence goes on from NZ_JAJGNI010000001.1 coordinate 67,461, forward strand.
GATGTTCAGAACGTACGTCTCGTCCGTGCTGTTGATGATGGCGGCGAGGAAGTTGCCTTCGGTGCCCTCGTCGTTCGCGACGATCATCGTGTTGCGAACCTGCAGGGGACCGGACTCGTCGGGGACGTTGGTTCCCTCGGCGGGCGAGTACTCGATCGTCGTCGCGTGCGCGGAGATCAGGCTGCACCCCGAGGTTCCGAGGACGAGGGCTGCGCCCACAACGAGCGACGCGATGAGGCGCGATTTCACGGATCCTCCTTGAGCGGATGACGGCTTCACGATGCATTCTACGGGGTTGCGCACCGTCGGCTTACGCCTCCCTGAAGCTCACTTCCGCCCGGGGTCGAAGAGTGGGTGGCGAACTCTAGCGTATGGGCCCTGTGGTATTCTGGAGTTTGCCGAAAGGAACATAACTCCATGCTTTTTGAGGTTGGCGAGACGGTTGTCTACCCGCACCACGGGGCCGCAACAATCATCGAGGTCAAGGAACGCGTCATCAAAGGCGAGACCAAGAAGTACTTGAAACTCAACGTCACTCAAGGCGATCTGATCATCGAGGTCCCGGCTGAGAACGTCGACCTGGTCGGCGTCCGTGATGTGATCGGCAAGGACGGTCTCGAGCGCGTGTTCGACGTGCTGCGCGCGCCGTTCACCGAGGAGCCCACGAACTGGTCTCGCCGATACAAGGCGAACCTCGAGAAGCTCGCGTCGGGCGATGTCATCAAGGTGAGTGAGGTCGTCCGCGACCTGTGGCGCCGCGATCAGGATCGTGGCCTGTCGGCTGGTGAGAAGCGGATGCTGGCCAAGGCCAAGCAGATCCTGATCTCCGAGCTCGCGCTGGCCGAGAAGACCGACGAAGAGAAGGCCAGCGTCCTGCTCGACGAGGTCCTCGCCTCCTGAGTCGGTGCTGCCGCGCGGTAGCGTGGCACCCGTGAGCATCATTCCGGTCCCCCGCGTCGCGGTCATCGTCGTCGCAGCGGGCTCGGGTAGCCGGCTCGCCGCCGGAATCCCCAAGGCCTTCGTCGGCCTCGACGATCACACCATCCTGCGACATGCGCTTCGAGGCATCTTCGAGGCTCCACCGATGCAGGTCATCGTCGTCGCGCCCGCCGGTCGCGAGGGTGATGCGTTGACGGATGCCGAGGAGGCCGCGGCGGACAGGCGCGACCTCGTGTCCGTTGTCACCGGCGGACCCAGCAGGCAGGCATCCGTAGCCGCAGGCCTCGCCGTGCTGTGGGGCGACGTCGAATACGTCCTCGTGCACGACGCGGCGCGTGCCCTCACCCCGCCTGATGTGTTCACGCGCGTGATCGGCGCGCTCGAGGCCGGCGCTGCCGGCGTCGTCCCGGTCATGCCGGTCGTCGACACGATTCGGCAGATGGAGGGCGACACCATCGTCGGGGTCGTCGACAGGTCGAGTCTGACTGCTGCGCAGACACCGCAAGGGTTTCCTCGCCGCATCTTGGAGACTGCATACGCTGCTGCGGACCAGGAGTACACGGATGACGCGGCAGTTGTCGCCGCGGCCGGGCACGCCACAACGACGGTTGCCGGCGACGCTATCGCGTTCAAGATCACAACCCGCGCCGATCTCGACCGAGCGCGCGCCCTCGTTTCGCCCCTACCGAAGTCCGCTGCACCGCTGGGTGAGCCGGCGCTGCCGCGCGTGGGTATCGGAACCGATGTCCACGCCTTCGGCGGTGACGGATCGCTGTGGCTCGCCGGGCTCGAGTGGCCGGGCGAGCAGGCGTTGTCGGGACACTCAGACGGAGACGCGGTGGCTCATGCGATCGTCGACGCGCTCCTGGCGGCATCCGGGCTCGGCGACATCGGCACCCACTTCGGCACCGACCGTCCGGAGTACGGCGGGGCCCACGCTGAGGCCTTTCTGGGCAGGACTCTTGCGCTGCTCGGCGAGGCGGGTTTGCGTGTCGGCAACGTCTCGGTCCAGGTTCAGGCGCGCCGGCCACGACTCGCTGGGCGTCGTGCCGAGGCAGAGGCTGTGCTCTCACGGGCCCTCGGCGGTGCCCCTGTGTCGGTCTCGGCCACAACGACTGACGGGCTCGGTTTCACCGGCGCCGGCGAGGGCGTCGCGGCCTTCGCGGTCGCGCTGGTGGTCCCCGCGCGTTAGTTCGGATTTGCGCGCTGCTACAGCTTCTTCGTCATGAAGAGGGAGTACGGGTCGAGCACGTAGCTGCCGAACGGCTCGCAGCGTGCGAAGCCCGCCGACTCATAGAGTCGCTGCGCCGGCAGAAACTCCGGCGTCGAGCCCGTCTCGAGCCACAGCGCCGACATGCCGCGACGGCGCGCCTGGTCGATCAGGTGCTCGAGCATCGCGCGCCCGATACCCGTGCCACGATGGCTGTCTGCGACACGCATCGACTTGAGCTCGCCGTTGTCTTCGTCGAGCTGAGCAAGCGCGCCGACGCCGGCAAGCTCGCCGGCGACCCACGCCGACCACACCTGGACGGAGGGCTGCTCGAGCCCGCTGAGATCCAGAGCGTGGCAACTCTCCTCGGGCGAGATCGAGCGCATGTCCGACAGGTGAGCGGCGATCAGCGCTCGGGTCGGCTCGCCGCTGAGGTCATCGAGGCGGATGTCGAGCGCTGCGGAAGAGGAGGGCACGTCCACAGTTCTACCCCAGATCCCCGCTTGTCCGGGGCGCCGGCTGCGTGGCACCACGGCGGCTTCCGAGGGCCCCGCCGGTAGGCTGAAGGGATGACGGATGCGGTGACGGCTGAGAGGCAGGGCGCTCTGCAGCTTTACGACACCCGCGCTCAGCAACTCCGCGTTTTCGCGCCGCTGGATCCGGGCAATGTCACCGTCTATGTGTGCGGGCCCACCGTGCAGTCCGGGCCGCACATCGGCCACCTGCGTGGTGGCCTTGCCTTCGACATCCTGCGCCGCTGGCTCGCCCATCGCCATGGCCGCGTGACCTTCGTGCGCAATGTCACTGACATCGACGACAAAGTGCTCGATAACGCCACCGAGTCAGAGCCCTGGTGGGCGCTGGCCTACCGGGTCGAGCAGGAATTCGCCGCCGCCTATGCTGCGATCGGCATCCTCCCGCCGACGTACGAGCCGCGGGCTACCGGATCGATCCCGCAGATGATCGCGCTCATCGATCAGCTGATCAGCACGGGTCACGCCTACGCGGCCGAGCCGGGGACTGACGCTGTCGGTGACGTGTACTTCGACGTGCGCTCGTGGGCTGAATACGGCGAGCTGACGCGTCAGTCGATCGACGACATGGCGCCGGCCGCTGATGCCGATCCGCGGGGCAAGCGCGACGTGCGCGACTTCGCGCTCTGGAAGGGCGCGAAGTCTGACGAACCCGCGGATGCCACGTGGGATTCGCCGTGGGGGCGGGGGCGCCCCGGATGGCACATCGAGTGCTCGGCCATGGCGCGCCGCTACCTGGGCGACGAGTTCGACATCCACGGCGGTGGCCTCGACCTGCGCTTCCCGCACCACGAGAACGAACTCGCCCAGTCCAGTGCGGCAGGCGACGGGTTCGCCCGCTACTGGGTGCACAACGGACTGGTCACTGTCGAGGGCCAGAAGATGTCGAAGTCGCTCGGAAACTTCGTGCTCGTACGGGACGTGCTGGCCGAGCACGATCCCCTCGTCGTGCGGTATGCCCTGGCCGCCGCCCACTATCGATCGAGCCTCGATCTCTCGGCTAAGTCCTTCGACGAGGCCGAGGCAGCGCTTGGCCGCATCCGGACCTTCCTCGAGCGGGTCGCTCGGCACGGAGCCCTCGTGGAGACATCGGTGATCGATTCGGCGTTCGCCGCGGCAATGGATGACGACCTCGGCGTGCCGCAGGCCCTGGCGATCGTCCACGAGCGAGTCCGCGAAGGCAACACCGCACTCGATGCCGGCGACGCCGAGACGGCACGAGCGCTGGCGGGCGAGGTTGCCAGACTGACCGGCATCCTCGGACTCAACCCTCTCGACCCGCAGTGGGCATCACGATCGGGCCCGGAGGCTCCGGCGCTGGATGCTCTGCTGCAGGAACTCATCGAGCAGCGCGCTCGCGCGCGCGCAGAAAAAGACTGGGCCGCGGCCGACCGCATTCGCGACGCGATCGCGGCTGCCGGAGTCACGCTCGAAGATGGGCCCGACGGAACGCATTGGAGCATCGCATGAGCAAGCCAGGGCGCCCCGGCGCACGCAAGTCCACCAAGAAGGGGGCAACCAAGGGCTCGGGCGGCCAGGGCCGCAAGTCCCTCGAAGGCAAGGGCCCGACCCCCAAGGCCGAGGACCGCAGTTGGCACGTCGCCGGCAAACGCAAGGCTGCGCAGGAACGTTACGCCGCCGCCGGAGGCACGGGGCGGCCCGGGGCGCGCGTCGCGGGCTCGAACCCGAACCGGGGTGGTCGTCCGAAGCAGAGCGATGACACCGAGACCGTGACGGGACGCAACTCCGTCTTGGAGGCGCTGCGAACGCGCATCCCGGCCACCGCGTTCTACATCGCCCAGCGCGTGGAGATGGATGACCGCGTCAAGGAGATGCTGTCGATCGCGGCGCACCGAGAGATTCCCGTGCTCGAGGTCACGAGGCCCGAACTTGACCGGATGGCAGGTTTCGACGGCGTGCACCAGGGCGTGGCGCTCAAGGTGCCGCCGTACGAGTACGCGCATCCCCAGGACCTGCTGGAGAACGTGATCGAGACGGGGCAGCTGCCGCTGCTTGTCGCGCTGGACGGCGTGACCGATCCGCGAAACCTCGGCGCCATCATCCGATCTACTGCGGCCTTCGGCGGCCAGGGCGTCATCATTCCACAGCGCCGCTCGGCCGGGGTCAACTCGGCGGCGTGGAAGACCTCAGCCGGAGCAGCAGCTCGCATCCCCGTGGCCATCGCCCCGAACCTCACCACAACCCTCAAGGAGTTCAAGAAGCAGGGTGTATTCGTGCTCGGCCTCGACGGTGACGGCGACGTGTCACTTCCCGCGCTTGAGCTCGCCGATCGCCCCGTCGTGATCGTCGTCGGCTCGGAGGGCAAGGGGCTCTCACGCCTGGTAACCGAGACGTGCGACCAGATCGTGTCGATTCCCATCTCGGCGGCCACCGAGTCCCTGAACGCCGGAATCGCGGCATCCGTCGCGCTGTACCAGGTATCGACGCTGCGGGCCGACTAGACCGGGCCGAGGAGAGCGCAGCGGCGGCGCCGAGATCGACGCCGCCGCTGCGCACCCTGAATGCTGCGCCGTATCAGTCCTTCTTGGAGCAATACGAACGACACACTCCGGGGGGCAAGCTCGCGACGATGGCCGACGTGGTGGATGCTACGCAATTCCTGTTGCGCAACCGCGGCGTTTCCGCGGTCAACCTGCCGGTCGACCGGGGAACCGTCCTGATGTGAGACGCGGCGGTCCGAGGTCGTGCGCATGTCCTGCCCTAGAATGAGCGGACGTTCGTGGCTGACCAGTGGCCGCGCTGGTGGGAGATCATGACCGAGGGCCTGGGCGCCAAGCTCCGCGAGGTGCGCACCGCGAAGGGAATGAGCCTTCGCTCGCTCGCGCAAGCGCTCGGAGTTTCGGCGTCCCTGATCTCGCAGGTCGAGATCGGTAAGACGCAGCCCTCAGTGTCGACACTGTTCGCCATGGCGAACCACCTCGGAGTGTCGCTGGACGAGCTGGTCGGTAACGTTCCCACCGCGGGCCCCTCGCCCGTTGCCCCGGCCCCCGCAGCGCCGGACGCTTCGACCGTCCGGCGCGCTGCAGAGTACCCCGTGATCGAGATGGAGAACGGCGTTCGCTGGGAGAAGCTCGCGAGTGTTCCCGGCGGTCCTGCCGATGCGCTCCTGGTGACCTACCAGCCCGGGGCGAGCAGTTCGGTGGAGGACCGGCTCATGCGCCACGCCGGGGTCGAGTACGCCTACCTTCTCGAGGGTGAACTCACGCTGCAACTGGATTTCGACACCTATGTGCTTGGCCCGGGCGACTCGCTGAGCTTTGACTCCATGCGGCCGCACTTGTTCGTGAACCACTCGGACACCATTGCTCGCGGCGTATGGTTCGTGTTCGGCCGCAGGCCCCAGAACGAGACGCTGCCCGTGGCTCCCGGGGCCGCATCTCAGCCCGCTGTTCCGGCATCCGCCGTCGACGTGTTGCGCGCGATGGAACGACTGCCCTGATCCGGTTGACGGAGCCTGCGCGGGTCGCTCGCGTCAGGCCTGTGCGCGGCCGTGGACGGCTGCTCTGCGGTGCTCGGTCCAGGGGTCGATCAGTGTCTTGACCTGACCGGGAGCGCCGCTCAGTAGCGGCTGGAGCGCCCCGTCCACGACCTCACTCAGGGGGAGGACTTCCGCGGCGACATCCGTCCAGTCACCGCGCTCTGCGAGCAGTCGGACGGCTTCGGGGATGTCGTCCCGGTACACGTGCGCGACGGTGCCCACGATCGTGTACTCGCGAAGGGTCCACGAGCCGAGCGGCAGCCCCGGCTCACCGCGCTGGATGCCGACGGGAACGATCGTTGCGCCCGGGCTGGCAGCTTCGAGCACCGACGCGAGGCCCGGCGCAGACCCCGAAACCTCGAAGAAGACATCGGGGACGATCCCGCGTTCGCTGAGCGCTTCGCTCAGGCTCTGGCCTCCGGCCTGCAGGGTATCTGCGGCCCCGAGTGCCCGCGCGAGCTCCAGTCGCGGCGGGTTGAGATCTGTCACCAGCACCCGCGCGCCGGTGGCTGCTGCAGCGTGCGTGATGAAGGCACCGATGCCGCCCACACCGACGACGACGGCATCCTGCCCCGGCTTCAGCCCGGATCTCCGAACCGCGTGTACCGCGATGGCCATGGGTTGGGCGAGCCCGAGCGTATCGAGGCTCAGGCCGCTGGCGGAGGCGTCCCACACGATCTCGGCGGGGCAGACGACGTATCCTGCGAGGCCCCCATCGTGGTGGAATCCGAGCGTCGTGTACGACGTGCACAGGTTCGTCCGACCCGCGCGGCACATCTTGCACTGGCCGCACGAGACTCCCGCGCCGCAGACGACAGTTGCACCGACCCTGAGCTCGGATACTCCCGCACCGACCTGCTCGATGATGCCGGCGAACTCATGGCCGAGAGTGACAGGCGGCTGGGCCAGAACGAGCCCGCGTCCGAATTCCGTGGCATCTGATCCGCAGACGCCGCACACGCCGACCCGGATGAGCACTTCGCCGGGTCCAGGGGAGGGGACGGCGACGTCGTCGATCCGCAGGTCATGGACGTCGTGCAAGACCGCAGCGCGCATGGCGTTCATGACAGGCTGCCCGCGGCCAGCGGAAGCTGCGCCGCCGCGCGGTCGGCGAGCATGTCACCCATCAGGTCGGCATAAACCTGAGCGTGAGCGGGGTGGTCCAGATACGTGTGCAGACCCGCCTCGTCGTCCACGATCGCGGCGACGGCATAATCCATGCCGCCCGGCCGCAGGTGAAGATTGGGACCTGCGATGTAGGACCGCAGCTCGGGGATCTGCGCCGCCATGGCGGTCAGAGCTGCCGTCAACCGGGAGACGTCGTCTTCTGTGACGCTGTCGACCCACCGGAAGGATGCGAGGTGGAGGATCATGCTGTCCGCTCTATGCGCTGATAGTGTCCAGTAAGAGTGAACACTATCAGCCTGCGAGCGCGTACTCGAGACCCTCTGGACGCGAATGTACGCCGCTGTTGTATCGTGCGAGTGTTTCGGCGACGGTGACGGGAGATCAGCCATGACAAGAATCGCGGTTGTGGGGGCTGGGGCCAATGGCGCCTCGATCGGGGCTGACCTGATCGACGCGGGTGAGGACGTCACGCTCATCGAACAGTGGCCCGCCCACGTTGAGAAGATGCGCGCCGACGGGCTGAGAGTCATCAGCCCCGAGGGGGAGGTCCGTGTCCAGCCGAGCGTGGTTCACTTCTGCCAGGTCGCAGAGCTTCGTGCTCGCTTCGATATCGTCCTGATGCTCGTGAAGGCGTACGACGCGCCATGGGCGAGCAGACTCATCGAGCCGTATCTCGCCGAGGACGGCATCCTGGTCGGCGTTCAGAACGGGATGACAGCCAGAGTCATCGCCGAAGCCGTGGGGCCACAGCGCACGCTCGGGTGTGTGATCGAGTGCTCGGCGACGATGACCGATCCGGGCGTCGTGCATCGACACACCCCCGCGTCCCGGTCGTGGTTCGCCGTCGGCGAGATCGAGGAGGGTGAGCCTGCGCAGCGCATACCCGAGCTGACTCGCATTCTCGGGATGTCGGGCACGGTCGAGGTCTTCGACGACATCCTCGCGGCGAAGTGGATGAAGCTCGTGAGCAACAGCACCCTGCTCGTCACCTCGGCGATCCTGGGAGTCCCCATGCTCGACGCCCTGCACACGCCGGGATATAGAGACGTCATGATCGCCGCCGGCAACGAGGCGTTGACGGTGGGGGCCGCGGAAGGTCATCCGGTTCTGCCCATCTTCGGCCTGAACGCCGACGAGATCCGCGATCCGGGGCGGGTCGTGGACATCATGACAGACAAACTGTTCGCGAGCTTCGTCGTGCCCGGCGCCACCACGACGGTCCTGCAGGACTGGCGCAAGGGCCGCCGAAGCGAGGTCGACGACCTCAACGGCCACGTCGTGGCGCGCGGGTCTGTTCACGGCATCCCGACGCCCGTCAATGACATGGTGGTGGCGCTGGCGCATCGGATCGAGGCTGGAGAGATCGCTCCGGACCTGTCGCACCTGGCGATGATGCGCGAACCGCTCGATCAGTGACGCGGCGTACCCGCTCTCGCCACCGTCGACTATTGCGAGTCGGTAGCGAGCGCGAAGATCTCGGGTGTCCGGCTGAGCTGGCGGCGCGTGCGGCGGATGTGCCCACCGAGGACGCGTTCGGCTTCTTCGGTGTCACGATCCCGCAAGGCCGCGACGATGAGGTGATGCTCTTCGTGGGCGATGCGGCGAGCGTCGGGGGTCCACGATGAGACGTAGCTGCGCCGATATGGGGCGGTGAGGTTCCACAGTCGCACGACGAGGTCGGTGAGGTGGGATGTCTCAGCTGCGGCATAGCTGGCGTGATGAAACGCAGCGTCGAGGTCGAGGAAGGCGTCGGTGTCGTCGCCGGTATCGCTGATCCGGTCAGCGAGCTCGGCGAGCGCACCAATCTCGCGGTCTGAGAGGCGGGGGGCGCTGTAGGACAGCAGCAGTGGTTCCAGACGCTCCCGCATCCGGTAGATCTCATCGCACTCGGCGAGTGTCATCGTCGATACCCACGCTCCCGCGTTGGGTACGACCGTCAACAGCCCTTCATACTCGAGCTGCCGGATCGCCTCGCGCACGGGTACCCGGCTCGCGCCGTATCGTGCGGCCAGATCCTCTTGAAGGATGCGGCTTCCGGGCGGGCGGGTTCCGTCGATAATCCCCCGGCGGATGCTGTCGGCGATGCGCGCGTGAGCATCCCCATCACGGCTGCGTGGTCCGTCGAGTCCCGGTGACGCCGCGGTCATCGAGCGGGGTCTTTCGGGTGCCAGAGGAGGGTTGTCGCGGCCGCTTCGTAGGCCTTGCCGGACGGAAAGCTCACGAGCTCGAACTGCATTCCCCAGGGGCTGCGGAAGTACACCCACCGTTGACCTGCGGATGCTCCGGCGCTCGCGACCGGATCGCCCATCACCTCGACGCCGTGCTCGCGCAGATAGCTCACCGCGGCATCCATATCGTCGACGTAGAGCGCGAGGTGGTGACCGCCGATGTCGCTGTTTCGGGGCTGCGGCGCCTGCCCGTCGGCGCTGTCGTATTGGAACACCTCGAGGTTGGTCCCGAAGCCGAGCCGATAGAACCGGATCTCGCGAATCTCGGTGCGAGGGTGTACGCCCAGGTGAACCCTCATCCAGTCGTCGTCCGAGCGCTTGGCATCGAGGGTGTACACGTGAATGGCGCCGAGGATGTCGACGAGAAAAGCGTGGGCCTCGTCGAGGTCGGGAACCGTGAATCCGACGTGGTCGAGACCGCCAACTCCGGGAAGGGCCATGAGAACCTCCTTGCTCACCAGCGCCGGCCCGATTGTATCCAGATTGGGGGTTGATGCTCAACGAGGGCGGCCATATCCGGCACTAACGCTTGAGATTGGATGCAATCGGTCGTACAGTCTGAGCAGACACACGGTCTGAATACGCAACGACGCGAGGATGGGCGAAATGCCACGACGCAGACGACTCGAAACCGGCACGGATTGGATTCAGCTCACGACGACCGCCGCGGACTGGAAGGCCGCCGACCCGGCGCTGCTCGGGACGATGCTTTCGGAGCTGCACCTCATCAGGGCCTTCGAGGAGACAGTGCTTGCACTGGCGGCCGAAGGTCTGGTCCACGGGCCCGCCCACTCGAGCATTGGCCAAGAAGGCGGCGCGGTCGGATCTATCGTGGGTCTTCGCTCGACGGATGCCGTCAACGGATCGCACCGCGGTCATCACCAGTTCCTCGCCAAGGCGCTGACGCATGTCTCCGGCGGGGTCATCGATCCGCGCGATCCGGTGAGCCCCGACATCCAGACGGTTCTGCAACGCACACTCGCCGAGATCCTGGGTCTGGCGCAGGGCTACTGTCGCGGGCGCGGGGGATCGATGCACCTGCAGTGGTTTGAGGCTGGGGCGCTCGGTACCAACGCGATCGTCGGCGGCGGTGCGCCGATGGCCACGGGCAACGCGTGGGCGCAAAAGCACGCCGGCACGACCGACCTGACCGTCAACTACTTCGGCGACGGCGCGAGCCAGATCGGCTCCGTGCTGGAATCGATGAACCTCGGCTCCGCCTGGAAACTGCCGGTCTGCTTCTTCATCGAGAACAACATGTACGCGGTATCGACACACGTGGACGAGATCACCGCAGACACCCGCCTCTCGGTGCGAGGACAGGGCTTTTCCATCCCGGGCTGGCGCGTCGACGGAATGGACCCGCTCGCCGTGCACCTCGCCATGGCCGAGGCCGCGGAGCGGATGCGCAACGGCGCGGGTGCCACCATCATCGAAGCCGAGGTCTATCGCTACTTCCATCAGAACGGCCCCTACCCGGGAAGCGCCTTCGGCTACCGCACCAAGCAGGAGGAAGCGCAGTGGCGTGACCGGGATCCACTGACCCGGGTTGCTACTGAGATGCAGAAGCTCGGTCATATCGCCGACGACGACGTGGCGGAGCTGCGCGCACGGTCGCAGGCGGCGATGGATGCGGCGGTTGCCGAGCTCATTGAGGCAGACCCTGATCGCGACGGGCGGCGCCGCATCCGTCCCGAGCTGTGGCCGGACCCGAGCTTCGTCGATGTTGGCATCCGAGGCGATGGCAGTGAGCTGACAGACCTGCCGGTTCTCGACGCGCCGGCGACACGCGAGATCACATTCGTCGATGCCGTTGCCGAGGTGATGGCGCGGCGGATGGAAACCGATGAGCGGATCGTCGTACTCGGCGAGGATGTTCACCGGCTCAAGGGCGGGACGAATGGCGCGACGAAGGGATTGGCGGATCGATTCCCAGGTCGTGTCCTGGGGACACCGATCAGCGAGAACGGCTTCTTCGGGCTCGCGGGCGGACTAGCTCTGGACGGCAGGTTCCGACCGGTCGTGGAGTTCATGTATCCCGACTTCATGTGGGTAGCCGCTGACCAGGTCTTCAACCAGGTCGGCAAGGCGCGGCACATGTTCGGCGGGGATAACCCCGTTCCGCTCGTGCTGCGCACCAAGGTTGCGATGGGATCGGGATACGGTTCGCAACACCTCATGGATCCGGCGGGTCTGTTCGCGACCGCGCCCGGTTGGCGGATCGTTGCACCCTCGACCGCAGCGGATTACGTCGGCCTCATGAACGCTGCGCTCGCGCTCGATGACCCGGTGCTCGTGATCGAACACGTCGATCTGTACAACACAGCATCCGCCGTGCCCGAGGGCGAGCTCGATGGCATCCTGCCCCCCGGCCGCGCCGCGGTTCGCCGTGAGGGCTCGGACGTCACGATCCTCAGCTACCTGTCGATGGTGGGGCACACGCTCGAGGCCGTCGAGCAGGCCGGAATCGACGCGGAGGTCATCGACCTTCGATGGCTTGACCGCGCCTCGCTGGACTGGACGACCATCGAAGAGAGCGTGCGCAAGACGAACGCCGTCCTCATCGTCGAACAGGGCGCTCGCGGTACCTCCTACGGAGCGTGGCTTGCCGACGAGATCCAGCGCCGCCTGTTCGACTGGCTCGACCAGCCGGTCGAACGGGTGACGGGAGGGGAGGCGAGCCCCAGCATCTCCAAGGTGCTCGAGCGAGCAGCTATTGCGCGGACCGAGGAGGTCATCGCCGGGCTTGACCGGGTCCGCGCCGCGTGGGGAGGCCGATGATGGCAACGGTCATCCGTATGCCCGAGATAGCCACCGGCACGGGGGTCGCCGCTGTGCAGTCCTGGCTGGTTGCCGTCGGCGACGAGGTCGCCCAGGGGCAGCCGATCGCCGAGATCGAGACCGAGAAGGCGGTAGTCGAATACGAGGCCGAGGAAGCCGGCGTGGTCGCAGCCCTCCTCATCGCCGAGGGGGAGAGCACCGCTGTCGGCTCCTCGATTGCGGTGCTCGGGGCTCCGGGCGAATCGGTCGACGAGGCGATCGCGGCAGCAGGAGCGTCGGATGCTGCTTCGCACCCGGTCGAGGAAGCGCAAGACGATGCGACGGCTGACGCGGCTAGCGCGGCGCCTCGGCCAGCGGAAGCCGCCGACGCCCCGCAGGCAGCCGCGCGCGGCGGCGTGGACGCATCCGTCAACCCGGGGCTCGGCGATGGGTCTGATGATGCAGCGTCGCGGGGAGGGCGGATCTTTGCAACGCCCCTCGTTCGGCGCCTCGCGCGTGAGCGAGACATCGACCTCGCCACGATCACGGGGACGGGCCCGAACGGGCGCATCGTGCGGCGCGACCTCGACGGTGCGATCACTGCTGCTCCGGAGCCCGCTCAGCCGGCAGCGGTGCCGGCCGAGAGATACACGGACGCGCAGTTCACCGACACCCCCCACACGGGCATGCGCCGCGCCATCGCTCGCCGCCTGACCGAGAGCAAGACGACGGTGCCGCACTTTTACCTCGTTGCGCACTGCCGCGTGGATGCGCTCTTCGAGTTGCGCCGCCAGATCAACGCGGCCCATGCCGCCAAGGTCTCGGTCAACGACCTGGTGGTGAAAGCGGTGGCCACCGCCCTACGCGAGGTCCCCGAAGCCAACGCCATCTGGATGCCAGACGCGACGCGGCAGTTCTCCTCGGTGGACATCGCGGTAGCCGTTTCTGTCGACGGGGGGCTTCTCACACCCGTCGTGCGCGGAGTCGACCGGATGCCGCTCAGCGAACTGAGCGCCGCGATCCGCGACCTCGCCGATCGGGCGCGCGCGGGCCGGATCAAGCAGCACGAGCTCGAGGGCGGCTCGTTCTCGGTGTCGAACCTCGGGATGTACGGCACGAGCGAGTTCTCGGCGATCCTGAATCCGCCCCACGCGGGCATCCTCGCTGTCGGAGCGGCCGAGAAGCGGCCGGTCGTCGGTGCGGATGATGCTCTCGAGGTCGCCACGATGATGACCGTGACGCTCTCTGCCGACCACCGAGTGCTCGACGGTGCACTGGCAGCGCAGTGGCTTGCCGCGTTCCAGCGACGGATCGAGAATCCCGTCTCCATCCTCATCTGAGGGCAGCGCCGCGCGAGACTTGTCACAGCGGCAGGATGGAATACGGCGCACATCATCCGCCGTTGGCTCCATCGACTGCCCCCGCAGCCCATCGACGGAAGGATCACCATGGCCCGCATCGCAGTTCTCGGAGGAACCGGCTACGCCGGCTCCCACATCGTCAAGGAAGCGGTCGACCGCGGCCACACTGTCGTATCGGTCGCGCGCGTCGCGCCGGCAGAGCGGATCCACGGCGCCACCTACATCGAGGGCACCCTGCTCGATGTCCCAGGTCTGGTCGCCGAGCTTGCGGGCGTCGATGTCGTGGTCAGCGCGGTCCCCGGTCGCGGAGACATGCTCGGAAAGGTCCGCCCGGCGATCCAGCAGTTGCTGTCAGTGCTCCCCGGTGACGTGCGCATCGGAATCATCGGCGGTGCTGGCGGGAGCCTCGTGGCCCCTGGCGGGCCGCGTGTGATCGACAGCGGCTTTCCCGACGAGTTCAAACCCGAAGCGCAGGAAGCCATCGACATCCTCGAAGACCTGCAGGCCGACAGTTCGGGTCGCGACTGGTTCTTCGTGCACCCGGCCGGCGGCTTCGGGGCGTGGAACCCGGGGGAGCGCACCGGGAAGTACCGCACCGGCGGCGACGTCATCGTGACGGATGCCGACGGCGAATCCTTCATCTCGGGAGCAGACCTTGCCGTGGCGGTACTCGACGAGATCGAGAACCCGCAGCACGTGCGCGGCCGCTTCACCGTGGGCTACTGACCGCGCGCCCTTAGACCAGGTCCCGCCAGTCGGTGGGACCGGTCGACGGGCTGCGGGTCACCGGGACCGCATCCGTCACGATCGGAATCGCCAGCGTGTCGGTCGGCGGCCCCATCACTGTTGCTTCGTCGCGGCGGAATCTGAGCACGTCGTCGATGTAGCTCGTGACAGCCTCGGCGACGGGCACTGACTGCCCGCGCGCCTGCGACATGTACCACCGGTGCTCCAGGAACTGGTGGTACACCTCCGCCGGTTCGAGCTTGGAGCGCAGGTCGAAGGGGATGGCGCGGATGACGGGTTCGAAGACCCGGGTGAGCCATTCGTGCGCCACCATCTCTTCGTCATCGCCCGCGCGTGAACCGCGTGCGTGAAACTCATCGAGGTCGTTCAGCAGCCGCCGCGCCTGGTTCTCTTCGACGTCGAGCCCGGTGAGACGGATGAGGCGGCGCTGGTGGTGACCGGCATCCACGACCTTGGGCTGGATGGACACGCGGGTTCCGTCGGCCGTTGTCTGCATCGACATCTCACCGATGTCGAAGCCGAGTTCGTTGAGGCGTTCGACGCGCTCGGTGATGCGCCAGGCCTCTCGTGCCTCGAACGTCTCGATCTCGGTGAGCTCCCGCCACAGGGACCGGTATGCGCTCATGATCCCGTCGGCGATCTCGACGGCGTCGACACCACCCTCAAGGCGTCCGCCGGCCTCGAGGTCCATGATCTCGCCGGCGATGTTGGTGCGCGCGACGTCGAGGTCGTGCTCGCGCTGCCCGGGCGTGAGTCCGTTCTCGTGCAGCTCGCCGGTCTCGGCGTCCACGAGATAGGCGGCGAAGGCTCCCGCGTCGCGGCGGAAGAGCGTGTTCGACAGCGACACATCGCCCCAGAAGAACCCGACATTGTGGAGGCGCACCAGCAGCACCGCGAGGGCGTCGACCAGTCGGGTTGCGGTAGTCGGCCGCAGCACCTGGGTGAACAGGGCGCGGTACGGGAGGGAGAACTTCAGGTGAGAGGTGACCAGGGCGGCCGGTAGCGGTTCGCCGTCCTCGTCACGGCGTCCGGCGATGACGGCGACCCGGTCGACACACGGCGCATCCAACCGGTCGAGGTTGCCGAGCATGTCATACTCGCGTCGCGCCATCTCCTCGGTGGTCTCTTTGATCGCCACCACGCGACCTGACAGGCTCGCGAAACGCACGGTGTGACGGGAGATGCCCTTCGGGAGCGACACGATCGTCTCGGACGGCCACTCCACGAGAGGCACCGACCACGGCAGGGTCAGCAGTCCGGGATCGACGGTGCTCGCGGTGATCGAGAGCTGCGTGGACGACATCCGATTCTCCGCATCCAGGGCTTACGTGCGTGACGGCGCGGACGTCTGAGACATCCGCGCCGTCACGAGGTCATGGTGATCAGGCCGAAGCGACAGCCTTCTCCGAGAGGCGCTCGCCCGACTCGAGGTCGAACAGGTGAACGTGGTCGAGAACCGGAGCCAGCACGACGGTCTCACCGGCGTTCGGGTGGTTGCGACCGTCGACACGAGCGACGACATCGGTGCGCTTGCCGTTGATGTCGGCGTGACCGTAGAGGTAGCCGTCGGCGCCGAGCTCCTCGACGAGGTCCACGACCACCGAGAGGCCCTTGCCGTCGGCGGGGCTGACCTCGATGTCTTCGGGGCGGACACCGATCGTGAGCTCCTTGGCGCTCGTCTTGGCGAGGACATCGCGCTCGACCGGCACCAGGTGCGTACCGAAGTTGACGCCGCCCTCGGTCACGTCGACGGTGAACAGGTTCATGGCAGGGGAGCCGATGAAGCCGGCGACGAAGATGTTCTTCGGTGCCTCGTACAGATCGCGCGGGGTGCCGACCTGCTGCAGGATGCCGTCCTTGAGGACCGCGATCCGGTCACCCATCGTGAGGGCCTCTGTCTGGTCGTGGGTCACGTACACGGTCGTGACGCCGAGGCGGCGCTGCAGCGACGCGATCTGGGTACGGGTCTGGACGCGCAGCTTCGCGTCGAGGTTCGACAGCGGCTCGTCCATGAGGAACACCTGGGGCTGACGCACGATGGCGCGGCCCATCGCGACACGCTGACGCTGACCACCCGAGAGAGCCTTCGGCTTGCGGTCGAGGTACTGCTCGAGGTCGAGGAGCTTCGCCGCCTCGAGAACGCGGGAAGCGCGCTCATCCTTGTTGACGCCGGCGATCTTCAGGGCGAAGCCCATGTTCTCGGCGACGGTCATGTGGGGGTACAGCGCGTAGTTCTGGAACACCATCGCGATGTCGCGGTCCTTCGGCGGGACATCGGTGACGTCGCGCTCGCCGATGCGGATGTGACCCGAGTTGACCTCTTCAAGGCCCGCGAGCATGCGCAGCGAGGTGGACTTACCGCAACCCGAGGGACCGACCAGGACGAGGAACTCGCCGTCGCCCACTTCGAGGTTCAGCTTGTCAACTGCGGGACGGGTTCCACCGGGGTAGAGGCGGGTTGCGTTGTCAAAGGTGACTGACGCCATTTCTTCTTCTCCTTCACCGGCAGGTACGTGCCGGACGATCCGTTGTGAGGATGAGCGGGGGCTTGGCCCGCACGCCCGTCATCGGGCGCATCTTTCAGTATGCCACCCCCACCTGGGAGCGAACACCGAGGATCGCTGTGCTCAGTGGCCCTCGCGCCAAGAGTGCTGGGGCGCGTAGCCCAGCATCCGTGTCGCCTTTTCAATCGACAGCAGCGTCTCGTTCGGTCCGACCTCGCGGGTGACCGGCACATCGGGGAAGACCTCCGCGAGCAGCTCGGCGTTCGGCCGCGACATCACGGTGTCGGCTGCAGCGATGATGTACTGCTCGAACCCGGCCGGCGCGACCTCGAGTGCGCGCTCGATGGCCTGCGATCCGTCGCGGGCATCGATGTAGCCCCACAGGTTCCACTTGCGGGCCCGCGCATCCTCATCGAAACGGGGGAAGGCCGCGTAGTCCTCCGGAACCATGACGTTAGAGAACCGCAGCGCTGTGATCGACAGATCGGGATGCCAACGCACGAGCTCGCGCGCCATCCGCTCTTCGAGGGTCTTCACGAGCGAGTACACGCTCTCGGGGCGAGGCTCATACTCCTCGTCCACCGGAACGTACGGCGGCGGCACGTCGAAGGGAAGCCCCAGCACTGTCTCGCTGGAGGCGTAGACCAGGCGACGGATGCCGAGCCTGACGCTCGCCCAAAAGACGTTGAAGGTCGCTGCCATGTTGTTGTGGAAGACCGCGACCTCGGAGCGGATGCCGGGTGCCGGGATGGCCGCGAGGTGAACGACGGCATCGAGCCCGCGGTCGTCGCGATCGCCAAGGCCCGCGAGGGCATCGATCACCTGGCCGTAATCGGTGAGGTCCACCTGCAGGAAGCCCGGCTGGGGGCGGCCGGCGATGTCGAACCCGATCACCTCGTGTCCCGCTGCGCTCAGCTCCCGAACAACGACGCTTCCGAGCTTTCCGGTCGAGCCGGTCACCACAATTCTCATGACCCCAGCCTTACACGCCCGATCGTCGAGGCGGCGGGACGGCGGGGCTTGATCGTCACCGGATGTTTACCGGGCGGTGAACGTCGGTCTCGTGTGAGGTACTCCGGTGAGTGAGAATGCGAAGACGGCGCACACGATGCAGACCGCGCCGTCGGAGGCTGCCATGTTCGAGAACGTCCCCGCCGGAGATATGCGGGCCTACATCGAGTACCTGCGCGAGCACGGCTACACCGTGCGCGACGGGCACACTCCCGACCCCGATCTGATCGATCCCGAGGGCAATCCGGTCTACACGTGGCAGGAGGGCTACCCCTACGCGGACCGGATGACGCGCGACGAGTACGAACTCGAGAAGTACCGCCTGCAGGTGGAGCTGCTGAAGTTCCAGTACTGGCTCGAAGACACCGGTGGCCGCGCCATCATCCTGTTCGAGGGCCGGGATGCCGCGGGCAAGGGCGGCACGATCAAACGGTTCACCGAGCACCTCAACCCGCGGTCTGCGCGCGTCGTCGCCCTGGCGAAACCGAGTGATCGCGAGCAGGGCCAGTGGTACTACCAGCGCTACATCCAGCACTTTCCGACCGCGGGCGAGATCGTCATGTTCGACCGGTCCTGGTACAACCGAGCCGGCGTCGAACGGGTCATGGGGTTCTGTTCGGATGACGACTATGAGACGTTCATGGAGCAGACTCCCTCGTTCGAACGGATGCTGGTCGAGTCCGGCATCCATCTGACGAAGTTCTGGTTCTCGGTCTCGCGAACCGAGCAGCGCACGCGGTTCGCGCTGCGTCAACTCGATCCGGTGCGACGGTGGAAGCTCTCGCCGATGGACATCGCCTCGCTGGACAAGTGGACCGAGTACACGGTTGCCAAGGAGGAGATGTTCCGCCGCACCGACAAGAAGTACGCGCCGTGGACCATCATCCGATCCAACGACAAGAAGCGTGCTCGGGTGAACGCGATGAAGTTCTTCCTCGGGCAGTTCGATTACGACGACAAGGATTTCGAGGTTGTGGGAACGCCCGACCCCTTGTTGGTGATGCGCGGCAAACAGGAAGAGGCCGACGAATAGCCTGACCGTGAGCGGCGCTGGTTTCCCGGCCACATCACACCTAAAGAGGCGCCATGTCTGGGCTTTTCCCAGGCTGTCTGGCTACCATCGTGGGCGGTGGTCGTTACCTGAGCGACATCCCCCCGGCCAACGCCACGGCCCCCTGTCGGGTACAGCCCGACCCCTTGTTGTGTGAAGAGGTTTCATGTCGAGCGATCAGACGCCCAGCGGTGAGCAGCCCACGGCGCCCGAGGCTCGCGACCGCCGCGAAGCGGTCCGCGAGAAGGCGCAGAAGGTTCACGCGAAGCAGACGCGAGCGCGCCGCATCCGTGCCGGAATCATCGGCGTCGGAATCGTCGCTGTGGTCGCCGTCGTCGCCGTCTCGGTCACCTGGGCGGTGACCTCGACAACCTCGACGAGCGCGCTCAGCCCCGCTGCTGCCAAGGCCGACGGTTTCGCGGTGACCGACGTCGACGGTGCGGTCATCGCGCAAGAGGGCGTCGACGACAGCACGTCCACTGAGGCCGGGGCGACAAGCGCTGCGACCCCCGAGCCGACCCCTGTTGTCACCGAGGCGCCCGAAATCGAGATCCGGGTCTATGTCGACTACCTCTCAACCGGCTCAGCCGAGTTCCAGCTCGCCAACGCGGCGCAGCTGTCGACCTGGGTCGACGAGGGTGCGGTCAGCCTGACGTACTACCCGGTCGCGATGCTCACGGCGAAGTCCAACGGCACGAAGTACTCGCTGCGCGCCGCAGCAGCGTCAGCGTGCGTCGCCACCCACGCATCAGACGCGTTCTTCAAGTTCAACAACGCGTTGCTGGAGCAGCAGCCGGATGTCGACGCCGACGGGTACTCCGACACCGAACTGGCCGACATCGCGCAGGCATCCGGGGTGTCGAACCCCAAGGTCGTGCGGGCCTGCATCGAGGACGGCGACTTCCTCTCGTGGGCGAAGAAGGCAACCGAGCGCGCGGTCGAGGAGATCCCCGACACCGAGGGCGTCCAACTCACCGGCACACCGCTCGTGCTCGTCAACGGCTCGGTCTATGTCGGGGCGCTCGATGACCCGAAGGAGTTTGCCCAGTTCGTGTTGACGATCGACTCCGACGCTTACTATCAGACGTCGTCGCCGACACCGACGCCCACTCCCTGAGACGGGGAGCACCTCGGAGCCCCGATAGACTGGGCGCTCTGCCGACGTGGCGCAATTGGTAGCGCACCCGACTTGTAATCGGGCGGTTACGGGTTCAAGTCCCGTCGTCGGCTCCACGCACTTCTATGCTCAGCGGGTGTCGCAATCGGATGCCGACCGGACGTTGTCATCGGGCGGTTACGGGTTCACGTCCCGTCGTCGGCTCCACACGCGCCCCGTCCGGCAGAATGAACCGGTGACGTCCGGCAGAGCAGCGACGGCCCTCGGGCTTCTCGGTACTGCCCTCGTCGGTGCCCTCACCGCCCTTCAGGTGCGAGCTAACGGCCAACTCGGTCATCGCATCGACGACAGCACTCTCGCCGCGGCGTTCTCGTTCGGTTCCGGCCTCGTGCTCATCACCGTCATCGCGGCGTTGACGCCCGCGGGCCGTCGAGGGATCCGCGCGTTACGGGACGGCATCAGCGCTGGCGGCATCCGGTGGTGGATGCTGGCGGGCGGCCTCGCGGGAGCCTTCACGGTATCCAGCCAGAGCATCACGGCCGGCATCATCGGGGTGTCGCTGTTCACGGTCGGATTCGTCGCCGGCCAGATCGTCTTCGGCATCGTGATCGACCGGGTCGGTTACGGGCCGTCCGGCGTGGTCCCGGTCACGATCCGGCGGGTTATCGGCGGCGCTGTCGCCCTGCTCGCCGTCGGGATCTCGGTGACCGGGGGGAACCTCACTGGGGTGCCCTGGTGGATGCTGCTCCTGCCGTTCCTCGCCGGGGGCGGCGTCGCCTGGCAGCAGGCCACGAACGGTCAGCTTCGCGGCGCGACCGGCTCAGCGATAGCTGCGACCGCCGTCAACTTTCTTGGCGGAACGATCGCGCTCGTGCTGATCGCCGCTGTCCACGTGGCGATCGTGGGGTTGCCGGAGCGGTGGCCGAGCGATCCGTGGCCCTATGCGGGCGGCGCGCTGGGGGTCGGGTACATCCTGCTGTCGGCAGCTCTCGTCCGCCGCACGGGCGTGCTGTTGCTCGTGCTTGGCTCGGTGGTCGGCCAGCTGGCGACTGCTCTTGTTCTTGACGCGTTTTGGCCGGCGCCCGCAAGCCCCGGCCTCGGGCACGAGGTGCTGGTGGCTCTCATCGCCGTAGCGTCGGTCGCCATCGTGGTTGTGCCGTGGCCTCACACGCGGCCCGGAGCGCGCGCGTGAGGTGACGGACGGTCAGGACTCTTCGGGCGTGAAGGTCAGGGCGATCGAGTTCATGCAGTACCGGTCGCCGGTGGGCGTGCCGAATCCATCGGGGAACACGTGGCCGAGGTGGGATCCGCACTGGGAGCACCGCACCTCGGTGCGCACCATGCCGTGGCTGCGGTCCTCGATGAGTTCGACAGCCTCGGGGCGAACCGACTCGTAGAAGCTCGGCCACCCGCAGTGCGAGTCGAACTTCGTGCCGCTCTTGAACAGCTCGTTGCCGCACGCAGCGCAGGCGTACAGACCGGCTCGACTCTCGTCGAGCAGTTCACCGGTCCAGGGACGCTCGGTTGCCGCTTCGCGCAAAACCGCGTACTGGTCGGCGCTGAGCTCTGCGCGCCACTCGGACTCGGACTTCTCGGTGCGATAGGACATTGCTCCTCCTCACCACAAGTCAACACGAAGTGGCGACGGACTGTTCCACAATGGGGGCATGGTGTCATCCCCGGATGCGGAGGCCGGCCGTGTCGCGGAACGCTATCGCCGCTTCGCAACGCAGGAGGCGCCGGGGCGCTCTGACGTATATGAGGAATGGGCCAGGGGCGTCGCGGCCGATCCTGACGCGCAGCGCCTGCTCGCACGTATCCCCGAGGGGCGGCGTCAGCCTCCGCTCGTGTTCGCGGTGACCCGGATGCTGGGCGCGACCGAAGGCGGGTATGCAGCCTGGTCGCAGTGGCTGGCGGCGAACATCGACGGCGTAGCGGCGGAGTGTGCTGCGCGCGGTCTGCAGACCAACGAACCGCTGCGATGCGCAGCTCTGCTGCCCGCGCTGAGCCTCATCGACGGCCCGATTGCGCTTCTCGAGGTCGGCGCGAGCGCCGGCCTGTGTCTCTACCCCGATCGCTACTCATACCGGTACGAGAGTGGACAAGACCTCGACCCGGCCGGTGGTCAATCACCTGTCGTGCTTCGAAGCAGCGCCCGGGGTCTGCCGAGTCTGCACCTGCCCGAGGTCGTGTGGCGTGCCGGTATCGACCTGGCGCCGCTGGATGCGGCATCCGAGGCCGACCGTCGCTTCCTGACCTCGCTGGTCTGGCCGGGGGAGGAGGGGCGACGCGAGCGGATCGTCGCGGCGCTCGACGTCGTGCGTGCGGACCCCCCGACGCTCATTTCAGGAGATGCCACCGCCGACGGCCTGCTCGCGCAGCTCGCCGCCGAAGCACCTGGCGACGCCACGCTGGTCGTGACCACCCCGGGCGTGCTTCCCCACATCGCCAGAGCCGGACGCACGCGGGTCTTCGAGCACATAGACGCACTTCGCGCCGCACGCCCCGGTACACACTGGATCTCCATCGATCCGCCCGGGCTCCACGATCGCTGGGGCGCGGATGCCGCGGGCCGGCCCGGCTTCGTCCTGGGTATGGACGAGCGCGCGCTCGCCGTCGTCGACCCACTCGGCGGATGGGTGGAGTGGCGCGCGCCGGATGTCGGTGCTCGCCGATAACCTCTCACCGTGCCCCTGAACGAGCGTGAGCGCGCGATTCTCGACTTCGAGTCGTCGTGTCGGTTGCGGGGCTGGGCGAAAGAAGAACAGATCCGCCAGACGCTCGGCATGTCGCCCGCTCGGTATTACCAGTTGCTGGTTCGGATGCTGGATTCGGTCGATGCGCAGGCATACGATCCGCTGCTGATGGGCCGACTTCGCCGACTCCGCGAGCACGGCCGTGGCAGCAATCGATCCGGTGCGGCCAGTGGCGAGCCTGGCGCCCGCCCGCGCACAGTTTCCCTCGGCGGCATCGGTACGATCGTCTGATGCCGAACTCCGAGTTCCCGCGCGATCGATTCGACGACCTGCCCGAGGATGTCGGTCGAGTCGGTGCACACCGTGCGGAGCAGCCGCACATGCGCGGCGGAGTCGTCTTCTTCTGGGCGGCGCTTGCCACTGTCATCCTGATCGCGGTGGGGATCTTCGCGATGTTCGTGGTTTTTGGGCGCATCGTGCTGTTTCCTGAGCCCACTCCCGAGCCCACCCCGACGGTCACCGTGGACCCCGTCGTCGACACGTCCTACTCGGTTCTGATCCTCAACGCGACGCCAGAGACCGGCCTTGCCACGCAGCTGAAAGACCAGCTCATCGCCGCCGGGTGGGTCCCCGACACCGTCCTGGCGGGGCAGGCCGGGACCGACGACTTCCCCGAGACGACGGTCTACTATGCGACGGATGCTGACTACGCCGCGGCGTTGGGCCTCGCTAACGTGATCGGCGGCGCGGCAGTGGCCCAGAGCGACATTTATCAACCGACCGACGACCCCGCAACCGAGGTCGACGAAGGCGCCACGAAGCAGCTCACGATCGTCATCGGCCTCGACCGCACCGCGGCCGGTGCGCCCACTCCCGAGCCCACGGCCTGACCCGCGCGGCCCGCGTGTTTCCGGGCCGTAACAAGGTGAAGACGCGCGTGTCAATACTTCGTCCTACGACCGTTTCGGGTCGATTCCGGTGCATACGATGACGGTGTCCTACCAGCATCAGGAGTACCCATGGCCCAAGGCACCGTCAAGTGGTTCAACGCCGAGAAGGGATACGGCTTCATCACCGTCGATGACGGTCAAGACGTGTTCGTCCACTACTCGAACATCGACATGACCGGTTTCCGCGTTCTCGAAGAGGGACAGAAGGTCGAATTCACCGTCGGGACGGGCCAGAAGGGCCCGCAGGCGGAGTCGGTGCGGGTGGTCTAGCCACCGCGTCGACCAGGTTTCAGAAGAGACGGATGCCGCGGCATCCGTCTCTTCGTCGTCTTCGTCGTGCGCGGCTTGCACTCCCCATGGGCGAGTGCCAGAATGGGTTAGCACTCCAGATCGGTGAGTGCTAAGACCTAGCCCCGTCCGGGAGGGACGACACACATGGCAAAGATGATCGCTTTCGACGAGGAGGCCCGTCGCGGCCTCGAGCGCGGCCTGAACACCCTCGCCGACGCCGTCAAGGTGACGCTCGGCCCCCGCGGCCGCAACGTCGTGCTCGAGAAGAAGTGGGGAGCCCCCACGATCACGAACGACGGCGTTTCGATCGCCAAGGAGATCGAGCTCGAGGACCCGTACGAGAAGATCGGCGCGGAACTCGTCAAGGAAGTCGCCAAGAAGACCGACGACGTCGCCGGTGACGGCACCACGACCGCAACCGTGCTCGCCCAGGCGCTCGTGCGCGAGGGCCTGCGCAACGTCGCGGCCGGCGCCGACCCGATTTCGCTCAAGAAGGGCATCGAGAAGGCCGTCAAGGCTGTCACCGACGAGCTGCTCGCTGGTGCGAAGGAAGTCGAGTCCAAGGAGCAGATCGCCGCTACCGCGTCGATCTCCGCCGCTGACCCCGAGATCGGCGCCCTGATCGCCGAGGCCATCGACAAGGTGGGCAAGGAAGGCGTCGTCACCGTCGAGGAGTCGAACACGTTCGGCACCGAGCTCGAGCTGACCGAAGGTATGCGCTTCGACAAGGGCTACCTGAACCCCTACTTCGTGACCGACCCGGAGCGTCAGGAAGCGGTCTTCGAAGACCCCTACATCCTGATCGCCAACCAGAAGATCTCGAACATCAAGGACCTGCTGCCGATCGTCGACAAGGTGATCCAGGACGGCAAGGAGCTCCTGATCATCGCTGAGGATGTCGAGGGTGAGGCTCTCGCGACCCTCGTGCTCAACAAGATCCGTGGCATCTTCAAGTCGGCTGCCGTCAAGGCTCCCGGCTTCGGCGACCGCCGCAAGGCTCAGCTGCAGGACATCGCGATCCTCACGGGTGGCCAGGTCATCACCGAAGAGGTGGGCCTCAAGCTCGAGAACGCGACCCTGGACCTGCTCGGCCGTGCGCGCAAGGTCATCATCACCAAGGACGAGACCACGATCGTCGAGGGTGCCGGCGACGCCGCGCTCATCGAGGGTCGCGTGACCCAGATCCGTCGCGAGATCGACAACACCGACAGCGACTACGACCGTGAGAAGCTGCAGGAGCGCCTGGCGAAGCTCGCCGGTGGCGTTGCGGTCATCAAGGCCGGAGCGGCTACCGAGGTCGAGCTCAAGGAGCGCAAGCACCGTATCGAGGACGCCGTTCGCAACGCGAAGGCTGCCGTCGAGGAGGGCATCGTCCCCGGTGGTGGCGTCGCGCTCATCCAGGCCGGCACCAAGGCGCTCGGCTCGCTCGAGCTCAGCGGTGACGAGGCAACCGGCGCGAACATCGTCAAGGTCGCCATCGAGGCTCCGCTCAAGCAGATCGCACTCAACGCCGGTCTCGAGCCGGGTGTCGTCGCGAACAAGGTGTCGGAGCTGCCCGCAGGTCACGGCCTGAACGCCGCTACTGGCGAGTACGGCGACCTCTTCGCTCAGGGCATCATCGACCCGGCGAAGGTCACGCGCTCCGCGCTGCAGAACGCCGCGTCGATCGCGGGCCTGTTCCTGACGACCGAGGCCGTCGTCGCCGACAAGCCCGAGAAGGCTCCGGCCATGCCCGCCGACCCGTCGGGTGGCATGGACTTCTGAGTCCGGCTGCATTTCACACCGAAGGCCCCTCCCACGTGGAGGGGCCTTCGGTCGTTTTCGGTGCGATCAGCGGAACAGGCCGAGGGTCATCTGCTCGGCATCCGCGTACTGGTGTCCTGCCGCTTCCAGGGCGACGCCGATTGCGCTGAGGGCCTCCTCCACCTGAGCGTTGGCTGCGCGCCACTGGTCGATGACGCCGGCGAAGGCAAGAGATGCCGCCCCGGTCCAGTGCGACTGCAGGCCGGTGAGCTGGGCGAGCATGGTGTGCGTTTCTGCGCGGACGCGGTCTGCGGTGGCCCGCACACCTGCCGTTGCGGCAAAAACTGCGTCGCTGTCGACGGAATAGACGGCCACAAGAACCTCCCGGTGTCGTGAGTGTAGGTGACACGCTACGGTCGCGGCTCGCGTGTGCGCGGCGGCGGACCCCCTGTTCACAGAGGCCACGGCTGAGCCCCTTTTGGGGAGGAGAACTCGGTGCGCGGTGCTCAGGCCGGGGGGTCGCTCCGCAGATCAGCCGGCAGGCGGTCCAGCGGCTGCGTTTCGAGCAAGGCATGCTCGGCTGGGTCAAGATGCCTGGCGAGAGGGAATCCGACGCGGAATGTGGCGCCGCCACAGGGAGTGTCCATGACGCGGACCGAGCCGTGGAGCGATTCCACGATGGAAGCGACGATCGACAGCCCGAGTCCGGACCCGCCGGTCTCGCGCGTGCGCGAGTTGTCGGCGCGCCAGAACCGCTGGAAGATCTTGTCTTTGATCTGGTCCGGCACGCCTTCACCGTGGTCGACGATCTCGATCCAACCGGACTGCGCCGCGGCATCCACCCCGATGCGCAGCTCGATGGGAGAGTCGTCGGCGGTGAAACGGCGAGCGTTCCCGATGAGGTTCGTGATCACCTGACGGATGCGGTTCTCTTCGCCGAGCACGATCGGGGGGAGCGCGACAGGCGCCGACGATGACGGCCCGAGGTCCAGTGGCCCGATGACGATCTGCTCGGTGGTCGGCGCGGTGCCGCGCGCATCCCTCGGGCGGCGGCGCAGCAGGATGGAGCCCGCGCGGCTGAAGGCCGACCGTGGCCGTTTGGGTGTCTCAAGGGTGTCGGTTTCGGTCTGTGGCGGCCGCTGTTCGGTCGGCTCGACGATGGTCGTATCGATGACTGCGACCGGCCGCTGGGGAGCGGCAGCGCGCACGTCGAGGGCTGCATCGCGCGCGAGCGGCCGCAGATCGACTGGGGCGAACTGGATGTCTCGGCGTTCATCGAGCCGGGCAAGGGCAAGCAGGTCTTCGACGAGCAGGCCCATGCGCATGGCTTCTTTCTCGATCCGCTCCATCGACTGTGCGACATCCTGGTCGGTGCGGATGGCTCCCATCCGGTACAGCTCCGCGTAGCCGCGGACGGTGACGAGGGGCGTCCGCAGTTCGTGCGACGCGTCGCCGACGAACCGGCGCATCTGGCGCACCGTGGCGTCTCGCTGCGCCAGCGCGGCATCGATGCGCCCGAGCATGGCGTTGATAGCGGTCTTGAGTCTTCCAACCTCGGTGGCGGGGGCGATGTCGGTCATGCGCTGGCCGAAATCACCTGCCGCGATCTCCATCGCGGTGTTCTCGACCTGCGTGAGACTCCGGAACGCAAGGGTGACCAGCAGCCGGATCGCGACGGCGCCGAGCACGATCGTGATCACCGACAGGATGCTGTAGATGCCCAGATAGGTGGCGAGGGTCTGGGTCACCGTCGACATCGGCAAAGCGACCATCTGGGTGTAGAAGATCGAGGTTCCGGGGATCTCCACCGGTGCGACCGCCGCGCGGAAAGTGCTGGTGTCGGACTCGCTCGACAGATCGAACGGCTGTTGTGCCAGCGAAAACGCATCCGCGTAGGGAAGAAACGTCTCCGGGAAGTCCGGCTTGGCGTCGCGCCGTCCGCCGCCGGCCTGAGCGACGTAGTTTCCGTCAGCATCGTAGATGGCGACGAAATACTCGGTCGGTGGGGAGTCGGGGACGACCACTTGGCCGGTAGAGGTGTCGATAGCGAACAAGCCGCCTACCGCACCCGCTAGGTCGCTGACTTGCGTGTCGACGCTCGCCAAGAGTTGGCTGCGCAGGAACACCGTCGTTCCGATGCCGGTCGCGATCAGCCCGAGAGCCAGGATCGACACGGCAACGCCCGTCACCTTGGCGCGCAGGCTAAGGCTGCGCCACCACCCGGTGACGGCGTCGGTCCGCTCGGTCGTGCTGCTCACGCCGACTCCGACGGATGCCTCACGCCGACTTGCCTGCCTTCAGCATGTAGCCGAACCCGCGCTTGGTCTGGATGAGCGGCTCGGACGAGTACGGGTCGATCTTGCGGCGCAGGTACGAGATGTAGCTCTCGACGATGCCGGCATCCCCGTTGAAGTCGTATTCCCAGACATGGTCGAGGATCTGCGACTTCGAGAGCACCCGGTTCGGGTTGAGCATCAGGTAGCGCAGCAGCTTGAATTCGGTTGGGCTGAGGTCGATCGAGACGTCCCCGACTGAGACATCGTGGGTGTCCTGATCCATCGTCAGTTCTCCGGCGCGGATGACCGACTCCTCGTCGGTTTGCATCGTGCGGCGCAGAATCGCCTGGATGCGCGCGACGATCTCATCGAGGCTGAACGGCTTGGTGACGTAGTCGTCGCCGCCGGCGTTCAGGCCGGTGATCTTGTCTTCGGTCTCGTCCTTGGCCGTGAGGAACAGGATCGGGGCGGTGTACCCGGCGCCGCGCAGGCGCTTGGTGACGCTGAATCCGTTCATATCGGGAAGCATGACATCGAGCAGGATGAGGTCGGGTTCCTCCTCGAGGACTGCCGAGATCGTCGAGGCGCCATTGGCGACTGCCTTGACCTGATAGCCGGCGAACTTGAGGCTCGTCATCAGCAGGTCTCGGATGTTCGGCTCGTCGTCGACGACGAGGATGCGGGGTGCGCTCATGCCCCCATTATCGTGATTCCCCTGGTGTGGATGCTGGATATCGCGCGGATCGGCGGTTCCCCCCTCCCAGGCGTAGGAGGAACCCGCGGTGTAGGACGGTTCAGGTAGGCATCCTCCGACCTCGGCGAGATCGCCTACCTGCGGTAGACGGATGCCGGACTGTGCAGGTCACGCCGCGAGTTTGTCGGCATCCAGGATCGTGTAGCTGTAGCCCTGTTCGGCGAGGAACCGCTGCCGGTTCTGCGCGAAGTCCTGGTCGACCGTGTCGCGCGCGATGAGCGTGTAGAAGCTGGCAGTATTGCCCGACTGTTTGGGGCGCAGGAGTCGGCCGAGCCGCTGCGCCTCCTCCTGTCGGGACCCGAACGATCCCGACACCTGGATGGCGACGGATGCCTCGGGCAGGTCCACCGAGAAGTTTGCGACCTTCGACACCACGAGCACCGGAATTTTCCCCTCCCGGAAGCCGCGGTAGAGCTCTTCGCGCTCATCGACCGGGGTTGCGCCCGTGATCTGCGGGGCATCCAGCGCCTGCGCGATCTCGTCAATCTGGTCGAGGTACTGACCGATCACGAGGGTCTGTTCGCCGGCGTGCCGTGCCACGAGATCCTTCACGACGCCGATCTTCGCCGGGGCTGTGGCTGCGAGCCGGTACCGCTCGTCATCTGCTGCCGCCGCGTACTCGAGCCGTTCGCCGGCGGGAAGGTCGACGCGCACCTCGTAGCAGGCTGCGGGGGAGATGAAGCCCTGCGACTCGATCTCTTTCCAGGGGGCATCGAACCGCTTGGGGCCGATGAGGCTGAACACATCGCCCTCGCGGCCGTCTTCGCGCACGAGCGTCGCCGTGAGGCCCAGCCGTCGACGGGCCTGCAGGTCGGCCGTGAGCTTGAAGACGGGGGCTGGTAGCAGATGGACCTCGTCGTAGACGATGAGACCCCAGTCGAGGGCGTCGAGCAGCGCGAGGTGCGCGTACTGTCCCTTCCGCTTGGCGGTGAGGATCTGGTAGGTCGCGATCGTGACCGGCTTGACCTCTTTGGCCTGCCCCGAATACTCGCCGATCTCTTCGGGCGTGAGGCTCGTGCGCTTGAGCAGCTCGTCGCGCCACTGCCGCGCGCTGACGGTATTGGTGACCAGGATCAGCGTTGTCGTCTTGGTGTCGGCCATCGCGCCTGCCCCGACGAGTGTCTTGCCCGCGCCGCAGGGAAGCACAACGACTCCCGACCCTCCGTCGGTGAACGCGTCGACAGCCTGCCGCTGGTAGGGGCGCAGGTGCCAGTCCTGCTCGGCGAGGTCGATCGGATGCGGCGTTCCGGGTGTGTAACCAGCGAAGTCTTCGGCGGGCCAGCCGATCTTCAGCAGCTCCTGTTTGATCTGCCCCCGCGCCCAGGCGTCGATGACGTACGTGTCGGGGGCGGGATGCCCCACCAGCAGTGGCTGGATGCGCTTGTTCTTCGTGACCTCGGCCAGCACCGCGGCATCCGTCGACCGCAGCACGAGCGCAGGCTCCTCGGACCCGTCGACGGTGTCGCGCTCGATCACGAGGCGGCCATAGCGGCCGACCGTTTCGCGGATGTCGATAGCGACCGACGGCGGCACCGGGAAGCGTGTCCACCGGTCGAGGGTGCCCAGCATGTCTTCGGCCGTGTGCCCGGCCGCCCGGGCATTCCACAGGCCGAGCCGCGTGATGCGGTACGTGTGGATGTGCTCGGGAGCGCGCTCGAGTTCGGCGAAGATCGCGAGTTCGTGGCGTGCGGATTCGGCATCCGGATGTGCCACTTCAAGCAGCACTGTCCGGTCGCTTTGCACGATGAGAGGGCCGTCAGCCATAGCGATCCAGTCTACCCGCGAGGTGGTGGGGCGGACGGCTCTCAGGCCGGCGAGACGTTCACGATGGTCGAGATCGGGAGGGTGCGTTCGACATCCGCGCCCCGGTCTCTGCCCCGCAGCCGGCCGCCGCCGAGCCCCGTGGCCTCCAGCGTGAACGTGCGGGTTTCGGCGTCGCTGATCTGCGCCGTGACCACGATGATCGACTTCGTGCGCACCGCCTGCTCAAGCTCGCGCTCCAGCCAAGCGGCGTCGCCGTCGCCGCCCGAGGCGCGCAGCGACCCGATGAGACGCGCGTAGACGTCGCCCGCCGGTTCTGCGGAAGCAGTCTGCGCCGCGGTTCGGCGTCGGAGTGACTCGGGTGCTCCGTGCTCGTCGAGCGCGACGACGGGGTAGCGCGCATCGGCCAGTGCCCAGAACAGGTGATCACGACCGACCCGGCTCACGAGCACATCGCCGTGGCGCACCAGGCCGACGGGGCGCAGGGCCTGGTCGATGACGACGAGATCGAGCAGGTGCGGATCGCTGCTCTCGACGATCGTGTTGGGGCTCGCGGCATCCGAGCGGACTGTGACCGAACCGTGCCGGGAGGCTGTCGTGTCGATGACGTAGTCCAGCGGTTGCGGGATGCCGGTGAGCGACAGCTCGCGCAGGAAGTCGCGGATCGAATCGGCGCTCTCCCCGTCGGTGAGGCCGGCCCCGATCGTCTCAGCCGTGAACCGGTACGTCGAGGCCTGCGCACGGGATTCGCGCCGCGCGATCCTGCGCAGGCGCAGGTCGAGCCGGGGGGCGAGTGGGCCGGGAGCGACAGCGGTCAGGTCCGCCTGCAGGTAGATCCGGTCGATTTCGGCGGGAAGAGCATCGCGCAACGCATCAGTGTCGAGACCTGTGCCCTCGATGAGTCCACGTGACCAAGTCGGGACCGTTCCCTCTGCCGCGAGGATGCCCCACCGCTGCGCCGTCTGTCGCAGCGCTGCAGCCCGCGCCGGCCATTCCGGGCTCAGCGGGTACGTGCCCGCCCAGCCGGCAGGGCCGACGATTCCACCCCGCGGGGTGCGCAGGCCCGTTGGGAGACTGCGACGATAGCCGTCGGCGATCGCCGCCCACCGCGCGACGGTGCCGCCATCCAGCCACTGTTCGCCCGTGGCGGTGACGACGAGCTCCCGCCCGATCGGCGTGAGCAGTCCTGCGGCGAGACCTGCGGCGATCAGATCGTCGAGGTCCTCGGGCGCGCCGATCGCGCCCGACTCAGTGAGGCGCTTGCGGTCTGCAGCGCTGACCGCGCCTGCGCCGGTGAGAGTCAGCGGAACGTGCAGGGCAGCCAACAGCACATCGGCCAGCGATGCGGATGCCGTGAAGATCCGCTCTGCGGCGCTCGCGGTCTCGGCCGCCGAAGCTGGGACGGGGGCGGGCGACGCGCTCGCGGTCTCGGCCACGTCGGCGGGCGGATCCGCGAGTCCGGAGCCGCTCGCGGCCGCAGCGATCCGCTCCTGCACCGGGGCATAGACCGCGCCGCCGGGCCGGGCCAATCCCCAGGCCACGATGGTCGGCGCGGCGACATCATCCGTGCCCGCGGCGACGAGGGCGGTCAGTTCGCGACGGTCGAGCCGCGCCAGCGCCCGGTCTATCGACGCCGGATCGAGCAGCGCCTCGGCGGCATCGAAGAAGTCGCGCCAGGATGCCGCGGGCGAGACGCCACGCCGGGTGAACAGATCAGCGAGGGCGTTGTCATCGAGCGATGCCAGCCAGGTGGCGAGTGTGCGCTCGTCGCCCGCCATCTATTGGCTCCGGTTCGCCCGCGCCCTTCGCACGAACGTCATGATGAGCACCGTCAGCAACATCGCGAACGCGAGGATCGGTGCGACGTAGACGACGATGCCGACAGCGGGCCACAGCCCGGTACTGAAGTCGGCGTGCGAGGCGGAGCCGATGAGGATCGCGAAGAACGACAGAACCGAGAGCGCCAGCAGCCCGAGAGACATCGACGCGAGCACGCGGTCGATCGTGCGAACCGGGAGGTCGCTGCCAGGGCTTCGCGTGCTCATCCGCCCCAGACTACTCCGTCGCGGTGCTCTAGGCTTAACCGGGGATCGATCGGTCCCTGCGTCACTTCTGCCGCCCAACTGCGGCGCCGTTCAGAACGAGGTTTCCCATGCCCACCGGCAAGGTCAGGTTCTACGACGAGGAAAAGGGCTTCGGCTTCATCTCCTCCGACGAAGGACAGGATGTCTTCCTTCATGCCACCGCGCTGCCCGCTGGGGCCACGGTGAAGGCTGGCACGCGCCTCGAATTCGGTATCGCCGACGGAAAGCGCGGCCCGCAGGCGTTGTCGGTGCGGGTGCTCGAGGCGCCCGCCAGTCTCGCCAAGCGCTCCCGCAAGCCCGCCGACGACATGGCGATCATCATCGAGGATCTCGTGAAACTGCTCGATGGTGTCGGTGGGGACCTGCGGCGCGGTCGTTACCCCAGCAGTGCACACGGTGCGAAGGTCGCCGCCGTGCTGCGCAAGGTGGCCGATGAGCTCGACGCCTGATCCGGCGCTGCTTGCCGCACACGACCTCGCTCTCGCGGCACTGCACGAGATCACTCCGGCGGCTACCGTGGGCCCGACTGCCGGGTACACCGTGGAGTCGGACGGCGTCGTCTCGCTGCGGTTCGAGACGACCCTGCGCGGGTATCCCGGGTGGTTCTGGACGGTGAGTGTCGCCCGGGTCGGCGAGGAAGAGACCACTGTGCTCGAGGCTGAGCTTCTGCCCGGCGAGGATGCGCTGCTCGCGCCGGAATGGGTGCCGTGGGCGGTGCGTCTGGCTGACTACCAGGCAGCTCAGGCGGCGTTGGCAGCAGAGGCGGCATCCGGTGACGAGGATGACGACTCCGACGAGGCTGACGGAGACGAGGGCGACGACGAAGACGACGACCTCGATGACGTTGATGATCTGGATGCTGACGACTTCGACGAGGACGGGTCGCGGCTCTTGCACAGCGGCGACGTCGACGGTGTCGACATCGATGAGCTCGACGAGGACGCTGAGGAAGACGGCGCTGAGGACGACGAAGACGACGCTGACGACGAAGCCACCGACGTCGACCCGGACGAGGGTGACGACGAGGGTGACCCCGACGAGGACTAGAGCCGCTCGGCGGCGTACTCGATCGCCCCGATGAGCCGGCGCACGTCGTCCTCATCGATCGAGACGAACGTCGCGATGCGCAGCTGGTTGCGTCCGAGCTTGCGGTACGGCTCGGTGTCGACGATGCCGTTCTCACGCAGGCTCTTGGCGATGGCTGCGGCATCCACGCTTTCGTCGAAGTCGATCGTGACGACGACAGGTGAGCGGTCAGCGGGGTTCGTGACGAACGGGGTCGTGTAGGCGGTCGCCTCGGCCCACGCGTACAGGGCCGCCGAGGTTGCTGCAGTCTTGGCTCCGGCCCATGCGAGTCCGCCGTTGTCGAGGATCCAGCGCACCTGCTCATCGAGCATGAGGAGGGTAGCTACCGCCGGAGTGTTGAGTGTCTGGTTCAACCGGGAGTTGTCGATCGCGTTCTTCAGGCTCAAGAACTCGGGGATGTAACGGTCGGATGCCGCGATCCGCTCGATCCGTTCGATTGCCGCAGGCGAGACGAGGGCATACCAGAGCCCACCGTCGGAACCGAGGTTCTTCTGCGGGGCGAAGTAGTAGACGTCGGCCTGGGTGGCGTCGAAGTCGATACCGCCGGCCGCGCTGGTTGCATCGATGACCGTCAGTGCGCCGTGGTCTCCGGCGACGCGAGCGACGGGAGCAGAGACGCCTGTCGAGGTTTCGTTGTGCGGCCACGCGTAGACATCCACGCCCTCGACCGGTTCGGCGGTCCCGCCGGTGCCCGGCTCGCTCTTGCGGACATCCGGTGCCTCGAGCCAGGGGGCTTTCGCGGCCGCGGCGAACTTCGAACCAAACTCCCCGAATGTCAGGTGCTGGCTGCGACGCTCGATGAGGCCGAAAGCCGCGGCATCCCAGAATGCCGTCGAGCCGCCGTTGCCGAGGATGATCTCGTAGCCCTCGGGGGCGCGCAGCAGATCGGCCAGACCCTCGCGGGTGCTCCCGACCAGGTTCTTGATCGGGGCCTGACGGTGCGACGTTCCCAGCAGGGATGCTCCACGCGTGACGAGAGCTTCGAGCTGAGCGCCACGGACCTTGGAGGGTCCGCAGCCGAATCGGCCGTCAACGGGAAGCAGTTCTCGGGGCAACTCGACCATGTCCCGATTCTAGGGTTGCGCCGGGTGCGGCCCGGACCGGGGGTCGGGAAAAGGCTAGGCTCGTCTTACCCCCACGAGGATGCCGACCCGAGGATTGCGCATGACTGATCTCATCGATACGACGGAGATGTACCTCCGTACGATCCTCGAACTCGAAGAAGAGAACATCACTCCGCTTCGGGCGCGGATCTCGGAGCGACTCGGGCACTCGGGCCCGACGGTTTCGCAGACGGTGGGACGCATGGAGCGGGACGGCCTGGTCGTCGTCACCGAGGATCGGAGCCTCGAGCTCACCGACCTCGGGCGCCAGAAGGCCATCGATGTCATGCGTAAGCACCGCCTGGCCGAACGACTGCTTTCCGACGTCATCGGACTCGACTGGGCGTACGTTCACGATGAGGCCTGCCGGTGGGAGCACGTCATGAGCGAGCAGGTCGAGCGCCGGCTCGTCGAGCTGCTCGATCACCCCACCGAGTCGCCCTACGGGAACCCCATTCCGGGGCTCGATCAGCTCGGTGATGTTCCGGCGCTGACGTTCGAATCCGGTGTGGTGGGGCTCGTTCGCAAGCTCGATGCCGCAGGCGAGCCGATCACGGGAACAATCCGTCGGCTTGCCGAGCCGGCTCAGGTCGATCCCGAGTTGCTGCAGCAGCTCAAGGGCGCCGGGGTGCTGCCCGGGGCTCACGGAAGCTATCGCTACAACGAGGGGTACGTCCTTGTTGAGATGGATGGCGCGGACGAGGGTCTCGAACTGCCGGTCGAGGTCGCGGGGCATATCTTCCTCGTCGACGACCGCGTTTGACTGCGGCCAGTCCGTCACTTCCTCCCCACCCCGCACGGAGGGGTTATCTCCGGCCGCCAGCGTGACATGTTCGTTACCTTCGGGTAGCCTCGAACAGTCCGAGCGAGTCCAGCACGACCTCGGATCCCGATCGAATTGCCTCGCGGCTCGTCATTCGAACGGTGACCCCCGTGATCGAGCGGAACGCAGGTTCCGCACCGAAACGTGACGAGTCGGCGCTCCGGCGCAGAGGCGCCGGAGGACTTAGTTGGCTGAAGAGAACGATTCGACCGCGGTGGATGCCGAGGCCGCGACGACCCGAAAGACCTCGCGTCTTGCCCGCATCCGTCGCGGGGCCGTCGACAAGCCCGCAGGCAAGACCGCACCCGCGGCATCCGTTGCCCGGCCGGCAGCCCGTACTCCCAAGGCGAGCGTGCGTGGTCCGGTTCGCAATGTCGCAACCCTCGTGATCGTCGGCGGCCTCGTGGCCACTGTCGCCCTCCCGGCATACGCGTCCTTTCAGCAGCCCGATGAATCGGTGACCCTGCAGCAGGTTGCCGAGGGCGACGCGCAGTCGATCGTGATCGCGTCGGATGCGGCGACGACCGACCTCAACCGCGAGAGCTACTCGGCCACCACTCCCGAAGAGATCGAGAAGAAGAAGGCTGAAGAGGCTGCGGCCGCTGCGGCTCGTGCGGCTGCTTCGCTCGCGTCCAGCAGTTCCGCATCGGTCAACATCAACATGGTGGCCCCGGGGTCCGGGGCCGTGCGCTGGCCCGTGGCGAGCTTCCACAGCGACTGGGCGATCAACGGGTTCCGCACACCCACGCGTCCGAACCACAACGGCCTCGACATGCTCAACTCGGGCGGAACGCCGATCTTCGCGGCAGCCGACGGAGTCGTGCGTGTCGCGCAGGACGGCCTCGGCGGCTACGGGAACGCTGTCGTGATCGACTCGGTCATCGGTGGTCAGGTTGTCACGACTCTGTACGCGCACATGATCTGGGGAAGCCGCACCGTGGGCGCCGGACAGACCGTGTCGGCCGGCCAGATGATCGGTCTCATGGGTCAGACCGGATCTGCCACGACCACCCACCTTCACTTCGAGGTGCGAGTCGGCGGTGCGCTCGTCGACCCCATGGCGTGGCTGAACGCCAACGCCGGCTGAGCGCCGGTTTCGTTCCTCGACACGCCACGTTCCGTTCACCCTCGTTGACCTTCGGGTGTCGTGAGGTGCATTAGCCTTATCGCGACGTGTAAGAGAACGGGAGAGAGTCCGATGGGCAGCACACCGCGCAGCCGAACCACGGTTGCACTGGGGCGCCTCGTCCTTCGGCATCATGTTCTCGGACACCGCAGCTGTGCTGTGGTTCCAGGGCGCTGTCTGTAGAGACAGCGCCTTTTTTCATGCCTTGCGCGCTCTGATCACGTCGAACGTCGAAGAATCCCGGGAAGCCGTCTCGGGCCGTTCGAGAGGACAGCAATGCGCACTCTGGTGTTGAATGCGGGCTACGAACCGCTGGCCGTCGTGTCGTTCAAGCGGGCGCTCGTGCTCGTCATGAACGACAAAGCCACCGTCATCGAGCACATCCCGGAGGATCCGGTCTGGGGTACGGACGGGGCGCACGATCGGCCCGCGGTGATCCTGCTCAGCCGCTACGTTCGGGTTCCTGGCGGACGCACCATCCCGGTGACCCGTCGCGGGGTGCTTCGCCGAGACGCGCATCGCTGCGGATACTGCGGCAGATCGGCATCCACGATCGACCACATCCTGCCGCGCTCTCGGGGTGGCGCTGACTCGTGGGAGAACCTCGTGGCGTGCTGCCTGAAGTGCAACAACCTCAAGAGTGACCGCACGCCGCAGGAGATGGGTTGGGAGCTGCGCCTGACGCCGGGAGCGCCGCGCGGAGCGCAGTGGACGGTGCGCGGCACCGATCGCACCGACCCGTCGTGGGAGCCCTATCTCGCGCTTGCTGCCTGACTCTTACGCGGGTGGCTCCAGGACGCCGAGCCAGCGGCGCAGAATCGGCGCGAGTGTTTCGGCATCCGTCCCCAGCTCCTCGATGATGCGGTGCTCGCCGGCCATGTGCGCGGTGAAGGCTTCGTCGATGCGGGCGAGTCCGGCATCCGTCAGGCCAATGAGCCTGCCGCGCGCGTCGGATGCTTCGGGGCGGCGTTCGACGAGCCCACGGGCGATGAGGCGATCGACGCGTTTGGTGAGGCCGCCGCTGGTGACCATCGTGTGGTCGGCAAGCTCACCGGCCCGCCGCTGGTAGGGCGCACCGGCGCGGCGTAGGGTCGCGAGGATGTCGAACTCGGCGTAGCTGAGGTCGAAGCTTGCGTAGACCTCATCGAGACGGCGGTCCAGGAGCAGTCCGATGCGGTGCAGACGCCCGATGATGCCCTGGGGGAACGTGTCGATGTCGGGACGTTCGCGGCGCCATTCGGCTTGGATCTGCGTGACGCGGTCGGGGGCGGCATCCATGGATCCACGATAGGGGAATAAATCTTCCACGGAAGCTATTGTTAGCTTCCGTGGAAGATAAATCCGTGAGATGGCTCCTGCTGACCGCGATCGCACCGATCGCCTGGGGCAGTACGTACTTCGTGACGCGACAGTTCCTGCCCGCCGATGCTCCGCTGTGGGGTGCGCTGTTTCGTGCCCTGCCGGCGGGACTCATCCTGTTGCTGATCTCGCGCCGCCTCCCACACGGGGTGTGGTGGTGGCGTGCCGCGGTGCTCGGCATCCTGAACGTCGGCGGCTTCTTCGTCCTCGTCTACATCGCCGGCCAGCGCCTGCCCTCGAGTGTTGCGGCGACAGTCATGTCGGCGTCAGCTGCCGCCATGATGCTGCTGGCCTGGATGCTGCGCCGGCAGCGGCCGCGCGTGCTCGCGGCCGTCGGCGCGGGAATCGGGCTCCTCGGTGTCGCGCTGCTGGTCGGTGTCGGCGGCGAGCCCGTCGACGGATGGGGGCTCGGTGCCGCGTTCGCCGGGATGATCTCCTCCTCGCTCGGGTTCGTGCTGACGGGGCGGTGGGGCAACGAGATTCCGGGACTCACGATGGCGTCGTGGCAGCTGGCGATGGGCGGCCTCATGCTGCTGCCCGTCGCGCTCATCGTGGACGGTCCGCCTCCCGCGCTGACCCCGACCTCATTCGTTGGGTTCGCCTACCTCTCGCTCGTGTCAACAGCGCTCGCCTTCACCGTCTGGTTCGCGGGCCTGCGGCGCCTGCCAGCCGCGACCGTGGGGCTTGTCGGACTGCTCAACCCCGTGACCGGCGTGGCACTGGGCGTCTTCGTCGCGGGGGAGTCGTTCGGTCTTGCGCAGGTGGCGGGGCTTGGCCTCGTGCTCACCGGGATCGTGCTGGGTGCGGTCGTGCCGCGGCGGGCTGTGTCCCCTCGGGAGGGGATGGATGCTCGGGAGGGTGTGGATGCGGCATCCACCCTCCCGAGTGACCAGAACCTCCCGAGTGCGCGGGCGGGGGCGCCTGTTGTGGACGGATTCCTGCCAGTCCAGGATGCGCCGCCTGTAGTGTCGGCGCGGCGTGATGGGATGTGAGCATGACGCGCGCGCTCGTGGTGATCGATACGCAGTGGGGGTTCGATGACCTCGACTTCTGGGGTCCGACCGCAAATCCCGACTGTGAGGCTAATGTCGCGCGGCTGATCGAGGCGTTCGCGGGGGAGCCGGTGGTGGTCGTGCGACACGACTCGCGGCATCCGGAATCTCCGCTGCATCCGTCCAACCCGGGCAACGCGTTGGTCGATGCCGTGGCTAACGCGGATGCCGCGGTGCTGGTGACCAAGAACGTGAACTCGGCGTTCTACGGCGACCCCGACCTGCATGCGTGGCTGCAGGAGCGGGGGATCGGTGAACTGGTGCTGTGCGGCATCCAGACCAACATGTGCGTCGAGACCACCGCCCGGATGGCGGGAAACCTCGGCTACGACGTGACTGTCGTGCTGGATGCGACCCGCACGTTCGATCTCGAGGAAGAGATCCCGGGGCTCGGTGTCGTGCGCCGGGCGGCGGCTGAGCTCATGGCCGGTACGGCGCTCGTGCTGCAGGGCGGCGGCTTCGCGCGCATCGCCACAACCGCCGAGATCGCTCCGTCCTGAGGCCCTCACAACCCTCAACCCCAGCTCGAGGGTTAGAACAAAGTATCTATTCTTGCTGGTTCCGTCTGTGAGCCCCGGTTCTGTGGGGTCCCTCGGACCGGATTCTCTGACGGAAGAGATGAGCTCCGAGGATAGCTGCGTTTTCGATGTCGGATGGCTCTCGTATCGTGCTCTCATCGCATTGACGCATTAGAACATGCGTTCTAACCTGTGGGAGTGAGGGCGATCATGGGAGCACAGCGCACGGAAGCCGTCGCCGACGTCCGCGACCGGCTAGCCGAGGTGCATCGCCTTCGCGCCCAGGTCGAGCAGGTGCAGGGCCGATCCCTGGATGCTCCGGTGCTGCCGGCGTATCCCGCGCTCTCGCGGCTGCTTCCTGGCGGTGGATTGCGGCCCGGGTCGGTGTACACGCTTGCGCCGGGGACGGCATCCGTCTCGCTCCTCCTCGCCCTGCTCGCGCCGCCCTCGCAGGCAGGTTCCTGGTGCGGGGTCGTGGGGATGCCGCACCTGGGAGCCGAGGCCGCCGAGCGACTCGGGGTTGATCTGTCGCGGCTCGTGATGATTCCCGATCCGGGGTCGCGGTGGCTCGCGGTGGCGGCGACGGTCGCCGAGGTGCTGCCTGTGGTGGCGGTGCGTCCGCCGGGGCGGGTGTCGGATGCCGATGCCGCTCGGTTCGCGGCACGCCTGCGTGATCGCGATGGTGTGCTGCTCGTGCAGGGGCCGTGGCCGCAAGCTGAGGCGTCGCTGTCGGTGAGCGATCCGGGCTGGAGTGGGCTCGGTCGCGGGCACGGATATCTGGACGCGCGAGAAGTCACCGTCACGGTGACAAGTCGCCGACTGTCGACCCCGCGGCGCGGACCCGTTCTGCTCCCGGCGCCCGGGGGAGTCGTCGACGTTGGCCGAGAGATTTCTCCCGCAGTTCGAAGCGTGAGTGAGCGTGAAGCTCTGTTCGTCAGGGAAGCCCTATCAGTTCGGGAAGCCCTATCTGTTCGGGAAGCAGGGTGACATGCCTGCCGACTCATCCCTGCGAGCGCCGACGCGAAGCCTCGTGGTCTGGATGCCGGATTGGCCGGTCATCGCCCTGACCCGAGACGGGCCGCATCCGCTCGATCCTGCCGACCCGATCGCCGTGGTCGAGAAGAACCTCGTGATCGCATGCTCGGCGGCGGCGCGGCGTGACGGGGTACGCCGAGGGCTTCGGCGGCGCGATGCGCAGGCCCGGTGCCCGGCCATCGCCATCGTCGCCGCTGACCCGGTACGCGATCATCGCGCCTTCTCGCCGGTCGTCGCTCAGCTCGAAGAGCGGGCACCGGGGGTGCAGGTCATCCGCCCCGGGCTGTGCGCGATCCGTGCCCGTGGCCCCGCCCGCTACTACGGTGGTGAGTCCGCCGCGGCGCGGGTGCTGCTTGAACGGATGCGGGAACTCAGCCTCGTCGATGTTCGCATCGGGGTTGCCGACGGTCCCTTCACCG
Organism: Microbacterium schleiferi; assembly: GCF_020781975.1. Taxonomy (GTDB): domain Bacteria; phylum Actinomycetota; class Actinomycetes; order Actinomycetales; family Microbacteriaceae; genus Microbacterium. The sequence continues at coordinate 108,625 of NZ_JAJGNI010000001.1, forward strand.
CCGAGCAAGCTGCGCGCAGTGCGACCACGGCGGCCGAGCCTATCCGCGTCGTGCCGGAGGGAGCGGCATCCGCGTTTCTCGCCCCGCTGTCGGTCGCCGCGCTCGGCGACCCCGACCCGGGATCCGGCATCGTCGACCTGCTCGCCCGCCTCGGCATCCAGACCCTCGGGGCCTTTGCTGCCATGCCCGAAGAGCGTGTGCGTGAGCGGCTGGGTGAGCGAGGAGTCAGACTCCGGGCACTCGCCGCCGGCAGTGATTCCCGGCAGATCGAGCCGCGTGTGCCGCCGCCGGAGCTTGCGCGCGAGATCGCCTTCGAGCCGCCGCTCGAGCTTGCCGAACAGGTCGCGTTCGGGGTGCGCCAGACCGCGGATGCCTTCGTCGCCGGTCTCGGGGCGATCGACCTGGTCTGCACCGAGGTGCGCATCGAGCTGGTTGGCGACCGTAGGGAACGCAGCGAGCGGGTGTGGCTGCATCCGGGATCATTCGATGCCGCAGCGATCGTCGACCGGGTGCGTTGGCAGCTCGCCGAAGATGCGGCCAACCTCGTTACGGGTGTCGGACTCGTGCGGATCTCGCCCGAGGCGGTTGATGCGGCATCCCACCACGCCCCGGCGATTTTCGGCTCGGGTCCCGAAGAACGGGTCCACCACGCGCTCTCGCGAGTGCAGGCGATGCTCGGTCACCGTGGGGTCGTCACTCCCGCGATCGGTGGTGGGCGCTGGCTCGCCGAGCGACAGGTGTGGGTGCCGTGGGGTGACCGGCTGCCCCGCGACCACCGCACGCTCGCCGCCGAACGCGCTCGCCCCTGGCCCGGGAGCCTCCCCGATCCGCTCCCGGCCACCGTGTTCGCCGCCCCGGTCGCGGTCGAGGTGGTGTCGGCATCCGGGGTCACCGTCTCGGTCGATGACCGTGGGCAGCTCACCGGCACACCGACGCTCATGATCGAAACCGGCAGGCGTCGGGCAGTGGCTGCCTGGGCAGGGCCATGGCCGGTGATCGAACGCGCGTGGGATGCGAAACGGGCGCGGCGGGCGCACCGTTTCCAGGTCGTGGATGCCGACCAGACTGCCTGGCTGCTGGTGTGCGAGCAGGGTGCGTGGCATGCCGAGGGACGGTACGACTGATGGGATTCAACAACCCGTCGGTGTCGTGGTCGGAGATGGAACGGCTGCTCAGCGACCGACGCCGCCCGAAGCCTTCCCCCGGCGACGGCGGTGACAGCCCGGCCTGGTCGCACAAGCGCGGACCCTATGTTGCACCGCCGATCGAGCGACCTGCCGAAACCGTGCCGTACGCCGAGTTGCACGCGCACTCCTCGTTCTCGTTCCTCGACGGGGCATCCTCACCCGAGGATCTCGCCGAGGAGGCCGAGCGCCTCGGGCTCCACGCGCTCGCAATCACCGATCACGACGGTTTCTACGGCATCGTCCGCTTCGCCGAAGCCGCCGAGCAGCTGAGTCTGCAGACCGTGTTCGGAGCCGAGCTCTCCCTTGAGCTGCCGAAGCCGCAGAACGGGGAACCCGACCCGGTGGGCGCCCACCTGCTCGTGCTCGCCCGGGGCGAGGAGGGGTATCACCGGCTCGCCTCCGCCCTCACCCGCGCCCAGCTGCAGGGGGCCGAGAAGGGGCGCCCGCACTATGACCTCGAGCAGCTCGCGGCCTTCGCCCGCGGCGAGGAACGCCTCGACGGACTCACCGGCGCTCGCGGCCGGTCGGAATGGGCGGTGCTCACCGGATGCCGCAAGGGCGCTGTCCGTCGCGCGTTGGCCGATGGTGGGCCGGATGCCGCAGCCGCTGCCCTCGACGAGCTCGTCGCGCTGTTCGGCCCGGGCGCCGTGCACGTCGAACTCATCGACCACGGCAATCCGTCGGACACGCGAGACAACGACAGCCTCGCCGCGCTCGCCGCCGACCGCGGCTTGCCGCTGCTCGCGACCAACAACGTGCACTATGCGGCCCCGGAGCGCGCGCAACTTGCCGCGGCGGTGGCGGCGGTCCGGGCGAACCGGGGGCTCGACGAGCTCGACGGCTGGCTCCCCGCCCACGCCGGGGCGCACCTGCGCTCGGGTGCCGAGATGGCTGAGAGGTTTGCCCGGTACCCCGGTGCGGTGGCGAACACCGTGACCCTTGCCGACGAACTCGCCTTTCCGTTGCGCCGGGCCAAGCCCGCCCTACCGAAGCTGCCGGTTCCGGAGGGCCACACACCGATGACGTGGCTGCGCCACCTCGTCTGGGAGGCGGTGCCCCGCAAGTATCCCGATCTAGCCCCGAAGGACCGCGACCGCATCGAACGGGAACTCGGCGTCATAGAGATGAAGGACTTTCCCGGGTACTTCCTCATCGTGCACGGCATCGTGCAAGAGGCCCGGCGCCGCGGCATCCTGTGCCAAGGGCGAGGGTCGGCGGCCAACAGCGCCATCTGCTATCTGCTCGACATCACCGCCGTCGACGCGATCGCCTACGACCTGCCCTTCGAGCGGTTCCTGTCGAGCCTGCGCGACGAGGAGCCCGACATCGACGTCGATTTCGACTCCGACCGGCGCGAAGAGATCATCCAGTGGGTCTACGCGACCTATGGACGGGACCGCGCCGCGCAGGTCGCGAACGTCATCCAGTACCGGCCCAAGAATGCCGTGCGAGACATGGCCAAGGCCCTCGGCTTCTCGCCGGGTCAGCAGGATGCCTGGTCCAAGCAGGTCGAAAGATGGGGGAGCTCCCTGGAGAGCAGCCCCGAACACGACATCCCCGCCCAGGTCATCGCGTACGCCGGCGAGCTGCTGAAGGCGCCGCGGCATCTCGGCATCCATTCGGGTGGCATGGTGCTCACCGAGCGGCCGGTCGGGGAGGTCGTACCGATCGAGCACGCGCGCATGGAGAACCGCACCGTCATCCAGTGGGACAAGGACGACGCAGCCTGGATGGGCCTCGTGAAGTTCGATCTGCTGGGCCTCGGGATGCTGGCGGCGCTGCAGTACTGCTTCGACATGATCCACGAGGCGACGGGGGAGGACTGGGAGCTCTCAACGCTCCCGAAAGAGGAAGCGGCGGTCTACGACATGCTGTGCCGGGCCGATTCGATCGGGGTGTTCCAGGTGGAGTCCCGCGCTCAGATGGGGCTGCTCCCGCGCCTGCAGCCGCGGCGGTTCTACGACCTCGTGATCGAGATCGCTCTCATTCGCCCCGGTCCGATTCAGGGTGGCGCGGTGCATCCGTTCGTGCGACGCAAGCTCGGGGACGAGAAGGTCACCTACCCGCATCCGAAGCTCAAGCCGGTGCTCGAGCGCACCCTCGGGGTTCCGGTGTTCCAGGAGCAGCTCATGCAGATGGCTGTCGCGATCGGCGACTGCACCGCTGAGGATGCCGATCTGCTGCGCCGGGCGATGGGCTCCAAACGCGGGCTCGAGCGGATCGAGTCGCTGCGCGAGAAGCTCTACGAAGGCATGGCGCGCAACGATCTCGTGGGCGAGGATGCCGATGCGATCTACGCGAAGATCCAGGCATTCGCGAACTTCGGGTTCGCCGAATCCCACTCGCTCTCGTTCGGGCTGCTCGTCTATGCGAGTTCGTGGATCAAGCTGCACTATCCCGCCGCGTTTTTGGCCGGGCTCCTGCGTGCCCAGCCGATGGGCTTCTACTCGCCGGCGACCCTCGTCTCGGATGCCCGCCGCCACGGCGTGGAAGTGCGTCGCCCCGATCTGCACGCCTCCGGTGTGTGGGCCGGGGTTGAGCCCGTGATGTCGGATCGGATGCCGACACCGACCGGTATGGATGCCTGTACGCACCGCATCCAGCCGCCGGTGGGTCCGTTCGATCGTGACGCGCCGGATGAGTCGGCTGCGCACCGTCGCGACGGGAACTTCGCCGTGCGGTTGGGGCTTGCTGGGGTCAAGGGTGTCGGGCAGCCGACCGCCGAGCGCATCGTTGCCGAGCGTGACGCGCACGGACCGTTCCGCGACCTGCGTGATCTCGTTCGGCGAACGGGTGTGACCGAGGTGCAGCTCGAGGCGCTGTCCACCGCCGGTGCTTTCGAGTCGCTGGGGATCTCACGCCGCGAGGGAGTGTGGCTCGCTGGGGCAGCGGCCCAGGACCGTGCCGAGTATCTGCCGGATTCGCTCGTCTCGGTCCAGCCGCCACTGTTCGCGGATCCCACCAGTTACGACATCCTCTCTGCCGACCTGTGGGCAACCGGCATCTCGACCGACGACCATCCGCTCACCCATTACCGCGCGCCGTTGGACGCCCGAGGCGTGCTCACCTCTCGCGAACTTCGCGCTCATGAGACCGGGCGGCGCATCGAGGTTGCGGGTCTCGTGACGCACCGACAGCGGCCGGCGACGGCATCCGGGATCACCTTCCTGAACCTCGAGGACGAGCACGGCGTCGTCAACGTGATCTGTTCCGTCGGGGTCTGGAACCGCTATCGACGTGTGGCGCGCGATGCTCCCGCGCTCATCGTGCGGGGCATGCTGGAACGCTCACCCGAGGGGGTGACGAATGTGCTCGCCGACCGCTTCGAAGACCTGCGTGTCGGGGTGCAGCACCGTTCGCGGGATTTCCACTGACCGTCACAGAGTCGGGCGTCGCGAGTCGTAGCCGCCGACCTCGGGGCGCCGCCCGTAACCGTCGCGACCGACTGAATGCGCGACACCGATCGCGCTCGCGACGATGGCCGCGATGAACAGAACGAGGATGATGACGGACACGGTGGCTCCCTTCCGCCTCCATGTCACCCTGCTCTGTCGGTGAGGTCCCACGGCCACCTGGCTGAGCGTGGCCCGGTCGTGGATGAGATCCGCGAAAACCCGGGGCTCTTCGGCGCCGCCACGAGCCAGCATCCGCCGATTGGACCGCTAGCAACACGCCAAACGGCCCCCGACGACCGAAGTCATCGGGGGCCGTTATCGGCTGGGGGATCAGCCCTGTGCGGCGAGCGCGAAGCGGACGGTGCCGTCCTGCTCCAGCTGCGCGTCCAGGACGCGATCGTTGAGCGCAAGCGACGCGGCGGTGTCGAGGAACACGCGAGCGCCCTCGGTCACAACGACGGTGTCGTCAGGCTCGGGTGCGGGTGCCACGCTGAGCTCGAAGCCGGTCTCGGCGCCAGCATCCCGAATGCGCAGACCGCCGTCAGCAGCCTGCGGCACGCGGGCGACGATCGTCTTAACGGCCTCAGCCGCGGTGTCGGTCATGGTGAGCATGGGAGCTCTCCTTCCGTTGCGGTCTTTGGACCAGCCACGATTCCGAGAGTTGGCGACGCTCGCAACCTCACAAGCGCCATACCCAGGGGATTCCCACGTTCGGGGCCAGACGGGCGAGCAGAGCCGGCGACGCCGCCTAGACTGGATGCCGCCAGCCTCTGTAGCTCAATGGAAGAGCAGTTCCGTCCTAAGGAAACGGTTGGGGGTTCGAGTCCCTCCAGGGGCACCGATCGGACTGGCGACCAGAAGCATGTGGCGTTCGGAGCGGACGGCGAGCCCGGAGGACGTGCTCGGGCGAGGGTTCGGGCAGTCTTGGTGAACGTCAGGCTTCCGGCGGGCTGTTCCGATAGGGCCTCGACGGGGACCGGAGTCGGGATGCGCATTCCTCGATGCGGAGTTCCTGGACCGCGGTGAGCAGCAGGTCGGTCGTGGGGAACAGTGCTCGGCCAGCGTGGGGGTGTAGTCCGATCTTCCCGTCTTCTGCGGATGCTCACGACTGCGAGGGGTTATGCGACGCCGTGCTCGATGAGGCTCTCTCCGCATTCAACCGCGGTCTGCTCCGCGGGGCGAGGCGTCCAGCCGAGGAGGCGTTCGGCCTTCTGGGTGGTGTGGCGGTTGCGGCGGCCGAGGGAAATCGTGATCGCTCTGAGCGAGGGGTCGAACCAGGACGCGATGCGCACGACGACGTTCGGCAGTTCCCTGGTCGAGACCTTCGCTGCGCGGTCGCCGAGTCCGATTCGGAGGACTCGGGCGATGTCCGCCATCCAGATGAACGTTCCGGTGCCGAGGAATCGCTGCCCGGCCGCGGCGGGTGAGGTCATAGCGCGGATGTGGAGGTCGACGAGGTCTCGGACGTCGACGACTTCGAGTCCGATCTTCGGGGCGCCGCGCATACCGCCAGTGAGCATCCGATGGATGATCAAGGCGGTGCCTATGTTGTCGGCCGTGAGGATGGGTCCCAGGACGGCTCCGGGGAGCACGGTGGTGAGCTCGGTCTCGCTGTCCTGGGCGACGATGTAGTCCCGAGTTCACCAAGCCGATCCGTCCACGTCATGTTTGAATCCTTGCACGCGGAGGGATGCCAACGGCGTGCGCGGGACGCAGGCAGCGTGATCAGGCATGATCGAATCGTGGCCCGTCGACTCGTGGTGCGCACTGGTGCTGCGGTGGCCGCAGCAGAACTCTTCGATATCTCGCTGGACATCGACGTCCACGTCGCCTCGATGGAGCAATCGAGCGAGCGTCCGATCTCGGTCGCGCCGTGTTGTGGGCTGCGCACGATGGATGCCGCCGTTTGGCGCGACTGAACGGGTACGGCTGTGCGGGGGCTGGCTGAAGACATCCAGTGTCGTGCTCTTCGTCTCGGTCGCGCCGTGTTGTGGGTCGTGCGCGATGGATGCCGCACTTTGGCGCTACTGAACGTTGTGCTTCCAGGCAATCCGGTTCGCGGCCATACCCCTGCTGCGGGTGGCGTAGCTGATCGCGCGTAGACGCTACCGGCGAGCGCTGCGCTGAGCGATGCCCCGAGGCTACCGGCGGAGTGCTGTCCGGACGGTCGCAGCCGGATCGAGATCGATCCGTCGCAGCAGCTGAGCATTGAGCGCGACGACGACGGTCGACAGCGACATCAGGATCGCGCCGACAGACATCGGCAACACGAATCCGATCGGGGCCAGGATGCCGGCGGCGAGCGGCACCGAGATGAGGTTGTAGCCTCCCGCCCACCACAGGTTCTGCGTCATCTTGCGGTAGGTCCGGCGCGACAGCTCGATCACCGAAAGCACAGAGCGTGGATCTGAGGTTGCGAGGATGACCCCCGCTGACGCGATAGCGACATCCGTGCCCGCTCCGATCGCGATCCCGACATCGGCCTGCGCGAGGGCCGGCGCGTCGTTGACGCCGTCACCGACCATTGCGACGCGCTTGCCCTCGTGCTGGAGTTCGCGCACCTTGTCTGCTTTGTCTTCGGGGCGCACACCGGCGACCACGCGATCGATCCCGAGCTCGTCGGCGACGGACGCGGCCACGCTTTCGGCGTCGCCGGTGATCATGACCACCGTCACGCCGAGCACGTGCAGGGCGTCGACGGCTTCGCGAGATTCCGGGCGCACCTGATCGGCGAGCTTCAGTCCACCGATCACCTCACCGTCGCGCGCGACGTGCAGGATGATGGCGCCGTCGTCGCGCCAGGATGCTGCGGCCTCGACCTCGTCGGCGCCGAGTTGTTCCAGCATCCGGGGTCCGCCGACTCTGATCTCGTGTCTGTTCACCGTCGCGGCGACACCGACTGCGGGGGATGACGAGAAGTCGGTGGCCTCGGGAAGGCGGATGCCGCGGTCGGCTGCGGCGCGTACGATCGCCACCGCCAGCGGGTGTTCGCTCGCGTTCTCGGCAGCAGCAGCGAGAGTGAGCACGTCGTCTTCGCTCACGCCCGCGGCGGCCTCGACCGCCGTGACCGCCGGGATCCCCTCGGTGAGCGTGCCGGTCTTGTCGAACAGAACGGCATCGACGGTGCGCATGCTTTCGAGCGCGAGTCGATCCTTCACGAGCACCCCTGCGCGCGCCGCCCGTTCGGTCGCGATCGAAACGACGAGCGGGATCGCGAGGCCGAGCGCGTGCGGACAGGCGATCACGAGGACCGTGATCGAACGAATGACCGCGGAGTCTGGATCCCCGATGAGGGTCCACACCACGGCGGTGATGACGGCGGACCCGAGGGCGAACCAGAACAGCAGCGCCGCGGCTCGGTCAGCGAGGCGCTGCGCGCGGGAAGACGAGTTCTGTGCGTCAGCCACCAGGCGCTGGATGCCCGCCAGAGCGGTGTCGTCGCCAGTCGCGGTGACCTCGACCCGCAGCCCTGAGTCGACGGCCACCGTGCCGGCAGTGACAGCATCGCCGACACCCCGCGAGACCGGGCGGGACTCCCCGGTGACCATCGATTCGTCCATGTCCGCGCGACCGTCGACGATCGTGCCATCTGCTGGAACGCTCGAGCCGGGACGAACCACGACCAGATCGCCTACGCGCAGCTCCGCAGGAGACACGGTGACGATCTCGTCTCCGTCGATGCGCTCGGCCTCATCCGGGAGAAGGGCAGCGAGTGAATCGAGCGCCGACGTCGTCTGGGCGAGCGAGCGCATCTCGATCCAGTGCCCGAGCAGCATCACCACGATCAGGAGTGCCAGCTCCCACCAGAACTCGAGCGCGTGATCGAGGATGCCGACAGTCGCGCCCCACGACGCGAAGAAGGCGACGGTAATGGCCAGGCCGATGAGAAGCATCATCCCCGGTGTGCGTGAGCGAAGCTCAGAAACCGCCCCGCTGAGGAACGGCCATCCTCCCCACGCGTACATGACGGTGCCCAGCGCCGGGCCCACCAGCAGCGCCCACTGTGGCACGGTATAGCCGAGAATCATCGCGAACATCGGCGACGAGGCGACGACAGGCACCGAGATGACGAGGTTAATCCAGAACAGGCGCCGGAACTGCCCGACGTGATCGCCGTGGCCGGTGTGCCCGCCGTGCCCGCCACGAGATCCGCTGCCGCCGGCTGCGTGCTCGTCGTGGTGGACGTGGCCCGCGCCCGCCGTGTCCCGGTGCGCGTGCGATTCGCTCATGGCCGTCACTCCCTGCGTCGCTGGTGTCGTACCGACCACAACGAGAATACCCCCGGAGGGTATTCCGATCCAGCTGCGATCACATACCGAACGCGGCCCGCACTCCTTCGTTCACGACAATCCCGCCCCGGACGTTGAGTCCGCGAGCCAGGGCCGGGTCGGCATCGGATGCCGCATCCCAGCCGTTGTCGGCGATCGTCGCAATGTAGGGGAGTGTGGCGTTACCGAGCGCGCGTGTCGAGGTGTGAGGCGCCGCGCCGGGCATGTTCGCGACGCAGTAGTACAGCGACTGGTGCACCGGGAAGGTGGGGTTGTCGTGGGTCGTGGGGTGTGAGCCTTCGAAGCATCCACCCTGGTCGATCGCGATGTCAACGAGAACGGAGCCGGGCTTCATTGCCGCGACCATCTCGTCGGTCACGAGCTTGGGGGCTGCAGCTCCCGGGATCAGGACCGACCCGATCACGAGATCGGCTTCGGCGAGCTGCTCGGCGATCTCGTATCGGGTCGAGGCGCGGGTCTGGATGGCTCCGCCGAAGCGAGCCTCCAGGGCGCGGAGCTTGGGCAGCGAGATGTCGATCACGGTGACGTTCGCACCCAAGCCGAGCGCGTTCGCCGTTGCGTGCTCGCCCGCCACACCGCCACCGATCACGACGACCTTGGCCTTGGGTGTGCCGGGCACGCCGCCGAGCAGCATCCCTCGCCCGCCCGCGGGGCTCATGAGGGCGTTCGCGCCAACCGTGATGGACAGGCGCCCGGCTACCTCGCTCATCGGAGCGAGCAGCGGCAGCGCGCGGTCGACGGTCTGCACGGTCTCGTAGGCGATCGCGGTAGTTCCAGCGCTCATGAGGGCGTCGGTCAGCGGCCGGTCGGCGGCGAGGTGCAGGTAGGTGAAAAGGGTGAGGTCTTCGCGCAGCAGCCCGTATTCGGGGGCGATCGGCTCCTTGACCTTGACGACCATCTCGGCGCCGCCCCAGGTCTCTTCGGCGGTGTCGGCGATCTGTGCGCCCGCGGCGCGATACGCGTCATCCGTGAACGCGCTACCGAGGCCCGCGCCGCGCTGCACGGTCACGGTGTGGCCTCGGCGAACGAGGGCGTCCACTGCTGCCGGCGTCATGGCGACGCGGTTCTCGTTGTTCTTGATCTCGGTGGGTACGCCGATCCGCATGGGTTTCTCCGTTCTTCCTTGAGCGCGGCCATACAGCTCGCCGTCGAAACCGAGAATCGCACGATCTTCTGCTCTTTATGTTTCAGAACGAAGAAATCGAGCCTAGGACCGCGCTCACGGGTGCATTGTCGTGAAGAAGAGTTGGCACTGGTGCTCGAATGGCGAAGAATATTCGGTATGGAGAAGGACCTCGACCCCGTCGACGAACGCATCGTCGAGCTGCTGTCAGCCGATGGCCGCATGACGAACGCGGCGCTCGCTGATGCGATCGGCCTCGCACCGTCAACCGCGCACACCCGCGTTCGCGCTCTCGTAGACCGCGGCGTGATCACGGGCTTTCACGCAGCCCTCGACCAGGGCGCCCTCGGGCGAGGGCTCCAGGCTGTCATCGGAGTGACCCTGCGTCCCGGTGCGCGCCAGGAGAGCATCCGTGCTTTCACGCAAGAGGTGCGACGCATCCCCGAGGTGATCCAGGTCTTCTTTCTCGGCGGGGCTGACGACTTCCTGGTCCACATCGCTGTCGAGGATTCGTCGGCGGTGCGGCGCTTCGTTGTCGACCACCTGTCCGCCCGGCACAGTGTGGCGTCCACCCGCACCAGCCTGATCTTCGAGTACCACCGCAATGCCGTCGCCGCCGACTTCGACTAGGCCCGTATTGCGGGGCATCGTAAGAAAGCGCCGCGCAATTAATCCCGGGGCGCCGCGACGACGGATGATGGAGGAACGGCGCATCACAGCATCCGTGCGTCGACCCACCCTTGGAGGCCCCGTGTCCCGTGCCCTTGGCGCATCGCGCGCCCGTATCCTCACCGCCGCTGCCGCACTCGCGCTCTCGGCGCTCGCCCTGGCAGGCTGCTCGACGTCCGGCGAACAACCCGACTCCGCCGATGCGGGGTACGTGACGCCTGGCAAGCTCACCATCGCGACCGGACAGACGGCGTACGAGCCGTACGTCATCAATGATGACCCGGCATCTGGCGAAGGGTTCGAGGCGGCCCTCGCGTATGCGATCGCCGACAAGCTCGGGTTCGCTGCCGACGACGTCGAATGGGTGCGCACGAGCTTTGAGGCAGCGATCGCCCCCGGTCCGAAGGATTTCGACTTCAACATCCAGCAGTACACGATCACCGACGAGCGTAAGCAGGCAGTCGATTTCTCGTCCCCGTACTACTCGGCGGCCCAGGCTGTCGTGGCGATCGAGGGCGGACCGGCAGAGGGTGTCACCGACATCGATGGGCTGAAGTCCCTCGTCTTCGGCGCGATGTCGGGCTCGACCAGCGCGCAGACGATCGATGCGGTAGTTCAGCCCGACACGGCGACCCAGCTCTACTCGTCCAACGAGGATGCCGTCGCAGCCCTCAAGGCCGGGCAGATCGACGCGTTCGTGATCGACCTGCCGACGGCGTTCCTTGCCACGTCGCAGTACATCGAGAACTCCTTCATCGTCGGCCAGCTGCCCCTGGGCGGAATCGCCGATGAGTGGGGCGTTGTGCTGGCGAAGGACTCACCGCTGACGGCATCCGTGTCGGAAGCGATTGACGAGCTGCGCGCCGACGGCACGCTCCAGCAGATCACCGACCAGTGGCTGGATGCCGAGCTGGGCGTTCCGATCCTGCAGTGACCGCTCCCGCCCCTGCTGCCGCGGACGGCCCGCCGCCGCTCAGCGCCCGCGAGCTCGACCGCCGCGCCTATCGGCGCCGGCGGTCGCAGCGCTCTGTGCTCGTTGCGGTCGCGTCGACCGTGGTGTTCGGCGCGGTCGTCTGGCTCACTGTCATCCAGACGCCGGGGTGGTCGGCGGTACAAGAGGCCTTTTTCAATCCGCGGATCGCGATCGAGGCGCTCCCGAAGATCTGGGACGGATTCCTCCTGAACCTGCAGGTGCTGGGTCTGTCGGTCATCACGGTGAGCGTTGTCGCGTTGACTGTCGCGGTGCTCCGCACCCTGCGCGGACCGGTGTTCTTCCCGCTGCGGGTGCTCGCGGCCGGCTACACCGACCTGTTCCGCGGCTTCCCGTTCATCATCGTGCTCTACCTGGTAGGGTTCGGCATCCCCACGATCATGGATCAGCGCATCCCGCCGGTTGTCCTCGGGGTGATCGCGGTCACCCTCACCTACTCGGCATACGTTGCTGAAGTCATCCGTGCCGGTATCGAGGCCGTGCATCCGTCACAGCGGCTCGCCGCCCGTGCCCTCGGGCTCGGCCACGTGCAGACGCTTCGGCATGTCGTGCTGCCGCAGGCGCTACGCAAGATGACACCGCCGCTGATGAACGACTTCATCTCGATGCAGAAGGATGTCGGGCTGATCTCTATTCTCGGAGCCGTGGATGCCGTCGCGGCCGCCCGCTCGGAGGTGTCCCTCACCTACAACTTCACGCCCTATGTCGTCGCGGGCATCCTGTTCGTCCTGCTCGCCATCCCGACGATCCGGGTGGCCGACTGGTACACGGCGAAGCTGCAGCGTCGCGAGCAGGCGGGATCGGTCCTGTGAGCGCCGTGCTGAGGGCTGAGGGCCTGTGGAAGAGATTCGGCGACCAGCCCGTCTTGCGCGGCGTATCGCTCGAGCTCTCGCGTCACGAGGTCGTCGCGGTGATCGGTTCGAGTGGATCGGGTAAGTCAACGTTGCTGAGGTGCCTGAATCTGCTCGAGAGCATCGACGATGGCCGCATCCTGCTCGGTGACGATGACATCTCGGATCCGCGAGTCGATGCCGACCGGGTGCGTTCACGGCTGGGTACCGTCTTCCAGAGCTACAACCTGTTCCCGCACCTGAGCCTGCTCGATAACGTCACCCTCGCTTCCCGGGTCGTGCGACGGATTCCGCGCCGCGACGCCGAAGAGCGAGGGAAGGTGCTACTCGATCGGGTGGGGCTCGGAGCATTCGCGGACGAGCATCCCGACCGGCTCTCCGGCGGCCAACAGCAGCGCGCGGCCCTCGCCCGGGCCATCGCAACCGACCCCGAGGTGCTGCTACTCGACGAGATCACCTCGGCGCTGGATCCGGAGCTCGTCGGCGAGGTGCTCGGCCTCGTCCGTCAGCTCGCCGAGGAGGGTTCCACCATTCTGATGGCCACACACGAGATGGCCTTCGCGCGCGATGTCGCGCATCGCGTGCTGTTCCTCGACGAGGGACGCGTGCTCGAGGAGGGCACCCCAGCCCAGGTGTTCGGCGCGCCGCGCGAGGACCGAACGAGAGAGTTTCTGGCACGATTTCGTGCGTGAGGCGGGTAGCCGTTGGGCCACCCGCCTCACGCGCCGCTCTTATCAGGGGCGCTGACCACCGCCTCCGCCACCGCCCATTCCTCCGCCGCCCATACCGCCGCCCATACCGCCCGAGAGCGCGGTTCCGGTCTGAGCCGAGACCGTGGTGCTGCCGGTGCTGAAGGTATACGTGGCGCCGCTTGCGACATCCGCCGAGCTGAACACGACAGTTTCGAACTGCTTGGGCGAGGTCACCTCGGCGAGCACGGTGCCGCTGGAGTCGGTGATCGTGACGGTCGTGCCGGCTGAGCCGGAGACGGATGCCGCGACCCACGACTGGGACGACGTCGAGTCGGGTGTCTCGGCCATGCCCGAGCTTCCCAGCGCCAGCACCGTGCCGCCGGTGACCTCGATGCCACCGTTGGAGTCGAGCGCCCCGTTCCCGCTGTTCGTCGGACCGAAGACGACGGTCTGTCCGCCCGAGATCACGATCGTGCCGTTGGAATCCAGGCCGTCACCGTCGGCATCGATCGTCACGATGCCGCCCGAGATTGTGAGCGTCTCGCCTGAGTTCTGCATCCCGCCGCCACCCATGCCGCCGCTCGAGCTGCCGCTGGCGGCATTGAGACCGTCATCGCTCGCGGTGACGTCGACCGTGCCCCCCGAGATAGCAATGTCGGCTCCTTCGATCCCTTCGTAAGATTCAGTCACCGTCACTTCGCCAGATCGGATCTCCACGGTCTGCTCCGCGTGAATGCCGTCATCACCCGTCGACAGGGTGACATCGGCGCCACCGATGCCGACCGATCCGTCGCTGTGTACGGCGTCATCGGCTGCGTCGACGTTCACCGTGCCCTCGTCCAGGGCGACGACCACGCCGGCGGTGATCCCCTTCGGAGCGGCGTCCGCCGACAGCGCGGCGTCTGCGCCTCGGCCCGCCTCGATCGTGACGGTTCCGCCGGTGACGACGGCGTCGGTGGCAGCGGCAATCCCGTCGTCACCAGCGGTGACCTGGACTGTCCCATCGGCGATGAGCACGTAGCCGCGCGTAGCATCGTCATCCTGATCGCTCTTCAGACCATCCCCGCCCGCGGTCACGGTGACCGTGCCGCCCTCGATCACGAGTGCGTCCTTGCCGCGCAGGCCATCGTCGATGGCGTCGACCTCGATCGTTCCCGACAGGATCACGAGGTCGTCGGTGCTGGTGATGCCGTCATTGCCGTTGCCGTCCACCGTGAGCGTGCCGTCGCCCGAAATCGTGAGGTCTGTGGCGGCGTAGATCGCGGCGTTCGCTTCCGCCTCATCGGCATAGCTGGATGTGTCTGAGACGGCGTTGGTCGTCCCGGACTCCAGGTAGATCGCGACGTCGTCAGCGGTCTGCACATCGATCGCTGCGCCGGATGTGTTCTCGATTGTCGCGCCGTCGAGAATCAGCACGACCAGCGCATCGTCAGGTGCGGCCACGATCACGGATCCCGCGAGATCCCCGCTGAGTCGATAGACGCCGGCAGCGGTGATCGTGACCGTGGAACCATCGATCGCGACAGCGTCCGATGAGCTGGATTCCGACGAACCGCTCAGGGTGACATCGACGGCGGATGCGGCATCCCACTCATCATCGTTGACGGTCGCGTAGTCCTCGTTGGCGGCAAGCACGGCTTCGGCGGCCAGGTCGGAGTCGACGGTCACGGTGGTCTCGATGACCGCGGTATCAGCCGTGGTCGACTCTGCCGTCGATGTCGTCACGGCGGTGCATCCCGCGAGGACCACACCGGTCACGACAAGGGGGGCGAACAGGAGGGGCTAGGCGGCGGCGCATGATGTCTCCTCTCGTGAGCCGACGGCGAAGGGACCGCGCAGGAGGCGCGACCACTTGTTGCGGGGAAGTTCGGGGTGAAGCGCGGCAAGGCCGGTCGCATACTTGCTCAGCGACACGGGCCGCGCGCCCAGGCGCCACAGGATCCTGTCGACCTCGCTCGCCTGCGACATGGACTTGGTTTCGACGATCGTCATGCCGGGAAGCTCGAAGCCTCCGCCGTCTGGTTCGATCCACTCGCGTGCCGGCTCATCGCGATACACGACGCCGTTACGGATGACGATGCCGGTGTCGCGGAATCCGTAGTAGTCGCCGTTGATCGCGAACACCGCCGAGTTGTCGGCAGCGATCGCCGAGGTGAGTTCGGTGATGTTCTCACCGAACTGATCCTTGGCGAACGCAGACCTCAGATCGGTGGCATCACCGAGCACAACATCGGCGACGTAATACGTGACGGCGTCGGACCCACTCCCGGTATGCACCGTGCTGATCGTGATCGACGTGTCGCCCGACGTGTAGGAGTTGTCGGTGATCACCGCCTCGGTGTCGGTAGCGGCGTCAGTGTCGGTGTCTGTGTCCGTCTCTGTCGCGTTCGATGATGTCCCGTACGAGGCTTCGTAGGCCGAGACATCGGCGATCTCCACGTGCTCGATCAGGAATCGGTCTGCGGCCCACCACGCCCCTCCGCCGGCCGCGAGCACCACGACCAGCCCGCCCGCCATCACTGCCCGCCGCAGCCGACGGCTTTTCCGCGGGAGCGTCACGGCACCCGGTTGTGTCGCACGGGATGCATCGCGTGGAGGGTGGTCGGCGGTCGAGGGTGAATCAGCCATCCTCTATGGGTACGCATCGGGGCTATGCCGACTGTCGGCGCACCCTGTGTCCCACCTGCCGGATGATCAAGCGCTGGGCATGATCCGACCACGAACTGGCTGGGAGTGCTCGTCGACCGTTCGGTCCACGGGGTGGTCAACGGGCGCGGCGGGACTCCTCAGTGGCCGGCGCCGAGTTCCCCCGAGAGTCTGCCGTGGAAGTCGGTAGTCGCCTCGTTCATCCCCTCAAGGATGACGCGCTTGCCGCGCTGCTCGTACTTCGTCACGACGGCATCCAATGCCGCGACAGTCGAGGCATCCCAGATGTGCGAGTTGGACATGTCGATGACAACACGGTCGGGATCGTGGGAGTACTCGAACTGGGTGGTCAGGTCGTTGCTCGAGGCGAAAAAGAGCTCTCCGTCGACGGTGTAGCGCGCCGTCGGAACTGATGCGTCGGCATCCATCTCTCGGCGCACCTGAACGAAGTGCGCGACCCGGCGGGCGAACAGCACCATCGCCGCGAACACACCCACGACCACGCCGATCGCGAGGTTGTGGGTCCACACCGTCACGATGACCGTGATGAGCATGACGGCAGTCTCGCTCTTGGGCATCCGGCGCAGGGTCGACAGGCGGATGCTGTGCCAGTCGAAGGTCGCGACCGAGACGACGATCATGACGGCGACGAGGGCTGCCATCGGAATGACCGCGACGATGTCGCCGAGCACGAGCACCAGGATCAGCAGGAAGACCCCGGCGAGGAACGTCGAGATGCGCGTGCGAGCGCCTGAGGCCTTGACGTTGATCATCGTCTGGCCGATCATCGCGCACCCGCCCATGCCGCCGAAAAGGCCCGACAGGATGTTCGCACCGCCCTGCCCGAACGCTTCGCGCGTCTTGCGGGAGTGCGTATCGGTGATGTCATCGACGAGCTTCGCGGTCATGAGTGACTCGAGCAGGCCGACCACCGCGACCGCGAGCGCGTAGGGAGCGATGATCTGGAGTGTCTCGAGGCTGAAAGGGACGTCCGGGATGAACAGGGTCGGCAGGCTCTCGGGAAGGTCCCCCTGATCGCCGACGGTGGGGATGTTCATGGCGAAGACGACAGCCGCGGCGGTCAACAACACGATCGCCACCAGGGGTGCGGGGACGACCTTCGTCCACAGCGGCATGAGGTACATGATGAGAAGTCCCGCGGAGACCATGGGGTAGACGAGCCAGGGCACATCGATGAGCTGCGGAAACTGCGAGACGAAGATAAGGATCGCGAGCGCGTTCACGAAGCCGACCATGACGCTGCGCGGGATGAAGCGCATGAGCTTGGCCACCCCGAGGGCGGCGAACACGATCTGGATGAGCCCCCCGAGCATCACTGTCGCGATGAGGTAGTCGACGCCGTACTCGCGCGCCACCGGCGCGACCACCAGCGCGATGGCGCCCGTGGCAGCGGTGATCATCGCGGGCCGGCCGCCGAGGAACGCGATAGCCACCGCCATGACGAACGACGAGAACAGGCCCAGGCGCGGATCGACGCCCGCGATGATCGAGAAGGCTATGGCCTCCGGGATCAGTGCGATGGCAACGACAAGCCCCGCAAGCACCTCTCGGGTGAGCAGCCTCGGGCTTCGCAGTGCCTGCAGCACTGTCGGTTCGATGCGGTAGCGGGCAGAGTTCTCGCGCGCAGGGCTGGTATCGGTCACGGCACTCCAGGGGAGATCGGGCGCCCTGGTGCGGCGCCGGGCGGGCGGCGACAACCCTACCTGGGAGTGACTGGGCGTCCCTAACTCCGCAGAATTACCCGTACTCCGCATCCGTTCGGCTGGATGCTGCGAGGAACGTGCAAGATTGCGGAGTTCGTGAGGTTTGACTCCGGCGCTCGCGGCCCTCGCAGGGGCGGGCACGCCGTATCCTGATCCTGATTGGGCGTGAGGGGAACGACGGATGACGACAGTCGACGAGGCGGCCCGGCTGGAGGCGATCGACAGCTACGACGTGATCACGTCGCCACCCGCGTCTGAGCTTCAGGGCATCGTCCGCCTCGCGGCGATGCTGTGCGAGGTGTCGAAAGCCGTCATCAACATCATCGATGATCGCTTCCAACACCAGATCGCGGCAGAGGGGTTCGAACCGGCGGTCTGCGCCCGCACTGATTCGATGTGTGTCGCCGTTCTGACAGAGCAGGCGCCCATCGTGATCTCGGATGCCCGGCAGGACCCGCGATTCCGCGCCAACCCGTTCGTCATGGGTGACATCGCCTGGGTGCGTTTCTACGCATCGAGCCCACTCGTGACACCTGACGGCGCGATCATCGGGACGCTCTGCGTTTTCGACGAGGACGTTCGGGAGCTTGACGACGACACCCGGCGCGGACTGGATGTTCTTGCACGGCAGGTCATCGATGTCCTCGAGCTGCGGCGCATTACCCGCGAGCTCACCGCGACCAATGAGATGCTCACGCAGTTCGCGGGGCAGATCAGCCACGACCTTCGCAATCCGCTGACCGCGTTGACCGGCTTCTTGGAGCTGGCATCCGACAGCCCCGACATCGAGCGGGCACCGCAGGCAGCCCGATCTCTCGCGCACGCCGAATCCGCGGCCGACCGGATGGCCGCGATGATCGCCGGCCTGCTCGAGTATGCGCGCCGTGGGTCGGCGGCGCCGCATCCTCAATCGGTGCGCCTCGACGAGCTGACCGCCGACGTCATCGCTGATCTGGGTGCGCCCATCGCCGCGACGTCTGCCACGATCGCGGTGGATGCCGATCTCGAGGTCTGGGCCGACCGCACGCTCCTGGGGGTTGTTATCCAGAACCTCGTGGCGAACGCGGTGAAGTTCGCAGCGGCCGCGGGCGTCACGCCGCACGTCGAGGTGAGGGGAACGGGAACCGCATCAGGTTCTGTCATCACCGTCGACGACAACGGGCCGGGTGTGCCCCGTGACCTTCGCCGGCGCGTGTTCGATCTGATGGATCGGGGCGACGCCGTGGGCGTCGAGGGACTGGGTCTCGGACTCGCCACCTGCCGCCGCATCATCCAGGCCCACGGCGGCCATGTGATCCTTGAGGACTCGCCGCTCGGCGGCGCGCGGGTGCAGATCACGCTGCCGAACCCGCCCGGCCTGAACTGACGGGCCGACGCGGCGACCGTAGCGCACAGCCGGGGTGTGGAAGCGCTCCCAGACAATTGTCGGCGGCCTTGCCATGACTCCCGATTCCGCTTCCCCCACCGCGCCGCGCCGCGACATCCAGGGCCTGCGCGCGCTTGCCGCCTGGCGGTGCTTGGCGCGCACGCCGTCGGATGGCCCGCCGGGGGATTCGTGGGGGTCGACATCTTCTTCGTGATCTCCGGCTTCCTCATCACGGGGATGCTGCTCTCCGAGATCAGCCGTCGTGGCCGCGTGTCGCTGGGGGGTTCTACGCGCGCCGGGCCCGTCGCATCCTTCCCGCTGCGCTCGTCACCCTGGGCGCGGTAGTCGGTGCCGCCTTTGCGCTTTTCAACACCGTTCGCGCAGACCAGACACTGTGGGATGCCACCAGTGCTGCGCTGCTGGTCTCGAACTGGCGCTTCGCCGCCCAGGGAACCGACTACTTTCACGCCGCCGACGCCGTGTCGCCGCTGCAGAACTTCTGGTCCTTGTCGGTGGAGGAGCAGTTCTACCTCGCGTGGCCGGGTCTGCTCGTGGTTCTCGTGCTGCTGATGCCCGTTGCCGCGCGTGGGCGCGGAGCAATGCGGATCGTGGTGGGGATCGCTGCGGGAGCGGTAGTCGCGGCATCCTTCGTATGGGCGCTCGCGCAGACTGAGGCGCAGCCGACCCTCGCCTACTTCTCCACGTTGACACGGGCGTGGGAACTGGCCGCCGGTGCGCTTCTCGCTGCAGCGGTTCCGTTGCTCGCACGCATCCCGCGACCGGTCGGGATCGTGCTGGGATGGGTCGGGCTCGCCGGCGCGGTGGTCTCGGTCCTGATCATCGAACCCACCGCTGCCGGCTTTCCGGCGCCGTGGGCTGCGCTGCCGGTCATCGCAACCTCTCTCGTGCTCGCGGGCGGAGCGGCGGGAGATCCGCGTCAACGGCACCTGTTTCCGCTGACCAACCCTGTGAGCGTCTTCGTCGGCGACATGTCCTACTCGCTGTATCTGTGGCACTTTCCCGTCATCGTCTTCGCCGCTGCACTGCTTCCCGAGTCCGATCAGATGATCTGGATCGTGCTGGCGGCCATCGCCGTGCTGAGCCTTGGTTCGTACTTCGTCGTCGAACAGCCATTGCGGTACGCCCCGTGGCTGGGGGCCCGGATGCCGAGGGTGCCCGATCGTTCGATATCCGAGGCGGTGGCGCCACCCGCGGCGCCACCGGTGGCCACCGGGCCCGCAGCCCGTGCTGCGACCTCGACTCGACCCGCGGGATGGACGCCGGGAACGCGGTATTTCCCCGACAGCCGCCGGGCGACACCGCCAGCCGTGCCTCCCGTGCCTTCGGCTGCGTCCACTGGTCCGGCCGCCCCCACGGGACCGTGGTCGCCGTCCGCTGCGCATGATGGTGCAGCCCCGGTTGCGGTCGAGGCGGAGCCCGGTCGAGTCTGGCGTGAGCGATTCGGGGCTCAGATCTTCCTGGCGACGGCGGGTCTGCTCGCTGTCGCCCTGGCAACAGCGACGTGGGTTCATTCCACGTCCGGCGCGGGCCCGCTCATTCAGCCGCCGGCAATTGCTGATCCCTCGGCTCCGGCGCCCGCGGCAGACCCGACGGCACAGCTGCAGGCGGAGCTGGCTGCGGCAGTCACGGCGACGTCGTGGCCGGAACTGCGTCCGTCCCTCGACGAGGTCATGGGGCAGTCATCCGGAGCGAATCCGGCGCACGATTGCTTTTCTCCGACGGTGATGCCAGACCCCGCGGCGTGCACGTGGGGGAGCGCTGACGCGCCGACCCACCTGTACCTTGTCGGCGACTCGACGGCGATGGCCTACGCTCCAGCGTTCCGGGCGATGGCCGAGAACAGCGGCGGTCAGATCTCTGCAACCACGATGGGGCTCTACGGATGCCGTTTCACCGATGTCCTCGTGCAGAACGACGGCGACGGGATCATGGCTGCCTGCCCGCAACGCAAGGAATTCGTTCGCGCACTGATCGCGGCTGATCAGCCATCCCTGCTCGTCGTCTCGAACGCCTTCACGCTCGGGCGCTCGACGGAAGGAACCGATCTGTCTGCGCAGGATCTCGTCACGGCGGCGCAGGCCGAGACTGCCACGTACGGGATGCCCGGACGAGTCGTGTACCTGGCTCCGCCGCCGCAGGGAGTGAACCTCGGTGCGTGCTACTCGCAGGTGTCGTCCCCGGCGGCGTGCGCGGCCGCGGTCGACGACACCTGGATCGCGATGTGGGAGGCGACAGCAGCCGCCGCGGCGGCATCCGGTGATCATGCCATCGACGCGCTGCCATTCAGCTGTTGGGAGGGGATCTGCCCCGCGTTCGCTGGGACGCTACCGACCAAGTACGACCAGACGCACCTGACGGTCCCGTATGCAGAGCACATCGCGCCGTATCTCACGTGGGCGCTTCAGAGCCAAGGCCTCATCGCCAACGGCTGACGGTCTCGCGATCACCCGAGGTGCTCGTCGAGCGCCGTCATCACGGCATCCGGATGGGCCAGTCCGACGAAATGCCCTGCCTCGGGAAAGTTCACGAGCGTTGCCGAAGGCAGCGCGCTGACCATTCGTGAAGACCAGACAGGTCGGATGAGCTGATCGGCGTCGCCTTGGATGATGGTCACCGGCGCAGAAACCTCGGCGGGCGTGAAGCCCCACGGCGCTCCGAAGACCCGGTACTCGTCGACCGCGCCGTCGATCTGCGTGACTGCCTCGAGCATGCAGGCGGTATACCACTCGGAACGGGCGCGGATGATCGCCGCATCGGCGGGCCCCAGCGATTTCTCCGACAAGCGTTCAACCTGCTCTGGCCTACGGCGTAGCATCCGCCGCATCACATGGAAGTAGCTGCGGGCTGTAGCGGGCAGGCGCCGGGACAACGTGATGAGCCGCCGGTCCATGCGGTTGAGCTCGCGGAGATTGTCGGCGTCGTCCAGCGGCAGCGCGCCCGCGATCACGACGACGCCTCGAATCCTGTCAGCCTGTGCCACGGCAGCCGCTAGCGCATACTGTCCGCCGGCCGACCAACCCAGCGCGACGGCGTCGGTCGCGCCGATGTCGTCGAGAACGGCGCCGACATCCTCATGTCCCCACGAGAGAATCGACCGCTGCGGGTCGCGATCGCTCATTCCGACTCCGGGACGGTCGGGCGAGACGATCCGGATGCCGCGGTCGCGCGCAATCTCGTCGTAAGCCGACGCATCCCCGGCGCTCACCAGTCCGCCGTGAGCGCTGATGACTGTGCGCGATGAGCTGGTGTCACCGAACACGCGATAGCCGATCGCACGGCTCCCAACGGTGACCACGCGCGATGCGGACCCCGTGATCTGAGGCTCCATCGCCGGCTCAGTTGGCGGCGTTGTATGCCTCGAGGACGGATGCTGGGACCCGACCGCGCTCAGAGACGGAGTAGCCGTTCTCCTTCGCCCAGGCGCGGACCGCGCTGTAGTCCTGTTGGCCGGAACGCCGGCGCTTGCGCCCGGCGGTCGACCCGCCCTGCGATGCCGAGATGCGCCGGCCTGCGGAGACATAAGGGGCCAGCGAATCCCGCAACGCCGCGGCATTTGCATCGGTGAGGTCGATCTCATATGCCGTGCCGTCGAGGGAGAACGTCAGTGTTTCTCCTTCGCCGATTTCCAGAACTGTTCCGTCGAGATCATCGACGAGTTGGTGAACAATTTTGCGTGCCATATGTCGAGTCTATTGTGAATGCAGCCGCTCGTCGGGGGGAAAGTCCCTCGCGGGGTGAATTCCGTTCTTTCGCGACTGGACGCCGAATTACGGCAGAATTCCGGCACGGCGGGCCTTTGTCACAGCCGCGTGGCGGGTAGAGACATCCAGTTTGGACATCGCCGATTGCAGATAGGACTTGACCGTTCCTTCGCGGAGCCCCAGGGATGCCGCCACTTCCGCGTTGGTCGCGCCCACCGCGACACTGGCGAGCACATCGACTTCTCGAGGGGAAAGGCGTATGTCCAGCGTGGCGGCTGATCTGTCGCCGCTCAAGGCGGCTAGCCGCCGCTCGATGGTCTGGAGTCGACGTTTCACCGATTCGTCCGAAATCGCGGCCGCGATGCTGCGTATTTCGGCGTAGCTCTCTCGCAGCTCTTCGCGTGCGGCACTGCCGATATCGGTCGGTGCTGGCGCCGCGAAGCTCGATAGGCGGCGTTCGATTTCGCTTCTCACGCGCAGTTCGGTGGCGAGAGATTCGGCAACAGAGAATGCGGCGCGCGCCACGACATCGCCCACGGCGGATTCCGCCCACGAACCGCAATAAAGCACTCCCTGCGCCTGACCATCGACCATCACGGGAACCGCGAACAGCGTGGAGATTCCCTCGCCGAGAACCGCGCGATCATAGTCATGAGTAATGCCCCGCGCGGTGCGGTAGTCGATCGCCAACCGCGCGCGTTTTTCAACCAGCGACCGACCTCCGAGTCCCCGCTCGGGTTGCACGACGAGCCCGGCAAGCGATCGAGTCCGAGTTCCGGCCGTCGCGGTGACCGGTAGGAGCCCGTCGGTGGTCAGCCCGCCGAAGGCGACCGGGAACTTTGTGACGCGGGGAAGACTGTCGACCGCGCGCGCGAGTAACTCCTGCTCCGTCTCGGAGGAGAATCGCAGGGCCACATCGACCGCCTCGTGTCGGGACGACCGCGTCGGTCCAGGACGTCACTGTCGCCGAATTCAGTAGCGATGAGGCTACCACCGGTGATTCCACGTGCGCAGTGCGGGACCCCCGGTGTGCGCCGGGGGTCCCGTCGGTTGCGCCGGCCTACACGGCGCGACCGGTCTGGGCTCGCTCGAGCGCGTTCGACTCGAGGTCGAGGAGGAATCTCTTCGTTTCGGGGTGGCCGCCGTACTCTCCGATCGATCCGTCGGCTCGGATGACGCGGTGAACCGGGACGACGATCGAGAACGGTGTCGTCGCGCATGCCGTGCCGACAGCGCGTGCAGCCCGCGCGCGCCCAGCCATGACAGCGACCTCGCCATATCCGGCGGTCTCGCCGAACGGGATTCGCGTCACAGCCTCGAGCGCGTCGCGCGTGAAGCCGCGCACGAGTCGCCAGTCGAGCTGCACATCAAACGCCGTCCGATTGCCTGCGAAGTACTCGTCGAGCTGCGCCGCAAGCTGCAGCGCGGCATCCGTGGTTCCGGGGCTCGGCTCAGCCCGAAGTGCCAATGTCAGGGCCGCGAGGTCATCACCGGGGTCGTCGTACGCGGGATGACACGAGATGACCGCATCGGGCGTGCCGACGATCAGGATGTCTCCGAGGGGAGTGGGATGCAGGAGGTATGTCGAGGAGACGGCTACAGGAGGCATGTCTCCATCCTGTTCGGCGATGCGGGTTCGGATGCGGAACGGGTTGCCGCGGTGGACAGTATGGCCACATCGGCGGCGGGGGAGGAAGCCCTGACGGATGCGGCGTGTCGCGCAATACCGCAACACTCGTGGTGCGTTACCGGGACGCATCGAGAGCGCAACCTAGTCTGACCGTGTGGTGCGAGCAGAAGGTGGCGTCATCCTTGGCGCTGATGGTGCGATGCGTGCGGTGTCAGTGGACCCCGCAGACCTGACTCTCGCCGACACCGACGCGACGATCGTCCACATCGCCGAGCAGGAGCGTGAGAGGTTGCGCGCCCAGGCAGCGGACCTCGGCGGTCGCTCTGCGCTCCTGCATTTCTCAGACGCACCGGATGCCGGAATCGAGATCACCAAGGCACACCCGGGAAGTCTGCCGCAGTTCATCACGGGACGATCGACACTTCTGTCGGGGCTGTTCCGCGACGAAGTCGCCCTCGGTACCGCTCGGCGGGCCGCCGAGCGGATCACCACCAAGAACGTTGAACTGCGCACGGCCCGCGGTATCGATGCCGTGCGCCTGGCCGTCGGGATCGCGTCATGGCGCATCGGGGGGCTCGAGTGCATCGCTCCCGTGCTGCTGCGCCCACTCGCGATCCGTCGTCACCACACCGACTTCGAACTGAAGCTGCACGGCAGTTTCCAGGTCAATCCCGAACTGCTGCGTGCGATGCGGATGCACTTCGGGATCGAACTCGACGGCGACGCCCTGTCGGGTCTTGCCTACGATCAGGGCGTCTTCAAGCCGCAGCCGGTGATCGATCACCTGCGGGCGCTCATGGCGCAGATTCCGTCTTTTGTGGTCAAGCCGCGGCTTGTGGTCTCGACGTTCGTGGACGTCGGCTCCGCGATGGCACGCGACTCGGCCCAGTTGGACCACCCGGTTCTGAACGCCCTCGCCGGTCATCCCGCCGATCGGGAAGCCGTGACGCTGCGCCGGCCGGTTCCTGTGATGCCCGGGCCCGACGAGCGCGTCCCTGCCGCCGACACCCTGCTGTTGGACGCCGACGCCGAGCAGGAAGCCGTGCTGGCTCGGGTTATTGCGGGCCAATCCCTCGTGGTTCACACGCTGCCGGGAACCGGGGGAACCCAGACCGTGATCAACGCGGTGGGAGCGCTCGTGCGCGAAGGGCGGCGGGTCCTCGTCGTCAGCGCTCGCCGCTCGACGCTCGACGGTGTTCGTCACCGCCTCGCCGGCGTCGGTCTACCGGGACTTGCTGTCTCGCCCAGCGAACTGCAGCGGGATCTCGTCCGCGCAATCGGACGCAATGAGAAGGCAGTCGCCCCCAAAGTCTCCGAGATCGATGACGCGCTCGTGCGCCTTCGCACCGTGCTGCGCGACTACCGCTCGTCGTTGGCCGACCGCCACGACGCGCTCGGTGCGTCGGTGCTCGACATCCTGCGGGAGCTGTCGGCGCTCGCCCAGCGCGAGGAGCCGCCGACGACGACCGCGCGGCTGGACATCGAGACTCTCGTGCGCCTCGCGAAAGGACGAGAGGATGCCGCCGCCAAGCTTGCGTCGGCGGCGCGCCTCGGCGAGTTCCGGATCGGCCCGTCGGATTCACCCTGGTACGGCGTGAGCTTTGCCACGACCGAGCAGGCGCGCTCAGCGCACGCGCTGGCCGGCAAGCTCCACCGCATGGACCTTCCGCATCTGCTGGAGCGGGGATACGTCCTGCTGGGGCAGACCCACATGCGCCCGTTCGAGAGTGTCGGCGAACTCGGCGAGTACCTGCGGCTGCTGCAGGGCATCCGAGACTCCCTCGACCGCTTCAGCCCGACCGTATTCGAACGGCCGATCGGCGACCTCATTCAGGCGCACGCGCCGCGCCGCGACACCTCGACGCTCAGCGGAGCAGACCGCCGGCGGCTCCGGCGCCTCTCTCGCGAATACGTGCGCCCCGGCGTGCACGTCGGCGACATGTATGAGGCGCTCGTTCGCATCCAGAAGCAGCGTCAGCAGTGGCAGCGCTACGTCGAGGCGAACGTCGTTCCCGACATCCCGCTCGGCCTTGCCGATGTCGCGGTTGCCTGGCAGCGGGTGGATGCCGAGCTCAGCGAGCTGGATGCCGTCCTGGGGCGATCAGGGTCGCAGGCGCTGTCGTCGCTTCCGGTGAAGACCCTCGTGCGTACCCTTGCTGGACTGGCCGCGGAGTCCGAGGTGTTCGAAAACCTCATGGAACGCGCGAGCCTGCGCAGTGAGTTGGCCTCCCTCGGCCTCGAGCCGCTTCTTCTCGACCTCTCGGTGCGACACGTTCCCGAGCAGCAGGTCGCGGGTGAGCTCGAATACGCGTGGTGGCAGTCGGCGCTCGAGCACCTGCTACGCAGCGATCGAGCGCTCCTGGGCGCCAACACGGCAGTCGTCGACCGCTTGGAGCGTGATTTCCGTCTGGTGGATGAAGCGCACGCCGCGGCATCCGGGCAGCTCCTGGCCGCCCAACTGGCGACCCAGTGGCGGGTCGGGATCGTTGATGAGCCGCACGAGGCGGCGGCGCTGAAGCAGGCGCTGCGCGAGGGGAGGACGTCGCCGCGCACCGTCGTGTCAACGGCGCCGGCACTCATGCGCTCGCTCGCCCCGGTCTGGCTGGCCTCGCCCTACGAAGTGCCCGCGATCCCCGACGACCTCGTCTTCGACGTCGTCATCATCTCGGATGCCGCATCGCTGAGCCTCGCCGAGGCTTCCCCCGCGATCCGTCGTGGCCGCCAGATCGTGGCGCTCGGCGATCCCGTGACCCAGAAGCCGACGGCGTTCCGGGTGGCAGCCGGGACGCCGACCGCCGAGGACGAGCCGGAGGAGCCGTTCGACGACGCGAGCGTATTCGAGCGTCTTGCCGAGATCCTGCCCGTTGAAACACTCACGCGCAGCTATCGCGCGGGCGGCGAGGACCTCGCGGAACTGGTCAACGGCGCGTTTTACGGCGGCGAGATCGTCTCCCTGCCCTGGGCCGGTTCCTACCTCGGACGTGGAAGTCTCTCGGTGGATTACGTCGAGGGCGGTATCGGTGTGCCCGACCCCGAATCCGGCGCGGTCGAGAGCCCGGATGCCGAGGTCGCCCGGGTGGTGACCCTTGTCGTCGAGCACGCGGTCAACCGCGGGTCCGAATCGCTCATGGT
Organism: Microbacterium schleiferi; assembly: GCF_020781975.1. GTDB lineage: Bacteria > Actinomycetota > Actinomycetes > Actinomycetales > Microbacteriaceae > Microbacterium. The sequence goes on from NZ_JAJGNI010000001.1 coordinate 136,042, forward strand.
CATCACCGCCAGCGCGAAGCACGCTGCCCGCATCCGTGCCGCCGTCGACCGCGCGTTCGCGGGACGGTCCGACGTCGCCGACTTCGTCGCGCGCGACTCAGCCGAGCCGTTCTCGGTTCTCACGCTGGAAGAGTCGGTGGCTGAGAGCCGCGACCGCGTCATCTTCTCGCTCGGTTTCGGACTCACTCGCCACGGGCGTGTCCTCAGCGACTTCGGTGACCTGTCGAGCGCCGACGGTGAGCGGCTTCTGACGGTCGGGATGACGCGTGCTCGCCGCTCGATGGTGATCGTGTCCTGCATCCGTCCCGGCGCCGTCGATGACCGTCGCCTCGCGCACGGCGCGGCATCCCTCATGTCGATCCTGGGAGACGTCGAACGTCGCGCTCGGGTGTCTCGCCAGGAGGATGACGGCGACCCGTTGATGCTCTCGCTCGCGAAGGAACTGCGGCGCCTGGGCGTTGCTGTCGAGGTGAATTACCGGGGCCTGCTGCCGCTGGTCGCGCATCATCAGGGCAAGGCCGTGGTCGCCGAAAGTGATCCCGAGACGATCGGCGGATCGTTGCGCGAATCGCTGCGGCTGCGCCCGCAGATCCTGCGGCGCCTGGGCTGGCATTACGTGCGTGTGCACTCGTTCGATCTGTACAGCGACCCCGGCGGCGTCGCGCAGCGGATTGCCGGCATCCTCGGGGTGACGGTCGAAGCGCCCGTTGCCGAGGGTGACACGCAACCGATCGATGTCGTCGCCTGATGAGCGTCAGCGCGTCGAGCGCGTTCCCGGATCACGCCGCGCGCGTCTGACTCCGGCTCCGGGGACCGATGTCGCCCCAGAAGCCCCGGATGCCGACGCCGACCCGTCATCGGGGGCGCCGACGACGTCATCCGACACCGGCCCCAACGACGATCGTCTGCGAGCCGACGTCCCCCCGCACTATTGAGCTCGCGCGCTACCCGCCCTCTGCGCCGAACCGCACATCCCGCCGCGAACCCACAGGGTCCGGCCAGAGAATCCTGTGGGCTCGGCAGGGAGAGTGTGGGTTCGCGGGCAGTGACGCGGGGCAGGATGCCTCGCGTCAGGGCTTCGGCGGGGTGGCGTCGTTCTGCTTCTGGAGCAGGTCGCGGATCTGGATGAGGATCTCGGCCTCGCTCGGCATCGGCTCGGGCTCGGGTGGCAGCTGCTCTCGGGCCGCGGCGCGCTCCTTGAGCTTGTTCATCGGCATGACGAAGACGAAGTAGACGACCACGGCTACCGCGAGGAAGTTGATGACCGCGCCGATGATCGCTCCGAAGGCGAAGGTCACGGTGCCGCCGCCGAGGGTCGGCACAGGCACCGCCAGCGCCTCGTTGAGACTGTCAGCGGCGAAAAACAGACCGATCAGCGGATTGATGAACGCCGACACCAGAGTGTTGACGATGCCGGTGAAGGCGGCGCCGATGACGACGGCGACCGCGAGGTCGATGACGTTGCCGCGGAGGATGAACTCCCGGAATCCCTTGATCATTGCGGTCCCTTCGTGATGGAGCGTCAGCTGGCGGCGGTCGCGGTGCTTGTCGAGGTGCTAGATCCCGACGACGAACTCGAACTCGACGACGAGCTCGAGCTGTCGGACTTCGAACCCGAGTCCTTTGAGCCGGAATCCTTCGAGCCGGACTCCTTGCCAGCGCCGGCACCCGTCCGGGAGTCGGTGCGGTAGAAGCCAGACCCGTTGAAGGTCACGCCGATCGATCCGTACTCCTTGCGAAGCGATCCACCGCACTCTGGGCACTCGGTGAGGGAGGCATCCGTGAAGGACTGCACGGCTTCGAATCGGTGGCCGCACTGGCGGCAGGCGTAGGCGTAGGTAGGCATCGGTGGTCTTTCGGTCGGTGCGAGGGATCAGGTGTGGGGAGGATGCAGGTCGACGATGCGGGTCGGCGTGACGACACCGGTGACCGGCTGATCGTGCACGTCTCGCGGGACCTCCGCGACGAGCTCATCGTCGAAGACGACGGCGTAGACGGGCGGGCACCGCTCCATCGAGCCGATGGTCTTGTCGAAGTAGCCGCGTCCCCAGCCGAGCCGCATGCCGGTCGTGTCGACGGCGGCGGCGGGAATGACCATGAGGTCTACGTCGTTCACGGCGATCGGGCCGAGGAGTTCACCGGTCGGTTCCGGCATCCCGAACAGCCCCTCGACCTCGCTGCCGTCGCGCTCGGCGACTGTCCAGTCGAGGAGCCCGTCGGCGCGGGTGATGGGGAGCAGGACCCGCAAGCCGCGGTCGATTGCGGCATTGACGAACTCGCGGGTTCCCGGCTCCGTCGTCGTCGACAGGAAGCACGAGAGGGATGTTGCGCCCAAGCGCTCCACGAGCGCATCGAGCTGGGTCCGGATCCCCTCCGCGGCGGCCTGCCGGGCGGCTTCGGAGATCGTCTGCCGACGCTCTCGGAGATCCGCGCGCATCGCACGCTTGGCATCGGCGATCGCATCAGACATGCGTAGATTCTAGGCTGCTTGCGTGCGCAGGCAGGCTTCGGCATCCGATGTCAAGGGGTGACGGCGCGTCGCGTATCCGTCACATCGCGTTCATAGCCTCTCGGTAGAGTGAGGGCCATGTCTGATCTCCCCTTCAAGGCAGTGATCCCCGCGGCGGGCCTCGGCACTCGCTTCCTTCCTGCCACCAAAGCCATGCCCAAAGAGATGCTGCCGGTCGTCGACAAGCCGGCGATCCAGTACGTCGTGGAAGAGGCCGCGACTGCCGGCATCCAGGATGTGCTGATCATCATCGGGCGCAACAAGAACAACATCGCCAACCACTTCGATTCGGTTCCCGAGCTCGAAGAGAAGCTGCGCGAAAAGGGTGACGGCAAGAAGCTCGCCGCCGTCGAGCACTCCTCAGACCTGGCCGAGGTGCACATGGTGCGCCAGGGAGAACCGAAGGGCCTCGGGCACGCGGTGCTGCGTGCGAAGTCGCACGTCGGAAACCACCCCTTCGCTGTGCTCCTGGGCGACGACCTGATTGACGAACGCGACCCGCTGCTGGTCAAGATGCTCGATGAGCACCGTCGCACCGGTGCCGCGATCGTCGCGCTCATGGAGGTCGACCCCGAGCAGATCCACCTGTACGGATGCGCGGTTGCCGCGCCCACCGATGACCCGGATGTCGTCACCGTCGGCGGCCTGGTCGAGAAGCCCGCCAAGGAAGACGCTCCCTCGAACCTTGCGATCATCGGCCGCTATGTCCTCGCGCCGACCGTGTTCGACGTGCTCGAGCACACCGAGCCGGGTAAGGGCGGCGAGATCCAGCTCACCGACGCTCTCGAAGAGCTCGCGAAGGACCCCGACGGACCCGGCGTGCGCGGCGTGATCTTCCGAGGACGCCGCTACGACACCGGCGATAAGGTTGACTACATCAAGGCCATCGTTCAGCTCGCCTCGGACCGCGAGGACCTCGGTGCCGAGCTGAAGCCCTGGTTGAAGGATTTCGCGGCGACCCTGTAGCGCCGCCCGGGCGGGAGGGGTCACGTGGATCTGACGTCACCCTTCCACCACGGCCCGGTGTCGATCCGGCTCGTGCGACCGCGGGATGCTCGCGTGCTCCAGCAGCTGTTGCTCGATAACCGTTCGTGGCTGCGCCGGTGGGAGGCGACAAGCCCCGACGGACCGGTCTCGTTCGACATGAGGCTCAGCATCCGTCGCCTGTTGCAGCAACACCGCGACGGGGCGGGTGTGCCCTACGTCATGGAGTACGACGGTACGGTCACGGGTCAGCTCAACGTCTGGGGCATAGCGCGAGGTTCTCTCGCTTCAGCGACCATCGGGTACTGGATCGCCGAGGAGTTCGCCGGCCGCAACGTGACGCCGATCTCGGTCGCCCTCGCCACCGACATCTGTTTCCGGGATCTCAACCTGCATCGGGTTGAGATCTGCATCCGTCCCGAGAACCGCGCGAGCCTGCGTGTCGTTGAGAAGCTTGGCTTCCGGTACGAGGGCTATCGGCGCCGCTACATCCACATCGACGGGGACTGGCGCGACCACTACGCCTTTGCGCTCGTTCGTGAGGACGTTCCCGAGGGTGTGCTGCGCCGGTGGGCGTCGGGGCACGTACCCCCGGATGCCGCAACAGTTCCCCCCGAAGACCGAATGCCCGTCTGAATCGAGCCGTCTCGACGCGAACCCGCACCGACACACGTCGTGGGATCCCGGGATCGTGGGCCGCCGTCGCATACCGTATGGATCATGGATGGGCAGGTACTCGGAGGCGGCGTGATCGTCGCGGTCTCCGTGCTCCTGTGGCTCGTCTATCTGGTGCCCTCCTGGTACGAGCGCCGCCAGTACGACGCTGCCGAACGTAATGCCGTCCGGTTGAACCAGGCGCTACGCGTCCTCGCTGAGACGAGCGAGACGCCCGACGAGGTTCGGCTCGAACTCACCACCCGCACGGCACAGGCCCAGCAGCGGGAGGCCAAGCGCGCGCTCGCTGAGCGCGAGCGGTTGGCGAAGCTCGCTGCCGCGGAACGTGAGCAGGCAGCGGTGGAGGAAGCCCGTTCCGAACTCGTCGCCGCGCGGTCGCTGCCTGCTGCCCGCCGCGCACGCGCTCGCCGCCGCGCGCGGCTGTTGACGACGATCGTCGGGCTTGTCGCCATCGCATTCCTCGGATGGGGTTTCTGGCTGCTCGCCACGACCGGGTCGCAGACGCTGTTGTGGTGGTCGGCCGGCATCCTCGCCGTATGCGCCGCGATGCTCGTACAGATGGCGCGCGTGTCGTCCCGTGCCGCGGTGGGCTCCCAGGTCACCGTGGAAGCTCCGGTGCGTGCTGCCCCCGCCGTACAGGACGTTGCGCTCCCCGTCTCACGCCAGTGGGCGCCGCGTGAGCTACCCAAGCCCCTCACTGCGGCATCAGGATCCCGTGCTGCGGCAACGCTCGACGGTGTGGCTGCGCGCGAGGCGCTGCGGCAGGCCGCCCGCGATGAGGCGATGCGTCAGCGGGCGGAAGCTGCTGCGCCGCCCACTATCGACCGCGCTCGCGCTGACCGGGAACGTGCCCGGCAGGCGGCATCCGCTTCTGCGCCTGCGCGCGAGACAGGTGCTTCGGCGGGACCCGATTTCGGGCGCATGGGTTACGTCGACGACGCCGAGATCGAAGCCCACGTCCGCGATCTGTTGAGCCGCCGCGCCGCCAGCGCTTAGGGGCTCCAGCGATTCAGCCCGCCGGGGCGTGCGTGATAGTGTTACTGGGTTCACGGGCCTGTGGCGCAGTTGGTAGCGCGCTTCGTTCGCAATGAAGAGGTCAGGGGTTCGAATCCCCTCAGGTCCACACCCGGAACCGCGTGATTACGCGGCATTCTTGGGCACTGGATGAGTTCAGCCCTCCAGCGGAAACCACCTGTGGGGCCCTTCTTGGGTCTCGCGGACCGCAAAGGAGCAACTCATGTCCTCTGTCCACCGTGAATACGAATCGACTGATTCGCCCTTCTTCTCCTTCTGCTCGTGCGCGCGGAACGCGGACCACGCCGCGGAAGCGGCGCCCTCCTTCGATGACGTGGCCGCGCTCTGCAGCACGTGGGGCAACGCGATCGAGCATGAAGGGTTCGACCCCGACGACTTGCGCGAGTATGTCGACCACCACGTGGCGCTGGCCGCCAGGCCGGGGGCCCTCGCTGACCCTCTGGAGGCCGCGCTTGCCTTCTCGATGGAGTCGGGCAGGTGACGCGCCGCAAGACGGGGCTGGCCCGTCGCAATCCGAACGACTTCGGCTCCGTCGAAAAGCGCGGCGAGCGCTACCGTGCACTGTTTCGTAGGGACGGCCGCACGATTCGGGCTCCACGCACTTTCACGACGCGCGATGACGCCCGCCACTGGTTGAGTGAGCAGGAACGCGCGTTGCGCGGAGGCACATGGATTGACCCGCGTCTGAGCGAGGACTCGCTCGCGGCCTACGTTGCGGCCTGGCTCTCGGACCACAGCGCCGACCTCTCGCCGCGCACAGTTGAGAACTACAGCAGGCACCTCACCAAGTGGGTGCTCCCAAGGCTCGGGAAGGAGAGACTGGGCGAGATCACGCCCGCGAAGGTGCGTTCGTGGCGGGCTGGCTGTCTGAAGGACGCCGCCGCAGCAGCCGGGGCCGGACAGGAGCAGCCCTCGGCGGTCAGCATTCGCGCCTGGGCTGTGGCGACTGGGCTGGATGTGGCACCTACTGGACGCTTGCCCCAGCACATCGTGCTCGCGTGGAATGCCGCTGGCTGTCCCACCCTTACTAAGCGAACGCGGCGCGGTACGGGCGCTGCCGCCGTCGCTGCGGCGTACGCGGTGCTGCGGACGGTTCTCGCGACGGCGGAGCGGGAGGAGTTGATTCCTCGCAATCCGTGTCGGATTCGTGGGGCTGCCACAGTGAAGTCCGCGGAGCGCAAACCCGCGACCCCTGAGCAGGTGCGTAGTCTCGCGGATGCGATGCCGGAACGCTACGCCGCAGCGGTGATCGTTGCCGCCTGGTCTGGCTTGCGTTCGGGTGAGCTCAGGGCGCTGGCTCGTCGCCATGTAGACCTGGACGCGGGCACGATCCGAGTGGAGCGAGCCATCCTGGAGCTGTCGGGGCAGAAGCCCACTTTCGGGCGGACCAAGACGGAGGGATCACGACGTGTGGTCGCGCTGCCCGAGTTCGTCATGGAGCAGTTGAGACGTCACATGGAGGCGTACGTCGGGTCATCCGAGGGCTCGCTGTTGTTCTGCACGGAAGACGGCGGCATCCTTACGCGCACGTGGCTGGGCCAGATGTTCCGGCGAGCGCAGAAGCGGGCAGGACTCGAGTCGCTCGGGCTGGCATGGCACGACTTGCGGCACACAGGGGCGTCCCTCGCGTACGCGGTGGGGTCGTCGGTGGTTGATGTTCAGCGGCGACTGGGGCATACGACAATGACCGCCGCGAACCGATACGCGCACGCTTACGCATCGTCGGACGCTGCGGTCGCGGCCCGCCTGCACGCCGCTTTCGGCCGCCAGGAGGAGGCGGCCTGATCGTCGCCCTATCGCGACCTCTGAAGATGTGTCGCCAACCTCCGTGATATGCCGTCGCGTGCCCCTAGACTCCGCGGCACATTAGTACGAAGGAGGGCAAGATGCCCCAGAATTCCGCGCGTGAAGACATCGGCCGGTCTCGACCGGCCGATGTCTTCACGCTCCCGCCCCTCACGCTGGTAGGTCTGACGATCACGGATGTCGAGGACCTCGACTGGGCCTCGTGTCAGAGTGTCGGCAAGGCCGCATGGTTCCTCGGGCAGGCCAACACTGTGCCCTGTCTGCGACACCGTGCGATCACAGAACGCCGCCACAAAGCGTCAAACTCCACACGCATGGGAACGATGCATCTGGCGGCGGAGAAAGCGGGTGCCCAGAAGCCGCTGGCAAAAATTTCACCGAGCTAAGAGGACGCCCGCCGAAAACGATCGATTCTGAGCAGTCCGAGCGACGCACGGTGCACGCCGCGAAATGTCGGGGAAGCTTCGATGCTCAAAACTCTTGTCAAAACCCCATTCTGTGCAAAACCTTCCCTATAGGTTTTTGAGCAAGTCGGGTAGACTAGAAGCAACGAGGGAGGCCACCATGAGCGTCAAGATCGCCAGCACCATTTCCGCACCCGAGCGTGAGCTGCGCGAGCGCGTCGTGGCCGACGCCGCCCACAGCTCAGCGATGGAAGGCCTCACCGCCGGCGCCGAGTACCGCGCCGACGCGGCCGCCTACGCAGCGGGGGAGTTCGACGTCGACGAGTTGGGACGCCGCACACGGGCCCGCTGGGGCCTTGCCTGATTTCGTCGACCCGTACCTCGAGCCCGCATCGGGCATCCTCCGCAACCGGCTCGGCCTGACCGACCGCGCCACGCTGGATCGTGCCGAAGCGGAACTGACCGAGTGGCGACGGGCCGAGATGATTACCCGCCCGGTGCAAGTCACCGGAGATCTCCGCCAGCTCCAGGCAATCCATCGGCAGCTCTTTCAGGACGTCTACGACTGGGCCGGCCAGTTGCGCACCGTCGACATACGCAAGGGCACCGACCCGGGCGCGGAGTTCTTCATGCCGGTGTCCCGGCTGGAGTCCGGCGCCGGGTTCGCGTTCGCGGAACTCGCGGACGAGCACCAGCTGCACGGCCTGGACCGTGACCGATTCGTGGATCGTCTGGCGCACCACTACGACCAGGTGAACTACCTGCACCCGTTCCGCGAGGGCAACGGGCGCACACAACGGATCTTCTGGACGCAGATCGCCGCCGGCGCCGGATTCGACCTCGACTGGAGCCGTGTCACCGGGGCCGAAAACGACCAGGCGTCACGTGCCGCGATGGAACGACAGGACTTCACCGAACTGCGCGGAATCTTCGACCGCATCGTGCAACCAGCCGCGGGTGGCCGGCTCACCCCGGAACGGATGGAGCAGCTGCGCGCGTTCGCCAACCTGAACAGCGTCGCGCCGGGACGCTCGGCACGGTCGACGTCGACAGGCCGCTCGCGTCGGCCGACGATGCTTGGCCGTGAAGCGGAGCAGGGGAGGGCCTTATGACCGTCGTCGGATACGCCCGAGTGTCCAAGCGTGAGCAGAACCCGAACGCCCAGAAGGCCGAGCTGCACGCGGCAGGAGCGGAGCGTGTGTTCGTCGACCACGGCGACTCCAGCCGGGTCAAGGACCGGCCGCAATGGCTCGCGTGCATGGACTACCTCCGCGCCGGCGACGTGCTGTTGGTGCGTCGCCTCGATCGGCTTGGCGGGACCGAGCGCATCCTGATCGAGACGTTGCACGAGCTGGAGGACAAGGACGTCGATATCAAGAGCCTCACTGAACCGGTGATCGACACCACGACCCCGATGGGCCGAGCCCTGTTCGGCATCGTCGCAGTATTCGCACAGCTGCGCGTGGACACGATTCGGGAGAACACTCGGCTGGGTTTGGAGTACGCACGCGCCCAGGGTCGCGTCGGTGGGAGGCCAACGGTGATGAGCGCTGAGCGGGTCGAGGTCGCTCGGCAGATGCGCGCTCAGAACCCCCCGGCGACGTGGGAAACGATCGCTAAGACCCTCCACGTCAGCTCCGCGTCCGTGCGCCGCGCTATGGCTCAGCCAGAAATGACAGCTGGTGAGCGCCAGCATGGCGCGGCTACGCTCCAGGCATCTGCTCCCTACGACCAGCAATAGACTTACTCGCGTCCAGCCGTGCCAGGGCGCGTTAGCGAACGCTGTCGTTGCGCAGCCGCACGGCGATCCACAGGCCACATCGGCGACACAGGTAGGCCGCTCCGTCGCGCAACTCATGCAGTTTGAACCGCGGCATCGTTCTGCCACAGCATGAGCACTGGGTGGCCGCGTCAACGTTCATTCGAGCTCATCGCGTCAATATCTCCTCGGTAATCGGTAGCCGGCAGTCCAAGCCCAGCCAGCCGATGCCGCGTATACGCCAGGCCGATTCAACCTCGGTTCCCTGTGGCGAACGTAATCCTGGCCAGTCAGAAGGACCGGGCGAGCCTCGAAACGGACCTGAATTGCGTCCTCAGCAGAGACCAACCATGGAAGGCTATCTCGCCCAGTCACAGCGAGCGATTTCGCGGTCTATTACAGCAGGGATCCGAGGTCCGAGCCAAGGGAGGGATAAGTGGCAGTAACGGATTTGAGTTGGCGGGTGGTGAGGCCGAGTTTGATGGCGAGGCCGAAGGTATTGATGAGTTCGGAGTAGCCGGGGCCTAGGAGGTGTGCGCCGAGGATCTGGTCCGATGCGGTGTCAATGATGATCTTCGCTGCGGCGGTGGTTTCGGCTACCCGGTAGGTGGAGTACCAGTCGCTGAAGCCGCATGCGCTACAGCCCCGGCCGGGGGCGTGCGCGCGCAACAATAGAGCCACCGACAGGAGAGAGTCGTGAAGATCCCCGAGCCCTTACGGCTGTGGTGGCACGATGGCGCCGGCGTGCGCGTGCTCCGCTACAGCAGCCGCCAATGGGCCGTCCTGGCGCTTGTGAGCCTCATCTGCACCCTCGCCAGCCTCATCCCCGTTGACAGCCCCTTGAGTCGTTCCATGCTCGCGGTCGTGCCCTATCTGCTCGTGCCCGCCGGCCTAGCCGCCACGACTTTCGCGATCGTCGCCGCGGTGCTCACGCACCGGTTCCGGCGGGCTAGCCGAAGGTGACCCTTACAGCTGTAGACCGGGGCCCGCAGTAGCTCGGGCCGAAGAGGACCGGGAAGGGACTCGGACGCCCGCTCGCCAGCAGAGATGTGGCGGCATTTGAGTGCTCTTTGGTGTGCGCTGTAGGCTGTGGGGGATGGTCTCTTCGGCCCGGATTCCGCGCTCCGCGACGCTGAACGAGCAGTGGTTGATAATGAGACTCATTACCAGCGTCGGTCTGACGTTGCTACTGATGCTCGGTCTGGCAGCAACGGCGCATTCGGAATCGAGCGAGGCGGCGTCTATTCCGCTCATGGTATCCGGGCTGATGGACCCGCACGTGGCACCGGTGGCCGACGCCCCCGCAGAGCACGAGGAAGCCGCCAGCGGCGCATGGTCCGAATCGAACGCGCTGGCCGGTGCGGCGTTGTGTGTGTTCGGTGTTCTGTGTGGCCTGACGTTCATGGTGGCCTTGCGAACGCTGTGGCGTCGACGGATATCGCCCGTTCTCAGTGAGGTGTCGCGGGTGCCTTCGCTGCTTGCTGTGCCGGCCCTGCGCGCGCATCCGGTGGTGTTGTCGTTGACGCAGTTGGGTCTTTCTCGAACCTGAACTCTGGCACGCCGCCCCGCGGGGTGGTGCTTCCCGGGCTGCGTGCCCGGGATCTTCCCTGTGCCGTGTCTTGGTTTGGAGTACCCGTGAAAACCCCTCTAAAGGTGACCCTCGTCACCGCTGCCGTCGTAGCCGTGCTGGTTGTGGCCGCGCTGATCTACGTCCTTATCGACCGCAGTCAAACCCCTGCCTCTGGGGAAGGATCCTCGCCGCCGCAGGTGTTGCGAGAAAGTTCGCATGTTCTCGATGACGGAGGCGAGGGTGCCGTCACCGTGGTGGAGTTCTTGGACTTCGAGTGTGAGGCGTGTGGCGCCTTCTACCCCATCGTGGAGGATCTGCGGCAGCAGTTCGCGGGGGAGATCACCTACGTCGTCCGGTACTTCCCGCTCCCAGGTCACTTCAACTCGAAGAACGCGGCCCTGGCCGCCGAGGCAGCGGCGCAGCAGGACCGGTTCGAGGACATGTACCACCGGTTGTTCGAGACCCAGGCGGAGTGGGGCGAGGCGCAGGAGTCGCGCGCTGACCTGTTCCGCGGCTTCGCGGAAGAGCTCGGGCTGGACATGGCCGCCTACGATGCCGCTGTGGCTGACCCGTCGACGGCAGAGCGGGTGGAGTCGGACTTCCAGGAGGGGCGTGCTCTCGGGGTGAGCAGCACTCCGACGTTCTTTGTGGACGGTGAGATCGCCGAGCTGCAGGAATGGGATGACCTCGAGAACGCCATTCAGGCCGCGGTGAACGGTGGCCGGTGATGCGGGCGCGATTGTCGCATCGACGGGTGATCATCGTCGGAGCCGGGCAGGCCGGACTCGCAGTCGCCGCCGCGTTGATCTCGGAGGGTCTGCGACCACAGCACGAGTTCGTGGTGATGGACGCGGCCGCGGCGGGGCAGCGCTCCTGGACGTCGCGGTGGCATTCGATGGAGCTGCTCAGCGACGCCCGGCACAGCGCACTGCCTCCACGCCAACTGCTGGGTGATCAACGCCGGCAGCCTCGAGCGGACGAGATGGCCGACTACCTCACCTTCGTGGAAGCCGGCCTGGGTGTGGAGACCGTTTGGAATGTCCGGGCTACCGGGGTGGAGCATCGGGGCAACGGCTCGACGCTGTTGCTGTCGACGACAGTGGGGGAGGTGCAAACCCGCAACGTGGTCTGCGCGACAGGTGCGCACACTCACCCGCGGGTCCCGGACTGGGCGGACGGGCTGATGGCGCCGGGGGTAGTGATCCATAGCAGCGAGTACTTGTATCCGAAGCAGATTCCCACCGGCGACGTGCTGATCGTCGTCGGCGGGAACAGCGGCGTGCAGCTGGCCCGCGAACTGTCTGCCTCGCACACCGTCACTCTGTCCACCCGCACTCCGCGCCAGCCTCGGCCCGCGATGAGCTACCCCGCCATGGCAGGCGAAAGCGTGCCGCTGTTCTCACGGACGCGGCGACCCGAGCCCATCTTCGGCGACAGCTACGAGCATCTGCGCCGCCGGGGCGTCACAATCGCCCCCGCAGTCGAGGCCGCGAACGGCGCCGTGGTGACCTTCGCCGATGGCACACAGGCGTCTCCCCGATCGGTGATCCTCGCCACAGGTTACGACCCCGGTGACCGTTGGCTGCCGCAACCCAACGGCTCTGCGCGGCCTCGGCGCACCATGACCGGTCTTCCCGGATTGTTCGTGGCGGGGATGCCGCGCTACGGCGGCCGTGGCTCCGACACCGTCGCCGGCGTATGGAAAGACGCGACGACGATCGCCCAGCACATCATCAACCGGCCCTGAAAGAACCATCCCGATGACCACAGAACCCGCCACCTTTCGTGCATCCTCACGCACGCTGCGCATGTCCGGCACTCTTCGGGGGCTCCGGTTGTTCTCCGCTGTAACGGGGGTGCTGATCGCTGTCGGTCTGCTGTTCGCTGCCGCACCGCCCGCGGCGGCGCATGACCAGATCGTCTCGTCCTCCCCAGAGGCCGGGGGCACCGTCAGCGAGGTCCCGGAGCAGATCTCATTGACGTTCAGCGGCGAGATCCTCACCGATTTCAGCGCGGTGATCGTCGAGGTGATCGCCCCGGACGGGCAGAACATCGCCTCCGGGGAACCAATCATCGACGGAACAACCGTCACCCAACCTGTCCAGCCGGGCCAGGCCGGCCTATTCACAGTGCGATGGCGAGTCGTCTCCAGCGACGGCCACCCCATCAGCAGCGAGCACCAGTACACGGTCGAGACCCTCACGGTTCCCACCAGCGCCCCCGCCCCCGAAGCTACCGAGGGACAGACACCCGACTCTTCTCCCACGGCCACTCCCGCCGGAGATGTGCATAACGGCCCCTCTGGTGGAGGGGAGGTCTTCCCCCTGCTCGCCGTTGTGGGCGGCGCGGTCGTGCTCGGGGGTGCCCTGATTGTCGTGCTCATGGTGGCCCGAGAGCGCCGACGCCGCGACCGGGAAGTCGCCGCCGAGTCCGGCAAGAACACCGCCACAGGGAAGGATGAGCCTGCCGATGAGTCGTGAGCAGTCCCAACGATTCGCGATCGCCTGTCTGGCCGCTGGTGTGGTCGTTCTCGTCGACCAGGCAACGAAAGCGGCCGCGCTAGGCGGAATGAGTCAGACCGAGCGCATCCCGCTGCTGGGCGACCTGCTCGGTCTGCAGCTTGCGTTCAACCCGGGAGCGATCCTCTCGCTCGGCGCTGATTTCACGGGGCTGCTCACCCTTCTCGGGGTCGGCGCGGTGGTGGTGTTGGTCGTCGCCGCGGCTCGGGCGAGGACGGAAACCTGGGCGGTGGGGATCGGACTGATCCTAGGCGGCGCGATCGGTAACGTTATCGATCGACTGTTCTCTCCGCCAGGGTTCGGGGTCGGACACGTCACCGACTTCCTCGCCTACGGGAACCTGTTCATCGGCAACCTCGCCGACGTCGCTCTCGGCGCCGGTGCCCTCGTCCTCGGCCTGAACATGTGGATCCGGCATCGCCGTGCCCGCGCGAAAGCAGCAGAGCAGGTCACCGCTCACTTGGGATCGGCGGCGGGGGCGGCGGTGACTGGACCATGATGGCGAAGCAGCGCACCCCGTCCGTGTATCAGCGCAACGCGTTCGCGCCGGGGCTGCTCGCGGCGGCGGTGTTGTTCCTCGCGCCGGTACTGATGGGCGGGGACTGGTTCACCGTTGTGCTGTTCGTCGCCGCGATCTTCGCGGTCATCGTGGGGTGGTTCGCGATCCAGGCGCGGCAGTGGTGGTGGTTGCCTGTGTTCGTCGTGATCGCCGTGATTTGGAACCCGGTGTTCCCGTTCCCGTTCACCGGCCCGGTGTGGACGGCCGCGCAGCCACTCGCGGCGGTCGTGTTCCTGGTCGCCGGTGCCCTGATCAAGGTCAAGCGGCCATGAATCCCCGTGCTGTCATCGCCGCCTCGGTACTGCTGGCCGTCGGTTTGCTCGCCGGGTGCACGTCCAGCGACTCGCTCGCGCAGCAATACAGGGACGGGAACGAGAAGGGTTTCATCGCCGGCGACTTTCAGGTCGTCGAGATCCCAGCGGGGGACCGCGGCGAGCCGGTGGTGTTCGAGGGGGTCACCGAGACGGGGGAGCGTGTGTCCAGCGACGACTACCGAGGCGCGGTGCTGGTGGTGAACTTCTGGTACGCGGCGTGTGGGCCGTGCATCGTCGAAGCGCCCATGCTCGAGGAGGTCTGGCAGGACTACCAGGATCGGGGTGTCGCGTTCCTTGGAGTGAACACCTACGACCAGCCCGCCACGGCGCTGTCCTTCGCTCAGGACAACAACGTCACCTACCCGAGCGTGATAGACGTGAACGACGGACGGGTGAAGCTCGCGTTCGCGCAGGCAACCCCGATCCAGGCCACCCCGACTACCCTCGTGATCGACCAGGAGGGGCGGGTCGCGGCGCGGATCATCGGCCAGCTGGCCGGTGCGTCGATCCTGTCCACCCTGGTCGCGGACACGCTCGCCGAGGACGCCTCGTGAACCCGGGACAGATGGTCGTCGACGGCGCCCTCTGGGTCGCGATCCCGCTCGCGATCCTCGCGGGACTGGTCTCCTTTGTTTCCCCGTGCGTGCTGCCGCTGGTGCCCGGCTACCTCGGCTACCTCGGCAGCACCACGACGACGGCCGCAAACTCCGCGATGCAGGGCGGGCGCGCGGTGACGACCGAGCGGGGCCGGCTGCTGCTGGGCGTGAGCTTGTTCATCGCCGGGTTCACAGTGGTGTTCGTCGCCGTCACGATCCTCGGCGGCACGTTCGGGTTCCTGCTGCTGCAGTACGCCAGTGTGCTCACGCGGGTTTTCGGAGTCGTCATCATCGCCCTGGGTTTGGTTTTCCTTGGGTTCGTCGGCATCGCGCAGCGCACCTTCCGGCCCCGCACCCGTGGGCGTGCAGGGCTGATCGGAGCGCCGCTGCTGGGGTTCGCGCTCGGTGTCGGCTGGACTCCGTGCATCGGCCCGACGCTCGCGGCGATCATCTCGATGTCGTGGAACCTCGGCGACCCCGCCCGCGCAGGCCTGCTCGGTCTGGCGTATTCGCTGGGCCTGGGCATCCCGTTCCTGATCCTCGCGGCCGGGTGGGGATGGGCCTCCCGATCGGTGGCGTTCCTGCGCCGCCACATTCGCGCGCTGAACATCATCGGCGGGGCCATGCTCATCGCCCTCGGCCTGCTGATGGTGACCGGGCTGTGGACGGCGCTGATGTCGCAGCTGCAACAGGTGGTGATCAATGTCCCCCTCCCGCTTTAACACCGGCACGGATGTGACGGGCGATCCGCTGCGCCCCGGCGACCATGCCGACACCGACGTCGATGACGCAACCGGAATCACCCAGCCGGCGCTAGGAATCACGGGCTGGCTGCGGTGGGCGTGGCGGCAGCTGACCAGCATGCGCACCGCACTGATCCTGCTGCTGTTTCTCGCGATCGCGGCCGTGCCTGGATCGCTGTTCCCGCAGCGAAGCGCCGACCCCAACGGCGTCATCCAGTGGGAACGGGACAACCCCGACGTGTTCCCCCTCGCGGATGCGGTCGGCCTGTTTGACGTGTACCTGTCGCCGTGGTTCTCCGCGATCTACCTGCTGCTGTTCACCTCCCTGATCGGCTGCGTGATCCCGCGCGCCAAACACCACTACAAGGCGCTGCGCTCTCGCCCACCGCGCACACCGGCACGCCTATCGCGGCTGTCGGAGTATCGGGAGTTGACCTTGCCGATAGGGGAGGGGCAGACCGACCCGGCCTCCCACGCGATCGACGTCGCGGCAGCGCAGCTGCGGAGAGCCGGATACCGGGTGGAGCGCTACGACGCCCGCGGCGCGGCGTCGGTGTCGGCCGAGCGCGGCTACCTGCGCGAGACCGGCAACCTGATCTTCCACGTCGCCCTCGTCGGCGTGCTCGTCTCCGTGGCGATCGGCGGGTCGTTCGCATATACCGGGCAGCGGGTGGTGGTGGAGGGCACCACGTTCGTGAACGCCCTCAGCGACTACTCCTCGTTCAACCCCGGCCGTTTCGTCGACGGCACCGGGCTTGCCCCCTACTCGCTCACCCTCGACGACTTCCAGGTCTCCTACCGGCTGCCCGGCACCCCCGGCGCAGGCCAAGCCGGCGACTTCTCCGCCGACATCACCATCCGCCAACCCGGGCAGGACGACCGGGCGCAGAGCGTGATCGTGAACTACCCGATCACCGTTGGAGGCGACCGCATCTACTTACTCGGCAATGGGTACGCCCCCACCCTCACCATCCGCGACGCCGCTGGCGAGGTCGTGTACAGCGAGTCGCAGCCGTTCCTGCCGCAGGACTCCAACATGACCTCGCTGGGCATCATCAAGATCCCGGACGGGCTGCCCGAACAGGTCGGGCTGGTCGGGTTCTTCTACCCCACCCAGGGGGTGTTGCCCTCCGGCGCGTTCACCTCCGTCTACCCGGACGTGGTCAATCCGGTGCTGACTCTCAACGTGTTCAGCGGGGATCTCGGCATCGACGACGGCACTCCGAGGTCGGTGTACACGCTCGAGGTCGACGGGCTCACCCAGCACACCGGCGGCGACACCGCCGCCGACTCCCTTGAGCTCACCCCCGGCGCCACCGTCGACCTGCCGAACGGGTGGGGCACCATCACCTGGGAGGAAGTCACGGCGGAGGAGCCGGTGAAGCGGTTCGCGTCGCTGCAGATCCAACGCGACCCCAGCAGCGGCTGGGTGCTCGCGTTCTCCGTGCTCGCCACCCTCGGCCTGTTCGCCGGCCTGTTCGTGCCCCGCCGCCGGCTCTGGGTGAAAGCCCGCACCACCCCGGATGGTGTGCACGTCGAGTACGCGGGACTGGCCCGAGGCGAAGACCCTGCTTTGGCGCGCGCCGTCGACGAGCTTGCGGCCCGCCACGCGCAGACCCTCGGCGTAGACCAGCCGGCGAAGGACACGCTGTGACGACCGTGTGGATCCCGGATGCCCCGCCGACCCTGGGCGGGTTTCTCACGCCGGCCCCGCTTCCGGCTCCGGTACTGCCGATTCTCGCGGGACTCCTCGCGGTCGCCTACCTGGCCGGTGCGATCCGGATGTGGGTGCGCGGCCGCGGCTGGCCGGTGTGGCGGACGGTCAGCTTCCTGCTCGGCTGCGTCGCCCTCGCCGCGGTCACCGGGCTGGCGGTGGAGAACTACGGGTACGCCCTGTTCTCGGTGTTCATGTTCCAGCAGCTCACCCTGATGATGGCGATCCCGCCGCTGCTGGTCCTCGGCTCGCCCGGCACCCTGCTGTTGCGTGCCGCCCCGCACCACGGCCCAGGTCTCCTGGTGCTGCGTGCCGCGCATGCTGGGCTGCGCAGTCGCACCGCGCGGTGGTTGCTCAGCGCGTGGCTGGCGGTGCCGCTCTACCTGGCCGCGTTCTATGGTCTGTACCTGGCGAACTTCGCCGACCCGATCCTGTCCACCGTCACCGGGCATACCCTCCTCGAGGTCGGGTTCCTGGTCGCCGGGATGCTGTTCACCATCCCGATCCTGTCCTCTGACCCGCTGCCGGTGCGGATGAGCCACGGCGGCCGCGCCCTGGACGTGTTCGCCGAAGCCGCCCTGCACGCCTTCTTCGGCGTCTTCCTGATGATGGCCACCACCACCCTCATCGACGAATTCGCCGGCCCGACGAGCGCGCTGGGCATCGACCCGATCGAAGACCAACGCCTCGCCGGCGGGCTGGCATGGTCCTACGGCGAGGCCCCCACCCTGCTGATGCTCCTGTACGTCATGCACCGCTGGTCCCGCGACGACACCGCCCAAGCAACCGCCGCCGACCGCCGCGCCGACGCGCACGGCGATCGCGAGCTCGACGCCTACAACGACTACCTCACCCGCCTCCACCAGAAAGACAGCTAACCGATGCGCACGCCCTTGCTGACACCCGCCCCGGCCGCCGCGCCGGAGCAGGAGACGCCGCCGCGCCGCACCGTTGCGGCATGGTCGCTGCCGGTGTGGGCGGCGGTGCTGGCATCCGCGGCAGCCGGCCTCCTGCTGGATTTCGCATCGGCACCGGTGGGGTGGTGGCCGTTGACGTTCGTGAGCGTCGCTGTCGCCCTGGTGGCCCTGATCGGTCGCAGCTTCGGCGGGGCGTTGCTGGTCGGCACTGTCTTTGGCGCTGTGTTTTTCGCCACTCATCTGGTGTGGGTGGGGGAGTTCCTCGGCCCGGTGCCGTGGCTTGCCCTCGCCGGGCTGGAAGCGGTCCTCTTCGGCGCGGGCGCGGTGCCGATCGCGCTCGCCTACCGGTGGACCGCCCGCTATCCGGCCCGCGGCCTCGTGCAGCTGCTCGTGGTACCGCCGCTGATCGCGGTTCTGTGGACGGCCCGGGAGGTGGTGATGGGTGCGTGGCCGTACTCCGGGTTCCCGTGGGCGCGCCTCGGAATGACCCAGGTGGGTGGGCCGCTCGCGGAGGTCGCGTCGTGGACGAGTGTGACCGGACTGTCCCTGCTGATCGTCGTGGTGTGCGCCTCAGTGGTGCAGTGGATCCGCGCCGGCGCCATCCGGTTCATGCTCGGGTTGCACCCTGCCGTGAGCGTCGCTGTTCTCCTGGTCGTGACACCGCAGTTCCCCACCGCGCCGGCCGGGGAGTTCCGCGTGGGATGGGTGCAGGGCAACGGCCCCACCGGGTACTTCGACGACAAGGCGCCTGGCGACGTCCTGGCCGCGCAGACCGCCGCCACTGTGCCGCTGTACGGGCAGCCGATGGATTTGCTGGCCTGGCCGGAGGGCGGCGTCGACGCCGACCCGCTCAGTGATCCCGCCGCCGCCAAGGCGTTGGACCGGGTCGTGCGCTCGGCCGAGGCCCCGCTGCTGATGAACGCCGCCACCACCCGCGGCGACGATGTCTTCAACACGTCCCTGCTGTGGACTGCGGATCCCACGGACCGGCAGTGGCACGACAAGGTCAACCCGGTCCCGTTCGGGGAGTACGTGCCCGACCGGTGGTTCTACGAGCTGATCGTCCCCGACCTGGTGGGACTCATCCAACGTGAGTACACCCCGGGCACCAACCCACCCATCGTGCAGGTTGGGGATGTCAGGGTGGGGTTGGCGATCTGCTTCGACGTGATCTACGACGCCGTGATCTGGGAGGCCGCCCGCGCCGGCGCGGAGATGCTCGTGTTCCAGACCAACAACGCCGACTTCCGTGGCACCGACGAGAACCTGCAGCAGCTCGCGTTCGCCCGGATGCGCGCCATCGAAACCGGCCGCGCCGTCGTCAACGTCTCAACGGTGGGCACCAGTCAGGTCATCACCCCGGACGGCACCACCGTCGACAGCATCGGTGTCGACACCGCTGGCGCGTCGATCAGCACCGTCCCGCTGCGCACCGGACTCACCCCCGCGGTGATCCTCGGGCCCTGGCTCACCGCTCTCATCGTCCTCGCTGCCGCCGGCGCTCTCCCCGCGGCGTGGTTCTCCCACCGTGCCCGCACGCGTGCGGACGGCACAGATCGTCCGACTTACCCGGGGAGTCAGCCATGAACACGCCACGGGTGAGGCCTGCCGGAGGTCGACTTGCCGGGTCGCTGCGAACGCTGGCGACGGGCAGTGATCCCACACTGCCTGGTGCTGGATGGCGGAGGAGTGCGGGACCGGTAGCCGGCAGGTTGCCGCCGGGCAGACCGTCACGGCCGGGCAGACCGTCACGGCCGGGCAGCTGGTCGGACTCGTTGGCAACACGGGACGCTCCACCGCGAACCATCTGCACTTCGAGGTTTACCTCGACAGAACCGCCGTGGACACGCCGCGTTTGCTGGAAGCAAACGCGGGCTGACCTATGCGCAGCACGGATCTACCGCACCACCCCGCTTGCGGGCACCCCCTGACCGATACGACGAAGAGGACGACTCTGTCATGACTGGACCCGACCCGCTGTCCCTCGACGGCATCTCACTGCTTGTGGTGTGGACGGCGATCGCCACCTATCTGCTTGCGTTCATCGCGTACACCATCGACCTCGCCGGGCGCTCCGTCCCCGCCAGCGTCCCACAGCGGGAGCCGGCCCTGGTCGGCGCTGCCGCACGAGCGGACCGGTCGACACAGAGCAGGCAGAGTGGGCCGGTGGACAGCGTTCGCACGCCGCCCGCGAATCGGCAACGGCTGTTGTGGGCGCGGATCGGGACGTCACTGACGGTCCTCGCGTTCCTGTTCCACCTGGCCGGCACAGTTCTGCGCGGGATCGCTGCTGGGCGGGTGCCGTGGGCGAACATGTACGAGTTCGCGCTGACGGGTACCCTCCTAATCGTCGCCGTATACCTGCTGGTTCTGCGCCGTTACGACCTCCGCTTCCTGGGAGCGTTCCTCATCGGCATGATCGTATTGCTGCTGGGTGGGGCGACCATTGCGTTCTACGTTGAGGTCGTCCCGCTGATGGACCCGCTCAAGAGCATCTGGCTGGTCATCCACGTCTTCGTCGCCTCGCTCGCCACTGCCCTGTTCGCGATCGCCTGCGGCCTCGCAGTCACCCAGCTCATGCAAACCCGCCGGGAACGGCGGGCCGACACCACCTCAGCTCGAAATGGCGGCCCGCGGTTCCTGGCGACGCTGCCCACCGCAGACGCGCTCGAGTCCCTCGCGTACCGATTCGTGATCGTTGGGTTTGTGTTTTGGACCTTCACGCTGATCGCCGGCGCCATCTGGGCCAACGACTCCTGGGGACGCTATTGGGGGTTCGACACCAAGGAAGTGTGGACTTTTGTGATCTGGGTGCTGTACGCGGGGTACATTCACGCCCGCGCAACGAGAGGCTGGCGCGGCACCCGCTCCGCCTGGCTGTGCATCACCGGGTTCGCCACTGTGCTGTTCAATTTCACCGTCGTCAACATGTTCTTCAAAGGACTTCACGCATACTCCGGCCTTAGCTGACCATACCCAGCCATTCAGCCGACCGGCTCCAGTAAGGCGGATCCGATGCTGCTTCAACAGTCGACGATCGCCTGCCCGATTGTCCAGCTTGATTAGTTCATTGTGCAGTGTATTATTCATCGAATGCTGACTCATGCTGATCGACTCGACGTGATGAACCGGCTGGGGCGCGCCATGGCTGACCCGACCCGCTCTCGCATCCTTCTGACTCTCCTAGACGGACCGAACTACCCGGCGGTGTTGTCTCGCGAGCTGGGACTGACCCGCTCAAACGTGTCGAACCATCTGACGTGTCTGCGGGGGTGCGGGATCGTGGTTGCCGAGCCAGAGGGCCGGCAGACCCGCTACGAGGTCGCAGACTCGCACCTTGCCCGCGCCCTGACGGCGCTGGTGGATGTGACGCTAGCGGTCGACGAGAGCGTGCCGTGCATGGACCCGGACTGCGGGGTCGAGGGTTGCGTGGCGGGGAAGGTTCGGGCATGAGCGCGGTCACGGGTTCGCAAGTCGAGCACGTCGACCTCGACGACGACGATGATGACGATGACCGGCCGTGGTACCGGAGCCCGAGCGTTCTGATTCCGATCGCCTCCGGCGTCGCGTTCGCCGCCGGCCTGGTCTGCGAGTGGACCGGCGCGGAGACCGCGGGCCTGGTGTCGTTCTGGATCGGTCTGCTGCTGGGCGCGTACACGTTTGTGCCGGGCGCGCTGCGTAAGCTGTTCACCAAGGGCAAGCTAGGCATCGGCCTGCTGATGACAATCAGCGCCACTGGCGCCGTGATCCTCGGCTATGTCGAGGAGGCCGCCGCGCTGGCGTTCTTGTACTCCATCGCGGAGGCGTTGGAAGACAAGGCGATGGACCGCGCCCGCGCAGGATTGCGGGCACTGTTGAAGCTGGTGCCCGACACCGCACGGGTCCAGCGCGGCGACGCCACGGTCGAGGTGGAGGCGAAGGAACTGCGCGTCGGTGACGTGCTCGTGGTCCGGCCGGGCGAGCGGATTGCCACGGACGGCATCGTGCGCGCCGGGCGGAGCAGCCTGGACACGTCGGCGATCACAGGCGAGTCGATCCCGGTCGAGGTCGAGCCCGGCACCGACGTGTCGGCCGGGTCGATCAACACCACCGGCGTCCTCGAAGTCGAGGCCACCGCCGCCGGCACCGACAACTCGCTCACCACGATCGTGGAGCTGGTCGAGCAGGCCCAGGCCGAGAAGGGCGACCGCGCCCGCCTGGCCGACCGGATCGCCCGACCCCTCGTGCCCGGGGTGATGATCCTCGCCGTGCTGGTCGGCGCGCTCGGGTCGCTGCTGAGCGGCGACCCCGAGCTGTGGATCACCCGCGCCCTGGTCGTGCTGGTCGCAGCCTCGCCATGTGCTCTGGCGATCGCCGTCCCGGTCACCGTCGTCTCTGCGATCGGCGCAGCCTCCAAGTTCGGCGTGGTCGTAAAGTCCGGGGCCGCTTTCGAGCGATTCGGTGGCATCCGCCACCTCGCCGTCGACAAGACCGGCACCCTGACTCGCAATGAGCCCACCGTGACCCGTGTCGTCACCACCGGCGCGACCAAGGATGACGTGCTGGCATGGGCAGCGAGCCTGGAAGGTCACAGCACACATCCCCTCGCCGCAGCGATCACCAACAACGCGGTTCCCGGCGCTCCGGCTGCTACCGACGTCCGCGAGACCGCGGGCCACGGCATCGTCGGCACCCTCGACGGTGCTCGTCTCGCGGTAGGGAGTCCACGCTGGCTGGACGCTGGCACGCTGGCCGACGAGGTGCAGGCGATGGAGTCCGAGGGCATGACCGTTGTGATCGTCCACCGCAACGACCAGCCCGCCGGAGCGATCGGAGTGCGGGACGAGCTGCGCCCCGAGGTTCCCGAAGTCATTGACACACTGAACCGGCGTGGGATCGGCGTGACGATGCTCACCGGCGACAACGCCCGCACCGCCGCCGCCCTCGCCGCACAGGCCGGCATCAGCGACGTACGTGCCGAACTACGCCCCGAGGATAAGGCCACCGCTGTCGCGGAACTGTCGAAGTCGCAGCCCACCGCCATGATCGGGGACGGTATCAACGACGCCCCCGCTCTCGCAGCCGCCGACCTAGGGATCGCGATGGGAGCCAAGGGCGCCGATGCCGCCATCGAGTCCGCCGACGTCGCATTCACCGGCCACGACCTGCGCCTCATTCCGCAGGCCCTCGCCCATGCCCGCCGCGGCCGCAATATCATCAACCAGAACGTCATACTGTCCATCGCGATCATCGCTGTCCTCCTACCGCTGGCGATCACCGGAATCCTCGGACTTGCGGCCGTGGTGCTCGTCCACGAAATCGCGGAAGTCATCGTCATCCTCAACGGCCTCCGCGCGGCGCGGCGCACGCACCATGACCGGGCCCGCTGACAGCCGTGCGCCCGGGAGGGCGGGTGCCGTATTGAGTGCCGCCGGCCCAATTGGTGCGCGCGTGCGACCCCGACTGTTTCTGCTCGCGTTCGCCGTTGCCGCCAGTGCCGTGCTGATCGACCAAGGCACCAAAGCACTCGCCCTCGCACGGCTCAGCGAACAAGCCCGCATTCCGCTCCTCGGAGACTTGCTCGGCCTACAACTCGCGTTCAACCCCGGCACCGTCATGTCCCTCGGATCCGGCTCAACCTGGCTGATCACCCTCATCGCGGCCGCAGCATCCGTGGGTCTGCTCCTTGCCGCCACACGCGCCCGCACCGCGGGGTGGGCCGTCGTGATCGGGCTAATCTGGGGCGGCGCGGTCGGTAACCTCCTAGATCGGCTGTTTGCTCCACCCGGATTCGGAGTGGGTCATGTCACAGACTTTCTCGCCTACGGCAACCTGTTCATCGGTAACCTCGCCGACGTCATCATCGGCATCGGCGTCGGATTCGGCCTCCTGCTATACCTCCGTCAGGGAAAGACCCGAGCATGATCTTCTCCTCCGTTCTGCAGGCGATCGGGCTGTTCCTCGCGACGAACATCGACGACATCATCGTGCTCTCTCTGTTCTTCGCCCGCGGCGCCGGGCAACGGGGAACTACAGTTCGGATCCTCGTTGGTCAGTATGTGGGATTCGCAGGTATTCTCGGCGCCGCCGTGCTCGTATCCCTCGGCGCTGGGGCGTTTCTGCCTCCAGAGGTGATTCCCTACTTCGGGCTCATTCCGCTAGGTCTAGGGCTGTGGGCGGCTTGGCAAGCCTGGCACCGCCGACACGACGACGATGACGATGACGATGAGAGCAAGATCGAAGGCAAGAAGGTCGCTGTCTGGGCCGTGGCTGGAGTCACCTTCGCTAACGGTGGGGACAACATCGGCGTCTACGTTCCCGTCTTCCTCAGCGTGGGGCCCGCTGCCGTCGTCGCATACTGCGTTGTGTTCCTCGTGTTCGTTGCAGTGCTGGTGGTCGTGGCCAAGTTCATTGCCACGCGACGTCCGATCGCGGAGATCCTGGAACGTTGGGAGCACATCTTGTTCCCTCTCGTTCTTATCGGGCTTGGCATCTTCATCCTGATCAGCGGGGGAGCATTCGGGCTCTGACACAACCGTCATGCAGGGCAATTTAGGCAGCTGCGCGTCTAGATGTGATGCCCAGGGAGGTTGTTGAGTCTGCTGATGGGTGCGGCGCCGATTGCGGAGTGTCGCCTGTGGTGATTGTAGAAGTGGATCCAGCCCGGCAGCGCGTTTCGGCGCTCGGTTTCTGACGGGTAGAAGCGGGCGTAGGCCCAACCGTCGGCGAGGGTCCGGTGGAATCTCTCGATCTTTCCGTTCGTCTGCGGCCGGTAGGGGCGAGTGTGCTTTGGGTGGATGTCGAGTTGCGCGCAGGCGTCGCGCCAGGCGTGGGACTTGTATGCCGAGCCGTTGTCGGACAGGACTCGCTCGACCGTGACGTTGCGGTCTTTGAACCAGGCGACGGCGCGGCGGAGCACTCCGATCGCGGTGTCAGCCTTCTCGTCGGCGCAGATCTCGACGTAGGCGACGCGGGAGTAGTCGTCGACGACGGTGTGGAGGAACGCGGTGCCCAACAGTGGGCCACGCCATTTTGAGCGTGGCGCGCCGGTGCGTTCGACGGTCGCGGACCGGTTCCGATCGCCTTGCTGTTTACCGACGTAGCGCCAGCCGCCGCCATCGGGGATGTTGCCGAACTTGGTGACATCGACGTGGATGAGCGATCCGGGGTGGTCGTGCTCGTAGCGGCGGATCGGTTCCCCGGTGACTCGGTCGATGCGGCTCAGCCGGTTGATGCGGCAGCGAGTGAGCACCGCGTGGACGGTCGAGGCCGGGACGCCCAGCTCACCGGCGATTTGCACCGGACCGAGCCGGCGGCGCCACCGCAGTCGGACGATCTGACGGACGAGCTCGGGCGGTGTCTTGGACGGCATCGTGTGCGGGCGGCTGGACCGGTCGATCATCCCGGCCGGCCCTTCGGTGCGATACCGGGTCGCCCATTTGCGTGCGGTGATCGGCGAGACCATGAACATCTTCGCCGCGACGGTGACCGGCCAGCGCTCGTCGACGATGAGTCTGGCCAGCCGTAACCGAGCGCGTGGGGTGAGTGCAGCGTTAGCGTGGGACACGAAGGCCTCCTGTTGCGTGAAGCGGTTCCTTAGACAGCTCCACTTCACAACGGGAGGCCTTCCCGTGTCAGCAGATCAGGAGTGATTCACGAAGCAACGTCCCTGGGCATCACATCTAGACGTCATGATTGTCGCCGCTCTGAGCTACTCGACGACGCCGAGCGATTGTTCCGCCGAACGCAATTGACAAGGCTGTCCTAGCTCACCCGTTATCGTTGTCGCGGCTATAGACCTCTTCCCGTCCGACGACCGCGCCGGCGATATGGCGTGTCGGGCCGTGGCCGATCCCAGCTCGCGACCGGCGCGACGCTCCGCGAGCGAGAGGAACGGCATGATGACGACGCTGAGGGCGGTGATGACGATACCGAGAGTGGAGTGCTTGACGTCCACTTGGTCGATGAGGGCTCTTCGCAGTTGAGGGTGTAGTCGAGGTTCGCGGGTCGATTGCCGGATAGGCGTCGAGGTCTTCCAGGATGGAAGTTCCTACACTGCCCATCCGAAAGACCTCGACGTGCTCCAAACTACCTTCGCCGCGCCCTGCCTGACCACGTTCTGCCGTCTCGACGAGCTCGGCCTCGAGGCTGTAGGTCAACATCTCGAGGCGGATCGGGCGGTGATCGAGTGCCGCGTCGTCGAGAACGATCCCTGGTGCCGGAAGTGCGGCGCGGAAGGCGTCCCGAGAGACACCGTGGTGCGTCGGCTCGCGCATGAGCCGTTCGGGCACCGGCCCACGACACTGCTGGTCCGGGTGCGCCGCTACCGGTGCGCGCACTGCGGGAAGACGTGGCGGCAGGACACCACGAAGGCCGCCGCGCCGCGGGCGAAGATCTCGCGTGGCGGGCTCGGGTGGGCGCTGACGGCGATCGTGGTCGACCATCTCACGGTGACCCGCGCCGCGGCCGGTCTGGGGGTGTCCTGGCATACCGCGAACAGTGCGATTCTCGCCGAGGGTCGGCGTCGTCTGATCGACGCTCCCGGCCGGTTCGACGGGGTCACGACCCTGGGCGTCGATGAGCATGTCTGGCGTCACACCCGGTACGGCGACAAGTACGTGACCGTGATCATCGACCTCACGCCCGCCCGCGAGAAGACAGGCCCGGCCCAGCTGCTGGACATGGTCGAGGGCCGTTCGAAGGCCGTGTTCAAGCAGTGGCTCGCGGCACGGCCCAAGGAGTGGTCCAAGCGGATCGAGGTGGTCGCGATGGACGGGTTCAGCGGCTTCAAGACGGCCGCCGCCGAAGAGCTGCCCGACGCGGTCCCGGTGATGGATCCGTTCCATGTGGTCCGTCTCGCCGGCGATGCGCTCGATGTGTGTCGCCGCCGCGTTCAGCAGGATCTACACGGACACCGCGGGATGAAGGGCGACCCGCTCTATCAGGCGCGCCGCACCCTGCACACCGGCGACAAGCTACTCACCGACCGGCAACGCGCTCGGCTGGAGGCGCTGTTCGCGACCGAGGAGCACGTCGAGGTCGAAGCGACCTGGGGCATCTACCAGCGCATGATCGCCGCGTATCGCGAACCCGACAAGAAGAATGGCAAGCAGATGATGCAGACCCTGATCGACGCGGTCAGCACCGGGGTTCCTGCCGCGCTCGTCGAGATCCGCAAGCTCGGCCGCACCCTCAAGCAGCGCGCCGCCGACGTGCTCGCGTTCTTCGATCGGCCCGGCACCTCGAACGGCCCAACGGAGGCGATCAACGGACGACTTGAACACCTCCGCGGCTCCGCGCTCGGCTTCCGGAACCTCACGAACTACATCGCAAGAAGCCTGCTCGAAGCCGGAGGATTCAGACCCCAACTACACCCCTAATTCCGAAGAGCCAGTTTCCCTCAGCCAGCTCCTTGAGCGCGGCCTTCTCCAGCTCCGCTTCCGCGAGCAGACGCTTCAGGGTCGCATTCTGCTTCTCCAGCTCCTTCAGGCGCTTTGCGTCGTCGGCCTTGAGGCCGCCGTACTGGTTCCGCCACCGGTAGTACGTCTGCTCGGACACCACGAGCTCCCGGCACACCGCCGCGACGTCCTGACCGTCGGCGAGCATCCTGTCGGCCTGCCCGAGCTTACGGACGACCTGCTCCGGGGTGTGACGCTTCCTGCTGTTCGTCATGATCTGACCAGTCTCCCTGCCCGCGACCGCGGACAACAGGACGACTCTCATAACGACTGGACCTACGAAACGGGGTCAGCCCACCTGGGTTGCGTCGTTCATGGTCGTCTCCTTCTGCGGGTGGCCGTGTCGCGGGTGAGGACAGCAGCCCGCGGACGTTCTCGATGACGACCCACTCGGGCTGGAGCGCGTCGATGGCTGCGGCCATGTGCGCCCAGAGCCCCGAGCGCGTACCTGGCGCGAGGCCGGCGCGCTTGCCGACGGTGGACACGTCTTGGCATGGGAAGCCGCCGCTGGCGTCGAGGTCGTGCATGAAGTCTGCTCCGGCGACGGACGTCCCCGGCATCCGTGCCTCATCGAGAACTGATGCCGAGCTGGTCACCTGTCAGGTGCACGACTCCGACACGCGCCCGCTGCTCAACCGAGCCCCCGCTTGCCGCCGCCCGATGCCTCCATCTCCGGCCTCGGCTCCGACCGCCATCCGAGGTCACACGCCTCTTGCAGGTCGAGGTTGAGTCGGGCATTGCCGCTTCAGAAGTCACCGGGTGCGGGTGCTCACCTGCCCGGCAGGAGCGGAGGTGGGCATGACGGTTTCGATGCGCGTGATGTCGGCAGGTGACGGCTACAAGTACCTGCTCAAGACCGTCGTGGCAGCCGACGGAGACCGACCGCTCTCGACGCCGCTTACCCGCTACTACATGGAGGACGGCACCCCGCCTGGTCGCTGGCTCGGCGCGGGCGTAGCGGCCCTCGGCAAGGGCGAGATTCAGGTGGGCGACCGAGTATCGGAACACCAACTCCAGCTCCTGATGGGCACAGGCTGTGATCCGATCACCGGCGACAAGCTCGGCCTGGGCTTCGCGGCATACAAGAGCCAGGAGCAGCGAATCGAAGCGCGGATCGCTGACCTCGAACCGACGATGACCCCCGGCGCCAAGGGAGAGGCCGTCGCGCAGATCGTTGCCGAGGAGACAGCCCGAAGTACACGGCGTGCTGTGGCGGGCTTCGACTTCACCTTCTCGATCCCGAAGTCCGCGAGCGTGTTGTGGGCAGTCGCCGACGCCGGGGTCCAGGCACTCATCGCCGAGGCGCATCATCGCGCGGTTGCGGAGGTGGTTGCGTTCATGGAACGCGAGGTTGCAGCCACGCGCACGGGCGCAACCGCCGGAGACGGCGCGGTTGCGCAGGTCGATGTCACCGGGCTCATCGCGACCGCCTTCGATCACTTCGACTCCCGCGCCGGCGACCCCCACCTCCACACGCACGTCGTCATCAGCAACAAGGCCAAGACCGTCCTCGATGGGAAGTGGCGCTCGCTCGACGGCAGACCCATGCACACCGCCGTCGTCGCGCTCTCCGAACTCCACGAAGCCGTGTTCGCCGACCACATGACGCGCACCTTCGGCGTCTCATGGGAGGCCCGAGAGATGGGCCGCGACCACAACCCTGCATGGGCGATCACTGGAGTGCCCGATGAACTGATCGCCGAGTTCTCTACCCGCGCGCGTCACATCAACGCCGAGACCGATCGCCTCATCGCCAAGTACGTTGCAGCGCACGGACGACGCCCGACACCAGCGGCGATCATGAAATTGCGAGCTCAAGCCACACTCGCGACTCGGCCCGAGAAGCAGGTTCGGTCCTTGGCTGACCTCACCGTCGAATGGCGGGAGCGCGCCACGAAGTCGTTGGGGCGGGATGCGACGACGTGGGCGCGCGAGGTGACCGACAACGACAAGCCGCTCCTGCTGCGTGCCGACGACGTACCGCTCATTGTCATTGGCGAGATTGGGCGTTCGGTCGTCGAGGTGGTCGGTGAGAAGCGCTCGACCTGGCGACGCTGGAATCTCATGGCCGAGGCATCCCGGCAGACGATGGGCTGGCGCTTCGCCACCATGCACGACCGGGAAGCCATCGTCGCCATGGTTGCCGATGCCGCCGAGTTCGCTTCGCTTCGCTTGACCCCGCCCGAACTCGGCGCCTCGCCCGTCGTGTTCCGTCGGACCGACGGCACCTCGGTGTTCCGACCGAAGAGCTCGACCGTGTTCACCTCCGAGTCCCAGCTCGCGGCCGAGGACAGACTTCTCGAACGAGCAGCCAACCTCGGCGGGTCGACGGTGACGCTTGCCACGGTCGAGAAGATCACGCGCAGTCCCGATGCGGACGGTCGGATGCTCGGCGACGACCAAGCCGACGCCCTGACCCGGATCGCGGTGTCGGGTCGGATGCTCGACGTGCTGGTCGGTCCTGCCGGTGCGGGCAAGACCACCGCAATGAACGCGCTCCGCCGCGCCTGGGAAGCCCAGCACGGCTCCGGTTCCGTCGTCGGGCTCGCGCCGTCAGCGGTCGCCGCACAGGTCCTCGCCGACGACCTCGGAATCGCGACGGAGAACACTGCGAAGTGGTGGCAGAACCACCTGATCCACGGCACCGCGTTCGAGGCAGGCCAGCTCGTCATCATCGACGAAGCCTCCCTCGCCGGCACCCTGTCACTGGACCGCATCACCCACCTCGCCCAAGACGCTGGCGCGAAGGTGCTGCTTGTCGGCGACTACGCCCAACTGCAATCCGTAGATGCCGGCGGCGCGTTCGCGATGATCGCTAGAGACCGGGCCGACACTCCCGAACTGGTCGACGTTCACCGCTTCACCCATGCCTGGGAGAAGACCGCCTCACTCGAGCTGCGTCACGGGCGCACAGCGGCTATCGACACTTACCTCGCCCACCAGCGCATCGCCGATGGCGACGCCGAGGCCATGACCGACGCGGCTTACAACGCATGGCGCGCCGACCGCGACGCGGGACTCGTTTCTGTGCTGATCGCTGAAACCCACGACGACGTGACCGCGCTGAACGGTCGCGCCCGCGCCGACCTGATCCTCAACAAGACTCTGAATCCCGACCGCGAAGTCGAGCTGCGCGACGGCACCGCCGCTGGCGTCGGCGACACCATCATCACGCGACTCAACAAGCGCGAACTGCGCACCCTGGTCGGGCGGGACTGGGTACGCAACGGCGACATCTGGACCGTCACCGCCGTCGGCGACGACGGGACCATCACCATCGCACGCGACTACGGAACCGGCACCACCGTCGGCGACGACGGAACCATCAAGGCTCGCAGGCGTGGGCGCAGGTTCGGCGGCAGCATCGTCCTCCCGGCCTCGTATGTGGCCGAGCATGTCGATCTCGGTTACGCAGTCACCGCCTACCGCGCCCAAGGCATCACGACCGACAGTACGCACGTGTTGGTCGAACCGACCTCGACGAGGGAGACCTTCTACGTCGCTATGACCCGAGGGCGGCACGCGAACCACGCCTACGTGACTCTCGACCGCGCCGACGACCATGCCCAGCTGCACCCTGGCGACGACCCGCATGCCACCGCGCGAAGCGTGCTGTACGGCGTTCTCCAGCACAGCGGGGCCGAACTCTCGGCGCACGAGACCATCGTCGCCGAGCAGGAACAGTGGGGCTCGATCGCCCAGCTCGCCGCCGAGTACGAGACCATCGCCGCCGCAGCCCAGCATGACCGCTGGGCTGCCCTCATCCGCTGCTCCGGGCTCTCCGACGAACAGGCCGAGAGCGCCATCGAGTCCGAGGCGTTCGGCCCCCTTGCCGCTGAACTTCGCCGCGCCGAGGCCAACCATCACAACCTTGATGCGCTCTTGCCGCGCCTCGTGGCCGCGCGAGGATTCGATGACGCCGACGACATCGCCGCCGTCCTGCACTACCGGGTCGAGCGGGCGACCGGCCGCCCCGCAGGCTCGGGCCGGACCCGCAAGCCAACGCGACTTATCGCCGGCCTCATCCCACAGGCGCACGGCGTCATCGATGTTGAGATGCGAGCGGCTCTCGACGAGCGAGAGGAGCTCATCGCGGCACGCGCCGACGCCGTACTCGACGGCGCGCTGGCCGAGAGCGTGCCGTGGACGAAGGCACTCGGCACGCGGCCCACCGAACCGCGACGGGCTGCGGCCTGGCGCAAGTCCGCGCGCGTGATCGCCGCCTACCGCGATCGTTACCGCGTCACCGACGACACGCCCCTCGGCGCGCCACCCGAGTCGGCGGTCCAGAAGATCGACGCTGCGCGGGCGCGGGCAGCCCTCGACCGAGTGCGAGTGGCCGCTGAAACCGTGGATGATGCTCACGCAGCTCGAAGCCCGTCGAGAGGTGGGCCGTCGCGGGCAATGTAGTGCCAGTGTCGACCCCAGGGGTGCGGACCCGCGAATGTCGGCGCGGCCAAGTAGCCTCAGAGCCACACGACAGTAGACTTAAACCCACATGACGACACACGGCTGAAGGAGGCGGGGCGATGGCGCGCGCTGATCTACTCCTAGACCTCGTCGAGGCCGAACGCCGCGGCGATCGGGAACGCTTCAAGGTGCTGGTTGAGTCCGTCATCGCCGAAGAACGCGCCAACCAGCATCATCTTCTCGCCGATCGGCTCTCGCAACTCATCACGACGACGGGACAGGGACCCGTCCGCGACGACCGAGCAGCAGCGATCCGCGATCTCGTGCATGAGGTCGTACCGAACCGTCGGCTGCATGAACTCGAACTTGCGCCGGTCCCGCAACGAGTCGTGACCGAACTGATCGAGGAGCAGAAGCGCGCCGAGCTTCTGCGTAGTTACGGTATTGAGCCGCGCAACCGACTTCTGCTGTCTGGCCCGCCTGGAAACGGCAAGACGAGCGTGGCGGAAGCGATCGCGGCAGAACTGATGCTTCCCTTCTACGTGATCCGCTACGAGGGAGTCATGTCGAGTTTCCTCGGCGAAACGGCCGCACGGCTGGACAACGCGTTTGAGTTCGCGCGGACCCGCCGTTGCGTGTTGTTCTTCGACGAACTGGACACCATCGCCAAGGAACGAGCAGACGAGCACGAGACCGGCGAGATCAAGCGGGTGGTTTCGACACTGCTGCTCCAAATCGACAGACTGCCACCCCACGTGATCTTCGTTGGCGCAACCAACCACGGCGAGCTGCTGGATCGGGCGGCATGGCGACGGTTCCAGATTCGGACGGAGTTGGGACCTCCTAGCCGCGCACAGGCGACGAGATTCCTCGAACGTCTTGCTGAACGCCTCGGAGGCGACCTCGGTTTCGCTCCTCGTACCCTCGCCGACAAGTTGGCCGGGGCGAGCTTCGCCGAGTTGGAAGAGTTCGCACTTGATGTGCGCCGCCGCGCGGTGCTGGAACTCCCGGATGACAACATCCGCCGGATAGTGCTAGAACGGCTTGAACACCGCCGAGGTCAGGCGGCAGGGTGACGGTTGAGCGCAAACCGCTCCTTGCGTTCGGGCCGGCGGAGGTTGTGGCGCGGCCAACCCAGACGCCGCGTGATCTTCCACGTCTGGCAAAGCCGGGCGCTGGGCGACAAGGTGAACGACTGACTCCTCAGTTCAAGGACTTGGCCGCAGCTTTCGAAGCCGAACGTGCCCGTCTGAGCGCCGACACCCCAGAGGAGATTGACCCCGCACTCGTGGTCGTATTTGATCTGGCGGGAAGCGTCAAGGACTTCCGCAACGCAATCAACCGGATCGATGGCCTGGAGTTTCTGTCGGAGCTTCTCGGGGATCAATCTGACCCCGACGACGATTTCCACATGACGGAGCGTGAAGCTGGACGGACAGACAAGCGCGTCACGCACTCGCTGTACTTGGTCATGTCCAACACCAAGGCGATCGACGAACTACTCCGGCTCTTCGCTCAATGGCAGGCCGACCCGTCCGCGTCGTTCGAGCACGGGCTAGGCAAGTTCAAGACGGCCTTCCAGCAACTGACAGCGATACGTCGGTGGGGCGCTGAGGACCGCATCCGTGAGACTGGTCTACGAGAGCGCTGGGAAGAGACTCTCAGCATGGTCGGTCAGTCAGTCAGCACCGTCCTCGTCGAAGTCGAGCTCTGGCACAGGCGTGATGCCGCCCAGCGTGCGGCTGCCGAGGCGCACGTCGAGGAAGTCATCACTTCCAGCGCCGGTCGAGTCTTGGATCGCTCGCAGATCGGAGAGATCGAGTACCACGCGCTCCTGGCTGAACTCCCGATCCAGCAGGTCCAGTCCGTGTTGACCAACGGAGCTTCGGCCATTCGGCTTCTCACGACTGATGACGTCATGTTCGTCAGCCCCTTCACCCCGATGAGCGTTGCACCAGGGACTCTTGAGCCAGTTACTCAAACCAACCTTGCTCGCAGCGACAGAGTCGAAGGCAAGCCTCGGATCGCGCTGCTCGACGGGCTGCCGTTCACCAACCACGACACGCTCCAAGGCCGGCTCTCGATCGATGACCCTGATGGGCTTGGTGAGAACTACCCCGTCGCGGCTCGCCACCACGGAACCGCCATGGCGTCACTCATCATTCACGGCGACCTCACTGATGGCGGTCCCGCGCTTGATCGTCCTCTCTACGTGCGCCCGATCCTGCAGCCCCATGAGTTCATGCCTGGGCACGAGCAGGTAGTCCCGAATCGTCTGCTCCCCGACGTCCTTCATCGTGCGATCAGACGGATTGTGAAGGGCGAGGGGAACCAGCCTGCCGCAGCGCCGAGCGTCCGGGTTGTGAACCTCTCCATAGGCGCACAGACACGAGCACTCACGCGTCGAATGAGCCCCGTTGGGCGCCTGCTGGACTGGCTCGCCCACTCGTACAATCTGCTGTTCGTC
Organism: Microbacterium schleiferi; assembly: GCF_020781975.1. Lineage (GTDB taxonomy): Bacteria > Actinomycetota > Actinomycetes > Actinomycetales > Microbacteriaceae > Microbacterium. Next base: position 170,460 of record NZ_JAJGNI010000001.1, read on the forward strand.
GTCAGTGCGGGTAACCACACCGACGAGTTCACGATCCCCGCCGATGCCGCGCACGACACTGACGCCGCTCGCCTGGCTGCAATGCGGGTCGGCTTCGAGACGGCGCTGCTACGCGGCATCCTTCCGCCTGGCGATGCACTGAACGCCCTCACCGTCGGTGCCACGCACTCAGACGGCCTCGGCGAGATCGCAGTTCCAGATACGGTGTGGGATATCACCAACCCGGACGCTCCCGCACACTACGGGTCGGTTGGGCCCGGTGTCGATCGGTCGGTCAAGCCGGACCTTCATCACTCCGGAGGCCGCGCCCTCTACACGCGCCCCATCGTGCTGCCCGGTCAGACTGACGTTGCCGTCGGCCTGGCTCGCACCGCCGCGACGGGACCCGGCTTGCAGGTGGCCGCTCCGGGACGCGGGGGTGCTACCAACAGCACGGTGTTCACGAACGGCACCAGTAACGCGACGGCGCTCGTCACCCGTGAAGCCAGCAGGCTGTTTGACCTCCTTGAGTCTGATAACCGCGATCCCGAAGACGCACCGCTTCCTGATCCGCAATACCACCCGCTGCTCGTGCGCGCTCTCCTTGCCCATGCAAGCAGTTGGGGCGCTTGGGAGAACAGCCTGCGCAACGATCTTGGTCTCAATGGCCAGGATGCTCGGCGGCAGTTGACGGCTCTGCTCGGCTACGGTCGCCTCGACCTCAGCAGACTCGGCGAAGCCGCGTCCAACCGAGCCGTCCTCGTCGCGGGCGGTCAAATCGCACGGAACGAGCGCCATACTTACGGATTCCCACTGCCTCCCTCGCTTCGAGCGAAAGCGGAATGGCACCGCTTCACCATCACGCTGGCATTCATGGCTCCGACGGTCGGCCAGCTCACTCGGTACCGCAGCGCGAAGGTCTACTTCAGTACACCCGACACGAGCCTCGCAGGCGGCGAGCGTTCCGATGCAGAGCACAACGCGGTTCGGAGGGGAAGCCTTCAGCACGAGATTGTGCAGGGCTCTCGCGCCATGTCTTTCGTTGATGGAGACAGCTTCCCGATTCATGTCGAGTGCATGGACGACGCCCAGCGACTCCGTGCAGGCAACACGATCCGATATGCGCTGGTTGTCTCCGCCGAGACCGCGGAGCAGACCTCCAACACCATCCATGAAGAGGTCCGTGACAGGCTACGCGCACGCGCGCGCGTCCAGGGCCGCATTCGACCGTAGACCCCGTTTTCTACCACCGTCTGGCTCGACCACTGGTGCTGGCCACAGGGCAGTGCGCGTCAAGCAGTCTCCTGCGCATCGCGGTCAGGCGGCTGGATCATCAGCACGTTCGAGATGCCGCCTTGGTTCACGCAGTCCTGGGCGAGGTCATGGACGTGCCAGTAGAAGTCCAAGTCTGCCTCGGACGCGTTAACCGTGAACTCGACTGGCGTGTACAGGTGAAGTGGGACTGAGGCTCCGTCGTAGTGATAGCCGAAGTTGTCGATCGTTGAGATGGTCAGCGGATGATCGCCAGTGAAGTCGATCCCGACGCGGATGTCGTACTCACCGCCGCCTGTCGCTTCCGCTGTCTTGCGCACCAGCGCCATGAGGTCCGCCATCGCGCATTCGATGGCTGCGGACTGGACCTGCCAGCCATCGAAGTAGCCGTCGCTGCTCATGCGGTGGCCCCCAACGGCCGCTGCGATCGTGACTGATCCATCGTGGTGAATGCTCGCCCAGGCCTCCTTCCACGCCGAGCCTTCACCTGCCGCACTGTTCACGGCCACCCATCGACGAAGGCCTGGTCGCGGGTTGTGACGGTTGACGCTCTCCAGTGGGTGAATGCCACCGCGGCCCGCGTAAAAGAGCGCAAGGCTCTCAGCCTTTGCGAGGATCTCACGGGCTTCATCGCGCGTGAGCCGACTTCCGACGCGTGGGAGGCGTGGGTGGGCAACTGCTACCAGCCAGGCGCGCGTCTCTGAATCTCGCCCGGCTGCTGCTTCCGCATACAACGTGTCCAGAACTTCGGTGGCGTGGCGGCGCTCGTCGAAGCGCGCACGGTACATCGCCTCGATCTGACGCTCCTTCATCCACACCGTGTCCGCATCGTTCCGAACGGGTGCACCGAAGTAGTCGCCCCTATAGATCAGATGCGGACCATCGACGCTGGCTGGCACCTCAACGATGACGGCACGCTCGCCTTCCGCCGAGCCCAGCCGAAACACGTTCAGGCCGAACACAGGCGGCGTGATCGCGGTGATCGCCGCGCTGCGAAGGGAGCGCTCGTACCCCTCGTCAAAGTCGCCAACGTCGGTACGCCCGGTCGCCGCCTTCTGTGACTCGTGCACGCCGAAGACGATGACGCCACCCCCACTGTTCGCCATGGCCGCAACGTCTTTCGGGAAGTCGGTCTGCGGCAATCCCTTCTGAGGTGGAAGCTCCGACTTCCAGTCCAGGTCGTCGGACTCCGTCGCACCAGCCGCGACAGCCGAATCGAGCAGTTCGTCCGTCAACGGACCGGGGCCGCGACCGAGAACGCGGTGGAGGGCAGTGAAGCTCATATGACAAGCGTAGGGATGGCCACCGACAACGCGGGGAGGGAGCAGCCCAGGTTTAGAGCTTTGCTGTCACATCTCAACGACGCTTCGCGCATCACGCGAGGCGCTGGGAGCAGGTCGGCTTCGCACCGCCGCAACGGAACCCCTGCTGCCTACCGGCTGCCTGATCATCTGTTCGAGGTCGGTCGAGCCGGCCACCAACCGGGCCTCCCCACTGTGCAGAAGCCGGTGCGGCCCGACACTCGTCGCGCTGGTGACGGGGCCGGGGACGGCACCGAGGGAGCGACCGAGTTGGTGCGCTTCCTGCGCGACCTTCATCGATCCCGATCGCGCGCCGGCCTCAACCACGACCGTTGCTGTGGACAGTGCGGCCATCAACCGTGCACGGGCGATGAACCGATGGCGGGTCGGCGTTGCGCCGGGTGCGACTTCGCTGACCAGCAGACCGTCATCAGCGACACGACCGAGCAGCTCGCTGTGGCCCGCCGGATACGCGCGATCAACTCCGTTCGCAAGGACTGCGATGGTATCGCCACCGGCCGCGAGCGCCGCGCGATGGGCAGCACCTTCGATGCCGTAGGCACCTCCGGCCACGATGATCCGCTCAGCGCAGGCGAGGTCGGAGGCAAGCTGCCCGGCCACCTGCTCGCCGTAGGATGTCGAGGCCCTCGCGCCGGTGATCGTGACGAGATCGTTGAGCGGTCGCGCGAGAAACGAGGTCATGCCACGAGTCCAGAGGACGTACGGCCGCCGGTCGCCAAGATCGTCGAGCGCGGAAGGCCAGTCTTTCTCTCCGGGAATCAGCGTGCCGGTACCGGCGCGCTCGGCTTCGACGAGGTTCTCTTCAAGTGTCCGAGTGTCTGGGCGCTGGAACTGGGCGCGCCACACTTGAGCGTCAACGGTGCTGAGCCCCGGCACCGCGTCATCACCCTCGGCGATCCGAAACAGCTCCTGTGCACCGAGCTCGCCCAGGAGGCGACCGGTGACGGCATCGTCCGGTTCGACGAGCATCGACAGCACCATCCGTGCTGTGCGCTCGTCCTGGACTATCTGGCTCAAGATCGTCATCGCCGGCTCCTCTCACTCCTACAGAGAGGTGCGCGCGGCGACGCGGGAGTCGGAGGGTTCCGTGAACGGCGACCCCGGCGTACAGTGGATGGTGAGGCAGGTTCTCCTCATATTGCGGGTCCTCCGGGACGGCCTTCGGGCACTCACACACGTTCTGCCTCCTCGACGGAGTAACACGTGTGACGAGAGGCCCGTCATGTTCCGCCTTATCTGGACGCTCAGCGTTCACACCCGCGACTATCTGCACCGCTACATGCCGAGCAACCGACTGCTCGCTGCCATCCGCACCCGCCGCGGACTCAAGTGGGGGATACCAGCGATGCTGGTCGCGCTTCCGTACATCCTGATCGGCAGCATCTGCTCTGGCGCGGCAGCCGACGGCGGCCCAGGCTGGCTCCACCTGATTGTCCTCTGGGCATGCTGGAACGCACTCAAGTTCATCATCATGGGACCCGTGAGCGTCGCTCTGCTTATCCGCGCGCGCCTGCGCGAGGCTGCGGTCCGTCGTCACCAGCGCCACGACTCGCGCGTCGAAGCGAGCCTGCGTGAGCCAGCTCTTCGTGTCTAGGCTCAACCGCCCACGGCAGTGGATGCCGTGATGCGAGAACCACAGCGCCCGCCAGGCCGGATCACGACGCCGTGGGAAGCGAGCGCTCGCCGGACAGCCTGAGGCCCCGCCCCGACCTTGATGCCGACCTCTACCAGCGTCAACCCGCTGAGGTAGAGGTCGGCTGCTTCGTGGATGCGGGAGGGATCGAACCGTCCACGGCGGATCGTCACCTCTCGCCGGGTGAGGTGGGTGGCGACCGTGCGGCGGTTCACGCCGAACACGGATGCCAGCTCCACGAGCGTTGCGCCCTCGCGGTACTGCGCTACCAGATCGTCGACCTGCTCCGGGCGAAGGAGGGTTTGAGCCATCCCAAGTGATCGCACCACTCGCCCCCTTGAGTCGGAAACGGTAGGCTCAGAGGAGCGCTGGTCGTGGTCGTAGAATCCCCGTGACCTGCGCAAAGACAAGGTTTTCAGGTGTGGGCAGGGGTTCTCAAACTCTCTACGGAGGTCCACTTTGTGATGAGTCGCGACATAGGTCTCTCTTGAGTCGCGTCATAGGTCACTTGTTGGAAGCCTCCGGCCAGCGGCCGGGGCTTTCATCGTGTTGCGCCAGTAGGTCTTGTCGGGGTCGATCTGATTGGTGGCGAGGATCTCGCCGGTACGGGTGGCGACGACGGTGACGGTGGAGTCGTCGGCGAGCAGGAGCACTGGGGTGCCGCGGTGGTCGGCTCCGATTCCGAGGTGGTGCATGCGAAGTCGGACTGCCAGGTCTCGTTCGGCTGGGTCGCTTCGAACCGCACGTACGAACTGCGCGGGCGTTTGCGGGGTTCCGGGGCGATCAGCCCGGCCGCGTGCAGGATCCGGCGGATCGTCGAGGTCGACGGTGCCCGCAACCCCTCCTGATGCAGGTGCCAGGCGATCGTGACCGGTCCGGCATCGGTGCCCGTCGCGGTCAACGCGACCCGCAACTGCACGATCCGGTCCCGAACCCGATCGGTGGCCGCGTGCGGTGAGGACTTCGGCGCACGGGAACGCGCCTCCAACCCGTCCAGACCCTCGTCCCGGTAGCGGGCGAGCAGCCGATGCAGATGCCGCCGCGAGATCCCGAACTCCTCCGCCGCCTCGGTCACGCTGAGCTGCCCGGCGACGATCTTCAACGTATCAAAGGTGCGACGGTGCTCGGGTTCCTTCAGGTATGCTGAAGGTGTGTTCCGTCATCCCCTCTCCCTGTTCCGTACCCTGGCCATCCTCGAGGCGATTTCGTGGACCCTGCTTATCGCAGCTCTCATCATTCGGGCCGTGAATCCCGAGCTGGCGCTCGCCGTGACGATCGGTGGCGGCATCCATGGCTTCGTCTTTCTGTCCTACGGCGCCACGGTGATCCTCGTAGCGCTGAACAACAGATGGCGCGCATGGCCGACGGTTGTCGGTCTCGTCAGTGCGATAGTTCCGTACGCGACGATCCCCACCGAGGTCTGGCTGCACAGGCGTGGTTCGCTGGTCGGGCAGTGGCGCCTCGAGCAGACAGGCGACCCGCGCGATCAGGCGTGGTATGACCGCGCGCTGCGCTGGTTCCTGCGCCGTCCGTGGGTGCTCGGCATCCTCATCGCCGCCGCGGTCGTCGTGCTCTACGTGAGCCTGCTGATCATCGGCCCGCCGGGCGGGAAGGGCTGAGGCTGGCCCGCGCCGCAGCCGAGGGGTCAGCCGAGTTCGTGCATGACGAACGCGAGCAGGAATCCGAGAGTCACCCATAGCCCCGTCAGGAGGTGAAGGCGCTCAAATGCTTCCGGGATCATCGTGTTTGCGACCATGGCGAGCAGAGCTCCCGCCGCGACGCTGGTAATGATTGCGATGAGTTCGGGCGGCGCGGTCTGGAGGGCCAGGTATCCAACCACGGCTGCGAGAACGGATGCGGCAGTGATGCCACCCCACAGGAGAGCCACCGTGCGTCCGCGGCTCCCATCCTGTTTGAAGGCCGCCGTGGACGAGAGCCCCTCGGGGATGTTGCTGATGGCGATCGCGGCGACGATCGGGATGCTGAGGCCTCCTGTTTGCAGCACCGAGAGTCCCATAACGACGGACTCGGGGATTCCGTCGATGAGCGATCCGATCGCGATCGCCGCGCCGCCGCCTGAGAGTGCAGCTTTCCCGTTCCCGCGGCGCTTGGCGATGTTGCGGGAGTTGGTTGCAGCGGGCTTGGGGCGCGAGACGAGCCAGTCGGCGACGATGTAGACGACCGCGCCGCCGAGGAACCCGGCAGCGGTCGGCACGATCCCGCCGCCGTCAGCGGCTTCAGCCACGAGCTCGAACGCGAGCGTCGAGATCAGCACGCCCGCTCCGAACGCCATGACCGCCAGGACGACCAGCCGCGGCGCCTTGACGAACCACGCGACGCCGGCGCCGACGAACAGTGCGCCGCCGCCGATCAGGCCGCTCAGCGCGGCTAGCCACACTCCCACGCGGCAAGCCTACGGATGCCGGTCGCTGAGGTGCGGCATCCGTGCGTGTGTCAGCTGCCGCCCGAGAGGATGCCGACCAGGCCCGAGACGACCAAGTACACGCCGACCCCGGCGACGACGACCCAGATCGTGATGCGCGCGGGGGTGATCTTGTTCTTGTCGTCGCCTGATCCGCCGCCGAGAAGGCTCATCCGCACAGGATATCCGCCGCCCACGATCGCGGCGGGGACATACGGCGAGTGCGCCGGTGCTCAGCCCGAGGAATTCGTAGCTTGTCGTTCGCGCGCCTCGCGTCGAGCGAACCAGCGAGCGATCGGGACATCGGTGGACGAGTGGGCGATGATCGAGAGCGAGATCGCCACGACGATGATGTGGAACAGGTGCGCGGAGTCCGGGTGTCCGCCCTCGAGCACGAGGAGCCCGTACAGGACCGACGCGAATCCCTTCGGGCCGAACCACGCAGCTGTCGCTCGCTCTTCCCAGGGCAGCTTGCTTCCGATGAGCGCAGTCTCGACGGCGACGGGCCGGGCCACCACGAGCGTGAGAACGGCGAAGAGGTACCCCCAGCCGTTGACGTCCGCGAGCAGCGCGGGCGAGATCAGTGCGCCGAACACGAACAGGGCGAGCAGCTTCACGATCTCGGCTGCGTAATCGCCGAACTCGATGAAGGCGTCTCGCACCTCGGGCATGGCGCTCGCGATCGTGATTCCTGCAGAGAACGCCGCAAGGTAGAGGTTTGCTCCCGTCAGCGAACTGACGCCGAAGATGATGCACGCAATCGCGACGGGAGTCAGCGCCGCGTAAAGCGGGGTCGCCCGCAGGAAATTGATCCGGATCAGCAGGTTCACCACGAGGGGTACCGCAACGCCGAGCGCGACCCGGCCGACGAGCTCCAGCGCAAGCGCCCCATACTCCGTCTGGGTTCCGTCGACGATCGCCAGGAACACGAGCACCGCCGGCAGCGCGAGACCGTCGTTCAGCCCCGACTCGACGCTCAGCAGGTGCCGGATGCGCCAGGGAATCTCCTCGCGTCCGACGATCGCCGAGGAAAGCACGGGGTCAGTCGGAGCGAGAACGGCGGCGACCCAGCATCCCCTCGCCCAGCAGGAACCCCGCGATGAGGAAGAGCACCGCCGTGGAGAGCACCGTGCGGTGGGCGATCCCGGAGATGAGGATGGCAAGCAGCAGCACGACCCCGAACGCGATGACCATGCATCCACGCTGTCGTCAGAGAGCGGGTTTCGCCACGGTCTTGACCCGGCTCTAGGCTCAGACCATGTCCGATCACCTTCCCGCCCGCAGCCGGCTCGTCCACGATGCGATCCGGGCGGCGGGGATCCCCGGCGACATCGTTGTGCTGCCGGATGCCGCCTCCACGGCCGCCCTCGCCGCTGAGGCGCTCGGAGTCGAGGTGGGGGCTATTGCCAACAGCCTTGTCTTCTGGTCCGACGGCGAGCCGCTACTCGTGATGACCAGCGGCGCCCACCGCGTCGATACGAAAGCGTTGGCTACCCGGCTCGGTCGGACCTCGATCATCCGAGCCACGCCCGACCAGGTGCGTCAGGCGACGGGCCAGGCGATCGGCGGGGTCGCGCCGACGGGGCATCCGGCGCCGCTGGTGACGATCGTGGACGAAGACCTCGCCGCGTTCCCCGAGATCTGGGCAGCCGGCGGCACACCGCACACGGTGTTTCCGCTGACGTTCCCGCAGTTGGTCGATCTCACCGGCGGAACGGTCATCAGCGTCGTCTGATCACGACCCTGGCACGCCGCTCTCAGCCGAACAGGGCGTGAGCGATCGTGTAGATCACCAGGCCCGCAAGCGCGCCGACGATCGTGCCGTTGAGGCGGATGTACTGCAGGTCTCGCCCCACCATGAGTTCGATCTTCTCGGTCGTCTCGGCGGGATCCCACCGCTCCACCGTGTCGGTGATGAGGGATGCGATGTCGTGCCGATACCGGTCGACGAGGAAGACCGCGGCATCCGTCACCCAGGTGTCGACGCGGCGTTGCAACTCGGGTTCGCGCGCGAGTCGCTCACCGATATCGCGCAGTGCACTGTCGATCTGGGTGCGCAGGCCGCTTCGCGGATCCGCCAGGGCATCGAGGAGCCCAGTCTTCGCGGTGTTCCAGGCGTGCGTGGCAAGGTCGCGGACTCGCGGGCTGTCGAAGACGGCGAGCTTCGCGTCCTCGAACCGCCCGATCGTCTGCGGGTCGTGCTGCATGCTCTCGGACAGGCGGGCGAGGTACGCCGTGATCGCGGCGCGCGCGGGATGATCGGGATTCGTCCGCACCGCCCGCACGAAGGTGACGGCCTCGGAATAGACGGTCTCGTCGACGAGGCGCGCGGCGATGCTCGGCACCCACGAGGGAAGGCGCCCCGAGACGAGGCCCGTGAAGGCATCCCGGTTGTTGGCGAGCCACTCGTCGATGTTCTCGGCGGCAAGATCCACGGCGGTGCGGTGGGCGTCGGCGTCGACGATGCGGCCGAGCCATTCGCCGATCGCCGGCGACCATTCCGGCACGATGAGGTGCTCGCGCGCGAGGGCTGTGATGACCTCCTGCGCGTCGTCGTCGCTGAGCGCACGAAGGACGCCGGATCCCATGGCAGCCGCCTCCGAGCCGACGCGCGCCGCGTGGTCGCGATCGCTTAGCCAGGCACCGAGGCGGGCGGCGATGGAGGTCGATTCGAGCTTGGTGCGCACGACGTCCGCCGCGAGGAAGTTCGTCTCGACGAACTCTCCGAGCGACTGGCCGATCTCGTCCTTACGGCGGGGGATGATCGCGGTGTGGGGAATGGGGATTCCCAACGGATGCCGAAACAGTGCTGTCACGGCGAACCAATCCGCGAGAGCTCCGACCATGCCGCCCTCGGCTGCCGCGCGCAGGTACGCGAGCGCGGGGACCTGCTGCTGGCCGATGAACCCGACGAGGAACAGGGCCGCCATGAGCAGCAGTGCGCCGAGGGCCACGGACTTCATCGTCCGCAGGCCCCGCCGACGCTCCTGGTCAGCGGGGCTCAGCGAAGCGGTCGGCGTGTGAGCCATGTCCACATCTTCACACGGCGCACTCCTTCGACGCGGAGTTGCGTGAGCAGATCAGGTAGCCATCTGATCGAGCGGGAACCGAAGGGTCGCTGCAACCGGTGACCCGGCGATCATGTCGTCACCCCGGGCGGCGCGCACCGTGCCTCCCGTGCGCAGGACGCGGGCCGCGATCTCGTCGACGAGAACCGTTGAATCCGGCCCAGGCGTTTCCGCTCGCTCAAGGCGGCCTCGGTCATCGATCGTGCCTTCCGTCTCGGATTCGAGATCGAACAGCAGCTCATCGATGGCGGCGTTCGAGGCGGCAACGGCGACGTCATCGAGGCTGGTGGTGGCCAGCCCCTGAGCCTCGAGTGATCCGAACCGCTCCCGCCAGGCTGCGAGGACGTCCTCTTCGTGCCGGTCGAGAATGCTGCGTGCTCGTTCTTCGAGGTCGTCGTCGCCGAGGGAGTCCGGGTGCGCATCGATCGCGGGCTCGAGGAGTGCTGGATGCGTGTTGACGGCGCGGTACGCGGGCTCGAGGTCTGTCGAAACGCACAGGATGACGGGGACGTCCCGCGGCACGATGCGGACCACCTCGTCTTGCACGACCCGGCAGAAGCGCTCACGCTCGAGCCTGTCGCCGGTCGAGCCCTGCGGCCGCGGGAAGTCGGCATGGCCGCCGTTATCTGCCTCTTCGAGAATCAGCCCGTGATCACTCGGCAACGAAAGGTCGCGCTCGGCGAGCCCGTGATCGGCGCCGAATTCGGTCAGGCGAGCTCCGCCCCGGGAGATCTGCACCACGAAGGCGCGACGCGGGAAAGTGACAGCGCGAAGCAGCGGTCCGGTGTCGAACCGGTCCGAGACAGTCGCCCTCGCGGTGAGCCGGTTGGCCAGTCGGAAGGTCTCAAGCCGCTCGGCCGACGCGAGCAGCACGAGAGAGCGCGACTGGTGCGTCCAGAAGTCATCGTCGTCGAGGACGGAACGCAGTCGGGCGATCGCTGCCTCTCGCTCGGGGCGCCCGACACTCGTTTCTTTGGCCTGGCGGTCGGCGTCATCGATCAGGTCGCGAAGCTGGAGGCGAATGCGTTCGTGGTCGGCCGGGACCGGTGATGAGGGCAGCGAGATGGTGATGCTCGGGATGCCGCGCATCTCGACGAGCTCGAGGAGGTGGTCGGTCTGGGGAATGTCTGCGGGCAACATGCGCGCGACGATACGTCGCCGCATCGGCGTGCGCGACGCCCTTGCATCGAGAAAGTGGACTCGCTAGGGGATCAGCCGACCGGGCCGAGCCATGCCGTGGCGACGGTGGAGTGTGCCGATTCCGGGTCGGACGGGTGGAACATCCCGGCCAACACATCGCGGTACAGCCGGCTGAGCTCACTGCCGGCGAAGTAGCTCGACCCGCCCGCCACGAGAATCGCGTCATCGACGACCGCCTTGGCCATCGTGACGGCGCGGTGCTTCACGCCCGACAGGAGCGAGAACCACCGCGGCCCGTGGTCGACGAGGGTGTCGATGTCACGGCTGAGCGTCTCCAGCTGCGGGGGCAGCGCGTCGTAGGCGAGGGCCATATCGGCGATCCGCCACCGGATGTCGGGATCCTGGCTGTAGGTCAGCCCCGTCTTCTTCGAGCGGCGCGTCCCGACGGTTGCGACAGCGACATCCAGCGCCCGCCGCGCGATTCCGGTGTAGACCGAGGCCAGCAGGATCTCGAAGACGCTGAAGATGCCGAACACGATCGGGTCAGGGTTCGCCCCCGGTGGGATACGGCGCACGACACGGTCTGCCGCGGCCGTCGCGCCTCGCAGCTGTGTCGTGCGGGACTGTGTGGCGCGCATGCCGAGCGTGTTCCAGTCATCGCGGGTGGCGATTCGCCCGGCATCCTCTTCGGACCGGGGGACGAAGGCATAGACCATCGTCGGGCCGTCGGGGGAGGTCGTGTCCAGCCCGTGGAGGCCGAGCTGTGTCCAGACCGGTGCCAGGGAGGTGAAGATCTTCGTGCCGGTGAAGGCATACGAGCCGTCGGGCTGCGGCGCGGCCTCAGTGTCACTACCGAAGAGCACGAGATCGTTGCCCGCTTCGCTGATGCCGAATGCAAAGATCTCGCCGGCTACCGCGCCTTCGAGAACGAAGCGCAGATCGTCGACCCCGCGATCGGCAAGCGCCTTCGCGACACCCGTCCACACCAGGTGCATATTGATCGCGAGCGCCGTAGCCGGTGCCGCGGTGGCCAGGCGCTGCTGCAGCAGCGAGACCTCGGCGAGGCCGAGGCCCGCCCCTCCGATCTCCGTCGGGGCGAACAGCGCGAGGTATCCGGCATCCGTCAGATCTGCCAGGTCATCATGCGGGAAGGTGTTGTCGCTATCGTGCTGTGCGGCGCGCTCACGGAACCGCTCGAGCAGCGCATCGGGCAGTACGGATGCCGGGTCGAAGGTGGTCGTCGTCGTCATGCCAGTGCCTCCCACAGCTGCCGCATCGTCTCCTCCGGCGCGTCGCGGTGCGGGGAATGCCCGGCTCCCTCGACGACCGACATCGTGATCGAGGGCCGCGTCAGGAGCTGCTCGACGATGTCGCCGCGAAAGAGCGCATAGACCGCGGGGTCACCGGCGATGATGTGGATGGGCATATCCAGCGACAACGTGGGAAGCCGCACATCCCATTCCTCGTTCTGTTCGCTCGTCTGCTCGACAGCCCAGCGGCTCACGTCCTGGATGCCTTGCACCTTCAGTTCGATATCCAGCGGATGCCACGACGGATGCTCAGCGCGCACCGCCTCGGCGCTCGGGTCGTCGAACTGCCGCTGCTGACTCTCGCGGATCTCGTCACGGGCCGGCTCATCGAGCTGGATCGCGGGATCGACGAGCACGAGGCGGTCAGTCCAATCCGGGACCGACGCTGCAGCAACGACTGCTGCCGTGCCGCCCAGCGAATGACCGATAACCAGATCCCAGGGCGTCTCATCCTGCGGGCGGCAGGCCGCCAGATCGGCGGCATAGGCCCCGATCGTGTAATCCAGCGCCCGCGGGGCGCGCCCGTGTCCACGAAGATCGACGGCCTCGGCAAACCAGCCGCGCTCGCTCAGCTCTACGCCGAAACGCCACATGAGGGCGCCCGTGGATCCCAGACCGTGGACGAGCAGTGCTCGGCGGGAGGATGACGGGTCACCCCACCCGTGGCGGGGCAGAACAAGGGGACTGGTCATGGTTTCGGCATCCTCTCAGCGCGTGCGCGGTCCGTACGTGCCGACGGGAATGATCGTGCCGTCGGGGGCTCGCATCCCGAACCCGAAAGTCCGATCCAGCGCGATGTGAAGCAGCCAGCCCATGCCGCACCAGAACAGCGGCAGTCCGACCTCCCGCATCTCCCACAGGTATGCCATGGAGCCGCCGACGAAGAACAGCAGAGCGGGAATCCACGCCTGATGCAACCAGTTGTAGAACGCGACGCGCTCGGGGCGCAGGATGCCGCGCTGGTCGCCGAACGCTCCGATCAGGGCGATGTCGGGGAGCACCGCGAACACGATGATGATCCCGGCAGTCACCCACCCGTGACCAATGCTCTCGAAGACCGCGACGATCAGCAGCGCAATGGCAAGAAGAGTCCAGGCGAGCCGGGTGTAGGTCACGGGTTCATCGTAGGCGCGCGCGGTGAACGCGCGGGTCAGGTGATCGTGGGAACGGGCTCGGTATCGGGGATGGGGCTCGGATCCCGGTCGCGCAGGTCGGGGAAGCCACGGACGAACACGATCGCCACGATCGCGCCGGTGGCGGCGAACAGTGCTGCGGCGAGGTAGGCGCCCTGGGGGCCCGCGCCGTCGACGAGGAAACCCGCGACTGCCGAACCTGCGGCCGCACCGATGAGCTGTCCGGTTCCAATCCAGCCGTAGGCCTCGGCGGTCTCGCTGAACTTGACGCTCGCAGATGTCATCGCGAAGATCACTGCGAGTGCTGGCGCTACACCGAGTCCCGCGACGGCGAGTGTCGCGCCCAGCCACCAGGCGTTGAGCGAGATCATCGTGAGGCTGAGTCCTGCCGCAACGATCAGCATCCGTCTGGCCGTCGCCCATGGTCCGATCGGGATATGCCCGAAGGAGAGACCGCCGGCGAGGCTTCCGATGGCGAAGACGGCAAGCACAAGGCCCGCCTCGATCCCCTCGTGTCCGAAGGTGGCGACCACGCCGACCTCGACGGCGGCACAGGCACCGATCAAGAGGAAGCCGACGACCGTTGCCAGCAGCACCGCGGGCTTGCCGAGCACCTTTCCGAAGCTGCGCCGACTGCGAGGGATGCGCACCCGGCCGACCTCGGGGGAGAGGATGAACCACGCGCCGCCGCCCAGCAGCACGATGACGATGAGCGCGAGGGCTTGGACCGTGCCGATCTGCGTCGCGACGAACGTGATGAGCACGGGAGCGACGACCCAGATGATCTCCTGCAGCGAGGCATCCAGCGAGTACAGCGGAGTCACCTGTCGCGAGTTGACCATCTTGGGGTAGATCGTTCGAACCGCTGCCTGCACCGGCGGGGTGGAGAGGCCCGCGACGAGCCCCAGCACCATATAGGCCGGAAGCGGGAGGGTGAAGGCCGCGATGCCCGCGATGGCGGCAGCGCAGATCGCGAGAGTCACGGTGAGGACCCGCCGCATGCCCCACAGGCCCATCCACCGGCTCGTGATCGGACCCGCAACCGCCTGCCCGACAGAGGTCGCAGCCAGCACGAGCCCTGCAGACCCGTAGGAGCCGGTGACCTGCTCGATGTGCAGCAGGATCGCCAGGCTCGTCATCCCGTTCGGGAACCGCGCCGTCAGCTGCGCAGCGATGATGCGCGCGACCCCCGGAGTGCGCAGCAGTTCTCCATAACCCGCCACCTTCCCACGATAGTCGTGCCGAATCGGTTCGGCGATATCGGCACGGAGGCAGGCTGAGTCGCAACGGATGCCGTGACCGTCGGACTGACACGCCGCGACACGCCGCGACACGCCGGGACCGCAATCCACAGGCGAATTCGATGTCGGTGGATCGTCGTAGCCTCGCGCTGTGGAGGGATGCCTGATGGAGGCATCTGGACCCGCGTGATTTCAGGCTTCTCCCAGGTTTCGCGGACTCGTCGATCTGTGGATGAAACGGTGGACAAATCGCGTTGTATCTGAGGAGAGCGGTGGAAAACTACACGAATGTAACTACTACCCCTTGTGGTGCTATCTGATGTCGGCACCCATATGTAGTATTGGACTCCCGGTGGGGGAGCTGCCGGTTCGACGAAGGATTTTGAGGGGACAACGGATCTAACATGGCGATCACGGTCTACACCAAGCCCGCCTGCGTGCAGTGCACTGCTACCTACCGCGCGCTGGACTCCAAGGGCATCGACTACAACGTTCTCGACCTCTCGCAGGACCCCGCGGCCCTCGAGCAGGTCAAGGCGCTGGGCTACCTCCAGGCCCCCGTCGTCATCACCGACGAGGACCACTGGTCGGGCTTCCGTCCCGACAAGATCGACGAGCTCGCGTCGCGCCTCGCCTGAGCCATGAGCACGGCGATCGCGACAGAGACGCCGTTGCTCGTGTACTTCTCGAGCGTTTCGCAGAACACGGCGCGCTTCATCGAGAAGTTGGGACTGCGCGCAGAGCGCATCCCGCTCTTCGCATCCGAGCCGATGCTCCTCGTGGATGAGCCCTTCGTCCTGGTGACCCCCACCTACGGGGGAGGCCAGGGCCGGGACGAGGAGCGGGGTGCGGTCCCCAAGCAAGTCATCCGGTTCCTCAACGTCGAGCAGAACCGAACCCTCATCCGCGGTGTCATCGCCGCGGGAAACACCAACTTCGGCGACGCTTTCTGCGCAGCCGGCGACATCATCAGCCGCAAGTGTCACGTGCCGCACTTGTACCGGCTCGAACTGTTCGGCACGTCAGAAGACGTCACACGCGTAAGCGAAGGATTGGAACGATGGTGGAAGCTGCAGTGACAGACACGGCATTTAAGACCGAGACCCGATTTGACGGGCTGGACTATCACGCGCTCAACGCGATGCTGAATCTGTACGGTCCGGACGGGAAGATCCAGTTCGACGCCGACAAGCGTGCTGCGCGGGAGTACTTCCTGCAGCACGTCAACCAGAACACCGTCTTCTTCCACTCGCTGAAGGAGAAGCTCGACTACCTGGTCGACAAGCAGTACTACGAGCCCGCCGTGCTCGAGAAGTACTCGTTCGATTTCATCTCGTCGCTGCACGACCACGCGTTCGAGAAGAAGTTCCGCTTCGAAACCTTCCTCGGCGCGTTCAAGTACTACACGAGCTACACGCTCAAGACCTTCGACGGAAAGCGCTACCTCGAGCGCTTCGAGGACCGCGTCGTGATGACCGCGCTCGGCCTTGCCGACGGCGACGAGGCTCTGGCCACCCAGCTGGTAGACGAGATCATCTCGGGCCGTTTCCAGCCTGCGACCCCGACGTTCCTGAACACCGGCAAGGCCCAGCGCGGTGAGCTCGTCTCGTGCTTCCTGCTGCGCATCGAAGACAACATGGAGTCGATCGCCCGCGGCATCAACTCCGCCCTACAGCTGAGCAAGCGCGGCGGCGGTGTCGCGCTGCTGCTCTCGAACATCCGCGAGGCGGGTGCCCCGATCAAGCAGATCGAAAACCAGTCAAGCGGCATCATCCCCGTCATGAAGCTGCTCGAAGACAGCTTCAGCTACGCCAACCAGCTCGGAGCGCGTCAGGGAGCGGGCGCGGTCTACCTGTCTGCTCACCACCCCGACATCCTGAAGTTCCTCGACACCAAGCGCGAGAACGCCGACGAGAAGATCCGCATCAAGACGCTGTCGCTCGGGGTCGTCGTTCCCGACATCACGTTCGAGCTGGCCAAGAACGGCGAGGACATGTACCTCTTCTCGCCGTACGACGTCGAGCGCGTCTACGGCGTGCCGTTCGGCGACATCTCGGTCACCGAGAAGTACCGCGAGATGGTCGATGACCCGCGCATCAAGAAGAGCAAGATCAACGCGCGTGAGTTCTTCCAGACGCTCGCCGAGATCCAGTTCGAGTCGGGCTACCCGTACATCATGTTCGAGGACACCGTGAACCGGGCCAATCCCATCAAGGGCCGGATCAACATGTCGAACCTGTGCTCCGAGATTCTGCAGGTCAACACCCCGACGACCTACAACGAGGACCTCTCGTACGACCAGATCGGCAAGGACATCTCCTGCAACCTCGGGTCGATGAACATCGCGCTGGCGATGGATGGCGGCGACCTGGGTCGCACGGTGGACACCGCCATCCGTGCGCTGACCGCAGTCAGCGACCAGAGCCACATCTCGTCGGTGCGTTCGATCGAGGATGGCAACGACCGCTCCCACGCGATCGGCCTCGGCCAGATGAACCTGCACGGCTACCTCGCTCGCGAGCACGTCCACTACGGCTCCGAAGAGGGCATCGACTTCACGAACATCTACTTCTACACGGTGCTGTTCCACGCACTGCGGGCCTCGAACAAGCTCGCCATCGAGCGGGGGACGGCTTTCGAAGGCTTCGCCGACTCGACCTACGCGTCGGGGGAGTTCTTCGACAAGTACACCGAGCAGGAGTGGGTGCCCCAGACCGAGCGGGTGCGCGAGCTGTTCGCCGGCCACCACATTCCCACGCAGGATGACTGGCGTGAGCTGAAGGCGTCGGTGCAGGCGCACGGCATCTACAACCAGAACCTGCAGGCCGTGCCCCCGACAGGCTCGATCTCGTACATCAACAACTCGACGAGCTCGATCCACCCGATCGCCTCGAAGATCGAGATCCGCAAGGAAGGCAAGCTCGGCCGCGTCTACTACCCGGCGCCGTTCATGACCAATGACAACCTGGAGTACTACCAGGATGCCTACGAGATCGGTTACGAGAAGGTCATCGACACCTACGCCGCTGCCACGCAGCACGTCGACCAGGGCCTGTCTCTGACGTTGTTCTTCAAGGACACCGCGACCACTCGTGACATCAACCGGGCACAGATCTACGCCTGGAAGAAGGGCATCAAGACCATTTACTACATCCGTCTGCGTCAGATGGCCCTCGAGGGCACGACCGTCGATGGCTGCGTCTCGTGCATGCTCTAGTTCTTCTGGATCGGTGAGAGGACACTGATGATGGAGGGCGGGTGGCAGCCGTTCATGGGTCACGTCTACGGCGTTCGCCTGCTGGGTGACGTGGAGTACCGCTACGTAGGCCTCACAACGAAGACGCTCGTGCGGCGGAAGTCCGAACACTTCAAGCTCGCCGCCAGAGGGCGGAAGACGGCCTTTGCGGATTGGCTGCGCAAGCAGCCGGATCGCGAGATGGTTCACTTCCAGTCGCTTGAGCTTGTCCTCAGCGACCTCGAAGACTTGAGTCGGGCCGAACAGGATTGGATTCGCATGCTGCGCGAGGAGGGTCATCGGCTCCTCAACCTCAACGATGGCGGGCGTGGCAATCATGGCTATCGGTGGACAGCCGAACAGAGGGCGGCGGCCTCCGAACGATCGCGCGGTCGCCGAAATCCGAGCTATCTCAGCGGTCCTGATCATCCACGATGGGGGGCGTCGCACTCGGACGAGCAGAAAGCTCTGTGGTCTGAGCAGCGGAAGGGCATGAATGCGGGGCCGCTGAACCCGAACTACGGAAAATTCGGAAGCGATCACCCGTCGTTCGGCCACACGATGTCGCCGGAGTCGCGCAGGCGGCTCTCGGAGATGCGGCGTGGCCCGTTGAACCCGAACTATGGGAAGACCGCGAGTGAGGAAACGCGCGCAAAACGATCTGCAGCACTCAAAGGGCGGCCCATGCCCTCCAGCGTGCGAAGCGCGCACACCAGGTACCACACCAACAAGGGCGTGGTTAAAGAATCGTGTCAACATTGCCGGGACGACGCTGATCGTACGGCTGAGCAAGGAGAGAGTCGTGGCTGAGAAGCTGAAGCTGATCGATCATGTCCAGGCGATCAACTGGAACCGTATCCAGGACGAGAAGGATGTCGAGGTCTGGAACCGTCTCGTGAACAACTTCTGGTTGCCCGAGAAGGTGCCCCTCTCCAACGACGTGCAGTCGTGGAACACGCTCACGCCCGAGGAGCAGACCCTCACGATGCGGGTGTTCACCGGTCTCACGCTCCTGGACACGATCCAGGGCACGGTCGGCGCTGTGTCGCTGATTCCCGACGCGATCACGCCGCACGAAGAGGCGGTGTACACGAACATCGCGTTCATGGAGTCGGTGCACGCGAAGAGCTACTCGTCGATCTTCTCGACGCTGTGCTCGACGAAGGAGATCGACGAGGCGTTCCGCTGGTCTGTCGAGAACCCCAACCTGCAGCGCAAGGCGCAGATCGTCATGGAGTACTACCGGGGCGACGAGCCGCTCAAGCGCAAGGTCGCTTCGACCCTGCTGGAGTCGTTCCTGTTCTACTCGGGCTTCTACCTGCCCATGCACTGGTCGAGCCGTGCGAAGCTCACCAACACTGCCGACCTCATCCGCCTCATCATTCGTGACGAGGCAGTGCACGGGTACTACATCGGCTACAAGTTCCAGAAGGGGCTCGAGCGGGTCGACGAAGCCAAGCGTCAGGACATCAAGGACTACACGTTCTCGCTGCTGTACGAGCTCTACGACAACGAGGTGCAGTACACGCAGGACCTCTACGACGGCGTCGGCCTGACCGAAGACGTGAAGAAGTTCCTGCACTACAACGCGAACAAGGCGCTCATGAACCTCGGCTACGAGGCGATGTTCCCCGAGTCGGTCACGAACGTGAACCCCGCGATCCTGTCGGCCCTGTCGCCGAACGCCGACGAGAACCACGACTTCTTCTCGGGGTCGGGCTCCTCGTACGTCATCGGCAAGGCTGTCGCGACCGAGGACGAGGACTGGGACTTCTAGATCCGGCTGTGGAGAAACGGTGATGTCCACAGATCCTGCGTCGGCGTCTGACGACGTCGCAGGCGCGGCATACCGTGAAGCTCACGCCGCATCGGAAGGGGACGAGATGGCACAGCAGATGACCGACAGTGTGGATGCCGAGGAGCGGGCGCGTGAGCAGGCCATGGGTGAGGTGTCGGATGTGCTGACGAACCTCGACTATGCGCTCGAGCGCGCGCGTAAGGCGCTCGAGCGCATCCGCAAATCGGGTGCTCACCCGAACGCAGAGGCAGCCACGAAGGATCTGGTTGACGCACTCCAGGCCGAGCGCAAGCGGTTCGTTCAGCAGACCTACTTCAGCGTGCCGAACAAGACTCGGATGTTCTGAGCGGTGGCGGATGCGGTCCGCAGCGGCGCGGAGCTTCAGCGAGCACTTACCGAGTTCGTGCGTCGATGGTCGGGGTATTCCGGCTCGGAGCGGGCAGAGGCTCAGACCTTTCTGAACGAGTTGTTCGCTGCGTACGGCTCGGATCGCCAGTCCGTTGGTGCGCGGTTCGAAGATTTTCGCAGTTCTGCGGGCTTCATGGACCTGCACTGGCCGGGCATCATGATCGTCGAGATGAAGGCTCCCGGCATCGCCCTGGAGAAAGCCGCCGATCAACGCGATCGGTACTGGCGCGAGTCGAGTGATCCCGCCACCGACACGCCGGCTGCCCGGTGGGTCGTGCTCTGCAACTTCCAGGAGTTCGAAATCTGGGAGCCGGGTCGTTTCCCGAACCGACCGCGTTCGCGGTTCACGCTCGCGGAGCTTCCCGAGCACTACGACGCCCTGCTGTTCCTCCAAAACGAGTCGTTGGAGCCGGTCTTCAGCGAGCATCGACGTGAACTGACCGAGGATGCCGCGCGTCACGTCGCAGAGCTCTATCGCTCGATGCTCGACCGATCGGCGGCCCCGGTCGATGAGATCCAGCGCTTCACCATGCAGTTGGTCTGGTGTCTCTTCGCTGAAGATCTCGGGATGCTCGAGGGGTATCCGCTGCAGGCGACCGTCGAGGCGCTGCTCAAGGAAGACGATCCCGACTCCGCGAAGGAGATCGGCTATCTTTTCCAGCTGCTCAATCAAAAAGGCGACCACAACCGGAAGGGTCGCTTCGCGGGTACGCGATACGTCAACGGTGACCTGTTCGCCAGGCCTGCCGCCGTCTACCTTGATCGAGCGGAACTTCTTCATCTGAAGCAGGCCGCCGAGTTCAACTGGCGCGAGGTCAACCCGACAATCTTCGGTTCGCTCCTCGAAGGAGTGCTCGGCGATGACCGCCGCTCCGAGATCGGCGCGCACTACACGCACGAGGCCGACATCATGAAGATCGTTGCGCCGACGATCGTGCGCCCCTGGCGTGAGCGGATCGAGACGACCGCGTCGGTGACGGAGGCGGTCGCGCTTCTGGACGAGCTATGCGCCTTCCGCGTTCTTGATCCCGCCTGCGGGTGCGGCAACTTCTTGTACGTCGCGTATCGCGAGCTGCGCGGACTCGAATTCGATCTCAAGCAGCGCATCAATCGCCTCGCCGCCGAAACCGGTGCCCCGCCTCCCACCGGCACGCTGCCCTTCTACCCGCTGTCGAACCTCTTCGGCATCGACATCGAGCGGGTCGCCGTCATGATCGCGAGGGTCACGCTCTGGATGGGGCACCGGCAGATGATCGAACGGTACGGCGAGGCTGAGCCCGTGCTGCCGCTCGTCGACCTCTCCCGCATCGCGCAGGCCGACGCGCTGCAGACCGACTGGCCCGAGGTGGATGCGATCATCGGCAACCCGCCGTTTCTGGGAGCTAAGCTCTTACGCCCCAGCCTTGGTGACGACTACGTGGATTGGCTCGTCCGTCAGTTCGGCGTTGGGGTCAAGGATCTCTGCGTGTACTGGTTCCGGCGCGCTCACGAGCATCTTCAGCCTGAACAGCGGGCGGGACTCGTGGGAACGAACTCGATCAGCCAGACAACCGGACGTCTGGCATCGCTTGCCTACATTGCCTCGACTGGTGGGGTGATCACCGATGCGGTCTCCTCGCAGAAGTGGCCGGGGGACGCGAAAGTCCACGTCAGTATCGTGAATTGGGTGAAATCGCCGTCTCGGAACCCTACAGATTTCACCCTTGACGACCAGGTCGTATCTGGGATCGCACCGAACCTGCGCGCCGGTGACGCGGCAGGTCTCGAGGTCGGCTCGATCGCTGAGAACAGAGGGCGTTGCTTTGCCGGAGTAGTTCCGCAGGGCAAGGGATTCCTCCTTGACGACTCGGTGGCGAGCGCGCTCTTGGCTTCGGATGACGCCGCCTACGAGCAGGTCGTTCGTCGATTCCTTACGGGCGCCGACATCGCGGAAGACGTCAGGCAGGCACCGTCTCGATGGGTCATCGACTTCGGTTCTCTGCCACTCGAGCGCGCTCTCACCTTTCCCGCCGCTGTCGACATCCTCCGCTCGTCGGTCAAGATCGAGCGCGAGACTTCGACAAACCGTGCCGTCGAACGTCGATGGTGGCTCTTTGGTCGACGTGTGGAGGACATGCGGGCGGCGATTGCACCGCTTCGTAGATACGCCGCGGCGGCGGCAACGGGCAAGCGACTGCTGCTTGCCTGGGCAGAACGGACGGTGGTTCCGAACAACGCGGTCGTCGTGTTCGCGTTCGATGATGATTACTCAATGGGCGTCCTGCTATCCAGCGCACACGAAGCATGGGCGAGGGCGCAATCTTCGACACTCGAGACGCGCCTCCGCTACACGAACGCCGCTGTGTTCGATACCTTCCCGTGGCCGGATCCCGTCACGCCCGAGCAGCGGGAGGCGATTGCTGCCGCATCCCGCGCGCTCTACGACCGTCGAAGCGAACTCTGTATCGATCACAGCATGGGCCTCACGAAGCTGTACAACCTCATGGATGAGGGTGGTTTCGCCGATCTCGCCGCCCTCCACCGCAGCCTCGATGAGGCTGTCGCCGCTGCGTACGGGTGGCCGAAGTCGGTGGCGCAGGACCCCGAGCAGATCGTGAGCCGACTCACCGCGCTCAACCGTGAGATTGTCGAGGGAGGCCGGACATACGATCCGTTCGCTGGCGCCGCCGCCGACCGAGCCGGAGAGCTGAGGGCTGGAACCTCTTGAGGCGGCCACTCAGCGACGTGTCGAGGCCGTGACCGTGAACTTCGGGGTGCGGGCGATCTGACGGGTCGGGCCGACGAGTTTCTCGAGCGACGGGCGGTAGCGGAGGACCGAATTCCAGACGGTCCACAGTTCGCCACCCGGGCGCAGCACGCGAGCTGCATCGGCGAACAGGTGCCGGGCGATCGTCTCGTCGATCGCAGCACCCCGGTGAAACGGCGGGTTCAGTGCGATGAACGACGCGCTCGCGGCAGGAAGGCTCGCCAGCGCGTCATCGCGAGCCACTGTCATCCGGTCGGCGATTCCGTTGGCGGCGGCGGTCGCCCGAGCCGATGCGACGGCGGCGGCCGACTCGTCCGACGCGTAGACACGCAGCCCCGGATGCCGCAGAGCGAGGGTCGCAGCGACGATGCCGTTCCCGCACGCCAGATCAACCGCCGGATCGTCCGCGTGCCCGGGAATCGTGTCTGGCAGGTTATCGATCAACAGGCGCGTTCCGATGTCAAGCGCTGCCCCGGCGAACACGCCGCCGAAGGCGCGGACCTCGACATCCGTGTCACCGATGCGCAGCCGCGCCGCGGACGGCTCGGGATCCCGACCGTCGTGGGGACCGTGCGCGATAAGCACCCGCGACTTCTGGCGGGCGAGCGAGACATCCACGGTGTCGAAGTGCTCGCGCAGCACGTCGTTCATGCCGAGGCTCATGTGTTTGATCCGCCCGCCCGCGAACACAACGACATCGGGCGCGGCGTGCGCGGCGATCAGCCCCGCGATGTCGCGGAGCGCCTCGAGCGACCGGGGGAGCCGCACGAGCACGACACGAGCATCGCGCACCAGCTCCGGATCGAGAGGGAGCGAGGCGACGGATGCTTCGAGCCCGGTCGACCGCGCGTTGGCAGCCAGCGCGCGCTCGCCGCCGAGGGAGTCCTGATGAACGCGGACGACACCATCGCTGGCATCGCTCGCGCACGCGAGGGCCAGGGCGCCGAACGTGTCGCCGATGACGGCGATCTCGCGCCGCGCAACGCCTTGTCGCGCCTCCGCTGATTCGTCGAGCAGCAGCCGATCCGCCGCATCGTGTGCGCGGCTATCCGGGTCGCCAGCGTCGGGATACGGGCGAAGAGTGTCGAGGTCGAGAGTCACTGGATCCACGCTATCCCGCGCCACGACCGCTCTCAGCTCTTCGCGAGCGCAGCCTTCGTATATGCCACCACCGCGTTCGCGTGGCCGTGACCCGGCCCGTGCTCCGACTTGAGGACATCGACCACAGCCATGTGGGTGCCGCCGGCATCGAGCCGCTCGACGGCGATGTCGATCCACTCCTGCACGGGACGGCCATAGGTCTTCTCGATGCTCGGGAAGTACGACGCCGGTCCTTTCGGCTTGTCGACGCCGGAAAGATCGGGGGCGAGCACGCGCGAGGTCATGGCACGACAGTAGCGCCCGTCCCCGACATCGTGGTTGTCGCGCATGCCAGAGTGGGTTCGTCCGCAACAGCACTGGAGGATCACCGATGCCGGTTCAGGATGACTACCGCCGCAAGCTCGTGTCGGCAGCGGATGCCGCGGCATCCGTCCCCTCGGGAGTCCAGGTGCTTGTCGCGATGGGTCTGGGGGCGCCACCGGCAGTGCTCGCAGCTCTCGCCGATCGCGTACGCGCCGACGAGCTGCTCGATCTCGACCTCTACTACGGCATGGGCGGCGATGCGATCGGTGACACGATCCTGCAGCCGGGGGTCATCGAGAAGCTCCGTGCCCATACGTTCTTCGTCGCCGGGCGCGATCACCACATCATCGCCGACCCTGCCCGGGCCGACCGCGAAACCCTCGACTTCATTCCGGTCAACTTCTCGAACCTGCCGCGCGTGATCCGCGAACACCTCGACGTCGACACGTTCCTGGTGCAGGTCAGCCCGATGGACGCGAGCGGTCACTTCTCGTTCGGCGTCGTGAACGACTACGCGAGCGTCGCGGCGCGCGCCTGTCGCCGCCTGATCGTCGAGGTGAACCCCAACATGCCGCGCGTGTTCGGTGATTCCCTCCTCCACATCGATGAAGTGGACGCGATCGTCGAGCATGCCTCGCCCCTCCCCGAGGTCGCGGAGGCGCCTCCGACGGATGCCGACCTCGGTATCGCGGCGCACGTCGCGGCCCACATTCCCGACGGCGCGACGCTGCAGATCGGTGCTGGCCGGGTTCCCGCTGCCGTCGCTGCGGCGCTCGGCGACCACCGGGATCTCGGCATCCATTCCGCGCTCTTCTCCTCGGCGTTCGTGCCCCTGATCGAGTCGGGCGTCATCACAGGGCAGCGCAAGACCCTGCATCCGCGGCGACACGTCTGGACCTCGGCGGTCGGGGATGCCCACACCTACGCGTTCATGAACGACAACCCGTCGATGGTGAGTTTCCCGGCCGACTACGTCAACGATCCGCAGGTGATTTCACGCAACGACGCCATGATTTCGGTGAACGCAGCGATTCAGGTCGATCTCTACGGGCAGGTCAACGCCGAGATGATCGCGGGCGTGCAGTATTCCGGGTCGGGCGGTCAGTTCGATTTCGTGACCGGAGCAGCCAAGTCACGAGGCGGCAAGTCCTTCGTGGTTCTCCCGGCCACAGCGAAGGGTGGTGCGATCTCGACGATCGTGCCGCGGGTCGACATCGTCACCGACGAGCGTATGGATGTCGAGCACGTCGTGACCGAGCACGGCATGGTGAATCTGCGGGGGCTCTCGACGCAGGAGCGGGCTCTTGCCCTGATCTCGCTTGCCGATGACGCTCACAAGGATGCGCTCGTCGAAGCGGCACGTGCCCAGCGTCTCATCGCCTGAGGCGCTCCCCGGCCCTGGATCCCTATCGGTGATGCCGATGCCCCGAGCCTGACGCAACCGGGTGCGGACCGGTCGAGGTCGGGACGGGCAGCGAGAAGAAAGAGTGAATCTCTTCGAGCACACCGGTGAGGCGCTCTACGGCTGACTGGAGACTGTCGATCGCGTGGAGGGTGGGGTCGTCGGGGTAGCTCTGCTGGGCCTCGTGAAGCTCCGCGAGGGCCCGGCTGAGGTCCTTTCGGATTTCGTACAGCGAGGTGTCCATTTCCCGATGATGACATGACCTACGCGAGGTTGCGTAGGGACCTTTTTCCCGGTCATTGCCGCTGACTTCTTTATCCACGACGGTCTGTCCGGTGAGTTCGGGAGGGCGCGGGCTACGATGAAGGATCTGGCGTCCCGCAAAAGGAGATCCCGTGGCAGCTCAGCAACGACGGTTCAGCCCGGTCATCGCGCTGCTGACGATGTCGAGCATCTGGGAGGCGCAGCTCGGGGCGGTTCTGAAGGATCTGGGACTGACCACGCGCAAGTATGCCCTGCTCGGCCACATCTACGGGATGCCGGGCATCTCGTTCAGTGAACTCGCACGCCGCTCCCAGATCACCGTCCAGACCGCGCACACTGCCGTGCGCACCCTCGTCGACGAAGGATTCGTGCACGATTCGACAGCTCACGCCGGTTCGGCGTCCGAGCTGCGCGTCACAGAGAAGGGCGACTGGGCCCTGACCGAAGCCGAAAAGCGGCTGCGTGCTCTCGACCGTGAACTGTCGAAGGGTGCGCCAGAGTTGTCGCAGGCCCTGCGTGGCCTGCACGAGGAACCCGTCGAGGTTCACCCGGCTGCGGGCCGCCGCACGGCATGAGGGTGCTTCGCTGGCTCCTCGCCGCCCTCCTGGTAGCGGCGGGGGTGTCACATCTGACGTGGGGGAGACGCGGCTACCGCAT
This sequence comes from Microbacterium schleiferi, assembly GCF_020781975.1. Classification (GTDB taxonomy): domain Bacteria; phylum Actinomycetota; class Actinomycetes; order Actinomycetales; family Microbacteriaceae; genus Microbacterium. The sequence continues at coordinate 196,894 of NZ_JAJGNI010000001.1, forward strand.
CGTGGTGCCGGACTGGGCGACACGGATGCTGCATACCGACAAGGATGCGGTCGTCGTCGGCTCCGGCGCCGTCGAGATCATGCTCGGCGCGGGCCTGGTTGCGCTGCCGCGCGAGCGCACGCGACTCGGCGCAGCCGTCGCAGTGTTCTTCATCGCGGTGTTCCCGGGCAACGTGCACCAGTGGCAGACGGGTCGGTCTGCGCCGCTGCTCGACACGGATACCCGCCGCTTTGTGCGGCTCTTGCTGCAGCCGCTGCTGGTGGTCTGGGCGCTCGCCGTCGCCCTGTCTCCCCAGCGGTAACGACCCGCGCCGGCCTCGGCTGAGCGTCCGTCTACAACGTTGACTTTCCCGGTTCGGGAGGTTTGGCTGGGCGCATGCGAACAGTACTGAGGTGGATGCTGGCCGGGGCGATGGTGCTCGCGGGGGTGACGCATCTCACGGTGGCCCGCAAGGAGTTCCAGGCGCAGGTGCCTCCCTGGGCTGCCGAGCTCTCACCGCTCGACGAGGATGCGATTGTGGTGGCATCCGGTGTTGTCGAGATCATGCTCGGCACGGCACTTGTCGCGCTGCCCAAGGAGCGGCGCCGCGTCGGCGCGATCCTGGCGGCATTCTTCATCGCGATCTTCCCCGGCAACATCTCGCAGTACGTCGAGAAGCGCGATGGCTTCGGCCTCGATACCGATACGAAGCGCCTCGTTCGACTGTTCTTCCAGCCCGTGCTCGTCGCGTGGGCCTGGTGGTCGACGCGCCGCTGACGGCATCCGGCCTGGCACCGGGCACCGCAGAGAAGCGATGTCGGAACCCCCTCGTAGTGTCGGGGTATGGATGATTTCGGCATCACCGACCCGGGCGGGAAAACCCGTGGGACGGATGCCGCGTCCTGGACCTCACCGCGCACCGCAGACCCCGACGAGGACTTCGTCTACGACGGTGAGTACTGCGAGCACGACGAGGTAGTCGGATGGGTGCCGGCGCAGCCCGACGCTGTGGCACTCGTGCTTGAGGTCGCGACGATGGAGGCAGTGTTCGCGGCGCAGCGGCTGGCTCGCATCGACCAGCTCCGGCTCGAGGCGCTCGATGACGTCACGCGCTACGGCGGAGGAGCGCGGGAGTTGATCGAGCGCTCGGTGCGGCTTGAGCTCGCCGCAGCCCTCCGGATCACCGAGAACCAGGCCGGGATGCTGATGTACCGTGCTGAGGCGCTCGTGCACCGGTATCCGACGGTGTGGAATTCGCTCGCCCACGCGGGCATGACCGAGCGGCACGCGACGATCATCGTGGATGAACTTGCGCCCCTCGAACCTGAGGTTGCAGCGCGGCTTGTCGAGAAGGTGCGAGACCTCGCAGAAACCCTCGCGATCGGTCCGTTCCGCCGGGCACTTCGACGCCTCATCGATAAGGAACTGGCGCCGACGCTGTCGGCGCGTCACGAGCACGCCGTCCGGCGTCGGCGGATCTTCGTCGAGCCGGAGGCCGACGGGATGTCGTGGCTGCACGCGCTGCTGCCCTCGGTCGAAGCTCACGCGATCCACGGACGAATGACGGCGAAGGGCAAGGCATTGCTCGCGGCGCAGGTCGGTGGCGAAGGCGGCTCTCAGCCCGATGACCGCACGCTTGACGAGATCCGTGCCGACATCCTGTGCGATCTTCTGCTCGACGGCGTTGTCCCGTCTCACCCGAAGGACGTGCGGGGCATCCGCCCCACGGTTGTCGTGACGGTACCCGCGCTCGCCCTCCTCGGTGCGGATGGCGACGGTCCTCATGAGCCCGCGATCGTGGAAGGCGTTGGTCCCATCCCGATCGAGAGAGCACGAGAGCTTGCGGGAACCGCGACGTCATGGATCCGGGTACTGACACATCCGGAAACGGGGGTCGTCCTGTCGGTCGGTAGAACCCGGTACCGACCACCGCCAGACATGGTGGTGCTGACGAAGTGGCGCGCTGAGAGATGCATGGCGCCGGGGTGTGGGGTTCCCGCCTCCCGATGTCAGATCGACCACTCCCTCGCGTGGGAAGACGGCGGTGAGACCTCAGTTGTGAATACCGCCCCGCTCTGTCAGGGACACCATACCGTCAAGCACCATGGCGGGTGGCGCGTCATCCAGACCGGAGACGGGTCGCTGCTGTGGATCTCGCCGAGCGGTCGCCAGTACACAGTTGCACCGGAGCGCCGACTTCCCGTCTTCCGGGTGGACTCGGTTGCCGCCTGAGCAGACCCTCCTGAGCGGACCCGCCTGAGTCGAGACCTGAGCGGGCTTACTCGCCGGGGTAGCGCACGCCCAGCTGAGCGCGCAGTTCGTCGAGGACGTGCATGATGGCAACCGATTCGTCCAGCGGAAGCAGGTCGCTGTCGGTCTTACCCTCGGCGAGCAGCCGTTCCGCGGCGAGCGCCTGGTACTGCATCCCCCGGCCCTCCACATCGCTCTGGTACTCCTCGAGAACCTCTCCGTCGGGTGCAACGACGCGGAACGACGTGGGCGTGTACCAGACGCGGTCGATGTCGATCCGCGCGTCAGTGCCCAGCACATGAGCGGTATTGGGTCCGACAGCGCGCGAGGTCGAGATCGAGGTTGAGACCGCGCCGCCGGCGTGAGTGAAGATCGTCGCTACCTCGGCATCCGCGCCCGTGTCACCGAGGCGGCCGCGAGCGGTCACCGTCTCCGGCTTCCCGAGCACATCGCAGGCGAACGAGACCGGATAGATTCCGAGGTCAAGAAGCGACCCGCCGCCGAGTTCCAGCGCGTTCAGGCGGTGGCTCGGGTCGGATGAGATCCGCTGGGTGTGGTCGGCGAAAACGGTGCGGATCTCGCCCAGCGTTCCTGCGGCGATGATCTCGCGAATCCTCACCATGTGCGGGAGGTACCGCGTCCACATCGCCTCCATGGCGAGCAGCCCCTGAGCGCGTGCGACCTCGCGCACACGCTCGGCCTCGGGGCCGGTCAACGTGAACGGCTTCTCGATCAGCACGTGCTTGCCCGCTTCGAGCGCGAGCACAGCATTGTCGGCGTGCATCGGATGCGGCGTTGCGATGTAGACGATGTCGACGTCGGGATCGGCGACGAGCTCCTCGTACGATCCGTGCGCGTGCGGAATCGCGAACTGGTCAGCGAACGCCCGCGAGGCATCCGGGCGCCGAGACCCCACCGCCGACACCGTCAGCCCGGCCGTCCGCAGGTCGCTCGTAAAGGCGTGTGCGATACCGCCGGTCGCCAGGATTCCCCATCGCAGTCCAGTCATGGTTCGAGCGTAGTCCGCCCGCGCAGTGCCGCGAGTAGCCTCGAAGCATGAGCACTCCATTGGATCGCTTCCGAGAACTCCTATCCATCCCTACCGTGTCGTACGCCGACGAGTCGCGGATGGATGCGTCGGTGTTCGACGAGTTCCACAGCGCCCTGGAGCGCCTGTACCCGAAGACTCATGAGCGCCTCGAGCGCGACGTGATCGCCCGCCACTCACTGCTGTACCGGTGGCCGGGCGCCTCATCCGAAGATCCGCTCGTGCTCATGGCCCACATGGATGTCGTGCCCGTGGTCGAGGCGGAGTGGCAGCATCCGCCGTTCGGCGCCGAGATCGTGGGTGAGGGCGAGGATGCCGAACTCCACGCCCGCGGCGCGATCGACGACAAAGGATCGCTTGTCGCGATCTTCGAAGCCGTCGAGACCCTCGTCGCCGAAGGCTTCACGCCGGCACGCGACATCTACCTGTCGTTCGGTCACAACGAAGAGACGGCGGGAGACGGGGCGCGGGGAATCGTCGCGCACCTGGAGGAGCGCGGCATCCATCCGGGACTCGTGCTCGATGAGGGCGGCGCCGTCGTTGAGGGGATCATCCCCGGTGTCGAGGTGCCCACCGCGATGATCGGTGTCGCCGAACGTGGCGTCATGACCCTCGTCATGACCGTCCGTGAGCAGGGCGGTCACGCATCAACCCCGCCCGCGATGCCCGCCACCGCCCGGCTGGCGCGAGCTATCGACCGGCTGCGGCGCAAGCCGTTCCCGACGCGGCTCGCGCCCCCAGTGCGCGCCATGCTCGCGACGCTCTCGCCCCACGCTCCCGAACCGCTTCGGACCCTGTTCCGACGCGGTGAGATTACGGGCCCGCTGCTTGCCGGCGCCTTCACCCTCGGCGGACCCGAGACCAACGCGATGGTGCGCACCACCGCTGTCGTGACCGAGCTCAGCGGCGCACCCGGCGAGAACGTCCTCGCGACGACGGCGAAGGCGTCGGTCAACATCCGCCTGCTCACCGGCGACACCATCGACAGCGCGACGGCGCACGTTCGTCGGGCGGTGGCCGACGAGAAGGTCGAGCTCGAGATCCGTCACGCATCCAACCCGTCACCGGTCTCGCCCTGGCGAGGAGAGCCGTGGCGACGGATCGCCGGCGCGGTCGTCTCGACACTCGGCGGCGACATCGTCCCGACGCCCTACGTGCAGCTGGGAGCCAGCGACAGCCGCTGGTTCACGGCGATCAGCGACCACGTCTACCGGTTCACGCCGTTCCACCTGACCCGCTCCGAGCGTGATGCGTTGCACTCGCACAACGAGCGGATCCGCGTCGAGGTGTGGCTCCGCGGAATCGGCTTCTACCGCGCTCTCATCGAAGCGTCGTAGCCCCGTTCAGCTAGGCCAGCGCTTGCGCCAGGTCTGCGATGAGATCTGCCTCGTCCTCGAGCCCGATCGAGAGGCGGATCGTCCGCGGCGAGATGCCGGCCTCGCGCAGCTGGTCAGCGGTGAGGTGAAGATGGGTCATGGATGCCGGGTGGTTCACCATGCTGCGGGCATCCCCGATATTCGCCACGAGCCGGATGACGCGCAGAGCGTCGATGACCTGCTCGACGCGGCGGTCATCGGCATCCACGTCGCCGGTGCTGGCGAGATCGAACGAGAACACCGATGACGCTCCGCGCGGCAAGTAGTGCTGCGCCGTCGCGTGCCACGGGCTCGACGCGAGGCCCGGATGCCACACCTTCTCGACGGCAGGATGCTGCTCGAGGAACCGGGCGACAGCGAGCGCGCTCGCGGAATGACGCTGCATCCGCAGGTCGAGAGTCTCGAGCCCTTGCAGGAGCTGGAACGACGACCACGCGGGCAGGGTAGTTCCGAAATCGTGCACGAACCGGGTCTTGATGTAGACGACAAGGGCAAGGCCCTGCTCGCCGAAACGGTCCCACAGCACGAGGTCGCCGAACCGGGGATACGGCGTCGTGAACTGGGGCCACTGCTCGGGACCGGCACCGAAATCGAACGATCCAATATCGACCACCACGCCACCGAGGGCAACGCCGTGCCCGCCGATGTACTTCGTGGCGGAATGGATGACGATGTCGGCTCCGTGCTCACCGGGACGCACGAGGTACGGAGAGGCGACAGTGTTGTCGACGACGAGCGGCACGCCCGCGGCGTGGGCGACATCGGCGATGGCACGGATGTCGAGCACGGTCGCCAGGGGATTGGTGATCGTCTCGGCGAAGAAGGCCCGCGTGCTCGGGCGCACCGCATCGCGCCACGCGTCAGTGTCGTCCTGATCGACGTAGGTGACCTCGATCCCGAGGCTCCCGAGCGAGTCCGAGAGCAGATCGACCGTGCCGCCATAGAGCTGGCGGGCAGCTACCACGTGGTCGCCGGCTGAGGCCAGCGCGAGGATCGCCGCGGCCGCAGCCGCCTGGCCGGAGGCCACCGCGACTGCTGCTCGCCCACCCTCGAGGGCAGCGATGCGCTGCTCGAACACCGCCTGGGTGGGGTTCGCGTTGCGGCTGTAGACGTTCCCGAGACTGCGAAGCGCAAAGACGTCGCGCGCCTGCGCCAGGGAGGGGAACTCGTACCCGTTGGACTGGTAGATCGGCACGACCGCCGTGTTCTGCGCGGTACCCGGCACATAGCCGGCCTGAACCTGGGCGGTCGCGAAGGACGCGGTGGGATCAGGCGCAGAAGTGCTCACATTCTCATGGTGGCACGCGTAGCCGCTGGCCCCTTCGCTGTGTGTCGCTGTGTGACGGACCGGCGGGCTGCCAGCGATCAGGAGCCGGAGAGGGCCTTCGTCAACCGCTGCAGCGACACCGGCTCGGCAGTTCCGAGGCTCTGCGCGAACAGGCTTACGCGGTACTCCTCGAGCAGCCAGCGTCCGTGCACGAGGTTCGGTGACGCGTCTGCGGCCAGGGGAATCGTGCCGCCGGAGTCCCGATAGATCGCCGCGGCACGCTCGTACTCGGTCAGGCGCTGGCGATCACGACCGGGGTTGTCGGCGAGCGCGGCGGTGCGGGTGAGCAGGGCCGCGAGATACCGCGGATAGTGTGCGAGGCGCTCCAGTCCTACCGCCGAGACGAACCCGGGATAGACAAGTCCCGACAGCTGTCCGCGAACGTCGGTGAGCGCTGCCAGCAGCGTCATGGCGTTGAGGTTTCGCAGGCCCCGCTCGACGTCGCGCGCCGCGGTGAGGATGCGGGCAGTCAGCGAAACTGCCGAGAACAGCGCGTCAGTCACGTCGGCCGAGAACGCATCCCGCGCTGCCTCGAACTGGGCGCGGGTGCGGATCGGGTCGGGAAAGCGCGCGAGGACCGCGTCTGCCACGGCGACCCGGCAGTCCTCGACAAGGGAGCGCGCCGACGAGTACGGGGATGCCGCGAGCGCGAGCTTCTCGGCGGCGGTCAGGTGGTCGAGCACGTACGCGGCGGGGGAGGGGACCGCCAGCAGCAGCAGGCGACGAAGACCCGCATGGGTGGCTCGCGCGGCAGCCTCGGGCGTCGCATCGATCCGCAGCGCGACGCTCTCTCCCTCGTCGATGAGGGCGGGATAACCGCGTACCACGCCACCGGCGACCCGCGTGTCGACGACGGCGGGAAGCTCGGAGATCGTCCAGTCGGTGAGCCCCGAGACTTCCGTGAACCCCGCGGTGTCGGCATCCGGCTTCGCTCCTGAGGGCCGCGGGGTGCGCTGGGCGGGCGCCGGGGGTCGTTTCGGGGCGGAAAGCGAGGATGCCACCGCGCCGCGGGCGGCCCCGGCCAACTCCTGCTGCAGGCGGGTGAGGTCGCGCCCGGAGCCGAGCGTGCGTCCTCGGTGGTCGACAACCCGGAACGAAATGCCGAGGTGGGCGGGGACGCGCTCGAGGTCGAAATCGTCCGCCGTGACGGGTTGGTGGGCCACGCGCTGGATGCGTGCTGCGAGGGCTGCCCGAAGGGTGGTCGGCGGGAGTCCGCCGTGATCCTCCGGGCCTTCGCCGGCAAGATCTGCCGAGAACCGAGCCGCCCAGTCGGCAGCGGGCACGACGTGACGCCGGATGGTCTTGGGCAGTGCCCGGATGAGGGCGGCGATCAGCTCGTCGCGCAGTCCCGGTACCTGCCAGTCGAACCCGGTATCGCGCAGCCCCGCGAGCAGCGCCACCGGTACCACAGCATTGACGCCGTCGTCGGGTGCACCCGGCTCGAAGCGGTAGCTGAGCGAAAGCACCTGATCGCCCTGCGTCCACCGGGAGGGATACTCGTCGCTGCGCGCTGCCGCGGCGCCCTCGGCGAGATCGGACTCGCCCATGTCGAGCAGGCGCGGTGTGCGGTTCGAGGTCTCACGCCACCAGGACTCGAACGAGCGGACGTCGAAGACCTCGCGCGGGATCCGCGCGTCGTAGAACGCGAACACCGCCTCGTCACCGGCCAGGATGTCGCGGCGACGCTCCCGCTCCTCGAGCTTCTCCAGGCGCCGCCGCATGTCCGCGTTACGCCGGTCGAAGGCAGTGAGGCGTTTGTCGAGGTTCGCGGCATCCCATTCGCCCTGCACGAGCGCGTGGCGGATGAAGAGCTCGCGTGCGAGCGGCCGATCGAAGCGGGCCAACTGCACGCGGCGCTTCGGGATGATCTCTACCCCGAACAGGGTCACCTTCTCGTACGCGGATGCCGCACCCGCCGATCGAGACCAGTGCGGCTCGCCCAGCTGACGGTGGGCGAGCTCGCCGGCGAGCTCCTCGGCCCAGGCTGGGTCGACCGCTGCGACCGTTCGGGCGAACAGGCGCGAGGTTTCGACGAGTTCTGCCGCCATGACGGCATCCGGGCTCTTCTTGCGAAGCCCCGAGCCCGGGAAGATCGCGAAGCGCGCGCCGCGGGCTCCCCGGTATTCGGCGGTGGGGCGCCGTGGCTTCCCGGAAGCTGCACCCTTGGCTGCGGACGTCGTCGTGCGGTCATCGCGGATGCCGATCTGCGAGAGCAGCCCCGACAAGATCGCGCGATGGACGGCATCGGGGTCGGCGTCGACCCTCGTCTTCGCGCGCCGTGCACCCATGAGATCCGCGAGTTGTCGGTGCACATCGACCCATTCGCGCACGCGCACGTAGTTGAGGAACTCGGCCCGGCACATCCGCCGAAACGCGCTCGAGCCGAGCTCTACCTGCATCTCTTGCAGGTAGTTCCACAGACCCAGCAGCGAGAGGAAGTCGCTCGTCGGGTCGGTGAACCGCGCATGCAGGCGATCGGCCTGCTCGCGCTGCTCCTCGGGACGCTCGCGGACATCCTGAAGAGACAGGCCGGCCACGATCGCCAGGACACTCGGCAGCACATCCCGCTCGCGCGCTTCGACGAGCATCCGCGCCAACCGCGGATCGATCGGGAGCCGGGCAAGCTCCCGGCCGACCTTCGTGAGTCTGCCTCCCGAGACCGCGCGGAGTTCGACGAGGAGGTCCATCGCAGCCTTCACGCCGCGTGAATCCGGGGGAGTGAGGAACGGGAAGGCTGCGACATCCCCCATTCCGAGGGCCATCATCTGCAGCAGCACGGCGGCCAGATTGGTGCGGAGGACCTCGGGTTCGGTGAACTCCGGACGGCCTGCGAAATCCTCCTCGGCGTAGAGCCGGATGGCGATACCCGGCGCCGTGCGCCCCGCACGGCCCGAACGCTGCTGCGCGGACGCCTGCGAGATCGCCTCGATCGGGAGTCGCTGGATCTTCGACCGGGCGGAGTAGCGCGAGATGCGCGCGGTCCCGGTGTCGATCACGTACCGGATGCCGGGAACGGTCAAGCTCGTTTCGGCCACGTTCGTGGCAAGGATGACGCGGCGGCGCACGCCGGCGCGGGTCGACGGTTCGAAGACCCGGTGCTGCTCGGCGGCACTGAGGCGACCGTACAGCGGGAGCACCTCGGTGGGAGCGGCATCGTTCGCGTACATGCCGCGGACGGCATCCATCGCGTCGCGGATCTCGGATTCGCCGGGAAGGAACACGAGAACATCGCCCCGCTCCTCGCGATCCAGTTCGCGCAGCGCTGCGACGAGCCCGTCGATGTCGTCCTCGGCGTTCTCGTCGTGGGGGCGGTAGCGAATCTCGACCGGGTAGGTGCGCCCCGAGACCTCCACAATCGGGGCGGCTGCTTCGGGATCTTCCGGCCTCGGTGAGAAGTGCCGCGCGAAGCTCTCGGGATCGATCGTCGCCGAGGTCACGATGACCTTCAGGTCGGGGCGCTTGCGCAGGATCTGGCGAAGGTACCCGAGCAGGAAGTCGATGTTCAGTGACCGCTCGTGAGCCTCGTCGATGATGATCGTGTCGTACCGGCGCAGCAGCCGGTCGCGGTGGATTTCGTTCAGCAGGATGCCGTCTGTCATCAGGGTGATGCGCGTGTCCTCGCTCACGGCATCCGTGAACCGTACGCGATAGCCCACCGCGCCGCCGAGGGGCACCTGCAGTTCGCTCGCGATTCGCTCGGCGATCGAACGCGCGGCGATCCGCCGAGGTTGCGTATGGGCGATACGACCGCGACCGAGCTCCAAGCAGATCTTCGGAAGCTGGGTCGTCTTGCCCGAGCCTGTCGCCCCCGCGACGATCACGACTTGATGGTCTTCGATGGCGCGCGCGATCTCGTCCCGGGCGGCACTGACGGGCAGTTCCGGCGGGTAGACGATGACGGGTTCTGGCGCGGGCATAGCCTTCGATCGTAACCGCTACGGTCGTCGATCACGCCGGCCGCGGCGCAGTGATCGCAGCGAGAGCGTCGCCCGTACCCGATCGCGCCAGGACCCCGCTTCGCCCAGTCGCTCGCGCTCGCGGTCGACCAGCTGCCAGAACGCGGTGGCTTCCTCGTCTTGCGGCGACTCGTCGGCGAAACTGGCGTGGTCGGCGATCATCGCGAGTGCGCGAGCATCATCGGCCCCGCCGACGGCCTCGACGATCTCGGTGCGCGTGCGGGTGGCGGGCAGCGGGCCACCACTGTCGATCGTCGCGTCGACCCACTCATCCCAGCCCCCGAGGATGCGCTCGGCAGGCAGAGCCGCCCGGCGGCGTCGACGGCGGCGCCATGCTTTGACGGCAACGATCACCGCGAGCGGCCCGAGCAGGATGGCCAGAACGAGCAGGATGCTGCCCGCGATCTGCACCCCCAGCACCAGGCTCGACAGGTCGGCCTCGCTCTCCGGATCGTCGGAGGTGCGAGGGTCAGCGTCCGCCGGGTCGGCTTCGGGCGGCTTGACGACCTCGGCGCGCTCGCTCTCGACGTCGGTGGCGTTCTCTGGGTCACGCCGTTCGTCGACGACGGCATCCATCGGGATCTCATGCTGGGGAGTGACATCGACCGGAATCCAAGTGCCGGAGACGTCTTGGACCTCGAGCCATGCCGTGATGTTGCGCCCTCGGCACGTTCCGTCCTCGCACGGCGGGACACCTGTCGCCGAACCGTCTTCTGCCTGGAGGCGCGCGCCGACCACGATCCGGGAGGGGAAACCGAGCTGGTCGGCGATCATCGCCGCCGCCACGGCGAACTGCTCGTCATCACCGGCAGCCGCCACAAGTTCGGCATCCGTCGCATCGGGAAGCTGGGTCTGGCGGTTCACGAGTGCGGTGAAGAGGGCGTCGATGCGGTCGGTGGAGTGTCCGGCGCGACTGGGCGCGAAGGTGTAGTCGCCGAGGTAGGCGACCCATCCGGTGCCGGGAGGCGGTGTCTCGAGGGCGTGGCTGAGATATCCGCGCTGTCGCAGCCGATCGACGAGGTCTGCCAGGCCCGCACCCGCACTCCCCGCCTCCTGCAGGCGGATCCATTGCGTGAGGCTCTCAGGGACGATGGTCTCATCCAGGGTCGGCGCCGAGCGAGGCGGTGTCGCCTCCGACAGCTCCATCGATGCGGGAGCCGCGGCGCGGAGCGTGTAGCTGGTTCCCGCACCGTAGACGGGGCTGATGTCGATGCCCGAGCCTGCCGCAGCGTCGTAGAAGAAGCCGTCGGCCAGCGCGGCGCGGTCGGGGCCGTCGAAGGCGATAGCGGCCACCGTTCCCACTGTCGGTACCCAGAGACCGGAATACTCGCCGATGACGACGTCTGCGCGCACTCCGTCGCCGCCGACGAGGCGTGCCGAGGGGAGTCGCGTGTAAGCCGTGGCGGGGTCGTTGATCCGGGCAGCTGGGTCGGTGACACGAGCCAGCTGCCCGTCGTAGAAGGCCAGGGTGGCAAGTCGCACCCGGTCGACGCCCGCTGTCGTGATCTCGAAGAGGACCTCGTCAGCGGTGTCGGCGGCGAACATCGCGCGATACGTCGACAGGGGGCTCGCCTCCTGGGCGAGACGGATGATCGGTTCGCTCGCCGAGCGGGGAACCGTGCGGGGGTGCAGTGCCGTGAGGACCGGGGTGATGCTGACAGCCGCGACAACCGCGATGAGGAGCATGCTCGTGCCGATCGCAGCCCGGCCCATCGCCGCGCGGCGGGCCGGACGCTGACGGATGCCGCCCGCTTCGCGTAGGGCGAGGCGCCGCACCATCACCGCGCGCCACAGCATCCAGAGCAGCACTGTGCTGCACGAGGCGATGCCGATCAGCGCCTCACGGAGGCCGGGGATCGGGACTGCCGCGAGAATGCCGGCCGTCGCGGTCGTTGCGCCGAACACGATCGCGAACGTTGCCGGCGTCAGCGCGATCGGTGCCGCGAGCCCCCACCACCGGGACCTTCTCGCCCCGATGGCCAGCGCCGCACCCGGTGCCAGAAGCAGCACCAGGAAGGCGGGCGCCAGCGTCGCCTGGTACGTGCCCAGCGGCAGCTCGAGAGTGAGCAGGTTGTTCGGCCCCGTGACCGGCGCACTGAGCACTCCGATCAGAGCAGCGGGAATCTGGCTGGGGTCGGTGAGGACCGCGGGAACCGCCAAGGGCACGCCTGCCACGACGAAGACCGTTGCAAAGGCGATAGCCGTCCGCCACCACATCCACGAGCGCGCAAGCGCGATCGAGCCGATGCCGATCGAGAGTGCTATCGCTGCGGCTGCCATCACAAGGAACCAGGGGTCCTCGTAGATCGGCCACATGCCGATCGCGCCGACGGCGGCCGCGACGACCATGAAGGCTGCGGTCCCGACGACCATTGCCGGTCTCACGACTGTGCTCCGCGCAGCAGGATCTGGCGCAAGTCATCCAGAACGCCGACGGAGATGACCGTCGCTTCGCCCAGTCGCCGCAGCCGTGGCTCGCCCTCGAGGTCGCAGACCACCGCCGCAACCCCGACATGGGACGGGAACGCCAGAGCGGACCGCTGCAGGCCGGCTGCCGTCATGGTCGAGCCGCACACCAGGAAGGCGAGCGAGACGTCGCTGTGCGCCTCGACGGCCAGCGCCGCGACCTCGGACAGCGGGTTGACTGCATCGTGGCTTATCACGCCGGCGAGGGCGTCCATCATGATGCGTTCGGTCATCGTCGGAAGCTCCCGGATCGCGCGCACTCGACTGCGGGCGAACTCGGGAAGTTCTTCGCCGACGACGACCTGAACATCCCGCCCGTCGCGCACGCCGCGGACCCCGAGCGAGGCTGCAACGCTGACGGCGAGTTCGAACTCCTCCTCGTCCCGGTAGCTGTCTCGATCCGTGTCGATGGCGATGACCATCCGAGACCGGCGGGTCTGCTCATACTGGCGCACCATCAGCGTGCCGGTCTTTGCCGTCGACTTCCAGTGGACATGGCGCTGCGCGTCGCCGGGAACGTACTCGCGAATCGCGTGGAAGGAGATGTCCGAATCGACCAGGACGGGGGATGGTCGACCGTCAAGGTCACGGATGAAGCCTGCAGACGTTGGCGGAATGGCGGTGGTCCGCGGGTGGATGTAGAGCGTGCGCGACTGCGACCACGTCGCCTCCCTGCGCAGCAGACCCAGGGGGTCGCCGCGCACCGAGCTGATCGGTCCGATCGAGACGACGCCACGGCGCGGCGCGGGGATCACGACAGCCTCGACGTGGGAGGTGCCGGTACGCAAGAGGGGGACCGCGATGTCGATGATTCCCGTCCCGACCGGAATATCGATGGTTCCTGGCAGAACGACCGGTGACGTTTCGTTTCGTACCGTGATCTGCGCGTGGGCGCTGGAGCCTGCGACGACGCGGTCGTGAGCGAGAGTGAAATCGACGGTGTACGGCCGCGCGCGCAGGAGGAACGGGAGCGCGAGCAGCAGCAGCACCCCCGCGAGGGTGCCGGCAGCGATCAGTTCGGCGATCCCCAAGCTGACGCCGATACCGAGTCCCACAGTCGCGACGATCAGTGCGAGCCAGCCTCCCGGTCGCACGACGCCCCGGAGCCACCGCCACGCATTGACAACGTGCGCGGTGAGGCGGTGCCACACTCCGACTCCGCGCATGGCGATGACGGTGGTCCCGTGGGTCTGCGTCATCCGCGTTCGGCTGCTCGCCTGTGTCGCGGTCACCTCCCTGGTGAGCGGTGAGGGAGTGGGCGTCATGGCGCCTCGCGCTGCGTCGGCGGAGCGACATCCAGCAGCACCTGGCCGATCACCGCGCGGGCGGTGACGCCGTCGAACTCCGCCTCCGGGTCCAGCACGAGTCGGTGTGCGAGCACCGCCTCGGCGAGAGCCTTCACGTCGTCAGGTGTCACGAACCCGCGGCCGTGTGCGATTGCCCAGGTCTTCGCCGCACGTGTGAGGGCGATGGCGCCGCGGACGCTCACGCCCAGGCGCACCTCGACAGCCGCGCGCGTGGCGTCGACGACCCGCGCGATGTAGTCGAGCACGACCGGGCTGACATAAACGTCGCGGGCCAGCGCCGACATCCCGCGGATGCCATCCAGAGACACGACCGGGGAGAGTTCGACACGCTCGGTCGCGGTGCCCTCCAGGATGCGCAGCGTCGCGGCGTGGTCGGGGTACCCCAGGGTCGCCTTGATGAGGAACCGGTCGAGCTGGGCCTCCGGGAGCCGGTAGGTTCCGGCCTGTTCGATGGGGTTCTGGGTCGCGACCACGAGGAAGGGCTGGCCGACCGGCCTGGTCACACCGTCGATCGTGACATGGCCCTCTTCCATCACCTCGAGCAGTGCAGACTGGGTCTTCGGGCTTGCCCGGTTGATCTCGTCGGCCAGCACGATGTTCGCGAAGACCGGCCCGCGGTGGAACTCGAACTCGCCGCGCTTCTGGTCGTAGACGGTGATGCCTGTCACGTCGCCCGGGAGCAGATCCGGGGTGAACTGGATGCGGGAGCTGACCCCGTCGACACTCTGCCCCATGGCTCGGGCCAGAGAGGTCTTTCCGGTGCCCGGATAGTCCTCGAGAAGCAAATGCCCTTGCGAGATCATCGCCGTGAAGGCGAGCTCGATGACGTGGCGCTTGCCGAGAACCACACGCTCGACGTTCTCGACCAGGACGCGGAACGTGTCGTGGAACCTGGTCACCTGGTCGGCTGTGACGGTCATGGAGTCCTCTCGGGGGTAGGGCACACCAGGCCCGTGTGGGTGTAAGCGTCCAGGCCACTCAGGCGACCAGAGAACGAGACAGTGATCTCCCACGCCGTCTCGGTGCCGTCTGCCGACGGCGTTCCGCTGGTTGTGATGCTGTAGTCGGCTGGTGCGGCATCCACCATCGTCGCCGACGGCTGGCCGCCTGCGTCGCAGGTGGCGGGAAAGACGACCTGTGTCGTGTACGCGGCACCGGTCGGCGTGATCGTCGTCGCCTCGTCGGAGCACGCATCGCCGACGCACCACCAGGCTTGGATCGTTCCGGGGTCGGTGCCGGTGCGGAAGAGGCTCGCGAAGTCCGTCGTTCGGGGCGGGCCGTAGCGCGCCTCGTAGCGGGGATGATCGAGCGAGGGCCCACTCACTCGCGTCCAGGTGGCGGTCTGTCCCGACACCGTGGGCGCGGGGTCGACAGTGTAGGTCGTGGTTCCCGACGGGGCGGGGATCGGTTCGGTCGGTTGTGCGGTGACCGGCCCCGCCGTGGCACGGCCGAACGATGTCGATCCGATCCGGTACTCGGCGCACGCGCGGGCGGTGGTGTCCTCCCAGACGGTTCCGGGAATGACCTTCGCAACCTCACCGCTGGTCACGTTCCCGACGAACTCAAGGGAGCAGGTGGCTCCAGTGGTCACACCGACCCACAGTTCCGTACCGACCCCGTTCGAAGCGACCGTCGCCACTGCGCGGACCTCTCCACTGCCGTCATCGCTGGGGTTCAGGCGAAGCTGCAGGCGGGGTGCGCCGATCCCGTACGCGATGACGGATGCCGCCGTCCCCTCGGTGGTGCCCGGAGCGATCGGCGGATAGTCGAAACGGGAAAGCGGCGTCACGCTCAGTGTCGTCTGCTGGTTGGCTCCCACGGCGAACTCCGGGAAGACGACCTCGCCTCCACCCGACGGGACCGGGAGGGTCTCCGAGGCTCCCGTGATGGGGCTGGTAACGCGCACCGACCCGGTCGTCGGATCGAACCCGCCCACTGTCACGGCAGCGACGTTGCCGCTGCCGTCGGCTGTCGGCACTGGCCGCGCCGACACCGACGTCGGCGCACTCGGTGCCCGATAGGGCCAGGCCGTCACGGCGCTGGTGGCGGCCCGGGACTCTCCGACGCTGTTGACGGCCCAGGCTTGGTAGCGGACCTTCGCCCCCGGTTCGGCGGTGATCGGCGGGCACAAGCCGTCGGCGCCGCAGGTGATCTCCTGACCGCCGCCGCTGACGCGGAAGGACTCCACGGCAGGGTACGAGCCACCGGCGCCGGTGACGCGGAGGGTCACTGTCGTCGCGTCAAACGAGGTCCATTCGATTGTCGTGGGATCGGCGGGAAGGCCTCGCAGATCCAGCACCACCGTTCCCGTGCGCTCGCCGCTCGAGAGCCGACCCTGGGCATCTGCAACCTCGAACGTGCCAGTGCAGTCCGACGCCCCAGGTGCGTCGGCCGCCCAGGTCGCCCGGACCGAGGATGCCGAAGCGACAGCGAACGTGACGTCCGAGCAGTTCGCGGGAGACGCGACCGACGCGAGCCGCAACGGTGTTCCAGGAAGCGGGTTCACTTCGCCGGCGGCCCCGATCACGGGAATCTCGCACGAGGTGGCGCCGCCGGCCTGCGAGCACTGCTGTGTCACGGTGCCGGCCTTGGGGAGCGTCGACGGCGCGGGTCCGACAACGAGCGTAAGGGCAGCCGGCTCGGCATCCGGATGGCTCGTCAAGCGCACGACCACGGCCTCGGTGCGTCCGGGACCCGCGTCGTCAGCTCCGGTGACCTCCAGCCGTGACCCGGTGAGCGAGACCTGGAACTGATCGCCCGGCGCCTCGACGGCGTATTCCAGGGAACCCCAGGCCGGGGTGCCGGTCCACGTCGTCATCTGTCGCAGATCGTAGGTCTCCGTCTGCCCGGGGCTGAGCGTGCGTGACGCGGCCGAGAGGATCGGCTGAGGCGCCTCGGCCTCGATCAGGAATCGGACGGTGAGGACCGTCCAATCGTCGCCGCCGACCAGACGCGCCTGGATGGAGCACGTATCGGTCCACGGCGCTCCGGGTCCCGCTGTATAGCGCAGCGTTCTCGCTCCCACCAGCTCGCACGTGGCACCGCCTCGCGCCCCGCCGGTTGTGGTGACGGGTGAGATCTCAAGGTCGGTGCCGCGAGGGATGGCGATGATCTCGGCCAGGTCGACCTCCACAGCCTCGTTCTCCCCCACGGTGAAAGAACCCGTGTCTGAGCGCAGGGTCGGGCGCAGTTCCGACTCGCCGGGCACCCGGAGGAATCCGTAGGACGTGACGGTGGATCCGTCGGTCGCGGTACCGGTGACGCTGAAGGGAATCACCATCGGCTCTGACTGCGCCGTTCCGGCAAGGCGGCGGCCGGACACTGTCAGGTTCGGACTCCCTCGCCACAGCGCCAGCTCTACCGAGTCAGGGTCACCGCCTGCCCACGTGACCTTGCCCGAGAGGACGTCGATGCCCTCCTCGAAACCGTCGATGGTCTCGGCGGTCAGCACCGTGTCGCGAACCTCCGGATAATCAGGGACGGGATTTCGCACGATCTTGAGGACGATGAGGCCCATCGCGGTATCACCGGCGGGGTTGCTCGCCGTGTAGATGAACGAGAACGTTCCGAGAGCCTCACCTGAGCGCACGGTGATTGACCCGTTCTCGAGATCGACCTTTGTCAGGAGCGCTTCCAGATCGTCGTACTCGGTGGTTTCGGGCTGGGCGTTCGGTCGAACATCCACGAGACTCAGCTCGGCACCGGAGGGGTCCACGTCGTTTTCCAGTGGAGTGATCGTGGTCTCGCGCCCCGGGGACTGACCACCCTCGAGTTGGACGTAGTCCGAGAAGGTGACCGGCCGCGGGTCGGATTGAGCTTTGCGCACTCCGACGAGGGCGAGTGCTGTGGCAGTTGCTCCGCGCCCGTCCCGGACTCGATAGGTGAAGGATGCCTGCCCGCTCCATGACGGCGGGGCGGTGTAGATGAGGTTCGTCCCGTCAGCCGAGATGCTGGCGGTGCCGGCAGGGGAGCCGTCGGCGCTGACTGGCTGATCCACGACAGCGTCGAGCGTGACGCTGTCGCCGTCCGGATCGATCCCGAACGAGTCGAAGCCGATGGTCGTCGATCTGCCGCTGAGCGCTCGTCCCTCAAGCGTCACCGGCGACGGGGCAGTGTTGGTCTCATCGCCGAGCACGGTTATGGTGACCCGTGCGCTGTCGGTGAGCTCGGGGTACCCCACCCGGTAGGCGGTGTACGTCACGCTGTAGACACCGGGGCTCTCCGGCGCCAGATAGCGCAGGGTCCGGCTGGTGGCGAACGCGAGCCCGGCGTCGGTCTCATTGACGACCCGCGACGGATCGATCGCCAGCAACCCTCCCGTGGGAGCCGAGTCGTTGGCGAGGACCGGGATGTCGATCTGTCCGCCGACGCGCACTCTGGCAGCGTCCGCTACCGCGATCGGGGGGTCGGCAGCGGCCGCGGGCAGCAGAATCACGGTGAGCTGCCCCGTGATGGCGGCTGCCGGGTTGTCGGTACCGTCAGAAATCGTGTAGCGGACGACACCGATCTCGCCCGGCGTGCCGTCGGCGGTCGTGCCGCTGGCGCGGATCGTGGACTGGGCTACGGGGTCGACGCTCAGCGACGCGCCCTCGGTGGCCTCGGGGCGGACGTCGCTGAGCAGCAGCACGAGACCTGCAGGATTGGAGACTGCGCTGAGGACATCGACGGTGGTGTCTTCGTTGGGTCGGACGAACGCGACAAGGGGCGGTGCCGACAACACAGCCTCGTCCCGATCCACCGCGGTAACCCGCACGGTCGCCGTCTGCTCGGTGTCGCCGTCGCGGACCGTGTACTGCAATACCGTCGAGCCAGGCGACTGTGCGGTGTAGGAGAACGAGAGGGCGCCGGCGTTGACGGCGATGCCGGAATCGTCGTCGGCGGAGGTCACCGCCGACAGCGTCGGTGACCCGGTTCCGCCGCGCACGCGGTCGTTCAGCTCCACCGTGACCGCCCGGCCGACCACCGCCGTTACCGCGAAGGAATCGGCCTCCAGCCGTGGGGTGGGAGCGACGCTGATCGTGAGGGCTCGGCTGGTCTCGGCGCCTCTGCTGTCGGCGACCGTGACGGTGACGGAGGCGGTGGTCGCGACCTCAGCGTTAGCGTCAGGGTGCTGGTAGGTCAGGACACCGGCCGGATCGACGGTGACCGTGCCCGGCCCCGCGTCGACAGTGGCCGATGACACGTACAGCGCATCACCGTCGGGATCCACGAAAGCATCGAGAATCGGGAACCGGACGGTACCACCGGGAGCCGTCACCGGTTCCGGCCAGTTCGCCAGGCACCGTTCGGTCCCGCACCACAGCGGGGCAGTGTTCTCGTCTGCGGGAACCACCGTGAGAGTCACGGTGGCAAGGTCGGAGGTCAGTCCCTCCACCGCAGTGCCATCGGTCACGCGGTACTCGAAGGTCGCGGTGCCCGATGCATCGGCCGGCACGTCGATGGTGAGAATCTGGTCGGCATCGGTCGTCACCGGTGTTCCGAACGCTGACGCTGAAACTGACTCGGGAACGACGCTCAACACGTCCTCGTTCGGATCATGGTCGTTCAGGAGGACGGGCAGGGCTATGGCCCGGCCGGCTCGGACACCGAAGGCATCGTTCTCGGCGACGGGAGGCTTCGGCTCGACGACCTCGGGAGCAACGGCATCGTCCGACTCCGCAGCGCTCACCCGGTCATCGATCTGCCATGACTGCGATGAGGGCACGAGATCGCCGGCGGGTACGGTCCACACCCACCCCGACTGCGTCTCGTTCAGAATGAGCCGCCGGTCGGTGCCCAAGAATTCGGGAAGCGGGTCGGCTCCGAGTTCTGCGCCGGCGTAGTCGAGGGCGGAATCGCCGGTTGACTGCGACCACAGCGTGCCGCCGGTCGGTCCGAGCCAGGCGGCGAAGACCTCACCACCGAGCGTGCGGGGCGCGGCTGGCACGCCGCGCATCTCGAGTCCGCCGGTGACCTGCCGCTGCGCACCGTCGCCGAGGGCCACCGCGACGAGCCCCTGCGAATCGGCGAGGAAGACCTCGTCGCCGCCGTCACTGGATGCTGCAAGTCGCGCATCGGGCAGCATCGCCGTCTCCACCGGGGCTGGCAGGCCCTGGATCCAGAGCCGGCCGGTCTCGGCATCCAGCATCACCCACCGCTGCCCGACGAGGGTCAGTGAAGCGCCCTCGCCCGGGGCGTCGGGAACCTCATCAACGCCGAGGATGCTGCCGCTCGCGAGATCCGCGCGCACCATTTCGCCGGAATCCGCCGAGAACGCGGCGACGGTGCCGAGGGGACCGACGGCGACTGCGTCTGCGGCGAACGGATCCTCCTCGTCTCCGATGTCCAGGCGCGCAGCTCCCGGGCGTGACAGGTCGCCGATGAAGATGTCGCCGGCCTCGGTGAGGTAGGCCACCGAGGTGCCGCTGGTCGACACGGATCGCGTACCGGCGGGAGTCGCGACGAAGGCGTCGGCGCCGCCGGCGTCCAGATCCGGGGGAGTGGCGGGGTCGATGCCGGCGACGCGGGTGGCGGATGCCGCGAATGCCCACACCGCGTCAGTCGTCTGCGCGAGCGTCGTCGGCTGGCTGATCTGTTTGACAGTGTCGAGTTCGAGGAGTTCGGCATTGACGCGTGCGTAGTGTCCGCCCGCCGAGCGCTGCAGGGCCCAGATCGTGCCGTCGTCGAGGGGTGCCTGCTGCGCGTCGTAGCCGGGCCAGACTGCCGCGAAACCCACTACGAGGACTGCAGCCAGTCCGGCCGCTGCACCCCACATCCAGCGCGAGGGTGAGCCCCGCCGGGTCGCTGCCGCGCGGGCCACGTCAGATCACGCTCACAATCACGGCAGCGGCAACTCCCGCGACGATGATCGCGCCGCCCACGACCAGCGACCAGATCAGCCCTGTCCGGCGAGGCGCGGGGGCCTCGGGGAGGTCGTCGCTCGGCAGACGGTTGGCGGTGCGCTGATCGCGGGGACGTCTCCGGCGCGGAGAGTCGTGCGGCACTCGCGGGCGCACGAACACGGGAGCTGCGTCCTGCTCGCGTTCGGGGAGGGCAACGGCGCCGGCCAACTCCAGCGGAGTGACGGGCATTCCGGTGTCGTACTGCACCAACTGCAGGGCGTGGGCGAATTCCGCGGCTGACGAGAAGCGGTCGGCGGGGTTCTTCGCGAGGGCGCGACGAAGCACGTCCTCGAGGCTCGGTGGCACGTCAGAGCGGTCGATCGGTGTGTAGCCGGCGCGGCGGATGCGGGACTTCAGGTGGTCTCGCGTGTTGTCGCTGTGCGACGGCAACTCGAACGGGCTGCGGCCGGCGAGGAGGGAGTAGACGGTGGCACCCAGGCTCCACACTTCGGCGGGCACCGAGCCGCTCGTGCGCTCATCGATGATCTCCGGCGCGCTCCAGGGAACGCTCATCGCGAAGACTTCGATGCCTTCCCGGGCTGACACCGAAGCGGCGATCCCGAAGTCCGACAGCACAGGCATCCCGTAGGCGGTCAGCAGGATGTTGGACGGCTTGATGTCGCGGTGCAGGAGCCCCGCCCGATGCGCGGATTCGAGAGCCGACGCGACCTTCACCCCCGTTCGCAGCACTTCGTCGACGGGGATCGTCTCTCGCCGATATCGCGACGCGAAGGAGGCCGGGCAGTACTCCATGACGATGTACGGGCGCCCATCCGGTGAAACACTGGCCTGGTAGATCGTGAGGATCGAGGGGTGTGCCGACAGGTGCGCCATCGCGTCGGCCTCTGCCGCGAACATGCGCAGCAACGACTCATCGACGATGTCTTCGAGGAGAACCTTGACCGCCACCGCGCGCCGGGGCATGTCCTGTTCGTAGAGGAAGACGTCGGCGAATCCTCCGGCCCCCAGCGGCCGCACGTAGCTGAAACCGGCAAGCGTGGGCGCTGCTGCCGGAAGCCGGCTAGGCATCAGACCCTCGGATGCCGGTGCGCTTCGCGCGGGCACAGCGAGTCGCTCGACCAGCGCGCCGTGCCCCCCGATTCATGCGATAAGCCTAAATCGAGCCGCTGAGCCGGTGCTGTAGGCATCCCCGTAGGCTGGAATCATGACGATTCCTACGCTGCAGCTTCTCGATGGCAACCGCATTCCGCAGGTGGGTTATGGCGTGTTCAAGGTTCCGGCCGATGACACGCGTCGTGCAGTGCTCGAAGCGTTCGAACTCGGTTATCGGCATATCGACACGGCGGCCATCTACGGCAACGAAGAGGGGGTCGGTGCTGCGATCGCCGAGAGCGGCATCCCGCGCGACGAGCTTTTCATCACGACGAAGCTCTGGAACGACCGCCACGACGGCGACGAACCCCGAGCTGCGCTGGGCGAAAGCCTCGACAAGCTCGGACTCGACGCCGTCGACCTGTACCTCGTGCACTGGCCGACTCCGGCACGCGACAACTATGTGCACGCGTGGGAGCGCCTGATCGACCTGCGTGAGCAGGGTCTCACGCGAAGCATCGGGGTCTCGAACTTCCTTGTTCCCCACCTCGAGCGGATCATCGCCGAGACCGGAGTCGCCCCCGTCGTCGACCAGATCGAACTCCACCCCGCCTACCAGCAGCGCGAGGTCGTCGAGTGGGCACTCGCTCGCGGCATCCGGATCGAGGCCTGGGGCCCGCTCGGTCAGGGCAAGTACGACCTCTTCTCGGTGCCGGCCGTCGCGGACGCGGCAGCTGCCCACGGCAAGACCCCGGCGCAGGTCGTGCTGCGCTGGCACCTCGACAAGGGCAACATCGTGTTCCCGAAGTCGGTGCGCAGGGACCGGCTCGCCGAGAACATCGACATCGTCGATTTTGCCTTGACGGATGACGAGATCGCCGCAATCGATGCGATCGACCCGGGCGATGGTTCGGGGCGTGTCTCGGCGCATCCCGACGAGGTCAACTGACCCGCGTCAGATCCAGGTGGGCGACCAATTGTGGAGTCGCCAGAAGTCGTAGGGCACGCTCGTCGCGGTGAGGATCGGATACCAGAACGCCGAAAGCACCAGAGCGACGATGAAGAAGACGGCGACCACCCGCTGGCCCGTTACGCGTCTTTCGGGACTGGCCCCGGCCGGATGGGCGAGATCACGCAGCGCAATCCCCAGTGCCAAGAGGAGGAACGGCAGCATCACCACCGTGTAGAACTGGAACACCGTGCGCTCGGGGTATAGCAGCCACGGCACCCAGGTGACGGCGACGCCGGTCAGGACGAAGCCGGAGGCGAGGTCCCGGCGTCGGATGAACCTGATGACGAGGTAGACGGTAGCCGCGACGGCGGCGTACCACACGAGCGGATTCGGCATCGAGTAGATGTTCTGTACGCATCCTGAAGCCGCTGTGCAGCCAGCCTCGCCGAGGGCATCGCTGTGATAGAACATCGAGGTCGGTCTGGCAAGGAGCGGCCACTGCCATGCAGGGCTCGCATAGCTGTGGCTTGCTGACAGGCCGACGTGGAAGCCGTACATCGACTGGTGGTAGGCCCACAGGTTCTGCAGAGACAGCGGTACCCACGACCAGAAGCCGGTAGCCGGCGAGCCGTCGACGGTGTGCCTGTCGTATCCGCCGTCGGTGGCCAGCCATCCCGTCCACGTCGCGAGATAGAGAAGGAGTGCCGGCGGCACGAGCAGCACGAACGTCACCGGTCCCTGGCGCACCGCGGCATCGGCGGGCCAGTACTCCACGCCGCGCCGACGCCGCTCCAGGGCGTCGACGATGACGAGGTAGATCCCGATACCGGCGAGCACGTACAGGCCCGACCACTTCACGGCGGTTGCGGCGCCCGCAGCAAGGCCGGCAGCGACAACCCACGGCCTCGCCCAGAACACCGGACCCCAGCGAGACTCTGAGCTCCAGCGCCCCGTTGCCAGTCGGCGCGGCCACTCTCGCTCGCGAAGCCATCGCCGATCCAGCAGGACGAACCAGAACGCCAGCAGCGTGAAGAACATGACGAAGGTGTCGAGCAGCGCGACGCGGCTCAGCACGATTGCCAGGCCGTCGATCGCCATCAGTCCGGCCGCTGCGGTGGCCACACCGATCGACCGGGTGAGCGTGAGCGCGACGACATAGAGCAGCAGCACGGCGAGAGTTCCGAACAGCGCCGTGGCAAAACGCCACCCGACCGACGAGTCAGCGCCGAACAGTGCCATCCCGGCGCCGATGAGGAACTTGCCCAGTGGCGGGTGGACGACGTAGCTGCCCTCGCCCAGGAAGATGTCGGTCTCGCCTGCCGCGAACCGCGCGTCAGCCTCATCAGGCCACTTCGCGGCGAATCCGAGGTTCCACTGCGACCAGGCATCCTTCACGTAATAGGTCTCGTCGAAGACCAGTTCATGCGGGTGCCCGAGGTTCCAGAAGCGCAGGACGCCGGCAACGGCAGTCACGACTGCCGGCACCACGACCTGAAGCCGGGGGGAGATAGCGATCCGGGCGCTGACACGGTCGTACACCGTCGGACGCGCGGGGCCTTCGACGATGGTTGTCACGGTGACAGCCTATTCGGGCGAGGCTGCGAGCTCGGGCTGGCCCGAAGCTGCGGCCGGGGGCCGGGGCGGGGTGTCAGTGACGCCGAGCAGGAAGCCGGCTATCTGCAGCGCGGTGCCTTCCAGCACCGGGCCGTTACCGAAGGCCCAATCGGCATCCGTTGCGCGGACGGTGTGTCCGGCGACGACGGCCCGGCGTTCGAAGGGCCCGGCGCCCTGCGCGTACAGCGCGACGGCGCCGCAGGTCATCGGATCCACCGCGAGGTCGACGCCCAGGTCATCCGCGACTCGCAGCGCTGCCGCGAGCGACCGAGATAGCACACGGATGCTGCGCCGTTGCGCCAGCACCGCGGTTCGAAAGCGGGTGATGTCTCCGTCTGCGCCGCGCCAGGGCCTCGTAAGCCCGGCATCCGTAGCGAAGGCCGCCCACGCGGTTTCCGCGTCGGTGAGCGCCGCCAGGCTCCCCAGCAGGGCATCGAGCTCGCGGCGCCGGTCGCTGGAGACCACCCGCTCGTCCCGACGTGCTCGGCCGCTGAGTGGGAGAAATCGCAGAAAGTCTGCCACCGCGCCAGCGTATCGGCCCGTCTTGCCGGGAGGGCATGTGCGCACATGCCCTCCCGGCAATGTGACGGATGTGACAGAGGACGGTCGGACGAGGAGCGTTCCTTCGGCCCTGATGTGACAGTCACATTCGGCGTGCCGCTATCATGAGCGAACGGGCGCGGAATCCCGGCACACAACGATGTGACCGTGCTCACAGGAGGTGTTCGATGAGCGAGGGCACCGGCGGGCGACCGCCGAGCATCAGGGATGTCGCGCGGCTAGCGGGCGTCTCTCATCAGACGGTCTCGCGCGTCCTCAACGATCACCCCAGCATCAGGCCCGAAACGCGGGCTCGTGTCGTGCAGGTCATGAACGACCTGCGCTACACCCCCAACCGGGCGGCGCGCATGCTCGTGACCAGCCGCTCGCAGACGATCGGGATCCTCGCCGCCTCGTCGACGCAGTACGGACCCGCGTCGAGCATCGCCGCGATCGAAGAGGCAGCGCGCGAGCGCGGATACTGGGTTTCCACCGCCAACATCGACGCCGCCGATCCTGACTCGATCACTGACGGTATAGCGCATCTGAGCGCCCAATCGATCGAGGGACTCGTGGTCATCGCGCCGCAGATGCGCGTCTTCCGCGCGCTGGCCTCACAGCGGATCGATGTTCCGTACGTCACGCTGCAATCGGCGGTACTCGGTCCCGAACACACGCTCTCGGTCGACCAGATCGCGGGAGCCAGGATGGCAACCCGGCATCTCATCGAGCTCGGACACCGGCAGATCTACCACATCGCGGGCCCCCAGGACTGGATCGAAGCCGAGGCCCGCATGCGCGGATTCCTCGACGAGATGGACGCTCATGACCTACCGATGACGGCGCCGATCCTGGGTGACTGGACTGCGGAGTTCGGCTATCACGCGGGGCGCGAGCTGCTGCGGGTCCGCGACTTCACCGCGGTCTTCGCCTCGAACGACCAAATGGCGCTGGGACTGCTTCACGCGGTGCGTGACGAAGGGTTGTCCGTGCCGCGCGACATCAGCATCGTGGGCTTCGACGACATCCCCGAGGCCGCGCACTTCTGGCCGCCCCTGACCACCGTGCGGCAGGACTTCGCGGAGCTCGGACGCCGATGCGTGGCACTGTTGCTGGACGATACTGGCGGCACATCCGCGGGCGAAGCGATCGGCACGATCGCGCCGACCTTCGTTCCTCGAGCATCCTCGGGGCCACTCGGGCGGATCTGACGGCCCTCGACCCACGGAGATGCGCTCCGTTCGGTGCCGTTACCAATCCGAGACTTTTCGCCGCTTGACACTCGGGACAGCAGCCGGTCTATAGTTTCGCAATGTGACCGGTCACATTGACCGTCACACCGATCGCCAGTGATCGGAACGAAGGAGTTCAGCCATGCCGCCCAAGGATGTTGCGGGCACGACCGAGGGGTACGCCGCCGGTGTCAAAGCCGAAGTGGCTATCGCGCGGACCCGTGCCGATGTCGCGCACCGGCAGGCTGAGCTCGAGCAGCGTGGACTGGTCGCCTGCCCGCGCGGCAATGTCTCGGCACGAATCACCGCTGCCGACCTGTTCGTGATCGCTCCTGCAGGGGCCTTCCTCGACAAGATCTCTCCCGAGCGGATGGTCCTGTGCGACCTCGACGGAGTTGCGCTACCCGAAGTCCTCGGTAGCGAGCGTCTCCCGTCAGCGGATGCCGCCGTGCACTCTCGCATCTACCGCGAGATTCCAACCGCGCTGGCGATCGTCCACACCGATTCGCCCTACGCGCTGGCCTGGGCAGCGCGCGCCACGACTCTGCCGTGCCTCACCGTAGCTGCCGCCGAAGTCTTCGGCGGGCCCGTGCCGGTCACCGTGACGGATCTTGCGGAACCAGCAGCACTCGGTGATGCGGTCGCCGGCGCCCTCGGATCCCAGAACTCGGTTGCCCTCGTGCGCGCCGTCGGTGTCTTCGCGGTCGGCGCGGATCTGCGCGAGGCGATGCGGATCGCGTCGACGCTCGAAGTGGCAGCGCGCCATGCGCTCCTGGTTTCACACTCCGGCCCGCTCGATGACCTGGCGCTCGACGACACCGTCGCCGCCGCGTTGCACGAGCGCGCTAGCCGCCATGCCACCTCGACCCCGGACGCGACAGCGCCCGGGTCAGGTCTCACCCACAACTGAAAACGCACAACTGAACACGCACACCAAGACAACACCAAGACAACGATGTCCTTAGAAAGGAAATCACTGTGAAGAGCACGAAGATTCTGCTCGCCGGCGCGGCAACCCTCGCCGCCGGTGCCCTGCTGCTGTCCGGATGCTCCGGCTCCGGTGGCGGCGGTTCGACTGACGGTGGCGGAGACGGCGGCCTCGTCGGCGTCGCCATGCCCACCAAGAGCTCAGAGCGCTGGATCCAGGACGGCGACGCCGTCAAGGCCGAGCTCGAGGAGCAGGGATTCACCGTCGACCTGCAGTACGCCGAAGACGACATCCCCACCCAGGTCTCGCAGATCGAGAACATGATCACCAAGGGCGCCGAAGCGCTGATCATCGCCTCGATCGATGGCACGACGCTCACGAGCGTTCTGCAGGAGGCAGCGGATGCCGGCATCCCCGTCATCGCCTACGACCGCCTCATCCGCGACACCGAGAACGTCGACTACTACGCGTCGTTCGACAACTACCAGGTCGGCGTGCAGCAGGCCACCTCGATCCTCAACGGCCTGGGGCTCACCGAACTGGACGGCACCCCGATCGACGGGGCGCCTGCTGGCCCGTTCAACATCGAGCTGTTCGCCGGTTCGCTGGATGACAACAACGCGTTCTTCTTCTGGAACGGCGCGATCGACACCCTGCAGCCCTACTTCGATGACGGCACCCTCGTCGTGAAGTCGGGTCAGACCGAGATCGAGCAGGCAGCAACCCTCCGCTGGGACGGCGAGACCGCGCAGAGCCGCATGGAAGACATCCTGACGGCGTTCTACTCGGATGGATCGAAGGTCAACGCGGTGCTCTCGCCCTACGACGGCATCTCGCGCGGCATCATCTCGGCTCTCACCGACGCCGGTTACACCGTCGGCGAGGGCTGGCCGATCATCTCGGGCCAGGATGCCGAGCTCGACTCGGTCAAGGCCATCAACCGCGGTGAGCAGTACTCGACCATCTTCAAGGACACCCGCCTGCTCGCGCAGGTTGCGGTCGAC
This sequence comes from Microbacterium schleiferi, assembly GCF_020781975.1. Lineage (GTDB taxonomy): Bacteria > Actinomycetota > Actinomycetes > Actinomycetales > Microbacteriaceae > Microbacterium. The sequence continues at coordinate 224,807 of NZ_JAJGNI010000001.1, forward strand.
ATGGCGGTCGCGCTCCTCAACGGCGACACCCCCGAGGTCAACAACACCACGGACTACGACAACGGTGTGAAGGTCGTTCCGTCGTACCTCCTGGAGTCGGCGATCGTCGTCAAGGACAACATCACCGAAGTCCTCGTGGACAGCGGGTACTGGACCGAAGCCGAGATCAACGGCTAAGAAGATCGAAGATCGTGTCGGGCGGTGCGTTGCGCCGCCCGACACGAGGTCGAATGCTGACAAGGAGTCACGATGGCGGACAACATCCTCGAGATGCGCAGCATCACCAAGACCTTCCCGGGTGTGAAGGCTCTGTCGGGCGTCACCCTCGAGGTCGAGCGCGGTGAGATCCACGCGATCTGCGGAGAGAACGGCGCCGGCAAGTCGACGCTCATGAAGGTGCTGTCAGGCGTGTATCCGCACGGCTCGTACGACGGCACCATCGTCTTCGAGGGTGAAGAGGTCGCGTTCCGAAGCCTCAGCGACAGCGAGGCCAAGGGCATCGTCATCATCCATCAGGAGCTGGCCCTGAGCCCACACCTCTCGATCGCCGAAAACATCTTCCTCAACAACGAGCAGCGGGGCGCGCTCGGTCTCATCGACTGGAACAAGACGAATCACGCGGCTGCGCAATTGCTCGAGCGGGTGGGACTGCGCGATAACCCGATGACACCGATCAAGCGCATCGGTGTGGGCAAGCAGCAACTGGTCGAGATCGCCAAGGCGCTCTCGAAAGAGGTGAAACTGCTCATCCTCGATGAGCCGACAGCGGCTCTCAACGACGAGGACTCCGATCACCTACTCGGCCTGATCCTCCAGCTCAAGGAGCAGGGGATCACCTCGATCATCATCAGTCACAAGCTCAACGAGATCAAAAAGATCTCAGACACCGTGACCGTCATCCGTGATGGAAAGACCATCGAGACGATTTCGAGAGACGATGTCACCGAGGATCGCATCATCAAGGACATGGTCGGCCGGGACCTCGAGCACCGGTACCCCGACCACGACCCGCAGATCGGCGAAGAACTGCTCCGCGTCGAGAACTGGACAGCTCACCACCCGCAGGATCCGTCGCGGGTCGTCGTCGACGACGTCTCGCTGAACGTCCGCGCCGGCGAGATCGTCGGGATCGCTGGCCTCATGGGGGCCGGGCGCACGGAGTTCGCCATGAGCCTGTTCGGGCACAGCTACGGAAGCAAGATCACCGGCAAAGTGTTCATGCGCGGTCGCGAGATCAAGACCCGCACGGTTGCCGAAGCCATCGAGAACGGGCTGGCCTACGCGACGGAGGACCGGAAGACCTACGGTCTGAACCTCATCGAAGACATCAAGCGAAACATCTCGATGGCGTCGCTGACCAAGCTCGAGCGCCTGGGGCTGGTCAACGACAACCAGGAGTATGCGGTAGCCAATGAGTACCGCCGAGACCTGAACATCAAAGCCCCGAACGTGCTCGTGAAGACCGGGAAGCTCTCGGGCGGCAACCAGCAGAAGGTCGTGCTGTCGAAGTGGATCTACTCCGACCCCGACGTGCTGATTCTCGACGAGCCCACCCGCGGCATCGACGTTGGAGCGAAGTACGAGATCTACACGATCATCAACAAGCTCGCCGCCGCAGGCAAAGGCATCATCGTCATCTCGTCCGAACTGCCGGAACTCCTCGGCATCTCCGACCGCGTCTACGCGATCTCGGAGGGCCGCATCACCGGCGAACTGCCCGTCGAGGAAGCGACACCCGAGTCGGTCCTCAAGCTCATGACCATGGAAAAGGCCCGCTGACGGGCCGCGCAGGAGATCACACGACCATGTCCAACGACAATCACACGAACGAATCCACCGCTGCGGGTGCGCTCATCGATCCGCCCGACAACAGGTTCACCCGGTGGTTCAGCAACATCCTGGCTGACCTCGGCAAGAACGGGATCTTCATCGCCCTCATCGCGGTCGTCGTGTTCTTCACGATCACGACCGACGGCATCCTGCTGCGCCCGCAGAACATCTCGAACCTGATCGTCCAGAACGGATACATCCTCGTTCTCGCGATCGGCATGGTGATGGTGATCATCGCCGGCCACATCGACCTGTCGGTCGGATCGGTGGCGGCCTTCATCGGTGCCCTCTCGGGTGTCTTCGCGGTCCAGTGGGGACTGCCGTGGTGGCTCGCGATTGTGCTGTCGCTCCTGATCGGTGCCGTCGTGGGGGCCTGGCAGGGATTCTGGGTAGCGTTCGTCGGCATCCCGGCTTTCATCGTGACCCTCGCGGGAATGCTCATCTTCCGCGGACTCGCGCTCGTCGTCCTTGGCAACGCGAACATCGGATCGTTCCCCGAGGAGTACCGCGCGCTCGGCAACGGGTTCCTCACCGGCGTCTTCGGTGAGGGCACTCCCGACATCTTCACGCTGCTGGTCGGCGCTGCGGCGATCGTGCTGCTCGTGCTGAACCAGGTGCGCTCGCGCGCTGCGCGGGTCAAGTACGGCCAGGAGGTCGACCCGATCGTCTGGTTCATCGTCAAGCTGCTGTTGGTGTCGGCCGCGATCGTGTTCTTCATGTTCTCGCTGGCCTCGTACAAGGGCATCCCGGTGACCCTCATCATCCTTGCCGTGCTCGTGCTCTTCTATGGAACTGTCATGAACCGGTCGGTCTTCGGGCGCCATGTCTATGCGATCGGCGGCAACCGCCACGCCGCTGAGCTGTCGGGCATCAAGACCCGCCGCGTCGACTTCCTACTGTTCGTCAACATGGGCTTCCTCGCAGCGCTCGCGGGACTCATCTTCACCGCGCGTCTGAACCTCGCAGGGCCCAAGGCCGGTGACGGATTCGAACTCGAGGCGATTTCGGCCGCGTTCATCGGTGGTGCGGCGGTCCAGGGCGGTGTGGGAACGATCGGCGGCGCCATCATCGGTGGTCTCATCATCGGTGTGCTCAACAACGGCATGTCGATCATGGGCATCGGGATCGAGTGGCAGCAGGCGGTGAAGGGTCTCGTGCTGCTCCTTGCCGTAGCCTTCGACGTCTACAACAAGCGGCGCTCCGGAAACAGCTGAGTCAGTTGGAGTGGGCGCGGCCCCAGCCTGAGGCCTCCGGCCTAGGCTGGGGCCGTGATCATCCTCGCCGCCACGCCCATCGGCAACCTCGGCGACGCGTCCCAGCGCCTCATCGACGCGTTGGAAAATGCGCAGGTGGTCGCCTCTGAAGACACCCGGACGACGCAGCGGCTCCTCGCCGCGCTCGGCATCCAGAACCGGCCCCGCCTGATCGCCCTGCACGATCACAACGAGAAAGCCCGCGCTGCCGAGCTCGTCGAGCTCGCGCGAGAGACCGACGTGCTCCTGCTGTCGGATGCCGGGATGCCGACCATCAGCGACCCGGGATTCGGGGTGGTAGCTACGGCAGCCGGCGCCGGGGTCGCGGTGAGTGTCCTCCCGGGCCCGAGCGCCGTCCTCGCAGCTCTGGCCGTCTCGGGTCTCCCGACCGACCGATTCACGTTCGAGGGCTTCGTGCCGCGGAAGGCGGGGGAGCGGCGCAGCGCACTGTCGGCTCTCGGTGCCGAGCGGCGCACGATGGTGTTCTTCGAGTCCCCGTCGCGGCTCGCGACCACCCTCGCCGACATGGCTGCGGCCTTCGGCGCCGACCGCCCAGCCGTCGTGTGCCGCGAACTCACGAAGCTCCACGAAGAGGTACGCCGCGGCCCGCTCTCGGATCTCGCCGCCTGGGCAGACGACGGCGTCAGGGGTGAGATCGTCATCGTCGTCGGTGGCGCCGCCGGCCCCGCCATGTCGTTCGAGGACGCAGTTGCCTACGTTTCGGATCTGCTCGCGCAGGGAAAGCGCCTGAAGGATGCCTGCGCCGAGGTCGCCGCAGCATCCGGTCACTCGTCGCGCGAGCTGTACAACGCGTCGCTGTCATAGACCCGCGGGGCGGCGCCGGCCCGAACTAGACTTCTCGGGTGAGTTCCGGCAGTTCCTTCTACATCACGACGCCGATCTACTACCCGAGCGATGTTCCGCACATCGGCCACGGGTACACGACGGTCGCCGTCGACACGCTCGCGCGTTGGCACCGGCAGTCCGGCGACGACACCTGGATGCTGACCGGAACCGACGAGCACGGCCAGAAGATGCTGCGGGCTGCCGCCGCGAACGGCGCGACGCCGCAGGAGTGGGTCGATCGCCTCGTCGGTGAATCCTGGTTCCCGCTGCTTCGCACCCTGGATGTCGCCAACGACGACTTCATCCGCACGACGCAGGCTCGCCACGAAGAGCGCGTGACGCAGTTCGTCCAGGCGATCTATGACAACGGCTACATCTACGCGGGCGAGTTCGAGGCGCTGTACTGCGTCGGGTGCGAGGAGTTCAAGACCGAGGCCGAGATCATGGACGGCACGGGGGCGTTCGAGGGCCTCAAGGTCTGTGCGATCCATTCGAAGCCGCTGGAGCTGCTGCAGGAGAAGAACTATTTCTTCAAGCTCAGCGAGTTCCAAGACCGCCTGCTCGACCTTTACAAGAGTGTGCCCGACTTCGTGCGGCCCGAGTCTGCGCGCAACGAGGTGGCATCCTTCGTCCGCAGCGGTCTAAAGGACCTGTCGATCTCGCGATCGACCTTCGACTGGGGCATCAAGGTGCCCTGGGATCCCTCGCACGTCATCTATGTGTGGGTCGACGCGCTCCTGAACTACGCCACGGCTGTCGGCTACGGGTCCGACCCCGAGCAGTTCGCACGGCGCTGGCCGGCCTATCACGTGGTCGGGAAGGACATCCTGCGCTTCCACGCCGTCATCTGGCCCGCGATGCTCATGGCTGCCGGCGTCGAGGTGCCCCGCGGTGTTTTCGCGCACGGCTGGCTGCTCGTGGGCGGCGAGAAGATGTCGAAGTCCAAGCTCACGGGTATCGCGCCGACCGAGATCACCGACGTCTTCGGCTCCGACGCTTACCGCTTCTACTTCCTCTCGGCCATCGCGTTCGGTCAGGACGGGTCGTTCTCCTGGGAGGACCTGTCTGCCCGATACCAGGCAGAGCTCGCGAACGGATTCGGGAACCTCGCCTCGCGCACGGTGGCGATGATCGGGCGGTACTTCGAGGGAATCGTGCCGCCGCCCGCGCAGTACACCGACGCCGACCTCGCGATCCAGCGGGTTGTCGCGGAGGCTGCGGCGAACGCGGATGCCGCGATCGAGCGCTTCCGGATCGACGAGGCGATCGCCGCGATCTGGACGATCGTCGACGAACTCAACGGCTACATCACCGAGAACGAGCCGTGGACTCTCGCCAAGGATGACGCGAAGCGCGCCCGACTCGAGACCGTGCTGTACACCGCCGCCGAGGGTCTGCGCGCGCTTGCTCAGTTGCTCTCGCCGGTGATGCCTATCTCGACCGAGAAGCTCTGGATCGCCCTCGGCGCTGCTGAGACCATCGGCCGGCTGCAGGATCAGCCCCTTCGCGAGGCGGGGAGCTGGGGTCAGCTGAAGCCGGGCACCTCGGTCAATGGCTTGGCGCCGCTGTTCCCCCGGGTCGAGCAGCCCGCGTGAGCGACCCGAGCGCCTACGTGCGGGAGAGGTCGGCATCGGGCCGGCGTGACCTCACCTACCCCCCGCTGCCTGAGCCGCTCCCGGTGCCGGCGTACGACAACCACTGCCATCTCGAGATCGTGGACGGCGACGACCCGCTGAGCCTGTCGGAGCAACTCGCCCGCGCGGCCTCGGCGGGGATCGCGGGTGTGGTGCAGGCATCCGGTGACGTGGAGTCGTCGCGGTGGGCGGTGTGGGCCGCTGAGCACCATCCGCAGGTTCTCGCAGCGGTGGCGATCCACCCGAACGAGGCACCGACCTACGAGGCGGCGGGAGGCCTCGATGAGGCGATCGCGGCGATCGATGAGCTTGCCGCCCACCCTCGGGTGCGGGCGATCGGCGAGACGGGGCTTGACTTCTTCCGCACGGATGCCGAGGGTCAGCCGGCTCAGTACCGGTCTTTCGAGGCGCACATCGCTCTGGCCAAAAAGCACGGCATCGCAATGCAGATCCACGACCGGGACGCGCACGACGAGGTTCTGCGCCTGCTCGAGAGCGTTGGCGCGCCCGAGAAGACCGTCTTCCACTGCTTCTCGGGGGATGCCGAGATGGCGCGGATCGCCGCCGACCGCGGCTACTACCTCTCTTTCGCGGGCAACATCACGTTCAAGAACGCGCAGAATCTGCGCGATGCGCTCGCCGTGACCCCGGTGGAGCGCATCCTGGTCGAAACCGACGCGCCCTTTCTCACTCCGGTACCCCACCGGGGGCGCCCCAACGCGCCGTATCTCGTGCCGATCACCCTGCGCTTTATGGCAGCAGAGCTGGGCGCTTCCGTCGACGAGCTCGCCGCTCAGGTGGCCGCGAACACGCTCGAGGTTTACGGTACGTTCGCCTGAACGGAAGCGCGCGGGACCCCGTCGTCCCGGCGGATGCGGCTCGGGGTCGCGCGGGTCGTTGATCCACCTTCCAACTCCCACGGCAGCACGACCGGCGAGCTCGGGGTGCTCGCCGTCTCCAGCGCGTTCACGAGTTCGGGAAAGAGCAGCGCGGGAGCGAGCTCAGGGTGGACGCACACGTGCGTCACGCTCAGGCGGCGGTTGAGTGCGCAGTCGTGAAGACAGAGCGCGACAAGCTGCAGATCCCGCGGCAAGACGACATCGAGCGCGGTGAGGTCGAGGAACAGGCGTGGCCCCTCCTGCGCGAACGAGAACAGCCCGTCGACACCGTGCAGCAGGAGTTCACGGATGCTCCCCGCAAGCTCCAGGCTCGCGGCATCCACCCGGGCGACGATCGGGGCCTGGCCGCGGCTGGCACACCACTGCTGGTAGACGCTTTCGCCGATCTCGAGACGGGGAAGCCCCGGTTCGCCGGTGAGAAGCCCGATGTTCGTGGCGCCACTGGCAGCGAGCAGGTCAAGGGCCGCGGTCGCGGCATCCTCGTATCCGGTGCGGATCCACATCCCTGCGTCCGGCGGAAGGGGAAGGTCATTGGTGATGACGGGAATGCTCTGCGCTGCAGCGATCGCCAGCAGCGGGTCGCTCTCGCGGGCGTCGGGCGCGTACACAGCGTCAACCCGGGCGCTGCGTAGCAGGTCGGGCTTCGAGGATGGGATGACCGTGACCGTGAAGTGGTGCGCGGCTGCGGCGTCAACGAGGGCACTGAGCTGTCGCATGGCGTACTGCGCCTGAGTGGCCTCGCGAACCGGGTCAAGCGGCGGTGACGCGACGTACCCGATCGAGAGCGTTCGCCCGCGCCGGAGCGCTGCGGCGTAGCGATCGGGGGAGTATCCGAGCTCGGTCGCGGCATCGAGTATCCGCTGTCTGGTGTCGGCGCTGAGCGCGCCCCGGCCATTGAGTGCCTGACTGACCGCGGCGGTGGACACGCCAGCTCTCGCCGCGACATCCTTCACCGTGACCCGCGCGCGCGGCAACGGGATCGGTGTCTGGTCGGGCTGCTGGGTCATGCTCACTCACGTGCCGGGATTCGGCGCCTCCGAGAAAACTGTCTCGACCGCTGCTGACCAGCGTTCGCCCTCCCCGGAGGAGGCCAGTGTATGGCCGCGCGCAACGACGTGATGCATGATCACGCCGGCAAAATGCCGGAGCGCCCGTTCGGTCTTCAGCGAACTCTCCGAGGGGTTCTCGGGGAGGCGCGCGATCTCAGCATCCAGGAGCTGTTGAACCCACCCTCGCGCCGCTCGAACCGCCGGCGCGACATCGTGGACCCGACCTGCCCCGGCGTGGCGGAGCGCTGCGTCGGCGACGATCGCTTTCGCATCGGCAAGCGAGGCGAACTCGTCAAGCGGTGCGTGCAAGCGAATCGTCTCGAGGTCGAGTACCTCGACGCCGTGACGCGCCTGCACGTCGGCGGCGACGTTCCGGGGCATGCCGAGGTCGATCACCAGGAGCCGCTCGGCTGCGGCTGTCACCGCGGCGCGACCGGCATCCAGCTCGTCGCCGCCGAGCACGACCCGGGTCGTGCAGGTCACGATGACATCGGCCGACGCGATCTCGGCGGGAAACGATTCCGGGTCGACCGGGATCAGTCCGTGTCGTTGGGCGAACGCGGGGCCGCGACCGGAGGCCGAATGAACACGGATGCCGCGCGCGCCGCGCACGCGTAGTGCCGCCAATGCTGCCGCGGCATACTGACCGGTCCCGATCAGGAGCACGCGGGCGCTTGACCAGTCGGCGATCCGTGAGGAGGCGAGCTCCAGGGCAAGTCGAACCAGAGAACGACCGGATTCCCCCACGCGCGCCGAGTTCTTGACGGTCCGCGATGTTTCTTTCGCGCGCTCGAAGAGGTGCTCGAGGGCGCGGGTCGTCATCCCCTCGCCGCGGGCGTCTTCGTAGGCGCGCGTGACCTGACCCGCGATCTCGTCCTCGCCGACCACGACCGAGTCCAGGCCCGACGCCACGGCGAACAGATGATGCGCGACACGATTGCCGACGGTGACATCGAGCGTTTCGCGCAGCTCTCGGTAGTCGATACCCGAGGCATCGGCCAGCTCGCCGAGCGCGGCAGTGACGGCGGACTCAGCAGAGTGGCCCTCGTCGGGGTCGATATCGAGGTAGGCCTCGAACCGATTGCAGGTGGCAAGCACGACGGCTCCGCCGATCGACTCGTGGGCGAGGGGGATGTCGCGGCGGACCTCGCCACCCACCTCGGCCAGGCGCTCAAGAGAGGCGAACGGGGTAGCCCGATGGTTGGCCGATAGGCAGACCAGCATCGCTTCCTCCTCGCGTCGACTGGTTAGTATATCGATTAACTATGCAGCTCTCCGATCAGCATCCGTTCGTTGCGCACGCGACGAAGGACTCGCACCTCATCCGCGCCTTCGTCGGACACCGACCAGCTATCACCCCCGTGTGGTTCATGCGGCAGGCGGGGCGTTCCCTTCCCGAGTACCGTGCGCTGCGTGAGGGCAGCTCGATGCTCGACGCCTGCCTCGACCCCGCGCTCGTGAGTGAGATCACGCTGCAGCCCGTGCGCCGTCACGGCGTGGATGCCGCGATCTTCTTCAGCGACATCGTCGTGCCCCTGATGCTGGCGGGGATCGACGTGCGCATCGTCGCGGGCCGGGGTCCGGTCTTCTCCCAACCGGTTCGCGCCGGTGCCGACATTGCGCGGGTCACCGCGATCGACCCGCAGACCGTCACCGAGCGGGGCGGGCCGATCATCGAGGCTGTGCGCCGCACGACCGAGATGCTCGCCGCCGAGTCCGTTACTCGCGGCACGCCGCTCCCGCTCATCGGCTTCGCGGGCGCCCCGTTCACCCTCGCTGCCTACCTCGTCGAGGGCGGGCCCTCGAAGGACCATCTCGCCGCGCGCCGCCTGATCCACGAGGACCCGCCCGGGTGGGACGCGCTCACACAGTGGCTCGCCGACATCAGCGGACGCTTCCTCGCCCTCCAGATCGAGGCCGGCGCCAGCGCTGCGCAGTTGTTCGATTCCTGGGCTGGTTCTCTCTCCCCGCGCCTGTACCGGCAGGCAGCGCTCCCGGCATCCGCTCGAGCACTCGCTCACGTGCGGCAGATCGAACCGCCCGCGGACTCCGGGATGCTGCGGGTCCCGCTCTCGCACTTCGGTGTCGGCACCGGCGACCTTCTCGCCGACATCGCGAGCCTCGATCTCGACGTCGTCGGAATCGACCACCGGATCGATCTCGACGAGGCCCTGGAGCGGGTAGGGCGAGAGGTGACAGTGCAGGGGAACCTGGATCCCGCCATGCTGTTCGCTCCCGCCGAGGTCCGCGCCGCGGAGGTCTCCCGGATCATCGCCGCAGGTAAGGTCGCCCGCGCTCACGTCTTCAACCTCGGGCACGGCGTGCCACCCGAGACGGATCCAGACGTACTCACTGATCTCGTCACGATGGTGCACGATGCGCGCTGATGACACGATGCGCGCTGATGACACGGTGACCGCGGATGTCTGCGTGATCGGGGCCGGAATGGCGGGCCTCGTGATCGCCACCGAAACCGCCGCCGCGGGCCTTCGAACGGTGCTCGTCGAGGCCTCGGGCCAGGTCGGCGGCATGCTCGCGCCGATCGGCGTCGGTGGCCTGACCGTGGATGCCGGTGCCGAGTCGTTCGCAACGCGTACCGACGCGGTGACCGACCTCATTGGCCAGTGGCACCTTCCCGTTGCCGTCACGACGCCGAACCCCGCCGGAGCGTGGCTCGTTGCAGCAGGCGACGCCGGGGTCACCCGCGCGCCTCTGCCGCGCCGCAGCGTGCTGGGGATTCCCGCCGATCCCGACGCCGACGACATCGCACCTCTCGTTCCGGGACGTAGCGAGAAGCTGCTCCCGGTCCCGGCCGAGGAACCGTCGCTGTTCGAGCTCGTCGCATCTCGACTCGGCCCTGATCTGGCCGACACTCTCGTCGATACCGTGTGCCGTGGCGTCTACTCGCGCCCCTCCCGTGACCTGAAGCTGTCGGTCGTTCATCCACAGCTCTGGCGCCGCTTCTCGCAGACCGGCTCGCTCACTGGCGCTGTCGCCGAGCTTGCCGCCGGACCCCGCCCAGGAAGCGCGGTGGCAGGCATCGTCGGAGGCATGTGGCGGCTTCCGCGCGAGCTCGCTTCCCGTGCGCGGGCGGCAGGCGCAACGATCCTGATGGATGCGCCCGTTCGCAGCATCCAGGGGGCCGGCGCTGCAGGCGCGAGCGATGATGCGGTCATCGTGGATGCCGGCAGTACGCCGATCCGCGCCCGAACCGTCGTCGTCGCGACCGGCCGCGAGGAGGCGCTGCGTCTGCTGGGATCGGCAGCAGACGGTGACGGTACGCCGGTCGAACTCGCGATAGCGCTCGTGCACGCGCCGGGCCTCGATGCTCATCCGGTCGGCACTGGCGCGCTCATCGCCGACGCTGCACCCATCGACGCGAAGGCGCTCACCCACGCTAACGCGAAATGGGCGTGGGTGGATGACGCGCTCAGCGAGCGCCTCGGGCCCCATCACCACATCGTTCGGTTGTCGGCGCGTGACGGTGCCGCTGATGCGTTCGACGAGGAATCCGTCGCAGCTGCGATCACGGCAGTCACCGGCGTCACCGTTGCGCCGGTGGACGTTCGTGAGTTGCACATACGGCGGTGGCACGCGTCGTCGTCGTCATCGTCTGTGTCTGCTGTCGCCGCCGATTCCCGCATCTACCTCGCCGGCGCCACTGTCGCCGGTACCGGGCTCGCGTCGGTCATCCCGCACGCGCGCGAGGTCGCAGCATCCCTCGTTCGCGCGCTCGCAGCGCCCCCGCTCGCGTCAGCTTCGTAAACCCCGCACCGCCGTCCCTACCTGGAGGAATCGTGACCGATCCCGCTACCCCCGACGCTTCGACGCCCGGCGACGAGTCCCTGCCCGCTGGCTACACCCTCTTCACCGTGCTCGCGGTACCGCGCGTGGCGGCGCCGGAGTTCGGTGACCTGGAGCGCGAGGTCGCAGAGCTTCCCGCCGCCGGCGTGACCCTGCGCGGGCTCTACGACGTCACCGGCATGCGCGCGGATGCCGACCTCATGGTGTGGCTGCACGGCGAGGACCCGGCTGCACTCCAGGCTGCACTGCGCCGGCTTCGTCGCACCTCGGCGCTGCGTGAGGCGAGCATCACGTGGAGTGCCATGGGCGTTCACCGCGAGGCCGAGTTCAACAAGCGACATGTTCCCGGATACCTGCGCGGGGAGGCACCCCGCGAATGGCTCTGCCTCTACCCGTTCGTGCGCAGCTACGAGTGGTACCTGCTGCCCGAGCAGGAGCGCTCAGCGATGCTCGCCGAGCACGGCCGCAAAGGCAGCGCTTTCCGTGATGTCGTGGCCAACACGGTCTCGACTTTCGCGCTCAGCGACTACGAGTGGCTCTTGCCGTTGGAAAGCGACAACCTGCTGAGCCTTGTCGACATGATGCGCGATCTTCGCGCGACGGATGCCCGCCGTCATGTGCGTGAGGAAGTCCCGTTCTTCACCGGGAGACGCGTCGAGGTCGGCGAGCTCGAGGACGTCCTGTCGTGACCGCCGAGAACTTCCGGCCCAAGCCCCCGCACGCGACCGGTGCCTACTGCGCGCCGGGGGCTGCGGTGTGCGGTGCGACGCCCGCGGCGGAATCCGGCCCGGCACACGTGGAAGAACCCGTCGCGTACGACGCGCTGCTGCTGCTCGGGTTCGGTGGACCCGAGGGGCAGGATGACGTCATCCCGTTTCTACGCAACGTCACGGCCGGCCGCGGCATCCCCGACGAGCGCCTCGAGGAGGTCGCGCACCACTACCGCCACTTCGGTGGGGTCTCACCCATCAACCAGCAGAACCGCGACCTGGTCGCCGCCCTCGATGCCGAGCTTCGCGCGCGCGGCATCGACCTGCCGGTGTACTGGGGAAATCGCAACTGGATGCCGTACGTCGCCGACGCCGTGCAGCAGCTGCACGCCGACGGTCACCGGCGCGTCCTGGCGCTGGCAACGAGCGCCTACAGCTCCTATTCGTCGTGCCGGCAGTACCGGGAGGACCTCGCCGATGCGCTCGAGGCGACAGGTGTCGGGGAGCAGCTGCAGATCGACAAGGTCGCCCAGTTCTTCGATCACCCGGGCTTCGTGACTCCCTTCGTCGATGGCATCCGGTCGGGGCTGGAGAAGCTGCGAGAGCACGGCATCGAGAAGCCGGACGAGGTTGAGGTGCTCTTCTCGACGCACTCGATTCCCGTCGCCGATGCCGAACGCTCCGGTCCGCGCGACCACGACTTCGGGCCGGGCGGCGCCTATGCCGCTCAGCACACCGCCGTCGCGGAGCAGATCATGCGAACGCTCGGGTCCGAGAGCCCCTGGCAACTCGTCTACCAGAGCCGCTCAGGGCCGCCGTCGGTGCCGTGGCTCGAGCCCGACGTCAATGACGCGATCGCCGCGCTGCCCGCGCAGGGCCGGCGCGGAGTGGTGATCGTTCCCCTCGGGTTTGTCAGCGACCACATGGAAGTCATGTGGGACCTCGACACCGAAGCCATCGAGACCGCCACCGAGCTCGGTCTTGTCGCCGTACGCACCGCGACCCCGGGAACATCGCCCACCTACGTCGCGGGCCTCGTTGACCTCATCGAGGAGCGGCTGAACGGGACCCCGGCATCGCAGCGCCCGCGAGTCACCTCGCTCGGTCCGTGGTTCGACGTGTGCCGGCCCGGATGCTGCGAGAACGCCAGGCTGGGCTTCCGCCCGGCGCTCGCGGGGTTGACGCCGTGACCGTGCGCTTGGGGACCCGGGCCAGCACGCTGGCGATGACGCAGTCCGGGACGGTGGCACGGATGCTGACAGCATCGTCAGGCCTCGAGGTCGAGCTCGTCCCCCTCACGACGCACGGTGATGTCGCTACCGGCTCGCTCGCGTCGCTGGGCGGCACGGGTGTGTTCGCGACGGCCCTGCGCGAAGCGCTGCTCGCGGGGGAGTGCGACCTGATCGTTCACTCCCTCAAGGACCTGCCGAACGCCGCTTACCCGGGCCTGACGCTGATCGCAATTCCCGAGCGCGAAGGTCAGCGTGACGCACTGTGTTCGCGCGGCGGCGTGACCCTTGCGGAGCTCCCCGCCGGCGCGCGCGTGGGGACCGGCTCCCCGCGCCGGGCCGCTCAGGTGCTGGAGCGGCGGCCTGATCTCGTTGTCGCCGACATCCGCGGCAATGTCGACACGCGCCTGCGCAAGGTCACAGACGGCGAGTATGACGCGATCGTCCTGGCAGAAGCGGGCCTTTGCCGGATCGGTCGGGACGGCGAGATCTCGGAGCTGTTCGACCTGCACGCGTGGCCGACCTCGGCAGGTCAAGGGGCACTGGCGATCGAGATCCGCACGGCTGATACGACCACCGAGCTGGGCCGCGCCCTGCGGGGCCTGAACGATCCTGCCGCCGCGATCCCCGCGCTCGTGGAGCGGGCGGTGCTCGCAGAGCTAGAAGCCGGCTGTGCTGCGCCTGTCGGTATCTCTGCGATCCAGAACGGCGAGAGCGTGGAGGTCGCCGCGACGGTCTATCGCCGCGACGGGTCGCGCAGCATCCGTGTCGAGGACGCCGCGCCAGTCGCCGTCGTCGCCGAACCGGCGGGCCGGGCGGCGCTTGCTGAACGGGTCGTGCGGGTGCTCCGAGATCGCGGGGTCGATGAGCTCGATGACTGAAGCACTCGCCGGACGCACGGTGCTCGTGCCGCGCGGTGGAGCATGGGGTGAGCGCGTCGCGCGCCTTCTTGCAGACCGCGGTGCCGTGCCCGTGATTGCGCCGCTGATCGAGACCAAGCCCCCGCGCGACCTCGAGGCCCGGGACCGGTTCTTCGCCGACCTCGCCGCCGGCACCTACGACTGGGTGTTCATCACCAGTGCCGCTGCGGTCGAACACCTGCGCGCTGCGGGCATCGAGATTCCTGCTGCCACGCGCGTCGCCGCGGTCGGGCGTGCAACCGCTCGCGCTGTCGTGGATGCCGGGTTCGAGGTCGACTTCATTCCCGCCGGGCGCTCGTCGGCGTTGGCCCTCACCCAGCAGTGGTGCTCGGCCCATGATCCTGCGGGCGTCGGGCGGTGCCTCGTGTTGCGCTCCGACCTCGCGATGGCGGTCGTCAGCGACGAGCTGGAAGTCCGCGGCTACGACGTGGAAGTCTGTATCGCTTACCGGACGGTGGGGGTCGACCTTCCGGATGAGATCGTCGACGATCTGCGATCGGGGCGGATCGACACGGTGCTGCTCACCTCGACGAGCGTCGTGCGCGAACTCAGTCACCAGGTCGGCGTGCTTCCGCCGAACACGGTCCTCGCCTCGCTCGGCCCCGGCACGACCCGGGATGCCGAACGCCGGGCCCTCACCGTGACGCTGACCGCCCCCGAACAATCCATCGAATCCCTCCTCGCCGAGCTGTCCTCCCTCTCGCCGAGTTGTCCTTCCCCCAGCTGAGTTGTCCTCTTTCCAGCCGAGTTGTCCTTCCTCTCGCCGATCTGCACCCCGGAGTTCCGTCCATGACGACCTATCCCACCCACCGCCCGCGGCGCCTGCGACAGAGCCCCGCGATGCGCCGACTCGTCACTGAGCACACGCTGTCGGCATCCGCCCTCGTGCTCCCCGTGTTCGTGACCGAGCGGGACGAACCGCAGTCCATCGCGACGATGCCGGGAGTGCGGCAAGAAACGCTCGAGACGCTGCCGCAGGTCGTTGACGCGGCGGCGGATGCCGGGCTCGGCGGCGTCATGCTGTTCGGTGTGCCGCTCGTTCGTGACGCGACAGGGTCGGGCGCGACCGACCCGGACGGCATCCTCAACCGCGCTACCCGCGTCGCCCGGACAGCGGCGGCTGGACGGCTCACTGTGCAGGCGGATCTCTGCCTTGACGAGTTCACCGACCACGGACACTGCGGTGTCCTCGATGCGCGGGGTGGGGTCGACAACGACGCGACGCTCGATCGGTACACGGCAATGGCGCTCGCCCAGGCTGACGCCGGAGCCGAGATCCTGGGTCTGTCGGGAATGATGGACGGTCAGGTCGCCGCGGTTCGCGAAGCGCTCGATGCGGCGGGGCGAACGGATGTCGTGCTCCTGGCGTACTCGGCGAAGTACGCGTCTGCGTTCTACGGCCCGTTCCGCGACGCCGTGGAATCCACGCTCGTCGGTGACCGCAAGACATATCAGCTCGACCCGGCGAACGGCCGGGAGGGGCTGCTGGAGGCGTCCCGCGACATCGAGGAGGGCGCCGACATCGTCATGGTGAAACCCGCGGGCCCCTACCTCGACGTTCTCGCGGCCGTAGCCGAGCACTCGCCGATCCCCGTGTGGGCGTACCAGGTGTCGGGGGAGTACGCGATGGTCGAGCTCGCAGCTGCGGCGGGTGCCATCGACCGTGACCGCGCGATCATCGAGTCTCTCGTCGGCATCCGTCGGACGGGAGCAGACGCGATCCTGACGTACTGGGCCCTGGAGGTCGGGCAACTGCTGCGCGACGGGCACGGCGCTGGAGGTGCGCGATGACCCACAACGACGAACTCTTCGCCCGGGCTCAGATAGCGATGCCCGGGGGCGTCAATTCGCCGGTGCGCGCCTTCGGCTCGGTCGGCGGCACACCCCGGTTCTTCGTGTCCGCCCGCGGGCCGTACGTGACGGATGCCGACGGCCGCGAGTACGTGGACCTCGTCGCCAGCTGGGGGCCGGCGATCCTCGGTCACGCGCATCCGGAGGTCGTTGCGGCCGTTCAGGATGCCGCTGCCCGCGGCCTCTCATTCGGTGCGAGCACACCGGCTGAGACCGAACTCGCCGAACAGATCGCCGCCCGGGTGGGTGCGGTCGAGCGTGTCCGCCTCGTGTCGACCGGCACCGAGGCGACCATGACGGCAGTGCGACTGGCGCGCGGCTTCACCGGCCGCGAACTCGTGGTGAAGTTCTCGGGTCACTACCACGGGCACTCCGACGGGCTTCTCGCCCAGGCAGGCTCCGGCCTTGCCACTCTTGCGCTGCCGGGCTCGGCCGGCGTTCCCGAGGCGATTGCCGCCCACACGATCGTCGTTCCGTACAACGACCCGGATGCGCTCGCTGCGGTATTTGCGCAGCATCCGGGGCGTATCGCTGCCGTGATCACCGAAGCCGCAGCCGCCAACATGGGTGTCGTTTCTCCGCATCCGGGCTTTAACGCCCTGCTCGCGCGGGCCTGCCACGACAACGGAGCGCTGCTCATTCTCGACGAGGTGCTCACGGGCTTCCGTGTCGGCCCCGCGGGTTTCTGGGGGCTGCAGGATGCCGCGGGCGAGACCTACACGCCCGACTTGTTCACGTTCGGCAAGGTGATCGGCGGCGGCCTCCCCGTCGCAGCGGTCGCCGGGCGCGCCGAGGTCATGGAGCTCCTCGCCCCCCTCGGCCCGGTGTACCAAGCCGGCACGCTCTCGGGGAATCCGGTCGCTGTGGCGGCGGGGCTCACGACGCTCCGACTCGCGGATGCCGCCGTCTATGCGCGGCTCGACAGTGCTGCCGACGAGCTTTCGGCCGCGGTGGGGGACGCTCTGGCACGCGAGGGCGTCGCTCACGGCATCCAGCGGGCGGGGAATCTCTTCAGCGTGTTCTGGGGCGAGGATGTCGCCACCGGCGTCGCTGACTACGAGACGGCCGTGCGGCAGGAGTCTTTCCGGTATCGGGCGTTCTTCCACGCGATGCTCGATGCGGGAGTATCGCTCCCGCCGTCTGCGTTCGAGGCGTGGTTCCTCACTGCCTCGCACGACGACGGGGCGCTCGAGCGCATCATCGCTGCTCTGCCCACCGCGGCGCGGGCTGCCGCTGCAGCCCGCGCCTGAGGCCTAGGCCGAGGCCTTGGCCTTCGGTTGGGTGAACAGCGTCTCGGTCTGTTCGAGCTCCATGCCCTTGGTCTCGGGGATGCGCCACAGCACGAAGAAGAACGACAGTGCCGCGAACGTCGCGTACATGCCGTACGTGAGCGGCAGTGACCAGCTCGACATCACGGGGAAGGTCATGGTGATCAGGAAGTTCGCGATCCACTGAGCGCCGGCAGCGACACCGAGCGCCTTGCCGCGGATACGGCTCGGGAAGATCTCGCCGAGGAGCACCCACACGAGCGGGCCCCACGAGGCGCCGAATCCGATGACGAAGAGGTTCGCCGCGACCAAAGCGATGGGTCCCCACGCGCCGTCCAGGTGGACGTCCTTACCCGTACCGGTAGCGAACGAGAAGGCCAGCGCCATCGTCCCGAGCGACAGTGCCATGAGCACGGAACCCGTGAGCAGGATCGGCTTTCGTCCGACGCGGTCGACCAGGAAGATCGCGATCAGCGTCACGAGCACGTTCGTGACGCTCGTGATCACGCTGATCAGCGGTGCGTTGGTCATGCCGACCGAGTTCCACAGGCTCGTCGAGTAGTAGAAGATCACGTTGATGCCCACGAACTGCTGGAACACCGACAGGATGATGCCGATCCAGACGATCGGCTGCAGTCCGAGAGCCTTGCCGCGGATCGATACCCCCGCGTTCTTCTTGTCGGTCTCGATGGCGAGGGTCAGCTCGTTCATCGTCTTGTCGAGATCGACCGCGGGAACCAGGCGTGCGAAGACGGCGCGGGCCTCGTCGCTGCGGCCCTGGCTGATCAGGAAGCGGGGAGATTCGGGAACCGTGAACGACAGGATGCCGTAGACGGCGGCCGGAACGACGCCGACCAGGAACATCCACCGCCACGCCTCCAGCCCCCACCACAACACGTTGTCCGCGCCGCCGGCGATGCCCTCCAGCAGGGCGTCCGAGAGGAGCGCGGCGAAGATACCGATCGTGATCGCGAGCTGCTGCAGCGACGCGAGCGATCCGCGGATCTGCCGGGGAGCCACCTCCGCGATGTAGGCGGGGGCGACCACTGACGCGATACCGATCCCGATACCGCCGACCACACGCCAGAGACCGAGGTCCCACACCGAGAAGGCGAGACCTGTTCCGATCGCACTGACGAAGAACATGATCGCGCCGAGGAACATCACCCGCAGGCGCCCCCACCGGTCAGCGAGGTTGCCGGCGATGAGCGCACCGAGTGCACAACCGAGTAGCGCGATGGCGACGATGAATCCGGTGACGAAATCGTTGAGGGCGAAATCGCTCTGGATGGACTCGACCGCGCCGTTGACGACCGAGGAGTCGAAGCCGAAGAGGAATCCACCGACAGCAGCGGCGATGGACAGGGCGACGGCACGGCGACCATAGGGACTGTTGAGATGGAACGTCCCCGTGGGGAGCGCGTCAGATGAGGATGTCACGCGACTCACCGTACTCCCGCCGCGGCGCCGTGTGACGGATTCGCCTCATCCGATTCACGAAGTCCCCGCCTGCAGCCAACTACAGTGATCGCATGCCCGTCACCCTCCTGGGCGCCGCGGAAGTGCGGGCGCTGGCCGCCGACCTCGACGTCACCCCGACCAAGAAGCTCGGCCAGAACTTCGTCGTGGACGCGAACACGGTGCGAAAAATCGTGCACCTCGCGGGCGTCCAGGCCGGGGAGCATGTCGTCGAAGTCGGACCTGGGCTTGGCTCGCTGACGCTCGCGATCCTCGAGGCCGGCGCCAAGGTGACCGCCGTTGAGATCGACCACCGACTCGCGGAGCGACTGCCCGCCACGGCATCCGCTCATGGTGTTCCAGACGGTGCGCTCCGGGTCATCGATCAGGATGCCCTGCGGGTGAGGGACCTCCCCGGCGACCCCGCAGTGCTTGTGGCCAACCTGCCGTACAACGTGTCGGTTCCCGTCCTCCTGCACTTCCTCGAGACGTTCCGCTCGATCGCCCGAGGCGTCGTAATGGTCCAGGCCGAGGTGGGGGAGCGGCTTGCCGCTGCGCCCGGGTCGAAGGTGTACGGGGCGCCCAGCGCCAAGGCCGCCTGGTGGGGATCGTGGCGCCTTGCGGGGACAGTTTCGCGGCAGGTCTTCTGGCCGGTCCCGAATGTCGACAGCGTGCTCGTCGGTTTCGAACGCTCCGAACCGTTGGGCTCCGAAGACGAGCGGATGCTGACCTTCCGCATCATCGACGCCGCGTTCCAGCAGCGCCGCAAGATGCTCCGTCAGGCGCTTGCCGCGGTGCTCGGCGGAAGCGCGCTCGAGGCATCCGTCGCGCTCGAACGCGCCGGGATCGCGCCGACTGCCCGCGGCGAGGAGCTGACGGCCGAGCAGTTCCTGCGCATCGCCAGAGCAACCTCGTCGGACCCGCGCTAGCCTCGAAGCATGACCGACGAGCAGCGATTCTCGCGCAGCCGAAACGACATCCACCGCCCCTACTCGGCATCCGAGGACCGCTACTCCATCACCGACTACCGCCAGGTGGGCACGTCGGGCCTCTACCTCCCGCCGATCTCGCTCGGACTGTGGTGGAACTTCGGAGACAACATCCCGTTCGACAACCAGCGGAAGCTACTGAGGCACGCTTTCGACTCCGGGATCACGCACTTCGATCTCGCAAACAACTACGGACCCCCGTACGGGTCTGCCGAGACGAACTTCGGACGGATGATGCACGAAGACTTCGCGCCGTACCGCGACGAGCTGATCATCTCGTCCAAGGCCGGGTACGACATGTGGCCGGGGCCGTACGGCGACTACGGCTCGCGCAAGTACATCCTCGCCAGCGCCGATCAGTCGCTGCGGCGCATGGGCCTCGAGTACGTGGACATTTTCTACTCGCACCGGATGGATCCGGTGACTCCGGTCGAAGAGACGATCGCGGCGCTTGACACGCTCGTGCGCCAGGGGAAGGCCCTCTACGTCGGCATCTCGTCGTACTCCGCAGAGCAGACAGCGATCGCGGTTGCGGTGGCTCGCAGTCTCGGTACTCCGCTGGTCATCCATCAGCCGTCGTACTCGATGCTCAACCGCTGGGTCGAGGATGGCCTCACCGGCGTGCTGCGTCAGGAGGGTCTGGGGGCTATCGCGTTCACGCCCCTCGCGCAGGGGCTTCTGACTGACAAGTACCTCAGCGGTGCGGCCGCCGACCGAGCACAGAACCGCAATTCGGTTCCCGCCGACCGGGTGTCGGAGCACGGCCGCTCGCTGTTGGGTGGTCTCAACGAGATCGCCCGGCAGCGGGGCCAGAGCCTCGCGCAGATGGCGATCCAGTGGGTGCTGCGGGACCCGGTCGTCACCTCGGCGCTGATCGGCGCATCGCGTCCCGATCAGCTGGACGAGAACCTGGCAGCGATCGCGGGCCCGGCTTTCGACACCGAGGAGCTCGAGCAGATCGACGCTCTCACCGACGGCGTCGATCTCTCGCCGTCGGGTCCGATCTGGGCGGATCCCTCGGACTCGTGACGGCGCCGCTTCGCACAGACGTCGTCCGGGTGCGGGCTCCGGGCAAACTCAACGTGTATTTCGAGGTCGGTCCGCTCCTCGACGACGGCTACCACGCTGTCGCGTCCGCGTACCAGGCTGTCTCTCTGTTCGAAGACGTGTGGGCCGTGGCGGCGGACGACTTCCGGCTCGAGGTCACCGGCTCAGTCGATGTGTCGACAGTCCCGCTCGATGATCGGAACCTCGCGCTGCGGGCGGCGCGGATCCTCGCTCAACACACGGGGTACGACGGTGGGGTGCACCTCACGGTCGACAAGCACGTTCCGGTAGCCGGTGGCATGGGCGGCGGCTCCGCGGATGCTGCGGCAGCCCTCGTCGCCTGTGATGCACTGTGGGGGACCGAGGTGGGTTCCGCCGAGCTGCAGCGCCTGGCTGCCAGGCTCGGCGCCGACGTGCCGTTCGCTCTGATGGGAGGAACGGCAGTTGGCCTGGGGCGCGGAGATCGGCTCAGTCCCGCGCTCGCGACAGGCCGCTTCGAGTGGGTCATCGTGCTCGCCGATGGCGGACTGTCCACGCCGGCGGTCTACAGCGAGCTCGACCGGCTTCGCGCGCGGACCGCGTCGGCCGGGCATCCGTCGACCGGCGCACTTCGCCTCGACCGCATATCGGACGCTCGCCACGGCGGCGCAGACCCCGCGGTGGCGACGGGCGTGCTGCACGCCCTCCGTTCCGGCGACCCCGAGGAGCTCGCCGGTCACCTTCACAACGACCTGCAGGAGGCGGCACTGTCGCTGCGGCCCGAGCTCGGCGATGTGCTCGATCTGGGAGACCGGGCCGGCGCCTTGGCCGGGGTCGTCTCAGGGTCGGGTCCCACCACAGCGTTCCTCGCCGAGGATCTCGAATCGGCCCTGGAACTGCAGGTCACCATGTCGGCCGCGGGATATACGGCCCTTCACGCACATGGCCCTGTTCCCGGCGCACGACTGATCTGACCGACTGGTCTCACAAGGCCGCGGATGCTTCTGACGGGCTGCGGACATTACCGCCGGATTTCCGCTTCGGTCAGAACCGCCCGCGATGTCCCCGGCCTCCGGTAGCGTGATTCGAAGCCGAATCGGCCGTCCCGACGAACGGAGAACCATGAAGGCTGTCATCGACAACGTTGTCATCGCGGAAGCTTCCCGCGACGATCTCCTCTCCATCGAGGGGAACTGGTACTTCCCGCCGAGCAGCATCGTAGCCGGCGCACTGGTCGAGAGTCCGACTCCCTACACGTGCCCGTGGAAGGGCGTGTGCCAGTACTACGACATCGTCGCCGACGGGGTTACTCACTCGGACGGCGCGTGGGCATACCCGACGCCGTATCCCAGCGCGTTCGAGCGTGTGGGGGCTGACTTCTCGGGCTATGTCGCCTTCGGGAAGGACGTGTCGGTCATCGACTGACCCGGTGCCGCCGTGATCATCTTCGACGACGTCACGAAGCAGTTTCCCGACGGAACCCGCGCGGTCGACGGGTTCAACCTGACGCTCCCCGCGCACAAGACGACGGTCTTCGTCGGCTCCTCGGGCTGCGGCAAGACGACTCTGCTGCGCATGATCAACCGCATGGTGGAGCCCTCGGCCGGCGTCGTGTCCATTGATGGCGAGGACATCGCCGGCAAGGACCCCGTCAAGCTGCGCCGGGGGATCGGCTACGTCATGCAGAACTCGGGCCTCCTGCCGCACTACACCGTGATCGACAACATCGCGACGGTTCCGGTGCTGCAGGGACTGCCGCGCTCGGCGGCTCGGAGCCGCGGTCTCGAGCTCATGGACACGGTAGGTCTCGATCGATCATTCGCCAAGCGCTACCCGAGCCAGCTTTCCGGCGGCCAGCAGCAGCGCGTGGGGGTGGCGCGCGGCCTCGCGGCTGACCCCAATATCCTGCTGATGGACGAGCCCTTCGGCGCTGTCGACCCGATCGTGCGCGCCGAACTGCAGCAGGAGTTGTTGCGGCTGCAGGACGAGGTCGACAAGACGATTGTGTTTGTCACGCACGACATCGACGAGGCGTTTCTGCTGGGTGACCAGGTGGTCATCCTCGAGAAGGGCGCGCACATCGCGCAGGTCGGTACGCCGAGTGAGATCCTCGAGAATCCGGCATCCGAATTCGTGGCCTCGTTCATCGGCGCCGATCAGGGCAAGCGCTCGCTGCGGTTAAAGAAGACCGCCACCGGCACTGCAGTGATCGATGGGCAGGGGCGCACGCAGGGCATGCTCAGCGATCCGGACGAGAGCGCGCGAGGCGTCCCGTCGTGAGCTGGGTTCTGGAGAACCTCGGCCTGATCCTCCAGCTGTCGGTGGAGCACCTCCGCCAGTGTCTGATCGCGATCCTCCTCGGGTTCGTTCTGTCGATTCCGCTGGGCTTTCTTGCCTGGCGGTTCCGTCTCCTCCGGGGTGCTGTCGTCACCATCACCGGATTGATGTACACCATCCCCTCGCTCGCGCTACTGTTTCTGCTCCCCGCCCTCTTCGGGTATGTAGCGTTCAGCGATCTGAACCTCATCCTCGCGCTGACGCTCTACGCGATCGCGCTTCTGGTGCGGTCGGTTGTCGACGGACTCAACTCTGTCGACGAGGGCGTACGTGGCGCTTCCACTGCTATGGGCTTCTCAGGTGCGCGTCGGTTCTTCGCCGTCGAGCTTCCGCTGGCCGGCCCCGTCATCCTCGCGGGTCTGCGGGTTGCTGCCGTGAGCACGATCGCGCTTGCACCGGTGGGCATTCTCGTGGGCGTGTCGAATCTGGGGTACCTGTTCACCAATGGTCTCCAGCGCCGCATCATCCCCGAGGTCCTCGCGGGGGTTGTCGCCGTCGTC
This sequence comes from Microbacterium schleiferi, assembly GCF_020781975.1. Taxonomy (GTDB): domain Bacteria; phylum Actinomycetota; class Actinomycetes; order Actinomycetales; family Microbacteriaceae; genus Microbacterium. Next base: position 248,410 of record NZ_JAJGNI010000001.1, read on the forward strand.
ATTCTCGCCCTCGTGATCGATCTCGTGCTGGTTCTGATCGGGCGGATACTGATGCCGTGGACGCGCCGGACGCGAGTACGGCCTCGCGCAGCCTCATCCGCTGCTCCTGCGGAGGCGAGCGCATGAACCTTCTCATCGACGCCTGGGCCTGGATCATCGCACCCGAACAATGGTCCGGCCGATACAGCCTGCCAACGCTGCTGCTCGAGCAGCTGGGCTACACCTTCGCCGCCGTCGGAATCGCCGCTTTCATCGCCGTGCCGATCGGCTGGGCGATCGGACACACCGGCAAAGGACGCGAGGTCGCTGTTGCCGTTTCGGGCGCGGCGCGCGCCATTCCCTCGTTCGGGCTACTGATTCTTCTCGTCCTGGTCATCGGTGTGACGCGCCGGGCTGAGGCTGCGCTGATCACGTTCGTCCTCCTTGCCATCCCGTCTCTGCTGGCCGGCGCCTACACGGGCCTCCAGACAATCGATCGGGCCACGATCGACGCGGCGCGCGCCATGGGGATGACTCGCTGGCAGATCCTGTGGCGCGTCGAGGTTCCGCTGGGTCTCCCGCTGCTGGTCGGCGGGCTGCGGACCGCCACTTTGCAGGTCGTCGCAACCGTCACCATCGCCGCCTACGTGAACCTGGGTGGGCTGGGATTCCCGATCATCCAGGGCCTTCCACTGCGGGCGTTCGATCAGGTTCTTGCCGGATCGATTCTCGTCGCCCTTCTCGCCCTGGTCCTCGATGGTCTGCTCGCGCTCCTGCAGCGCGCTGCAGTGCCGCGGGGACAGCGCGCCACGAAGACCCGGCGTACGCCATCCGACACCGGGCCCCGGTCCGCCCAAACGCCCGCTCGGGTCCCTGACACCGTCGCGTCTAGCCCGTCCACCTGACCGCACCATCCCGCACCACCAGAAAAGAAAGAGGCACCATGACCACCACACGCACCCTCCGCGCCGCCGCGCTCGTCGGCGCCGCCGCGCTGCTGCTGGCCGGCTGCGCTTCGGGCAACCCGCTCGAGGAACCCACCGACGGAAGCGGTAGCGGCGAGATGATGTCCGACACGATCGTGGTCGGCTCGCAGGCTTACTACTCCAACGAGATCATCGCCGAGATCTACGCGCAGGCTCTCGAGAACGCCGGCTTTGATGTCGAGCGTCAGTTCAACATCGGGCAGCGGGATGCCTACATCCCGGCGCTCGAGAGCGGCGAGGTGACGCTCTTCCCGGAGTACAGCGGAAACCTCCTGCAGTACTTCGACCCTGAGACGACGGCACGCACGGCCGATGAGGTCTACGCGGCACTGCCCGACGCGCTGCCGGAAGGACTGGTTGTGCTCGACCAGTCCACCGCGACCGACCAGGACTCGTACACCGTCACCTCAGCATTCGCCGATCAGTACGGTCTCGTCTCGATCGCCGATCTCGCTAACGTCACCGAGCCCCTGACGCTCGGCGGCCCGCCGGAGCTTGCCGAGCGCCCCTACGGGCCGACGGGGCTTGCCGACGTGTACGGCATCGACGTCGGTTTCTCGGCGACGGGCGACACCACGTTCGAGGACCTCGAAGCTGGCACGATCAACCTCGCCAACATCTACACGGCCGACCCGCGCATCCAGACCGCGGGCCTCGTCGTTCTCGAGGACCCCGAGGGGCTTTTCCTGGCTTCGAATGTCGTCCCGGTCGTGAACGCGGATGTCGCTGACGAGATCGCCGACGTCATCAACGCCGTGAGCGCCGCCCTGACCCCCGAGGGTCTGGTTGCGCTGAACGTGCAGAGCACGGTTGACGAGATGTCGCCCGCCGACATCGCGTCGCAGTGGCTGCAGGAGAACGGCCTGAGCTAACAGCGCGACGTCAACGAAGCGGCTGCCACCCGAGAGAGAGGGTGGCAGCCGCTTCGGCGTTGGAGGGGTGGTGGGTCAGCGGCCGAACAGGCTCGCGAAGAAGCCTTTCGATGGCTCGTTTTGGTGCCCGGCACAGCGCTGCGCTTTCGGGACCCCGGCGAGGGCCTGCTGCACGTGCTGGCCGCAGCCGCCCCACGTGACCTTGCCGCACTTCCGGCACGTCGTCTGATAGCACATGGTGTCTCCTTCACTGGCTGCGTGGGCAGCACAAATGGCGGTCCGTCACCGTGACGGTCCGAGCGATGAGTGTTCGGGGATGCGGCTCAGGCGAGCGACAGGAAGAGCTTCTCGAGCTCCTCCTGCGTCAGGCCCTCGGCCTCGGCGGTGCCGTCCGGGTCGGCGACGCAGTCGCGCATCGCCGCCGAGATGATGGCGAACCCGGCGCGGTCGAGAGCGCTCGTGACGGCAGACAGTTGCGTCACGATGTCGCGGCACGTGTCACCGGCCTCAACCGAAGCGATGACAGCGTTCAGCTGACCCTGTGCGCGCTTGAGCCGGTTGGTGATGCGCTTGCGTGTTGCAGCCTGCTCCTCGGGGGTGCCGGTGATCATCATGCGTGGACCTCTTCTCTGACAAGAATGCTGGCGGCCTGATCGCCCCACCACTGGCGAAGGGTCTGCGTCCCACCCGACAGGGAGAACGCGTCAAAGCCGTTTCCTACCAGGATGCGGTAAGCGATGTTCGATCGGACGCCCGCCGCGCACAGCGCTGCGATCGGGCGGCCCTGCGCTGCCTCACGTACCTCGTCGATGCGCTCACGAAGTTCGGTGTGTGGAATGTTCAGCGACCCCTCGATGTGGCCGCTGCTGTATTCGCGCGGAGTTCGGACGTCGAGGATCAGTGCGGATTCCCGCATCTGGTCGAGCTCGTCGGCATACCAGAGCTTCAGCCGCCCGTTCTCGACGTTTTCGGCGACCATCCCGACGAGATTCACGGCGTCTTTGGCTTGACCGTACGGCGGCGAGTAGGCAAGGTCGAGATCCATGAGGTCGGTCGCCGGCAGGCCGGCACGGATCGCGGTCGCGAGAACATCGATGCGCTTGTCGACTCCTTCATAACCCACGGCCTGCGCTCCAAGGACTCGTCCATCGTCCGTCGAGACATGCACGATCAGGTGCACGGTCGAGGCTCCAGGAAAGTAGCCGGCGTGCTGCATCGGGTGCAGGTGGATCGTCGTGTAGTCGATTCCCGCGGCATCCAGGCTCGCACGGTTCGCCCCGGTCATCGCTGCCGTGATCTCGCCGACGCGCACGATGGCAGTGCCGACGGGCTGGGGGATGGGCCGGCCGCCAGCCATGCCGAAGATGTCGTCGGCGATGAGCCGACCGGCGCGGTTGGCGGGGCCGGCGAGGGGCACGGGGCGCTGGACGCCTGTGACGGCATCCGTGCTGATGACCGCGTCGCCGGCGGCCCAGACTCCCTCAGCGGAGGTGCGTCCGCGATCGTCGACGACAATCGCGCCTCGAGCCGTCTCGATTCCTGCAGTCTCCACGAACGCGGTGTCGGGGCGAACGCCGACCGAGAGGACCACGAGGTCGGTCGGGATGCGGGTGCCATCCGCGAGGACGACGACATCCTCATCGTCGCCGACCTCGACGCTCTCGGCGGCGACACCGGCGTGGACCCGGATGCCGAGATTTCGCAGCTGTGTCGTCACGACAGAGGCCATCTCGCGCTCGAGCGGCGGGAGAACATGCGGGGCAAGCTCGACGACGTCGACCTCGAGCCCGCGATGGCGCAGGGCCTCGGCGGCCTCGAGTCCGATGAACCCGGCGCCGAGCACGACGCCGCGCGTGGCGCCGTCATCGACCCACTTCTTGAGGGTCACGGCGTCCGCCACGGTGCGAAGCGTCCGCACTCGCGGGGAGTCGAGCCCGGGGAGGGGCGGCCGAATGGCGACGGCGCCCGGTGCGAGGATGAGCGCGTCGTAGCTGAGGTCTTCGACGCCGGAGGTCGAGGCGACAGTGACAGCCTTCGCGGCCGTGTCGATCGCTGTCACATCGTGCCCGGTCCGCACGTCCAGGTTGAGGCTTGCGCGCAGGGTCTCGGGCGTGTGCAGAAGCAGCGACCCCTCGTGGGGGATCTCGCCGCCGACGTGGTACGGAAGGCCGCAGTTCGCGAACGAGACCTCGGGGCCGCGTTCGAGCACAATGATCTCGGCTGACTCGTCGTGACGGCGGGCGCGGGCGGCCGCGCTCATCCCGGCGGCCACGCCGCCTACGATGACGATGCGCATGGAGCACTCACTTTCTGGAGAAGAGATGCAATGAGCATACCCCAGGGGGTATACGGGGGGCAAGCTGACCGCATCACGAGAGCCACCTCGTGCCAGCGAGGGACAACTCGGCTCGACGAGGGACAACTCGGCTCGACGAGGGACAACTCGGCTCGACGATGGACAACTCGGCTCGAGGAGGGGGGCTAGGTTGCGAGCTCGGTGAGCTCGAACCACCGCTCCTCGAGAGAGGCGGTCTCTGTTTCGACCTCGCGGAGTTCATCGCCGAGGCGCGTCAGACCCGCGAAGTCGCTCTGGTCGTGCGCTGCCATCCGCTCGTGGATCTCGGCGGTGCGCTGGGTCAGTCGCTCCAACTTGCGTTCGATCGCGCTCAGCTCCTTCTGTGCGGCGCGCAGATCGGCGCCCGACAGCCCCGGTTCCGACGTCTGCTGGGCTGCCGACGCGGCGCCGGATCGGTCAGGTCCGGCATCCGTGGTCTGCTCTCGCAGCCGGAGGTACTCGTCCACCCCGCCGGGGAGGTGCCGTAGTCGTCCCGCGCCGCCGGGTCCGGGGAGGATCGCGTACTGCTGGTCGGTGACGCGCTCCAGGAAGTACCGGTCGTGGGAGACGACCAGCAGAGTGCCCGGCCACGAGTCGAGGAGGTCTTCCATCGCCGCGAGCATGTCGGTATCGAGGTCGTTGGTCGGTTCGTCCAGGATGAGAACGTTCGGCTGGTCCAGCAGGATCAACAGCAGCTGCAGGCGGCGCTTTTGCCCTCCCGAGAGGTCGCGCACGGGAGTCGAGAGCTGCGCGGATGAGAAGCCGAGCCGTTCAAGCAGTTGGCCTGGGGTGAGTTCTTGCGCTTTCGAGCCGGAACCGATCGTGTAGCTGGTGCGGAGCCCACCGATCACGACACGTACAGGGTCGGCCAGGTGCTGCTCGAGTTCGTCGAGACGCTGCGTGAGGGTTGCCACCCGCACGGTCTTTCCCCGCTTGACCCGGCCGCCCGTGGGAGAGACGCTGCCGTCGACGAGCCCGAGAAGGGTAGACTTCCCGGCGCCGTTGACGCCAAGGATTCCGGTCCGCTCGCCCGGCGCGATGCGCCACTCGATGTCTCGGAGGATCTCGCGGCCATCGAAACTCACCGAGGCATCCAGCAGATCGACCACGTCTTTGCCAAGGCGGGTGACTGCCAGCGACTGCAGTTCGGTGGAGTTGCGGATCTCGGGGACATCCGCGATCAGCGCGTTGGCCGCATCGATGCGGAACTTCGGCTTGGAGGTTCGTGCCGGGGCGCCGCGGCGCAGCCAGGCTAGTTCCTTGCGCGCGAGGTTCTGTCGACGTGCCTCGATGGCGGCAGCCTGGCGATCGCGTTCGACGCGCTGCAGGATATAGGCCGCATAGCCGCCCTCGAACGGTTCGACGATCCGGTCGTGCACCTCCCATGTGAGGGTGCACACCTCGTCGAGGAACCACCGGTCGTGGGTCACAACCAGCAGCGCCCCGGCGTTCGCTGTCCACCGCTTCTTGAGATGTGCGGCGAGCCACGCGATCCCCTCCACGTCGAGGTGGTTCGTCGGTTCGTCCAGGATCAGGACGTCCCAGCCGCCGATGAGCACTGCTGCGAGGGCGACGCGGCGCCGTTGACCGCCCGACAGGGTCGAGAGGGGAGCGTTCCAGTCCAGGTCCGTGACCAGCCCGGCGAGGACGTCACGGATGCGGGCGTCGCCTGCCCACTCGTGCTCGTCGAGGTCGCCGACGATCGCTCGTCCCACCGTCTGGTTGTCATCGAGGGTGTCCTGCTGGTCGACGACACCGATGCGGGTGCCGCCACGGACGGTGACCTTGCCGGCATCCGGTTCGAGGCGGCCGGCGATCATGGCGAGCAGGCTCGACTTGCCGTCGCCGTTTCGTCCGACGATCCCGATTCGGTCACCTTCGGCGATGCCGAGGGTCACGGAATCGAAAACCACTTTCGTGGGGAACTCGAGGTGCAGCGACTCAGCGCCGAGAAGATGTGCCATCCCTTCCAGGCTAGGCGCCGCGCGGGGTTCAGCCGCGCGTCAGTACCAGAAGCTCAATCGGGGGGACTCGACGGTCTGGAAAACGCGTGCGATCCGCGTCGGATCGTCAGCTTCGACTCGACCGGCACGGGCCAGGGTCGACACCGACACGCCTCCCAGGAACAGCGACGACAGCTCGCGTACGCCGAGCCGCAGCAGGGGAACACCGGCCGGGGGAGCATCGACTGCCTCAACTGTCGCGCGACCCTCGGCATCCGTCGTCGCGATGAACGTGCCACCCGCGATCCCCAGCGAGTCGTCAACCTCGAGGGCGATGGTGTCCGCGGCGCCGAAGCGTCGGCTCGTGAGAGCTGCCGGCACGTCGAGGATGCGCACGTATTGATGGTCGGTCACGGTGATCTTCGCGGCCCGCTGGTCGGCGATCATCCACCATAGGGGCTCGTCGAGGCCGAGTTCTGATGCGCGCAGAAGCGCGATGAGATCCATCTCGAGGAGGAACCGCCACAGGCCCGCGTACGCATCGTCGGTCGCGGCGAGCAGCCACGACAGCTCGAGCGTCGACTCGCTGAAGTCGTCGGGGTTCTCGACCACGCGGTAGACCGCAAGCCCATCAACCTCACCCGCGGGCGAGCGGTACTGGATGGTGCGCAGCCGCTCGGCCTTCTCGGCATCGGGGCTCGTGCCGAAGAACCGATTGAGATGTCCTCCGGGAAGAGCGATCTCGCCGGGGGAGGTGACGCGCACGCGCTCGTGCAGGGCTTCGGCGACCTCTCGCGCCTGGTCGCGGGAAACGAAGTCCACGCGCCCCGGTGCCTCGGGTCCGATCCACCCGGCACGCCGCGTGCGGATCTCCCAGTTCGCAGCGGCGGCTGCCGCACCGAACCCGAACCGGCCGTAGATGGTCGACTCGCTGACGGTCAGCGCTGCCACCGGCAGCCCGAGCGAGGCGGCGGTTCGCAGCTCCCCCGCCATCACAGAACGAAGGATGCCGCGCCGCCGGTGCGTCGGTGCAACGGTCACCGAGCTGATGGCGCTGGCTTGGACGGTGCCACCGGGGACGGTGAGTTCGGTGGGCCATGACGCAAACGTCGCGACCGGAATCTCGGGCTGCGGGCAGGTGGCATCGTAGACGCCGAGCTTGCGGCGGTGAGCGGTGTGTCCGACGAAGGCTTCGCGGCGAACCTCGACCGGCTCGTCTTCGAGAAACCCGCGAGCGACCGCGGACAACCACGGATCGTTCTGCACCCTCGTGGCGTTGTCGATCTGCTCGATGCGCAGGCCCTGGTTGGCGAGAGCTTCCGACATCGCGGCGTCAAGTGGCGCGTCGTGAAATGGCTGCTGGTCGTCACTCATCATGCCCCCACGCTACGCGGACAGTGCGACACAGCATGCCGCCCGCCCCGTCGCTCCAGCGAGCCGGTGCTCAGTGGAAGGCGTACTCGAGGATCGCGACGAAGGCGCCGAGAAAGGCGGTTCCGGTGGCACCAAGGATGCGCTTGGCGATTCCGGCGCCCGTGCGGGAATAGGCGACGTAGCCGAGGAACGCGAGCACCAGCATCGTGACCCACAGCGCATAGGCCGACGCGTCATCCGCGGTCCTCCCCGCGGCCCCGGCGATCACCATGGCAAGCGTGGGCGGCACTGCTGCCCACAGCATTCCAGCCGAGTGTGTCAACGCGTAGCGTGTGGCTGTGCCCAGCGGATGCTTGCCGTGGTCGGCGAGCGTATAGGCGAAGACGTGGGCAATGAAGAACACGATGAGCGTGGCTACCGATGACACGACCACTTCGGCCACATCGGTCTCGTAATCGGACGTGATCATCAAGAGCGCCGAGTAGACGATGAGTCCGTACACCGCAGCCGGTGTTCGAAACCGGACATCGAACCAGTCGTGCCAGCCCCCTGTTCTCGCCCCATCGCGATTTCCGGTGGCGGGAGTCTCGGGCGAACCGGCGTCCATGAATCCGTCTTCTCTGTCAGACATCGAACCCCAGGGAGAGTTTGCGCAGCAGGGCTGCGAGGCGGTCACGGTCGGCGCGGGAGAGGCTTTCGAGCAGCACCGCTTCAGCGTCCACGAGACGGGTGATGGCGGCATCCACACGGGTTCGTCCCTCGTCGGTGAGGGTCACCAGGATGCCGCGTCCGTCGCCCGGATCGGACTCACGCCGCACAAGCCGGCGACCGACGAGCCTGTCGATGCGGTTGGTCATCGTGCCCGAGGACACGAGTGTCTGCTGCAGCAGCTGTTTCGGGCTCAGCTGGAACGGCTCGCCCGCCCGTCGCAGTGCCGACAGCACATCCCACTCCCACGGCTCGAGCTCGGAACGGCGGAAGGCCTCGCGGCGTGCCCGGTCGAGGTGGCGGGAAAGGCGGTCCACCCGCGAGAGAACTTCGAGTGGAGAGAAGTCCAAGTCGGGCCGCTGGGCACTCCAGGCACCGACGATGCGGTCGACTTCGTCGGATTCTGCGGACACTGAGCCATTATCTCGACTGATGGGGCCATTATCCCGGCCGACTCGTCCTCTGGCAGACTGGTTCGCGGCCGCGTTACGCGCCGGTCCGCCGTGGTGTAATGGCAGCACGACAGCCTTTGGAGCTGTGAAGTCTAGGTTCGAGTCCTGGCGGCGGAGCATGGCTGAGAACCCAACCCCCGTCGCCGTCGTCATTCTGGCGGCAGGCCAGGGGACGCGGATGAAGTCCGCCACGCCGAAGGTCCTTCATCAGATCGGTGGGCTTCCGCTGATCGGCCACGTGTTGCGCACCGCATCGGCACTGGCGCCGGAGCGTGCGGTGGTCGTGGTCCGTCACGAGCGGGATCTGGTGGCGGATGCCGTGACCGGCCTGCTTCCGGGAGTTGATGTCGTCGACCAGGACGAGATCCCCGGCACCGGTCGCGCGGTGGAACTGGCCCTGGCCGCGCTCGACGGCTTCGACGGCGACGTGCTGGTGCTCAGCGCCGATGTGCCCCTGGTCGAGGTCAGCGTCGTCGAGGGGCTGCTCGCGCGTCACCGCGCTGCGGCTGCATGCGCCACGCTGCTGTGCGCGACGCTCGACGACGCCACGGGTTACGGCCGCGTCATCCGTGGTGCCGACGGGGCGGTCGAACGCATCGTCGAGCAGAAGGATGCGTCGCCCGACGAGCTCTCGGTGCGGGAGATCAACACCGGAATCTATGTGTTCCGCGCCGCGCAGTTGCGCACGAGCCTTGCCTCAGTGGGCACGGCCAACGCGCAGGGCGAGAAGTACCTGACTGACGTCATCGGCATCCTCCGCACCGCGGGCGAGGTCGTCGCGGCATCCAACGCTCCGGCGGCGCAGGACGCGCTCGGCGTGAACGACCGGGTGCAGCTGTCGGAAGCAGCCCGCGCGCTCAATGCGCGGACCGTCCGTCGCTGGCAGCTCGAGGGTGCGACGATCCTGGATCCGGCCACGACCTGGATCGACGTGACAGCCACGCTCGCTCCCGACGTCACGGTGCTGCCGAACACGCACGTCCTGCGCGCAACAACTGTCGAGCGCGGGGCGACGATCGGACCCGACACGTCGCTCGTCGACTGCGAGGTGGGGGAGAACGCGACGGTCACCCGCACCGACGCGACGTTGGCCGTCATCGGCCGCGGCGCCACTGTCGGCCCGTTCGCCTACCTGCGCCCGGGTGCGACGCTGGACGCCCAGAGCAAGGTCGGTACGTTCGTCGAGATAAAGAACTCCACGATCGGTGAGCGGAGCAAGGTTCCGCACCTGTCCTACATCGGCGACACCACAATCGGGCGCGGCGTCAACCTCGGCGCCGGGGCGATCACGGCCAACTACGACGATCTCGCCAAGCACCGCACCGAGATCGGTGACGAGGTCCACTCCGGGTCGCACAACGTCTTTGTCGCGCCCGTTAGGATCGGAGACGGTGCGAAGACCGGTGCCGGTGCCGTCATCCGCAAGGATGTCCCTCCCGGTGCGCTGGCTCTGAGCGTTGCCCCTCAGCGCAACATCGAGGGATGGGTCGAGAACAACAGACCGGGAACAGCCGCCGCCGAGGTCGCCGCGCGGGCCCGGTCCGCACAGGAAGCGGACGATGGCGAGCAAGAACAAGACGGTTGATCTCGACAGGGATAGCGGTATCGCTCCCGGCCTGGTCGCCAAGACCAAGAAGCGCCTGGTCGTTGCATCCGGCCGTTCGCACCCGAGCCTCGCGGACGACGTCGCGACGGCGCTCGGCACGAATCTCGTCCCGACGGAGTACCGCACGTTTGCTTCCGGCGAGATCCTGACCCGCTTCGAGGTCTCGATCCGCGGGTGCGACCTGTTCCTCATCCAGTCCTTCGGTCCGCCCGTGAACGAGTGGATGATGGAGCTGCTCATCATGCTGGATGCCGCCAAGCGGGCGTCCGCGAAGCGGATCACCGTTGTCGCGCCGTACTTCCCGTACTCCCGCCAAGACAAGAAGGGTCGCGGGCGTGAGCCGATCAGCGCGCGTCTGGTCGCCGACCTCGTCAAGACTGCCGGCGCCGACCGGGTGATGAGCGTCGATTTGCACGCCGCCCAGATCCAAGGGTTTTTTGACGGGCCTGTCGATCACCTCTTCGCCAAGCCGGTGCTGCTGGAGTACTTCGAAGAGAACCTCTCGCCCGAGGACCGCGCCAAACTCACCGTCGTCTCGCCGGATACCGGACGTGTGCGCGTTGCCGACACCTGGTCGGACAGCCTGGGCGCGCCGCTGGCGATCATCCACAAGCGTCGCGATCCGAACGTGGCCAACCAGGTCACGGTCAGCGAGATCGTCGGCCAGGTCGACGGTCGTGTCTGTCTTCTCGTCGACGACATGATCGACACGGGTGGCACGATCGTGAAGGCCGCGCAGGCGCTGAAGAAGAACGGCGCCGAGCGCGTCATCGTCGCCGCGACCCACGCGGTCTTCAGCGACCCGGCCAGCGAACGGCTCCAGGATGCGGCAATCGATGAGGTCGTGGTGACCGACACGATCCCGATCCCCGACCGCAAGCGCTGGGAGACCCTCACCGTGCTCCCGATCGCACCGCTGCTGGCGCGTGCGATCCGCGAGGTCTTCGAGGACGGCTCGGTCACCAGCATGTTCGACGGCGCCGCCTGAGCCGAGATCTCTCCGCGTTCGTCGCCGCCTCAAAGCCTATGCATAGGCATGAAAGCAACGATGGCGGAGACGACCTCTAGGAAGGACTGCTCATGATTCGCACCCCCTCCCGCCCCGTACGCGTGGGCGTCGCCCTCGTGGGTGTTGCCGGCGCTCTCAGCCTTGCCGGGTGCGGCGCGACCACAGCCGCCGACACCGGCTCCGCACAGACGGATGCCGGAACAACTGACGCGGGTTCGGGATCGAGCTCGTCCGGCGGCTATGCCGACGGCACGTACACGGCGGAGGGGTCCTACGCGACGCCTGAATCTGTTGAGACGGTCACGGTTACCCTCACGATTGCAGACGACACCGTGACCGACGTTGAGGTCACCGGCGACCCGCAGGCCCGCGAATCCGAGCAATACCAGTCCCAGTTCATCGGCGGGATCACCGACGAGGTGGTGGGCAAGAGCCTCGATGACGTTTCGGTCAGCCGAGTGTCGGGATCCTCGCTGACGAGCGGTGGATTCATGCAGGCTGTCGAGCTCATCAAGGCCGAGGCCGCTGCCTGATCCTGTCGGTCCAATGGGTGACGAAGCCCGCGTCGCCGGGGGGCCGCGCCCGGGCTGGCGTTTCGAGGCGATCGGAACGCAGTGGGCGATCGATACTCACGAGCCCCTCACTGACGACGAACGCGCCGCCGTCCTCGTCATGATCGACGAGTTCGACCGCGAGTGGTCGCGCTTTCGCGAGGACTCAACCGTCAGCGCTCTCGCGTCCGGGGGTTCCCGTCCGCTACCCGCCGACGCCGAGGCGATGTTCGCGATCTACGCGGACCTTGATGCTGCAACGGGCGGGGCGGTGAACCCGCTCGTCGGGGTCTCGCTCGAAGCGCTCGGCTACGACAGGTCCTATTCGCTCCGCCAGAGCGCCCCTGTCAACGCCCCAGCCGACTGGCGGCGAGTTGTCTCCATCGACGACCGCGCGCTGACGCTCTCGCAACCGGCTCTCATCGACGTCGGCGCGATCGGAAAGGGTCGCCTCGTCGATCTCGTTCTGGATCACCTCGAGGGGCAGAAGCAGGGTGCCCTCACTGTCGATGCCGGTGGCGACGTGCGCTGCTCGGGTGTGCGTGAGCGGATCGGCCTTGAGCATCCGTACGACCCGACGCGGATCATCGGTGTCGTCGACCTCGAGGATGCCGCGCTGTGCGCCTCGGCGACGAACCGGCGGGCTTGGGGCGATGGTCTTCACCACGTGCTCGACGCGCGCACCGGTGTGCCGGTTCGAACCGTCGCGGCGACCTGGGCTGTAGCCCCCACCGCGATGGTGGCTGACGCTGCGGCTACCGCGTTGTTCTTCGAGGGGGGCGCGGAGCTCGCGTATCGGTGGGGCGTCGAGTGGGTGCGGATGACGACGGTCGGCCGCGTCGAATGGTCTCCCGGATTCGGGACGGAGCGGTGTAGGGCAGAGTTGTTCACATGATCGGATGGTTGACCGCAGGTTGGAACCGCGTGTTCGCGGTGCTCGGCAAGGTCTCGATGTATCGCATGGTCTTCCTGGCGCTGCTCGCCCTGACCGTCGTTGCGTTCGGAGTCTCATTCTTCGGCCTCGTGGCGCCCAGCCCCCTGGAGCTGCTCGCGACCCTCGCGGTGCTTGCTGTCGCGTGCGGCATCGTCGATGTCGTTGCGCACCGGATCATCGGGCAGTCGCTTCGGCTTGAGTCCTCGGTGATCACCGCGTTCATCCTGCTGTTCGTCCTGCGGCCCACTCTCGAACCGGTCGCTCTGGTCGGTGTCGCGCTGGCAGGAGCCGTGGCCGCGGCATCCAAGTATCTGTTGGCCTGGCGGGGCCGCCACATCTTCAACCCCGCCGCGGTGGGCGCTGCAGTTCTCACGATCGTGAGCATCTGGATTCCGGCGCTCGGCGCATCGGCGTGGTGGGTGGGAACGCCGGTTCTCGCAGCTCCCGTCGTCATTCTCGGTCTGGCGGTGCTGTGGCGCACCGAGAAGATCCGCATGGTTCTGGTGTTCCTGCTTGTCGCCGTCGCGGTCGGCTTCGCGCGCACCTCGATCCAGTACCAGACTGCCGGGCTCGCCGTCGATGCGCTGACGATCTTCTGGTCGCTGCTGTGGTCCTCGCCGTTCCTCTTCCTCGGCGTGTTCATGCTGTCGGAGCCGCTCACCCTCCCACCCCGGCGGTGGCAGCAGTTCCTTGTCGCCGGTGTCGTCGGTGTCCTCGCCGGGTGGCCGATCTCGCTCGGCGAAATCACCCTGGGACAGGAGCGTGCCCTGTTGGTGGGGAACCTGGTTGCCTTCGCGTTCTCGGTGCGGGCTGCTGTTCGGCTGACCCTTGACTCGCGCGAGATGATCACCCCGACGGTACGAATGCTGACCTTCACCGCCAAGCGCCGCATCCACTTCCTCCCCGGGCAGTACCTCGAGCTTGACGTCCCGCACCACAGGCCGGATGCGCGCGGCACGCGCCGGGAGTTCAGCATCGCGTCGGCCCCCGAAGACCTTCCCGCGATCCGTATCGCGTTCCGGGAGTACCCGGCAGGCTCCGGCGGCCCCGCGCCCAGCTCCTACAAGCGCGCGCTGGCGGAGGTCGACGCCGGGGCATCCCTGGCAGTCACCGGCATCTGGGGAGACTTCGTGCTCCCGAACCGGGCCGAAACCCCCCTCCTCATGGTCGCCGCCGGAATCGGCATCACCCCGTTCGTGTCGCAGCTGCGGCATCTGCAAGCGAGGGGGCAGCACCGCGACATCGTTCTGGTGTACGTAGCCTCCGAGGCTGCCGAGTTGGCTTTCCGCGACGACATCGCGGCATCCGGCGTCCCCGTCGTGGTCTTCACGCGCGATGACCCGGGCCCACTGCCACAGAATTGGCAGTGGGCGCGCGGAGTGCGCCTCGACGCACCAGGTCTGCTGCAGGTCGTTCCCGACCTGCACGCCCGGCACGCTGCCATCTCGGGGCCGCCGCGACTGATCGCCGACCTCGCGCCGGCCCTCGAGCGGGCGAAGTCGGTGACGACTGACGCCTTCAGCGGCTACTGAGCTGCAGCCCGTGCCGCGGGGCCAGTCCGGTCGGCGTGCGTCGGAAGCGGAAGCCGCACCGTGAACGTGGTGTCTCCGGGCCTGCTCTCCACCGAGATCTCACCGTGGTGAGCGTGGACGATGGCCCGCGCGATCGACAGACCCAGCCCGGTGCCACCGGTTTGCCGGGCTCGTGATCTGTCGGCGCGTGAGAACCTCTCGAACAGTTCGTCGGCGATGGCAGGCTCGATCCCCGGTCCGTTGTCATGGACACGGATGACCGCAGCATCCGTGGCTGGCCCGCCCGCGGCCGGTGAGCTCTCTCGGCCGACCGATAGTGTGACCTCGGTTCCCGCGGGTGTGTGGGTCCGCGCGTTCGCAAGCATGTTTACGACCACCTGCTGCAGCCGAGCGGAGTCGCCGGGAACGGTCACCGGCTCCTCATCGACCTCCAGCAGCCAGACGTGCTCGGGACCGGCGACTTGCGCATCGCCGAGCGCTTCAACGGCGAGCTGCGTGAGATCGACCACCCCGTAGACGAGCTCTTGGCCCTCGTCGAGACGCGCGAGAAGCAGCAGGTCTTCGACGAGCCGCGTCATCCGCAGCGACTGCGCCTGGATTCTGGACAGGGCCGACTCGGTAGTCTCGCTCAGCTGTGGATCGCGCAGCGAGAGTTCGGAGTATCCGCGGATCGAGGCCAGCGGCGTGCGCAGTTCATGGCTCGCGTCGGCGACGAACCGACGCATCCGCTCTTCGTTACGCTGGCGGGCTTCCAGCGACGCGTCGACGTGATCCAGGAGTGTGTTCAACGCGTGACCGACCCGACCGATCTCGGTGCGTTCATCGGTTTCGGATGCCGGAACGCGATCAGCGATCGAGACCTCGCCCTCAGCCATGGGAACACTCGCAACACGCTCGGCGGTGTCAGCTACCACGCGAAGCGGCCGCAGACTCCGTCGCACGATGACCGTGACGGCGAGCCCGAGAAGCACAAGACCCCCCGCTGTCAGCAGGGCGACGGTCGTTGCGATCTGCGTGAGCGTTTCGGTCACCTGGCTGACCGGCAGGCCCGATGCGATCGCGAAGCTCCCGCCGCCGAGTGCGAGCATCCGGTAGGTGCCGACACCGTCGATCGTTATCTCGCGGACGGGGCCGCCCTCGCCCGGCTGGCCCAGCTGCTGCACGATCTGGGCGACCTGAGAGTCGTTCAGGGACGACGCGGTTCCGTCGGCGTCGATGTAGCCACCCGTGACGGAGCCGAAGGCTGACTCGATAACGATGAGAAAGCCCGGCTCGAAGGGTCCCGAGGCCAGGAGCGCGGCGGCATCCTCGGTCCCCGCGGCTACTTGGGGTGCATCGTGTACCGTTCGCAGCGCCTTGGCCGTGGCTTCGGTGACCTCGTTGTCGAGGTTCGACTGCAGAATCGAGCCGAGGATCGCGCCCGTGGCGATGCTGACTGTGGCGAAGATCAGGGCCACGACCGCGACGATCGTGACGACCAGGCGCCCCTCGAGGCCCCATGGTCGCCATCCGCCCCGACGAGAATCCGTCACTGTGTCGGCGCCTTGATCATGTAGCCGACGCCACGCACGGTATGGATGAGCGGCTCCTTGCCCTGATCGATCTTCTTGCGCAGGTAGGAGATGTAGAGTTCCACGACGCTGGATCTGCCGCCGAAGTCGTAGTTCCAGACGCGATCCAGGATCTGCGCCTTCGAGACGACGCGACGCTGGTTGCGCATCAGATAGCGCAGCAGTTCGAACTCGGTTGCGGTGAGTTCGATCTCGTCGCCCCCTCGCTCCACCTCATGGCTGTCCTCGTTCAATGAGAGGTCACCCACCCGCAGGATCGGCTCCTCCTCGCTCTGGGTAGCCGTTCCGGCGCGGCGCATCAAACCGCGAAGTCGCGCGACGACTTCTTCGAGGCTGAACGGCTTGGTCACGTAGTCATCGCCGCCCGCGGTGAGCCCCGCGACCCGGTCGGCGACGGCATCCTTCGCGGTGAGGAACAGCACCGGCACGTCGTTGCCAGACTGGCGCAGGCGATGCAGCACAGCCATGCCGTCGAGGTCGGGCATCATGATGTCGAGCACCATCGCGTCGGGCTCGAAATCGCGGACGGCCTGCAGGGCTTCGAATCCGGATGCCGCGGTTCGAACATCCCAGCCCTCCATACGCAGGGCCATGGAGAGCAGGTCGGTGAGCATCTGTTCGTCGTCGACGACGAGGATGCGAACAGCCGCGCCGTCGGGTCGGCGCAGGGCGGGAGCCGGAGATGTCATGGACTCATTGTGATGCTCCAGCTATGGGTTTCCTATGGAGCCAGCTATGCGCCGTCTGTGAAGATCACGCCCACTCCGCTGTCTCGTGCGGCGCGCGATCCATAGGTTCGGCATAGAGATCCCTTTTCGGGCTCATCAACACCATCCCTACCTTCGTGCCGAAGGCTGCAATCCGGAGCTGAAGGAGACCCATGTATTGGACCTACCTGCGTCGCGAACTCGCTGGACGCAAGAAGCAGACGATCATCGTGGCGGTGGGCCTTGCCGTCGCGATCGCTCTCGTCATCGTCGTCAACGCTCTCTCTGCGGGAGTCCGGGACGCACAGGCGCAAGCGCTCGAATCCGTCTACGGCGTCGGAACCGACCTGACGGTCACCGGCGCCGCCGCAGAGCCGGGCGAGGGCGGTGGTCAGCGCTTCGAGTTCGACAGTGAGGCAGGCGAAACCACCGACGGCACCACCTCGGTGTCGCAGTCGCGCCTCACAGCCGACTTCATGCGCGGGACGCTGGATGCTTCGACCGTCGAGAGTGTTGCATCCCTCGACGGCGTTGCTGCAGCATCCGGTGCGCTTTCGCTCACGAACATCACGTTCAGTGGTGAGATGCCTGACAGGTCGCAGATGCAGCAGGGCGGCCCGGGCGAGTCGGGGGAGCCTCCGGCAGGCGGTCCTGACGGTGCCGGCGGCAGCGCCTTCGATCTGGACTCGTTCACCGTCCTTGGAATCGACCCCGATGACACCGCTGTCGGGCCGCTATCGGCGGTCGAAGTTTCGGAGGGCCGCGCGCTGGCAGCTGGCGACGCCGGAGAACTGGTCGCGGTCGTCGACGCGAGCTATGCGACCACAAACGAGATCTCTGTCGGGGACACGATCGATGTCGGTGGCTCCGAGGTCGAGGTCGTCGGACTCATCGCCTCGACCTCCAGCGACGCCGACACGGCGGCCAACGTATACATCCCGCTCGATGTCGCACAGTCACTGGCCGGTCTCGACGACGTCGTGTCGACGGTCTATGTCCAGTCGACCTCGGCCAACCAGATCGATGCCGTACAAGCGGAAATCGAAGACAGCGTTGCCGGCGCCACCGTCAGCTCCCAGTCGGACCTGGCATCGACAGTCTCGTCGTCACTCGCGAGCGCCTCGTCGCTGATCACGAACCTCGGTACGTGGCTGTCGATCCTCGTGCTCGCTGTCGCGCTGGCATTGGCGGTGCTCTTCACGATCTCGGGCGTGACACGACGCACGCGCGAGTTCGGAACGCTCAAGGCGATCGGATGGTCCAATGGCCGGGTCGTCGGGCAGGTCGCCGGCGAATCGGTGATCCAGGGTCTGATCGGCGGTGCGATCGGTTTGGCGATCGGGCTTGCGGGGATCGGGATCATCAACCTGATCTCACCGACGATCTCGTCGACAGCCGCATCCACCGGTCAGGCGGGGCCCGGTCAAGGGGGCGGTCCGATGGGCGGAGGCTTCGGCGGAATGGCGCAGCAGGCGGCGGATATCGTCCTTCACGCGCCGATCACGCTGTGGGTCGTCGCCGCAGCGGTCGGAATTGCCATCGCCGGCGGCCTGATCGCCGGTGCCTTCGGAGGCTGGCGAGCCGCCCGATTGAGCCCTGCCGAAGCACTGCGGTCGGTCGGCTAAGGACATGAACACAGTCACGAACGAAAGTGTCACGAACGAAAGTGTCACGAACGAAAGTGTCACGAACGAACAGGAGAATCCCATGAGCATGACGGAACCCGCGACGACATCCATCGAATCGTCAGCGCCATCGCCGATCTACGCGTTGCAAGCGGTGATTCGCGAGTACCAGCAGAAGAACCGGAATGTCCGCGCTCTGGCGGGCGTCGATCTCGAGATCCGCGAGGGCGAGTTCGTCACCATCCAGGGCCCGACGGGTGGCGGGAAGTCCACCCTCCTGCAGATGCTGGGCGCGCTCGATCGGCCGACCTCCGGTGTCGTCAAACTCGGCGAGGTCGATCTTGCGAAAGCCTCGAACGCCACACTCGGACACGTCCGAGCCACCGAGGTGGGCTTCGTGTTCCAGGGGTTCAATCTGATCCCCACCCTCACAGCGCACGAGAACGTCGACATGGGCCTCGAGCCGCTCGGGCTGAGCGGCACCGACCGCCACAGCCGGGTCACCGAGGCCCTTGCCCAGGTGGGCTTGGCAGAACGCGCCGATCACCTGCCGGGCGAGCTCTCGGGTGGGCAGCAGCAGCGCGTCGCGATCGCCCGTGCAATCGCCAAGCGCCCGCGCGTGCTCCTGGCCGATGAGCCGACCGGAAACCTGGATGAGCACATGCGCGACGAGATCCTCGAGCTGCTGGAAGGGCTCAACCGAGACGGCCTCACCCTCATCGTGGTGACGCACGACTCGGCAGTCGCGCGCCGCGCTCATCGGCGCCTACGCCTTGAGAAGGGGAGCGTCCGCGAGATCTGACGATGTTGCGCGAACGAGGGGCCGTGACCGAGGCTGAGTCGGTCACGGCCCCTCGGGGTTCGCGGAGGTCAGTGAGTGTCGACGGCTTCGATTTCGCTGCGATCCCCCGACCACAGCGTGTGGAACGTGCCCTCGCGGTCGATGCGCTTGTACGTGTGCGCACCGAAGAAGTCGCGCTGTCCCTGGATGAGAGAAGCCGGCAGACGCCCGGCCCGCAGACCGTCGTAATAGGCAAGCGACGAGGAGAACACGGGAGCCGGAAGCCCCGTGGCGGCTGCGTGCGCGACGACGTCCCGCCACGAGTCTTGAGCGGTGGCGAGCGCGCCGACGAAGAACGGCGCCGTCATCAGGACGGGCAGATCCGAAGTCTCGGCATATGCCTCGGTGATGCGATTGAGGAAACGGGCACGGATGATGCAGCCGCCGCGCCAGATCGCCGCGACCTGACCGAGGTTGATGTTCCAGCCGTAGTGCGCGGCGCCCGCACGAATGATGTCGAACCCTTGCGAGTAGGCAACGATCTTCGAGGCGTAGAGTGCCCGACGAACCTTTTCGATGAACGCCTCAGGGTCGTCTGCGAAGGACGTTTCGGCATCCGCGTCGGGCCCCGGCAGAACGCCCGCGGTCGAGCGCTGCTCAGGGTGCGACGAAAGCGAGCGAGCGAACACGGCTTCGGCGATGCCCGATGCCGGCACGCCCAGATCGATCGCTGTCTGGGCAGTCCACCCGCCAGTACCCTTCGCGCCGGCCTGGTCCAGGACGACGTCAACGAGCGGTGCTCCGGTGTCTGCATCCGTCTGGCGCAGCACCTCGGCGGTGATCTCGATCAGGTACGACTCGAGCTCGCCGCGGTTCCACTCGGCGAACACGTCGGCGATCTGAGCGGGGGAGTAGCCGGTCGCGTGACGGATGAGGTCGTAGGCCTCGGCGATCACCTGCATGTCTGCGTACTCGATGCCGTTGTGCACCATCTTCACGAAGTGGCCGGCGCCGTCGTGGCCGATGTGGGTGACGCACGGCTCGCCCTCGGCGACCGCAGCGATGGACTTCAGGATGGGGCCGAGCGTGACCCACGACTCGTCCGAGCCGCCGGGCATCAGCGACGGGCCGAGGAGAGCGCCTTCCTCACCGCCGGAAACGCCCATACCGACGAAGTTGATGCCCGTCTCGCGGACCGCCTTCTCGCGGCGAATGGTGTCGGTGAACAGGGCGTTGCCGCCGTCGACGATGATGTCGCCGGGCTCGAAGACGCGCAGGAGCTCGTTGATGACGGCATCCGTGCCGGCGCCGGCCTTGACCATGATGATCGCGGTGCGCGGCGTGGTCAGTGAGGCGGCGAACTCCTCGTACGAGTACGTGGCGACGAACCCGGCTTCGGGATGTTCCGCGACCAGGTGCTCGGTCTTCTCCGCGCTGCGGTTGAAGATCGCGACGGTGTTGCCTTCACGGCTTGCGAGGTTGCGCGCGAGGTTGGACCCCATGACCGCGAGTCCCACGACTCCGATATTCGCTGTCGCAGTGCTTGTCGCTGCCTGATCCGTCACGTTCACTCCCTGGGCGTCTGCGGGTGGTTGCCGCAGTCAGCCTAAGGGAACGACGCGGATCACTCCTTGCGGTAGGCCGAACGCCCCATCGACCAGAAGGCCGCAACGACACCGACGAGGGTGCTGAGGGTGAGGATGCCGATCACGGCGACGAGAATGTTCGAGGTGACCTGGGCGTCCATCATTCGTCCTTGCTCTCGGGAAAGCGGGCCCGTCGCGGCCCGTCACCATCGTACCGGGGCCGCTGGTAGACTTGCGGACTGTACTTCGGCGAGGGATGCTCGCGCGTGCGCCCAGCACTGCTCACAGCATCCGTTATCGACGGGGGTGTGCGGTCTCATCGGGTTCCTCACGCGCTCGCGGTTGAGTCGAACCCCTGATGTCCGGGCTGAGATCACCACCCGGTCCCTGCCCAAGGAGAATGCACATGTCTGAAGACACCACCGTCCACGCCGAACTCCGCGAGAACTTCGGTAAGGGCTTCGCCCGCCGTCTGCGCGCCGCCGGCAAGATCCCCGCCGTTCTCTACGGCCACGGCACCGACCCGGTGCACGTCGCGCTGCCCGGCCACCAGATGCTGCTGCTCGTGCGTCGCGCGAACGCACTGATCGAGCTCGACATCGCCGGCAAGTCCCAGCTCGCGCTGGTCAAGGACGTCCAGAAGGACCCGGTGAACCAGATCATCGAGCACATCGACCTCGTCGTCATCAAGAAGGGCGAGAAGGTCCAGGTCGACGTTCCCGTTGTCGTCGTCGGTGAGTCCTTCTCAGGCACCATCGTCAACCTCGACGCCACGAGCGTGTCGCTCGCGGTGGACGCCACCCACATCCCCGAGCACGTCGAGGTCGACGTCGAGGGCCTCGAAGAGGGCGCCCGCATCACGGCAGGCGAACTGACGCTTCCCCAGGGTGCGACTCTCGTCACCGACCCCGAGGTTCTCGTCGTTGCTGTCTCGGTGCCCGCTGCCGCAGCCGCTGACGAGGCTGCTGAGGACGAGGCTGCCACTGACGCCGCAGACGCTGACGAGGATGCTGCGACCGAGTCGGAGTAATCCGACGGGCTGATCGAGCCGGGAGGACGCTGCCGTGAGCGACGCGTGGCTCATCGTGGGCCTGGGTAACCCCGGTCCGCAGTACGAGCGAACCCGCCACAACATCGGGCAGCTCGTCGTCGATGAGCTCGCGGCTCGCCGCGGCGAGGGCTTTCGCTCCCACAAGGCGAACGCTCGCGTGGCCGAAGCGTGGCTGCGACCGGGTGGACCCAAGATCGTGCTCGCCAAGCCCAACTCGTTCATGAACGTCTCGGGGGGTCCCGTCGCGGGTCTCGCGCAGTTCTACGGGATCCCCCCCGAACGTGTCGTCGTCGTGCACGACGAGCTCGACATCCCGTTCGACGCCGTTCGGCTCAAGATCGGCGGCGGGCACGGCGGACACAACGGCGTGCGCGATGTTGCCAAGGCCCTGAACACCCCGGAGTTTCCGCGGGTGCGAGTGGGGATTGGTCGGCCGCCCGGCCGTCAGGATCCTGCCGACTGGGTGCTGCAGCCCTTCCCGGCCTCGGCGCGCGAAGAGATCGCGCTTGCCGTCTCGGATGCCGCAGACGCGGTCGAGCGACTCGTCGATGAAGGTCTCCTCGCAGCCCAGCAGGTGTACCACGCACCTCGGCCGTGAACCCGGCGGCCTACCGGGCGGCCTAGAATCGTCCGGTGGCTTTTCCCGGGATCTCGCGCGCCCTCGACCGCTCCGAGCACTTCCGGGATGTGGTTGCGGCGGCAGCCGTGGATGCCGATATTTCGGTGGTCGATGGTCTTGATGCTCCGCTGCTGAGCGCACTCGTTCGTCGGCGCAGAGACTCCGGTAAGCCTCCGGTGCTGCTGGCGATCGCGCCGACCGGCCGCCGTGTGGAGTCTCTCATGCCGGCGCTGCGCGCGCTCCTTCCCGAAGCCGCCGTGTTGCAGTTTCCTGCTTGGGAGACGCTGCCGCACGAACGCCTGAGTCCGAGCCCCGAGACCGTCGGGCGCAGGCTCGAGACGATTGCGCGCATCGCGTCGTCGCCCGATTCTGCCCCGATTGTGGTCGTCGCGTCAGTGCGCGCGGCGCTTCAGCCGTTGGCGGCGGGCCTAGCGGACGTCGAACCGGTGCGGTTGCGCGCGGGCGAGCGCGGCCACGATCTCGCGCTGATCGTCGAGCGCCTGGTCGAGCTCGCCTACCACCGCGTCGACATGGTTTCACGCCGCGGCGAGTTCGCGGTGCGCGGCGGCATCCTGGATGTGTTCCCGACGGTTGCCGATCACCCGTATCGCGTTGAGTTCTTCGGCGACGAGGTCGACCAGATCCGTACGTTCTCGGTCGCCGACCAGCGTTCGCTGCCCGGGGCCGTCGAAGCCGTCGATCTGCTTCCCGGGCGCGAACTCCTGCTCACCGCTGATGTGCGCGCTCGTGCACGACAGTTGGCCGGCGAGTTCGCGGGCCTGCAGGGGATGCTCGAGAAGATGGCGGAGGGGATCCCTGCCGAGGGGATGGAGTCGCTGACGCCGGCGCTCGTGCCGCAGATGGCGACCCTCGTCGACTATTTGCCCGCGGGTTCTGCCGTTGCTCTCGTGGACCCCGAGCGATCCCGCACACGCGCCCGGACTCTCGCCGAGACCAACCGGGAGTTCCTCGAGGCCGCGTGGAGCGCTGCGACAGCTGGCGCGAACACGCCGATCGATCTGGGCGCTGGCGACTTTCTGACGATCGCGGCGCTACGTGAGGCAGTTCACGAACGTGCCGGCGTGTGGTGGACGCTGAGTCCCTTCGACTCGGGAGCTGCCGATGCGGCAGCCGAGGGGTTGCTCGCCGACGACCGTGACGACATGCTCGGCGATGCGCCAGTGAGGATTCCCGCACGATCGGTGCCGTCGTTCCACGGCAACGTCGAGGGGGCCACCGCCTACGTGGGCGACCTCGTAACCGCCGGGTGGAGCGTCGTGGTCACGGCATCCGGCGCGGGACTGGTTGAGCGCGCCAGGGACGTTCTCGCGGAGCGGGAGATTGCGGCAGCGCTCGTCGAGGACGCGGCTGCCGCACCCGAGCCCGGCCGGGCCACACTCGCGGTGGCACAGCTCGAGCGCGGTTTTGAGCTCGAGGACGCCCGCCTGGCCGTGCTGACGGAGTCTGAGTTCTACGGACGCACGATCGGTGGCGACAGCCGTGTGGTCAAGAAGCTCGCGTCGAAGCGCCGGAACGTCGTCGACCCACTCCAGCTGACTCCCGGTGATCACGTCGTGCACGCCACGCACGGGATCGGACGGTTCGTCGAACTCGCGAAGCGTGAGGTGTCGTCGGGCGGCCGAAACCCGGTCAAGAGCGTGCGCGAGTATGTCGTACTCGAATACGCGCCGTCCAAGCGCGGGTACCCCGGCGACAAGCTCATGGTGCCGACCGACCAGCTCGACCTGCTCTCGCGCTACGTCGGCGGGGAGGCGCCGACCCTCTCAAAGATGGGCGGCAGCGACTGGGCCCAGGCGAAGGGCCGTGCGCGCAAGGCGGTGCGCGATATCGCCGTTGAACTCGTGAAGCTCTATTCGGCGCGGATGGCGGCCAAGGGGCACGCTTTCGGACCGGATACGCCGTGGCAGCGTGAGCTCGAAGAGGCTTTCCCGTTCGCCGAGACGATGGATCAGCTGCAGACAATCGATGAGATCAAGGCCGACATGGAGCGGCCGATCCCCATGGACCGGCTGCTGTCGGGGGATGTCGGGTTCGGGAAGACCGAGGTTGCCGTGCGGGCCGCATTCAAGGCCATTCAGGACGGCAAGCAGGTAGCGATGCTCGTTCCGACGACGCTGCTGGTCAAGCAGCACCTCGAGACGTTCACGGAGCGCTTCGCGGGCTTCCCGGTCAAGGTCAAGGCACTCTCGCGATTCCAGACCGACAAGGAGGCCCGGGAGACGTTGGCGGGCCTCACCGACGGCACCATCGACATGGTGATCGGTACACATCGGATCCTGACCGAGAAGGTGATCTTCAAGGACCTCGGACTCATGATCATCGATGAGGAGCAGCGGTTCGGCGTCGAGCACAAGGACGCCCTGAAGAAGCTCAAGACCAATGTCGACATCCTCGCGATGAGCGCCACCCCCATTCCTCGAACGCTCGAGATGGCCGTGACAGGCATCCGGGAGATGTCGACGCTGCAGACACCACCCGAAGACCGGCATCCGATCCTCACGTATGTCGGGGCTCGCAATGACAAGCAGATTGCGGCGGCCATTCGCCGGGAGCTGCTGCGGGAGGGTCAGGTCTTCTACGTCCACAACAGGGTGAGTTCGATCCAGCGGGTAGCGAGCGAACTGGCAGAGCTCGTGCCGGAGGCGCGGGTCGTGGTCGCTCACGGGCAGATGGGTGAGCATCAGCTCGAGCAGGTCGTCGACGACTTCTGGGAGCGCAAGGCCGACGTACTCGTCTCGACGACGATCATCGAGACGGGCCTCGATATCGCCAACGCCAACACGATCATCATCGACCGGGCCGACAAGTACGGACTGTCACAGCTTCACCAGCTGCGCGGCCGTGTGGGGCGTGGCCGGGAGCGCGCCTACGCGTATTTCCTTTACGACGACACGAAGCCGCTTTCAGAGACCGCTGCCGACCGACTCGAAACGATCGCCGTCAACAACGATCTGGGCAGTGGGATGCAGGTTGCGCTCAAGGACCTCGAGCTGCGCGGTGCCGGAAACCTCCTCGGCGCCGAGCAGGCCGGGCATATCGCCGGGGTCGGGTTCGACCTCTACCTGCGGATGATCGGTGAGGCTGTCGCAACCTTCCGCGGCGAGGACGTCGAGGGCCCCGCCGAGTTGCGGCTCGAGCTGCCCGTGCAGGCCCGCATCCCCGAGGACTACATCGACAGCGAGCGGCTCCGTCTCGAGGCGTATCAGAAGCTCTCGGCGGCGGCATCCGCGAGCGCCAAGGATGACGCGATCGACGCTGTCATCGAGGAGCTCACCGACCGCTACGGCGAGCCGCCGACCGACGTCGCCGGGCTGCTGTCGATGGCCCGGCTGCGTCGCCGCGCCGCGCGCGCAGGTCTGACGGATGTCGTCGCGATGGGTCCGAACCTGCGCATCGCTCCGGCGCGACTGGAGGACTCGATGCGTGTCCGCCTGCAGCGGCTGTATCCCGCAGCGAAGCTGTTGGCCGGTGGCGAGGCTGTGGTCGTGCCGCTGCCTCGGGCCAGCGGCGAGCCGGTGGCGGATGCCGACCTCATCGAATGGGTCGACACGCTTCTCGGGCAGCTGTGGCCCGAGCCGTCACCCGCTACCGCACCTGCCGACGCCTAGGCGGGCGGAAGGATCTGGCCGATCGGCTCGCGCTTTTCGGCCTGGAATCGGTCTTCGGTACGGCCGCGGGCCCAGTATCCCGATAGGGATACCTGTCCACGCTCGAGGGCGTGCTCGTCGAAGAACACGCGGCGGAGTTCTTTCATCGCTTCGCGCTCGCCGTGGGCGAAGACGTGAACGCGTCCCTCGCGCCAGTCGATCGTCCGGACGGCGTCAGCGAGCGCCGAAACGGCATGATCCGGGTTGCTGATCCACACGACGTCGACGCCGGTTGGGTGATCGAGGCCGAGGATGTCAGCCTCGGTGTCGACTTCGATGATCGCCGCGCCCACCGCGTGCACGGGGAGAGCTTCGAGTGCGGCCGCGATGGCGGGAACTGCCGACATGTCACCCGCGAACAGATGCCAGTCGGCGTCGGGATCGGGGGAGTAGCCGCCGCCAGGCCCCATGAGACTGATCGTCGCGCCAGGCTCCACCGTCGCTGCCCAGGGACCTGCAAGTCCCTCGTCGCCGTGGATGACGAAGTCGACGTCGATCGCCCGCGCGGCACGGTCGACGTGGCGCACCGTGTACGTGCGCGTCACGGGGTGTGACTCGGGTTCGGGAGTCGTGAACTTCAGCTTCACGTACTTGTCGGTCTCGGGCCGGTCCTGGAACTGAACGAAGCCGGGCCCGCCGAGGCGGACGCGCACAAGGTGTGGGTTCAGCCAGGTCGTCTCGAGAACGGTGAACTCGATCGTCGGTCGGGGCGCGCGGGACGTGGTTCGGGAGGAAAGTGCCATCCCCACAACGGTAGCGCCGCTCGCAACAGTCCGGGGTGGTGCGGAACTCCGGCGCGGTACGCTGACACCGATCGAGGAGGAACGATGCGGTTCGAGCACCTCGGGGCGCAGCCCCGCATCCACCCCACGGCTGTCATCGCGCCCAGCGCGGTGATTTCAGGTGATGTCACGATCGGGGCGAATTCCCAGGTCCTGCACGGCGCCGTCATTACGGCCGAAGGCGGCCCCATCACGATAGGCGAAAACGTCATCGTCATGGAGAACGCGCTGATCCGTGCCAGCGCGACGGATGCCGTGCACATTGGCCACCACGTGCTGGTCGGGCCGATGGCGAGCATCTCGGGCGCGTCGATCGCCGACGAAGTGTTTCTCGCCACAGGCACGCGCGTGTTCAACGGCGCGCGGATCGGGGAGCGAGCCGAAGTTCGCATCAATGCCGTCGTGCACCTGCGGACAGTCCTTCCCGCGGGGGCGGTCGTTCCGATCGGGTGGATCGCCGTCGGAAATCCGGCGCAGCTGTACTCACCCGACCGGCACGACGAGATCTGGGAAGCGCAGAAAGACCTCGACTTCCCGGGCTACGTGTTCGGGCTCGACCGCGAGACGCCGGATCTGATGGTCCAGCTCACGGAGCGCTACGGCCGGAGTCTCGCGCGGCACGCCGACGACGTTCGCCTCGACTGAGCGGTCAGTCCCAGTTCACGCCACATTCGCGGCACAGAAACACCACGGCATCCTGTGTCTCGACATCGTCGTGAAGTTCGGCCCGGCGATCGAACGCGATGGCAAACCAAGCCACGTCGTCGACGCGAACGTCATCGGTGCCGCACAGCGGGCAAGTCTCGACGGTCGTGATAGCCATGCCCAGACGCTAACCCTGCCCACCGACACCGCTGGCAGCGACGCGCGATCCGCGCAGGATCACCCGGTGTTCTGCAGTCCCGCCGCGACCCCGCTCACCGAGAGCAGCAGAAGGCGCTGCTGATCGGGGTCCGCGGGGGCATCGGATGCCGCGGCATCCCTAAGCCCGCGCAGCGCTCGCAGCTGAAGCAGCGACAGCGCATCGACATAGGGGCTACGGAGCTTCACCGCACGCTGCAGCACCGGCTTGTTGGCAAGCACCTCGTCGCCCCCGGTGAGCCTCACGACCCACGAGCGGGTCAGCGTCATCTCGTCGAGGACGAGGCCTGCCAGGTCGTCGCGGTCGCCGAGTTCGAGATAGCGGCGCGCGATCCGCGGGTCTGTCTTGGCAAGGCTCATGCCGACGTTGTCGATCATGGTCCTAAAGAGCGGCCATTGCTCGTAAGCCTCGCGCAGCAGGTCTTCGTCGCCGACGGCGTCAAGCGCGGTGCCCAGGCCGAACCATCCGGCGAGGTTGATGCGCGCCTGCGCCCAGGCGAACACCCACGGGATGGCGCGCAGGTCCGCGAGGGACTCGACCGACAGGCCGCGGCGTGCTGGCCGAGAGCCGAGCGCGAGCAGCCCGATCTCTTCCATCGGGGTGACCTGGGCGAACCACGGCGCAAACCCCGGGGCCTTCACGAGGTCGAAGAAGCGCTGGCGGGATGTCGCATCCAGCGTTGCCGCGACGTCGGCGAACTTCCGCGCAGCGCCCGAGTTGCGCCGCTCGATCGAGGGTGCGGATGCCAGCAGCACAGCTGCAGCTACCTGATCGATGTGGCGCATCGCTATCTCGGGGTCGCCGTAGCGAGCGAAGATCACCTCGCCCTGCTCCGTGAGCTTGAACCGGCCATCGACCGAGTGCGGCGGCTGCGCGAGGATCGCGGAGTTCGCGGGGCCGCCTCCGCGGCCGAGCGCACCGCCACGACCGTGGAAGAGCGTGAGCTCGATTCCCTCGTCCTTCGCCCAGGCGGCGATGTCGGCCTGCGCCTCATAGAGCGCGAGTGTCGCGGCGACCGGCCCGACATCCTTCGACGAGTCCGAGTAGCCGAGCATGACCTCCAGGCGCCGACCCGTGCGCTCCAGCCTGTCCGCGAACTCGGGATGGTGCACGATCTCCGCAAGGATGCCCGGTGCAGCCTGCAGGTCAGCGAAGGTCTCGAACAGCGGGATCACATCGAGCACCGGCATCCGTCCGTCCTCGCCGACCGCGTGGCGCGCGAGGCGATGGACGTTCGCGAGATCTTCGGCGGACTGGGTGAACGACACGATGTAGCGGCCCGCCGCTGCCGGACCGTAGCGTTCCTGCAGGAACGCGATCGTGCGGAAGACCTCGAGCACCTCGTCGGCCTGCTCCGAAAGCTCGCCGGTCGAACCGGCAGCCGCATCGAGCTCGGCCAGCACCTTCGCGTGCACAGCCGAGTGCTGCCGCACTTCGAGCTCCGCGAGGTGGAAACCGTAGGTCTCGACCTGCCAGATCAGCTGCTGCAGGTGACCGTAGGCCTGCCTGGCAGCCCCCGCTGCGACGAGCGAGTCCTGCACGGTGCGCAGGTCGGCGAGGAACTCGCTCGGCTCGCGGTACGCGAGGTCGGCATCCCGCAGCCGCGTTGCGTCGATCTTGCGCGCGAGCATCAACAGGATGCGGCGGTGCGGCTCGTTCGGCGACCGCTTCGCGATCTCGGTAGCTGCCTCTTCGTCTGCAGCCTTCAGCCGCTTCCACAGGGTCACCAGTGCGTCGGACGGTGGCGTGGTCTCGGCATCCAGGGTGAGGGTTCGCCCGATGCGCTGCGTCGTGCGCTCGAGCCCCAGCAGGATGTGCTCGGCGGCGATGCCAGCGGCCTTGCGGGTCACGGATGCCGTCACGAACGGGTTACCGTCGCGGTCGCCGCCGACCCACGAGCCCACGCGCACGAAGGGGGCGACGAGCGGTGCGCGACCACCCGCGTTCGTGCCCTGCAGCATGTCATCGAGGCGCCGATACACGGCGGGGACCACGGTGTAGAGCGTCTCGTCGAAGATCGCCATGACCGAGCGCACTTCGTCGACCGGCGACGGCTTCTCAGGTCGCAGCGGGGCTGTGCGCCACAGGGTGTCGATCTCTTCGACCATCCGCCGTTCCAGGCGCGCCGGGTCGTTGCCGTCGCGCAGGCGGTCGTCGTGCTCCTGCAGCAGCCCCGCGAGGCGACGGATGCTGGAAGAAATCGCCCGGCGACGCGCCTCGGTGGGGTGCGCCGTGAAGACGGGGTGGAAGCGCAGCGCCTGCAGGCGGGCGAGCGCGGTATCCTCACCGACTTCGTCTGCGAGGCGCGCGTACGCGGCCTCGATCGAGTCGGCTGCGCCCTCGCTGTCGGGGCGGCCGTCGCGCTCGCGCAGGATCCGCACTCGCTGGTGCTCTTCGACGAGGTTCACGAGGTGGAAGTACGCCGTGAACGCGCGGGCCACCTCATGTGCACGCTCGATGGAGAATGACTCGGCAACCTCGGTGGCATGCGCGAAAGCCTCGGGCGTCTCATCCGTGTAGGCCTGGATGGTCGCAAGGCGCAGGCGCTCGACATCCTCGAACAGCCCCGGCGACCCGCTCTCGCGGAGCACTTCACCGAGGAGCGAGCCGAGCAGGCGCACATCGGCGCGCATCTGCTCGGGTATCTCCTGACCCGCTTCGTATCGGCCGACGAGGTCGATGGCTTCGGTCCGGGTCAGTTCATACATGGATTCCACCGTATCGGCCAGGTGTTTCATCAAGGTGACGTGTGACGAGTCGTGACGGGTGCGACCCGAGTCGGCTTCGAGGTGCATCGGGCCCCGCCGGTAGGATAGGGGGCGGAGAGCCGGGAAGTCTGGTCGGCGTCGGCTGCCGCATCCCCCGAAAGGACTCCATGTCGTTGCTTCGCTCTGCGCGTTTTCCCGCCATCATGCTGCTGGTTGCTGCTGCCGCGGGACTCATCATCGCGAACTCCCCGATCGGCCACAGTGTGCAGGAACTGCAGCACACCTACGTCGGCATCCCGGGCGTCTTCGAGCTCTCGGTGGGTCACTGGATTGCTGATGGACTTCTTGCGTTGTTCTTCTTCGTCGTCGCCGTGGAGCTGCAATTCGAGCTGACCAACGGACAGCTCAACTCGGCGCGCAAGGCGCTGCAGCCGGCGATCGCCGCGGCGGGCGGCGTGATCGTGCCGATCGCGGTCTACCTCGCGTTCGCGTGGGGCACGGAGTCAGCCGACGGATGGCCGATCCCGACAGCCACCGATATCGCCTTTGCCCTCGGCGTCCTCGCGGTCTTCGGCAAAGGTCTGCCCTCGGGCGTGCGGATCTTTTTGCTCGCGCTCGCGATCCTCGACGACATCGTCGGCATCATCTTCATCGCGGTGCTCTTCACCGACGGCGTCAACATCGCTCTCCTTGCCGCTGCGGCAGTGCTCGTCGTGATCTTCGGGTACCTGAGCCGCAAGCTCGATACCCGGGCGCGCGCCGCCCTCATCCCGATCCTTCTGCTGCTTGCCGCGGGCACGTGGGTTCTGGTCTACCTGTCGGGTGTTCACGCCACGATCGCCGGCGTCGCGCTGGGCCTTGCGATGGCCCAGCAGCCCGCGCTTCACACGCGGCACGCCATGGAGCCGTGGGTCAACGTCATCGTGCTCCCGCTGTTCGCCTTCTCGTCGGCACTCGTCATCATCCCGGCCGTCTCGATCGAAGAACTCACGCCGGCCTTCTACGGCATCCTGATCGCGCTGCCGGTCGGAAAGATCCTCGGCATTTCGCTGTTCGGGTGGATCTCGCAACGTGTTGCGCACGACCCCGCGATGCCGCGGTTGCCGCTTGCTGACCTCATCGCCGCCGGCGCGCTCGGGGGCATCGGCTTCACAGTGTCGCTGCTGCTGTCTGAACTCGCATTCGAAGGCAACGACCTCCTCACCGACGAGGCTGTCCTGGGTGTGCTCTCCGGCTCGTTGATCTCGGTGATCATCGCCGGCATCCTGGTGTCGACGCGCGCTCGCCACTACCGGCGGCGGGCAAGTTCGGTCAGTGATCCGAGCGAAGCAGCGACGTCATGACCGACCCGGCCGAGCCGACCTCAGCGGACCCGCTGCGCCGGGCTGCCGACACGATGCGAGCGGTGCGCGACAGGTGTGTGTGGACCCAGCAGATCGATCACCGGGCGCTCGTGCCCTACCTCGTCGAGGAGAGCGCCGAATTGATCGATGCGGTGGAGGTCGGGACACGGGCCGACCTGCGGGAGGAGCTGGGCGACCTGCTGTGGCAGGTGCTGTTCCACGCCGAGATCGCTTCGCGTGACAGCGATGACCCGTTCGACATCGATGATGTAGCCCGCACCCTCACCGACAAGATGGTGCGCCGGCATCCGCACGTTTTCGCCGGCGAAACTGCCGAGACGCCCGAGCAGGTGTTGGTGCTGTGGAACGCCGCCAAAGCCGAAGAGAAGCGCGCTCGCACGAGCGTCTTGGATGGCGTGAGCGAACGGATGCCGACACTCGCGCTCGCGCAGAAACTGGTGGGAAAGGCCGGGTCGCTGCCCGCACTGACATCACCGCGACTCGGTGGTGGCGCCGACGCGACACCGCCGGCGACTCCTGCGTCCGAAGATGAGCTCGGCGACGCGCTCCTCGCCCTCGTCTCGACCGCCCGGGATCACGGCTGGGATGCCGAGCGCGCACTGCGCCAACGACTGCGCACGCTCGCGGGGGAGATCCGGGCTGCCGAAGCGGAGCCTGCCGACCTGGAAGAATAGGCCGGTGCCACCCGTCACCCCGCCGCGCGGCATGCGCGATTTCCTCCCCGCCGACAAGGCTCGCCGAGAGCGCGTGCTCGCCGTCATCCGACAGCGCTACCGCGCCCACGGCTTCGACGAGATCGAGACTCCGGTCGTCGAAGACTACGAGCGGCTGCACGCCGGTATCGGTGGTGACAACGAGAAGCTCGCCTACAACGTCCTTCGTCGCGGACTGGATGCCGACGGCATCCGGGCGGCAGCCGACGACCCCGCAGCGCTCTCGGACCTCGGCCTGCGGTACGACCTGACGGTGCCGCTTGCACGCTTCTACGCGAGCCACCGGGCCGAGCTTCCGGGCGTGTTCCGTGCCGTGCAGATCGCGCCGGTCTGGCGTGCCGAAAGGCCTCAGAAGGGTCGATACCGGCAGTTCGTGCAGTGCGACATCGACATCATCGGCGATCCTTCGTCGCGCGCCGAAGCCGAACTCATCACCGCCACCCTCGACGCGCTGGACGCGCTGGGGCTCGAGGGCGGCATTGTGCGCGTGAACGATCGTCGTCTGTTGGATGCGATGCTCGATCACTTCGGCTTTCCCCAAGCAGAGCGTCCGGGCGTGCTCATCACGATCGACAAGCTCGACAAGATCGGTGCGGTGGGTGTGGCGACCGAACTGCGTGAACGCTCGGCGGCGCCCGAAGCGGTCGACGCCCTCGCGGAATTCTTGGCTCGGGAAAAGGGCACCGTGAGCGGCTTCGACGAGGAGCAGATCCGTGCAGCGCTGCCCGACGGGCTCGAGGGAGAGGCCATCGGCGCCCTCGCCGCGATCGGCGATGCAGTCGCGGTTGCCCGCGGGGGAGAGGCTCCGCTGGTGTTCGATCCGTTCCTCGTGCGCGGCATGGGCTATTACACCGGCACGATCTTCGAGATCGCCCACCCGCTGGTGTCCTACTCGCTCGGTGGCGGGGGCCGCTACGACGGCATGATCGGCCGGTTCCTCGGCCAGGACGTTCCCGCCGTCGGGTTCTCGCTCGGCTTCGAACGGCTCGTCGACCTCGTCGCGGACGCAGCCGATGACGACATTGACGCCGTCGTGCTCGTTCACGACCGGGAGGTCGAGCTCGCTGAGCTCGTCGCGCTGAAGTCAGCGCTCGTGGCCCGGGGAAGTCGCGTGCGCCTCGAGCAGCGCCCGAAGAACCTCAAGCCGCTGCTGGATCGCGCGACCGCCGACGGGTACACCCACTTCGCGGCAGTCCGCCCGGGAGCGACCATCGACACCCTCGAGCTCAAGCAGCTCGGCTGATCCGTTTACCGCTCGTTCGTTCACCGGCGCGTCAGCGGCGATTCAGATCGAGCGGCTCAAATCGCACCATGAGCCGGATCACGACCGGGGCGCTGTGGGCAGCGGCGGTGGTGGGCGCCGCGGCGACGACGGCCCTTGCCGCGCGCGCGTTGCTCGATCGCCAGGCCGCGCAGGCCCGGCGACTCATCGGCAAACCGCTCGGTGAGGACGCGCTCGAGGCCGATCGGGTGTGGCGCCGAAAGCTCGAGGGTGACCCGATCGAGCTTCTCGTGCTGGGTGACTCGATCGCCGCGGGTCTCGGCGCGCAACGGCGCAAAGAGACGCTCGGCGCACGTCTGGCGATCGGACTGGCGAAGAAGGCGAAGCGCCCCGTGAGGCTGCGCACTGCGGCGGTCGTCGGCTCGGAGTCTTCGGCCTTGGGAGCCCAGCTCGACGAGCTCGCCGATGACTATCGGCCGGATGTCGCAGTCATCGTGGTCGGCGGCAACGACATCACGCACCGCGTCGCGGTATCCACATCCGTGCGCCACCTTGTCGCGGCGATCGAACGGCTGCGCGGACGGGGTACGCAGGTCGTGGTGGGAAGCTGCCCAGACCTCGGCGCGCTGCGGCCGGTGCCGCAACCCCTGCGATCGCTGGGGTCGAGGATGTCGCGCCAGCTCGCCGACGCGCAGGAGGAGGCCGCGGTCGGCGCCGGCGCCTACGCCGTGTCGCTCCGTCACGCGGTCGGACCGTTCTTCATCTCGCAGCCCGATGAGATGTTCAGCCTGGACCGCTTCCACCCGAGCCCGCTCGGCTATCGGCGCACTGCCGAGGCCCTCCTTCCGGCGGTCGCGGGTTCCTTGGGCTATGGGAGAACGAGCGCAGCGACCCGCCATCCGCGAATCCAGGGAGTGCCTTCGAATTGAGGCACGACCGTCGATCATCTTTTGTAATTGTTCTATTGCAACTAGAATAAAAGAGTGCTGATTCGCATCGACCCCTCGCGAGACGTTCCCCTCTGGGAACAAATCGCCGCGTCCGTCCGGAGCGCGGTCGCGGGAGGTCGCCTGCGAGCGGGTGACCGGCTCCCCTCCGCGCGCGAGGTCGCGGACGCGCTGGATCTCAACCTGCACACCGCGCTTCACGCCTACCAACACCTGCGAGACGAAGGTGTCATCGATCTGCGCCGCGGCCGCGGCGCCGTCGTAACGGATGCCGCCGCCGCGCTTCGCGAGCTTCACGACGACGTTCTGGCCCTCGCCCAGCGGGCTCGCGATCTTGGAATCGCTCCGGGAGCGCTCGCTTCTCTTCTTGTGGATGCGAATGCCCGCACCCCCGACGGCGTGATCGGCGGGCCCGACAACCTGGCGAGCGACTCGCGCGACGCTTACCGCCCATCCGAAGAGGAGACCTCATGACCGACAACTCCGCCGCGCTCGCGCGTGCGCGTCGCGCATTCCTGTGGCTGGGTATCGCCCTGCCGCTCGTCCTGACGGCCGTCGCCGTCGGAGTGCAGGTCGAGGCGTTGCCATCCTTGCCCGACCCGGTCGCGATCCATTGGAATGCCGCCGGGGAGGCCGACGGGTTCGCGCCCCCGTGGGTCGTGCCGCTGTTCAGCGCAGGCTTCGGCATCCTGCTCACGGCACTCCTTGGAGTCTTCGCGCTCCTGGGGACGCGTGAGGGCGAGTGGGGGCCGACGATGCGCTTCCTCGGCACGATGACGCCTGCAGTGGTCGGGGCGATCCTCGTCCTGACCACCTGGGCAACGCTGGCGCAGCGCGGGCTGGTGACCGGCGAGGCAGCGCCGGGCGTCCTGCCCGCACTTCTGGCCGGCGGTGTCGCCGGGGTCGTCCTCGGCGTTCTCGCGTGGTTCTTGCAGCCGGCGGTGACTGTCAGCGGCGGGACCGTCGCAGTCGCCGACGATGGCCATGTGCCCACCTTCGCACCGGGAGAGCGCGTCGTGTGGATGCGTAGCGTCACGATGTCCCGGCTCGGGATGGTCATCCTCCTCGGACTCGGAATCCTTCTCCTGGGTGGTGCGGTGTTCGACGCTCTTGCTGGGGGATCAGCCTGGCCCATTCTGCTCTCGGTTGCTCTTGTGGTGGGGCTCGCGATCACCGCGACCGGCCTCTTCCGGGTGCGGGTCGACGACTCCGGCGTGCGGGTGATCAGCTATCTCGGTGTTCCGCGCTTCCACGTTCCGCTGACCGAGATCGCTGCCGTGCGCGCCATCCTCGTCAACCCGCTGGCGGACTTCGGCGGGTGGGGCGTGCGCACCGCGCTGGACGGCCGGACGGGCGTCGTTCTGCGTCGCGGCGAGGCGCTCGAGATCGCCAAGAGAAGCGGGCGCGTGTTTGTCGTGACCGTCGATGACGCCGCAACGGCTGCGGCGGCGATTGAGGGCCTTCGCGCCCGTGAGGAGGCAAAGAACTGACCAACGACCAGCAGGCCACCCGGGTCGCCACGAGTGCCGCTACTGGCCAATTCCGGCGCCAGCCACCACTCGCACCAGAGCGAACCCGTTGACCTCGCCCCCTCCGGCGCGGTTGTCTGGCGATATGACAGTGCCAACTCCGGATGCGTGGACGCGTGTCGATCACTACCTGACAGAGACTCTTGTCGAGCAGGATGCTGCGCTCGAGGCGGCACTTGCCGATCAGAGCAGCGCTGGGCTGCCGGCGATCGAGGTAGCCCCCGTGAACGCCAAGTTCCTGCACCTGCTCGCAAGAATCGCCGGCGCCCGCCGGGTGCTTGAGGTCGGCACGCTCGGTGGGTACTCGACGATCTGGCTGGCCCGCGCGCTTCCCGCTGGGGGGAGGGTGATTACGATCGAGGCGGAACCGGTCAACGCGTCGATCGCGCGCGCCAACCTCGATCGAGCGGGCGTCGGAGATCGCGTTGAGGTCCGCGTCGGGAAGGCCGCTGACGTCTTGCCGGCCCTGGGGGAGGGCGACCCGTTCGACCTCGTCTTCATCGACGCGGACAAGGAGTCCAACACGCTCTACCTCGACTGGGCTGCGCGCCTCGGGCGTCCGGGAACCGTTGTCGTCGTCGACAACATCGGCCGATCCGGCCAGGTCGCCGATCCGCTCGACACGACCAGCCAGGTCGTCGGTACCCGGCGCGGACTCGAGATGCTCCGCGATGATCCGCGGTTCGATGCGACTGCCCTGCAGACCCTCGACCGCAAGGGATGGGATGGGATCGCGCTCGCGGTGGTGGTCTGAGCTTTTCTCCGCCCAGCGGGCCTGTGGCGCAGCATCCGTCGTCACTAGACTCGATGTCGGACCGACGACGCTCCGACACAACCCTCCCAAACAAGGAGTCCTTTCGTGGCATTGATTGAGGCTGTAGGCGCGCGCGAGATTCTCGATTCGCGCGGCAACCCGACCGTCGAGGTGGAAGTCCTCCTCGAAGACGGCACCGTTCAGCGGGCGGCCGTCCCGTCCGGTGCATCCACCGGCGCATTCGAGGCGTATGAACTGCGTGACGGCGACAAGAGCCGGTACGGCGGCAAGGGCGTGCTCAAGGCCGTCGCTGCCGTCATCGACGAACTCGGCCCCGCGCTTGAGGGCGTGGATGCCAGCGAGCAGCGCATCGTCGATGAGATCCTCATCGAGACCGATGGCACCGACAACAAGTCGCGCTGCGGCGCGAACGCGATCCTCGGCGTGAGCCTGGCCGTCGCCAAGGCCGCGGCCGACAGCGCCGATCTCCCGCTGTTCCGCTACCTCGGCGGACCCAACGCGCACGTGCTGCCCGTTCCGCTGTTCAACGTCATCAACGGTGGCGAGCACGCCGACAACGGCATCGACTTCCAGGAGTTCTTCCTCGCACCCATCGGCGCTGAGACCTACGCCGAGTCGCTGCGCTGGGGCACCGAGACCTACCACGTCCTCAAGGGCGAGCTGAAGGCTGCGGGCTTCTCGACCGGCCTCGGTGACGAGGGTGGTTTCGCCCCCGACCTGCCCAGCAACCGCGAGGGCCTGGACTTCCTCATGAAGGCGATCGAGAAGGCCGGCTTC
This sequence comes from Microbacterium schleiferi, assembly GCF_020781975.1. Taxonomy (GTDB): domain Bacteria; phylum Actinomycetota; class Actinomycetes; order Actinomycetales; family Microbacteriaceae; genus Microbacterium. The sequence continues at coordinate 285,978 of NZ_JAJGNI010000001.1, forward strand.
ACCCCCGGCAAAGACATCGCCGTGGGTCTGGATGTCGCTGCCACCGAGTTCTTCTCCGACGGTGTCTACACCGTCGAGGGCAAGCCGTGGACGGCAGCTGAGCTGACCGACTACTTCGCGGACCTCGTCGCGAACTACCCGATCGTCACGATCGAGGACGCGCTCGCCGAGGACGACTGGGACGCGTGGAAGGCTCTCACCGACGCGATCGGCTCGAAGGTGCAGCTGGTCGGTGACGACCTGTTCGTGACCAACCCGAGCCGCCTGCAGCGCGGCATCGACCTGGGTGTTGCCAACGCGCTGCTGGTGAAGGTCAACCAGATCGGCACGCTCTCCGAGACCCTGGATGCCGTGGCTCTTGCCACCTCCAACGGCTACCGTTCGATGCTGTCGCACCGCTCGGGCGAGACCGAAGACACCACGATCGCCGACCTGGCGGTCGCCGTGAACTGCGGTCAGATCAAGACCGGTGCGCCTGCCCGCAGCGAGCGTGTCGCGAAATACAATCAGCTTCTGCGCATCGAAGAAGAACTCGGCGACGCGGCGGTCTTCGCCGGTCGCGGTGCCTTCCCGCGATTCAAGGGCTGATGCGCTCGAACTGACCTGACGAGAGGGGAGCCGCGATGACGAATCCGGCTCCCCCTTCTCGTTCCCGCGGTGCTCGCTCGGCGCGCCGCGTCGACGTGCGGGGCTGGCTCGGCGGCATCCGGCTCTCGGGTTTCATGGTGATCATGCTGGGCCTCGTCGTTCTCGCGGCCTTCGTCCTGGTTCCGACCGTGGGCACCTACCTCGAGCAGAGGCAGCGGATCGCGGCACTCGAACAGGCTGTGCAGGTAACTCAGGACGAGATCGCAGCTCTCGAGACCGAGAAAGACCGGTGGCAGGACCCGGCCTACATCACGACGCAGGCTCGGGAGCGGCTCTATTACGTGCGCCCCGGTGAGGTCGTGTATCTCGTCGACGATGATCTTCCCGACTCGGCGATACCCGCAGAGCAGGCGCCCGTGAGCGATGAGGTCGTGCAAACCACGACCGACTGGATGTCGCAGCTCGTGCGCTCGGTGACCGCGGCGGGGCTCGCGAAGACCGCCGCGCTTCCGGTCATCGGGATCCCCGATCCTGAGCCGACTCCCTCGGAGTCGACAGTCGCGCCGTGACCGGCGCTCGGGTCCGGAAAGCAGCAACTGCCTGACGAGTCTGCGTCGCCGCAGGACACGCAGCCGAACTTCAGGAGCTCATCGGTAGCCTGGAGAGGTGTCCAGGCCTCCGTTCGCTCCCGTTACCGAGGCTGAACTCGCCGTTCTGCGCGAGCAGCTGGGTCGCCCGGCTCGAGGAGTGCTCGGGATCGCCGCGCGCTGCGCCTGCGGAAACCCGACGGTTGTCGCCACCGCCCCGCGACTTCCCGACGGCACGCCGTTTCCGACGTTCTATTACCTGACGCATCCGGGTGCGACGGCGGCGATGTCGGCGCTGGAGGCCGACCACACCATGCGTGAGCTCGCCGATCAGCTGGAGGCAGATGAGGAGGTCGCGGCGGCCTACCGTCTCGCGCACCAGAGCTATCTCGAGGACCGCGCCCAGTATGGCGACCCCGAGGAGATCGCGGGCATCTCGGCGGGCGGCATGCCGACACGCGTGAAGTGTCTGCACGCTGTGCTGGCGCACTCGCTTGCCGCGGGGCCGGGGGTGAACCCGATCGGGGACCGGGCGCTGGCGCTGGCGGATTGGTCGCCGGAACGATGCGTGTGCGCTGACCCGGGAGCTGCCATCCGCACCGTCGACGCGGTTTCCGAGGAGCCGGCGTGAGTCCTGCGATGACGGAGCGCCGCAGTCGCCCCCTTGGGCGGCTGGCGGCCGTCACGCTCGCTGTCGTCGGCATCATCGCGCTGCCCGGTTTCACCGTTCCCCCCTCGCCGTCGCCGTCTGAGGCCGACCCGCTCCGGGCGGCCGAGTACTGGCTCGACGATTACGGCATCCGGGACGCCTGGAAAACCTCCACGGGCGCAGGCGTGAAGATCGCCATCATCGACACCGGAATCGGCAAAGGACCCCCGGAGTTCTCGGGAGTTGTCGGCGGCACGGATGTCTCTGGCCTCGGGTCGCCGGACGGTCGCACGCCCGTGGGAGCGCGAGACCCCGATCACGGCAGCTGGGTCGCGTCCCTCGCCGCCTCCCGCGGAACGAGCCCGGAGACGGGCATGATCGGTGTGGCACCGGATGCCGAACTCCTCTCGATCTCAGTCGGATTCGGCGTGTCGGCATCCGTACCCTTCACGGAGCAAATCGCCCAGGCGATCTATTGGGCTGTCGACAATGGCGCCGACATCATCAACCTGTCGTTCACGACGAATACCCCGGACTGGGATCGCAGCTGGGACGACGCATTCATGTATGCCTTCGAACACGATGTCGTGGTCGTCGCGGCCGCCGGAAACCGGGGGAGCGGGACGGGAGTCGTCGGTGCCCCGGCAACGATCCCCGGTGTTCTCGTGGTCGGCGGAGTGGATCCGCAGGGGCGCGCAAGCCTGGACGCCTCGACGCAGGGCATCACGATCGCTGTCGTTGCGCCGAGCGAGAAGCTCCTGGGCGTCTCTGCCGACGGCACCGTGGTCGAATGGCCCGGCACCAGTGGTGCTGCCCCGATTGTGGCGGGTATTGCCGCACTCGTGCGTTCCGCCTATCCCGACATGGATGCCGACAATGTCATCAATCACATCATCCGCACCGCGACCCCGCCCGCCGGAGTGACGGAGCTTCCCGATCCGCTCTACGGGTACGGCCTGGTGGATGCGCAGGCCGCGGTGACGGCATCCGTACCCGCGGTCAGCGAGAACCCCCTGGGGAGCCTCGCGGAGTGGATCACCATCTACCGTCGGGCAAATCTCGTGCCCGATCCCGAGCCGACAGTTCCCCCCGCCGCAGTCGAACCCCTCCCTCCCGTGGAGCAGCAGGCTGCGGCCTCGCCGCTGCTGCCGAGTACCGAGTCACTGCTGTATGGGACTGTTCCGCTGACGGCGGGCACGGTCGCGGCTATACTGGTGGCGCTCGGCGTCACCGCTGCTGTCCGACGCGTCCGATTGGCGTCCCGCGCCCCCCGCCGCTGAAACATCTCAGGAGTTCTCCCATCGTGAGCAACACCACGCCCAGGATCCTTATTGTCGGCGGAGGGTATGCCGGCTTTTACACGGCCTGGAAACTCGAGAAGCACCTTCGCCGCGGCGAAGCACAGGTGACGATCGTCGACCCGCTTCCGTACATGACCTACCAACCGTTCCTTCCCGAGGTCGCTGCGGGCTCGATCGAGGCTCGCCACTCGGTGGTGTCGCTGCGTCGTCACCTCAAGCGCACGCGCGTCGTGACGGCCAAGATCACCGGAATCGACCACGCCAACAAGGTAGCGACGGTTACTCCGGCCCTCGGTGAGCCGTGGCAGGAAGAGTACGACCAGATCGTGGTCACCGCGGGCGCCGTCTCGCGCACCTTCCCGATCCCCGGGATCGCCGACAACGCCATGGGGCTGAAGACGATCGAAGAGGCCGTCGCGATCCGCGACAAGCTCTTCTCGAACTTTGACAAGGCAGCGACTCTTCCCCCCGGACCCGAGCGGGAGCGCCTGCTCACCGTCGTCGTCGTGGGTGGTGGGTTCGCGGGCATCGAGGTCTTCGCCGAGCTTCGCTCCATCGCATCCGCTCTGCTCAAGAAGTACCCCGAGCTGAGCTTCGACGAGACCCACTTCCACCTCATCGAGGCGATGGGCCGGATCATGCCCGAGGTCTCGCTCGAGACTAGCAAGTGGGTCATGAAGTCACTCGGTGAGCGCGGTGCAGCAGTCCACCTCGACACGCAGGTCACCGGAGCGGTCGGCGGCAACGTCGAGCTCTCCACCGGGGAGGTCATCCCGAGCGATCTGATCGTCTGGACCGCCGGTGTCATGGCAAACCCGACAGTCGTGCGGGGCAGCGACCTGCCCGTCGAGGAACGTGGCCGCATCCGTACCCGCGCCGACCTTCGCGTCGGCAGCGAGGATGAGATCGTCGAGGGTGCCTGGGCCGCCGGTGACGTTGCGGCGGTGCCCGACCTCACGGGCGGTGGCGTCGGCGGGTACTGCGTTCCGAACGCGCAGCACGCCGTGCGTCAGGCCAAGCTCATGGCCAAGAACATCACCGCGGTCCTGCGCGGCGAGCTTCCCGTCGAGTACGTGCACAAGAACCTCGGCGCCGTCGCGGGTCTTGGTCTGTACAACGGTGTATTCCAGTCGGGCAAGCTTGCGCTCAAGGGCTTCATCGCCTGGCTTGCGCACCGCGGCTACCACGGCCTGGCGATGCCGTCGTGGGAGCGCAAGTGGCGGGTCATCTGGGGTTGGTGGAACAACCTCTGGCTCGGCCGTGACATCGTGAACCTGTCGACCGTGCAGCACCCGCGGTACGTGTTCGAGGAGTTTGCGGCGCGTCCGAAGCCGAAGCCGGCCGAGTCGGAGCCTGAGAAGGTCGCCGCGAAGTCCTGACACTGTCGGTCGCGGGCGCCCCTGCGGGTAGCGTGGGATCGCTGATCACGGCGCGCCCCCGTAGCCCAATGGCAGAGGCAGGCGACTTAAAATCGCTCAAGTGTGGGTTCGAGTCCCACCGGGGGTACACGGCACCGTGCCGCGCGCAGCGCGGCGGGGTGCCGTGTCGCTTTGGTGGGCGAGAAGCCCACTCGGGCCCACGCCGCCGGAGGCTCTGCGCGCTGCGCAGCGGCGCGTGGAGTGGCGGTGGGGCGGGGTTCGAGAGCCACACTGGGGGTGTGCGGGTGTGTCACTCGTTGCGGGTGATGCGGGCGGCCGCTCCCGGGGCGATGTGGTGGAGGGTGGTCAGGATCCGTGCACGACCGATGACGATCTCGTCCTTGCCGCGCTCGATCGCCTGGGCCGCTTGCTGGGCGGCATCCTCGGGCGATATCTTGCCGCTCCCGCGGCCGCGGGTCATATCGGTATCCACAAGCGGGAGCATGATGCGAATCGAGCTCAACTGGGGGTGGCTCTTAGCCCACTGGTAGCGAAGCGACAGGGCGAATGCGGCGAGTCCCGCCTTGGCGGCGCAGTAGGCGGGCGCGGACTGTTTGGGCGCAAAGCCGAGCGTGCTCGTGATGAAGGCGACCCCAGCGCATGACTGTTCTTCGAGATGAGGGCGCGCGAGGGCGGTCAGGGCGAGCGGTGCCTCCAAATCGACTCGGATCTCGCGGAGCGAGGCCTGCTCGGCCTGCGCGGATGTGTCCGCGTCGAACCGGATGCCGGTTTGCGTCGCTGCGTTGTTCACGAGGAGCGTCAATCCACCGAGGTGATCAGCGGCGGTCTCGATGAGACGTCGCCGGTCACCGGGATCTTCGACGTCCGCGACGATCCCGGTGAGTCCGTGCGCGTTCGCCGCGGCGACGGCTTCGACGGATCGTCCGCAGACCGCGACGAGGGCGCCCGTGCTCTGCATCCGGCGCGCCAGGGCCCATCCGAACCCGCGGGTGCCGCCCGTTATCAGCACACGCTCAGTGAGCGCGGTCGGCGCGCTCACGCAGCACCGGCGCCTGTCTCTGCGGCGCGGTAGCCGTCCTCGATCCCCACGAGAATCTGGTCGACGCGGAAGTACGGCTCGGAGAAGAAGGAGGTGTCGCGGAGCTTCTCGAAGAGAAGATTCCAGTCCGCAAGGTCGGTCACGTGGGCGATGAGGATGTCGGACGACGCGGCGGAGTAGGACTCCACGTCGATCCACTGGGTGTGGATTCGGGGGTGCGCCGCGAACGCGGTGAGCAGTTCGTCGGCACGGACGGCGGCGCGTCGTTCGTGGGGGAGGCGGAGCCAGGAGGGTGATCGGATGCTCATTCACCACTTCGGCTCGAAGCAGGAGCTGCTCACCCAGGCGCTCGCGGCAAGCGCGCCCCGTGTGCCCCCGTTCGACACCAGCGCGCGCCTCGACGACACCATCCTCGGCATATGGCACGCCATGGCCGAGGGGAGTCAACGAGCCCGCGTCATGCTGACGCTCGAAGTGATGGCGCTTGCCGTTCACGACGAGACACTCCGACCTCTCGCTCTGGCAACGACCACGGAGTGGCTCGACCGCGTTACGGAAGCACTTGAGCGCCACCCGGCCTACAGTGGTGATCCGCGTGAGGGCGCCACCCTCCTCGTCAGCGGACTGAAGGGGTTCGCTCTCGATCTCTACGTGACGGGAGACACTGCGCGCGTGGAGTCGGCCGTGCGGCGGCTCGCTCGAGCGCTCGTCGACCTCTAGTGGCGTGTGGATGGCTGCCGCATGGGTTCGAATGCTTCACTCGCTCGATTGGCATGACCATGCGATCTCGCGCTCGAACTGGCCCGTGCGTGAAATGGCCGCACCTGCTCCGTTCCCGCCAGCGCGACCGCGAGATCGTCGCGGTCTGCGGGCAGGAATCCCAGGCTTTGCCAGAACGGTCCCGAGCGGCGGCTGAAGAGCCACGCGCGCCGCACCCCCTCCTGCGAGGCTTGGTGGAGGGCGAACCGCGCCGCTTCCGCGCCTCGGCCACCAGACCGGAGGCGCGGAGTGACCGCGACGCTCCGGATGAGTACGTGAACACCGTCGGCGCTCAGTTCGTACCCGGCGCTTGCGACGATGGCGCCGGTGGGGTCGCGCTCGATCCACAGCCGCGCGGTCGGCGAGTCCAGCCCGCTCGCGGTGAGATCCACGCGGCCGAGAAACTCCTCGAGGTCGTGGATATCGCCCACCTGACATGGCTCGAGTCTCACGTGCCAAGTCAATCACCGATGGGCCGCGCGGGCGTGTCAATGTCGGAACCCCCTCGTAGTGTCGGGGTATGGATGAGGTTGGCATGGGCGAGTCGGGGCAGCGGCCCGAGGGTCCGGATGCTGACGTGTTCCTGTATGAGGGTGATGTGCGGGAGTGGGATGCCGAGGTGGCGGGGTGGGTGCCGCCGCGTCCGGACGCTGTCGCCCTCGTGTTGGAGGCTGCCGACCTGGAGGCGGTGTTCGCGGCGCAACGGTTCGCTCGGGTCGATGACCTCCGCCTGGAGGCTCTCGATGATGTGTCGCGGTATGGGGGCGGGTCGCGGGAGCTGGTGATGCGCTCCCTCCGGCTGGAACTCGCGTCTGCTCTGCGGATCACGGAGAACGCGGCGGGGATGATGCTCTCCCGCGCCGAATCACTCGTCCACTCCTACCCGACGGTTCTGGAGTCCCTCTCCCACGCAAACGTGACGGTCCGTCACGCGGAGATCCTGGTCGATGACCTCGATGTACTCGACCCCGATGTCGCGGCGGGCCTGGTGGGGCGGGCGCTGGAGCTCGCGGAATCGCTGCCGGTGGGATCGTTTCGGCGGTCGCTACGCCGCCTGATTGACCGGGAAACCGCGCCGAGCCTGACGGAGCGTCACGAAGCCGCGGTGCGGGGTCGCCGGATCCTGGTGGAGCCGGCGGGGGATTCGATGTCGTGGGTTCACGCGCTGGTCCCGTCGGTGGAAGCCCACGCGATCTACGGGCGGGTCACCCAGAAAGCTGTGGTGATCCGTGACCACGACCGCGGCAGCACCCGGGGCGGGGAACCGGGGGATGGGTCGGAGCGGAGTCTGGATGAGATCCGCGCTGACGTGTTCTGCGACCTGTTAATCGACGGGACCGTTCCCCAGCACCCGAAGCAGGCGCGGGGGATCCGCGCGACCGTTGTCGTGACCGTCCCCGCGCTGGCGCTCCTCGGGGCTGAGGGTGTGACGGATCCGGCGGAGGTGGAGGGGGTCGGCCCGATCCCGATCGAGACCGCCCGGGAGTTGGCCGGTAACGCGTCGGGGTGGATGCGGGTGCTGACCCACCCCGAAACCGGGGCCGTCATCAGTGTCGGGCGCACAAAGTACCGGCCACCACCGGAGCTCGCGAAACTGGTGAAGTGGCGGGCTGACCGGTGCATGGGACCGGGATGCTCGAAACCAGCGTCGCAGTGCCAGATCGACCATTCGGTCGCGTGGGCAGACGGCGGGGAAACATCGGTGACGAACACGGCACCGTTCTGCCAGGGCCACCACACCGTGAAGCATCACGGCGGGTGGCAGATCACCCACCTGGGTGACGGGTCCCTGGAATGGGTATCCCCACACGGGCGCCGATACATCGTGAAGCCCGAACGACACCTCCCGACCTTCTACCCCAACGCGGCCTGAGCGCGCCTTCTACCCCAACGCAGCCTGAACGCGCCGGGAGCCGACGATCAGGATCGGCGCGAACGAAATCCAGGCACCGCCGTAACCGCATGGCTGCAGCTGGACCGATCGGGGCGTGGCCGCTAGATGCGTCGGTCACTCCGCGAGCGTCGGTTGTTTCAGCGGTTGTCGCCCGGCGCCGCGCTGAGGCACCAGGGCCAGAACAGCGGCGACAACGATCGCACCCGCACTCACGCCGTACAGCACAAAGCTCCAGCCCGAATGATCGGCGCCAGAGGTGAGGTAGGTATCTGCCAACGCCATACCGGGGCCGAATGACGCGATGAAGTATGCAGGCGCGCCGAACGCAAGAAGTGAGGCATAACCGATCCCGATAGCGCGGGCACCGATGGGCGGCTGCCGCGAGAGCAGAAGCATGAGCAGCACGGCCAGCGCCGGCGCGAGACCCAGGATCGCCAGGACTAATGGTGTGCCGATGGCCTCACCTGCCTGGGCGAGATCGGTATGAATCTGACTGAGAGGCTTCCCCGGCGCGAACGCGAGAGGGTTCAGCACCAGGATCTGCACCGCCGCCAATGCCGCATAGATAAACACCGCGATCGTCCCAACGATTGCAGCGACACTGACGCGAAACGTCGGGCTCTCCCGTCTTGTCATGGCGGCACCCTAACCCGCTCACCTGCGCTCTACCAGAGTGGATGCGCGCGAGCCTGCCGCGACCGGAAGCGCTCTGCCTGCCCGGGTAGAGTGCCGTCATGGTGTCGCTTGCTCAGGCCATGGCGGATGCGAAACAGCCGGCTCACGACGCCGCCGCCTATTGGCGCAGGCAAACGGATGCCATAGCCGACGTTTCCGGCCCCGTGGCGACCCTGCACCTCGGGGCGCTCCGGCACAACGCACTCGACATGGCGGTGCGCGCTGCGGGCGTCCCCATCCGGGTCGCGAGCAAATCCGTCCGGGTGCGAGAAGCGATCGACGCGACCCTCGCGCTCCCGGGTTACGCCGGCATCCTGGCCTTCACGCTGCCCGAAGCGCTCTGGCTCGCCGAAACTCATGACGATGTCGTTCTCGGATATCCGACCGTTGACCGCGCAGCGATCGCCGCCCTCGCCGAGAACGAGCAGGCCTGCGCACGCGTCACCCTCATGGTCGATGATCTTGCCCAGCTCGACGTTGTTGACGCCGTCGTACCGCCCCGCGCGCGGCCCACCATCCGCGTCGCGATCGACGCTGACGCATCCTGGCGCGCCCCCGCGCTCGGCCACATCGGCGTGCGCCGCTCACCCGTGCACGAGCCGGGGGAGGTGGCGAGCCTCGCGAGAGCCATCACCAGACGCGATGGCTTCCGACTCGTCGGACTCATGATGTACGAGGCGCAGATCGCGGGCCAGGGAGATGCCACCGGCTCCGGTGACGGCCTCATCCGATGGATGCAGCAGCGCTCCTCCGCAGAGCTTCTGGCCCGGCGCGAAGCGATCGTGGCGGCCTTGCGCTCCATCGCGCCCCTCGAGTTCGTCAATGGTGGCGGAACGGGCTCGCTCGAGTTCACCGCATCCGATCAGGCGGTCACGGAGGTGACAGCGGGAAGCGGGCTGTTCGCCGGTCACCTGTTCGACGGATACCGCATCTTCACGCCCCAACCCGCTGCGGCTTTCTCGCTCGAAGTGGTCCGCAAGCCCACTCCCGACATCGCGACGGTGCTCGGCGGCGGATGGATCGCGTCAGGCCCGCCCGTCGCGTCGCGCCAACCGAAGCCGGTATGGCCCCCAGGCCTTCGCACACTGCCCCGTGAAGGAGCAGGCGAGGTGCAGACCCCGCTGCAGGGTGAAGCTGCTCGAAGCCTGCGCGTCGGAGACCGGGTGTGGTTCCGGCATGCCAAGAGTGGGGAGCTCGCCGAACGAGTCGAGCGCTATCTTCTCGTGGATGATGACAGGGTTGTCGGCGAGGCTCCGACGTATCGCGGCGAAGGGAAGGCGTTCCTGTGACACGACCCGGCGGCATGTGGCAGAACTGGGGACGCTCGGCGCGGGTGCGGCCGCAGAGCGTCGAGTTTCCGGCATCCGCGGATGCCGTGCAGCGGTCGGTGCAGGCAGCCCTAGCCCGAGGCCGGCGCATCAAGGCGGTGGGTGCCGGGCACAGCTTCACCGGTATCGCCGTCGCACCCGACGTGCTGCTCGATCTCACCGACCTCTCCGGGCTCGTGTCGATCGATCACGAACGGCGCCGCGTGACGCTGCGCGCCGGAACGAGGCTGCACCAGATCCCGGGGATCCTCGCGCGCTACGGCCTGGCGATGCAGAACCTCGGAGACATCGACCGGCAGACGATCGCGGGAGCCATCTCGACCGGGACGCACGGGACCGGTGCTGCCTTCGGCGGGATCTCCACCCAGATCGTCGGTGCCACACTCGTCACGGGGACCGGCGACATCCTGCGCGTGAGCGACACCGAGAACGCCGACTTCCTTCCCGCCGTCGCCCTCGGACTCGGCGCCCTCGGCATCCTGGTCGATGTCACCGTCCAGTGCGTTCCCGCTTTCGTGCTCGAAGCTACTGAGCGCCCGGAGCCGCTCCTCGACGTTCTTGACTCCCTCGATGACCGGGTCGCGAGCACCGACCATTTCGAGTACTACTGGTTCCCGCACACGGATGTCGCGCTGACCAAATCCAATACTCGTCTGCCCGAATCCGCCGTCCGCAAGCCCTTGCCGCCGGTGGGGAAGTGGGTCGACGAGACACTCCTCGCGAACGGTGTCTACCGAGCGGTGTGCGGTGTCGGTGCCCGCGTTCCGGCTGTCGTGCCCCCGTTCTCTCGGCTCGCGGTCAAGCTCACCGGCAACCGCGACTACACCGACCGGTCCAACCGCGTCTTCACCCAGAGCCGCACCGTGCGTTTCCGCGAGATGGAGTACGCGCTCCCGGCCGCCGCCGTGCGCCCCGCGTTCGACGAAATGCGTGCGCTCATCCGCGCTCGTGGATGGCGGATCTCCTTCCCGGTGGAGGTCCGATTCGCCGCCGGCGACGATCGGTGGCTCTCGACAGCGCATGATCGCGGCTCGGGCTACATCGCCGTCCACAGGTACTGGCGCGAAGACCCGACTGAGTACTTCACCGCCGTCGAGCAGATCATGCTCGCGCACGGCGGAAGACCCCACTGGGGAAAGATGCACACGTTGGATGCCGATCAGCTGCGTGAGCGCTACCCCCGGTTCGACGACTTCCTCTCGCTGCGCGACAGGCTCGACCCGCGCCGGGCATTCCAGAACACCTACCTGGAGCGGGTTCTCGGGGCCTGATCCAGCTGCGGCGGCATCCGACGCACTCACAGTCAGTGAGCAGGCGAGTCCCCTAGGATGGGGGCCATGTGGGAGTGGCTGATCCCGGTTCTGATCGTCGTGGCGCTCATCGTCATTGTCGGTATCTATTTCTGGGCGACATACAACTCGCTCGTGCAGCTCAATGTGCGCGTCGACGAGGCATGGAGCGACATCACCGTCCAGCTCAAACGACGAGCAGACCTGATCCCGGGGCTGATCGAAACCGTCAAGGGCTATGCGGCCCACGAACGCGCGGTTTTCGAGAACGTCACCCAGGCGCGCGCCGAGACGCTGTCGGCATCCGGCCCGGCGGAGGCGGGAGTCGCCGAGGGGCACGTGCAGCAAGCGCTGAAGTCGCTGTTCGCCGTCGCCGAGGCCTACCCGCAGCTGCAGGCCAGCACGAACTTCCTGCAGTTGCAGCAGGCTCTGGTCGACACCGAAGACAAGATCCAGGCATCCCGCCGCTTCTACAACGGTGGCGTTCGCGAGTTGAACACGAAGATCAAGGTCTTCCCGAACAACCTTTTCGCCAAGAATCTCGGCTTCAGCGAGCGCGAGTTCTTCGAGGTCGTGGACGGGGCAGCGATCTCCGAACCGCCGCGCATCCAGTTCTGATCGACCTCCTGAGGTCGCATGTACAGCGCCATCGCGCGGAATAAGCGCAATACCTGGTTCATCCTCGTCCTGTTCGTCCTGGGCCTGGGGGCAATCGGGCTGCTGGCCGGATGGCTCATGGGCAACAACTGGTGGGTCACCGCTTTCGTGCTGATCTTCGCCGTCGGCTACGCCACCGTGCAGTACTTCGCGGCAGACCGCGAGGCCCTCGCGATGGCCGGGGCCATCCAGGTGTCTCGTGAGGAGGCACCGCGCTATTACCGGCTCGTCGAGAATCTGTGCATCACAACCGGCACTCCGATGCCGCGACTGTATGTCGTCGAGGATGCCGCGCCGAATGCCTTCGCCACCGGCCGCAAGCCCGAGGAAGCGGCGATCACCGTGACGACGGGCCTGTTCGAGATCATGACCGACCGCGAGCTCGAGGGCGTTCTGTCACATGAGCTCGGCCACATTCGCAACTACGACATCCGGGTCTCGCTCATCGTGTTCGGCCTCGTCGTGGCGGTGGGGCTGCTGGCAGACATCCTGATGCGGATGGCGTTCTTCGGTGGTCTGCGCCGTTCGGGAGGCAATAACGGCCAGGCGCAGCTACTTTTCCTCATCTTCGGGATCGTGGCAGCGATCGTCGCACCGCTGTTGGCAGGCGCCGTGCAGGCGGCGATCTCGCGTCAGCGCGAGTACCTTGCCGACGCCACCGGCGCGCTCACGACCCGTGACCCCGACGGCCTCGCCTCCGCGCTCGCGAAGCTCGAGACACACGCGCAACCCCTCCGCCGCGAGAACACGTCGATGGCCCACCTGTGGTTCGCGAATCCGCTCAGCGCCAAGGGCATGTCGCGCCTGTTCGCCACGCACCCCCCGATTCCCGCGCGCATCGAACGGCTGCACACGATGGGCGGCCAGTTCTGACCTTTCCGGTTCGCCAGCTGGAGGTGTTCAGTCGACCGACAGCACCAACTGGTTACCGGTGAAGTCCATGCCGCCGCGCAGCGACCAATCGTCGGTGCGGTAGGTGAACGTCCCCGCTGAGCCGTCGCGAGCCGTGCCGGTTGCCGTCGCAACGAGGACCCCGCCGGTAGCGGCAAAGCTCGACAGATCCTCGGCGAAGGCGAGGGTCGGCGCCGTTTCGACGCGGAACGCCAGTGAGGTCAGTGTCGCGAGATCTGCGGCCCAGGGGACGCGGATGCCGCAACCCTCCGGCACAGCATCCGTCGGTGCCGTGCACGCGTCGATGTAGGCCTGCACCTGCGCAGATGCGGTCCCCAGCGCGGTGTCCGACAGTTCGGGCTGCAGGTCGGCTGTTGCAGCTCCGCCAGGGGTAACCCCCGCCGTCGCAGTCCCCGTCAGGATGCCGACCGGCGCGGGAAGCACGTCGTAGAGCCCGGGAAGGAGAAGGAGCGGAGCGCCCACCTCGACGATCGCGGTGCCGATCGCTGCAGCATCGCCGCGCGCCGAAGCGATCGTGAGGGTGCCGAGCCCGCTCTGGGTCACCTTCCATCCCGCGTCGGTGCGGACGAGCGTGATCTCACCCGAGGCGGATGCCGCATCCAGCGTGTACGCGATCTCAGCGGTCGCCGTGTCACCGTCCTCGTTCATGGCGGTCACCCTGGCTTCCGAGATCGTCCCCGAAACGCCGGCGAACGCGTCCTCGGCGGAGGACACATCGAGCCCGTCCGTGACCACGAGCCCGAGCGCCGATGCGGCATCGCCGCGGCTGAGCGCAGCGAGGTAGTCCTCCGCTGCTGACTGCGGTCCGGAGGGGCGCAACACCAGCCACAGCACCACCCCGGCGAGCACGAGAAGCGCCGCTCCCGCTGCGACAACAGCGATAAGGGGGCCACGTTTCACACCACCACGCTAGCGCCAGCGCATCCGGCTGGCGGCATGTGCCAGTTCTAGACTGAACGGATGAGCACGTCCGACGACAAGCCCACGGGGTCGTTCTTCGACGCGATCCGGGACAGGCGACGGATCGTGTCGGTTCAGGCGACGCGCGGCATTCCGCCCGGGCTGCATCTGGCCGCCGCGTACGCGTGGCGGTTCCTGGTGATCGCGGCAGCGGTCGGGGTCGGAATCTGGCTCGTGATCCAGCTCAAGCTGCTGGTCATCCCGCTGCTGATCGCGATTCTGCTCACGGCACTGGTATGGCCGGCGTTTACCGGGATGCTTCGCCTGCGTTTCCCGAGGTGGCTCGCGATCGCCATCGCGGTCCTCGGCACTGCAGCGATCGTCACCGGCTTGCTGTGGCTTGCCATCTGGCAGATCACACAGCAGTGGTCGTCGGTCCAGTCCCGCACCATCGAGGCGATCCAGCAGTTCCGTCAATATCTGATCGACGGTCCCCTTCACCTCACTGCCGACCAGATCGACGACCTGCTCGCGCAAGCATGGACCTTCATCCAACAGCAGGCCGAACTGCTGTGGTCGGGTGCGCTGGCGATCGGCACCACCGTCGGGCATGTCGCAACCGGCGCGCTGCTCACGGTCTTCATCCTGCTCACGCTGCTCGCTGACGGGGCGGGTATCTGGCGCTGGACGACGCGTCTGTTCCCCCGGGCAGCGCGACCCGCCGTCGACGGGGCCGGCCGCGCAGGCTGGGTCACTGTCGCAAACTACGCTCGCACGCAGTTGCTCGTGGCAACGATCGACGCTGTCGGCATCGGCCTTGGGGCCTTCCTGCTCGGGGTTCCGCTTGCGATTCCCATCGCGGTGCTCGTCTTCCTCGGTTCCTTCATCCCCATCGTCGGTGCCGTCGTCACCGGCGCGCTCGCCGTCTTCCTGGCCCTCGTCTACAACGGGCCATTGATCGCGCTGTGGATGCTGGTGGTCGTGCTCGGCGTCCAGCAGCTCGAGGGCCACGTCCTCCAGCCGCTCCTCATGGGATCAGCGGTCAAGGTGCACCCCCTCGCGGTGGTGCTCGTGGTCGCCGGTGGGGCGCTCATCGCCGGCATCCCCGGAGCCCTCTTCGCCGTGCCGCTTGCGGCGTTCGTCAACGTGGTGGCGGTCTACCTCGGTGATAGGGCGTGGGAGACGGGCGCGAAACCCGAGGCCCCAGACCTGATTTGGTCGACAGTTCCGCGTCCGAGGAGAATCGGCAAGTGAGTATCCCCACCCTCGCCGACATCGAGGATGCTGCAGCGACTCTGTCGGGAGTCATCCGCCGCACCCCGATGGACGAGTCCCTGCATCTGACCGACCTGCTCGGTGTTCCCGTCGCTCTCAAACTCGAGAACCTGCAGCGGACCGGCTCGTTCAAGATTCGCGGCGCGGCCAACCGGCTCTCCCGCCTCACGGAGTCGGAGCGTGCGCGTGGAGTCGTCGCCGCTTCTGCGGGCAATCACGCACAGGGCGTCGCGCTGGCGGCTCACGAGCTCGGCATCTCCGCGACGATCTTCATGCCCCTCGGTGTGCCGGTCCCGAAGCTCCTGGCGACCCGCGGTTACGGGGCTGACGTCGTCCTCGAGGGAGCGACCGTCGAGACACCACTTCGCCTCGCCGCCGAGTTCGCTGAACGTACGGGCGCGGTGCTGATCCACCCCTTTGATCACCCCGACATCATCACCGGCCAGGGCACCCTCGGTCTCGAGCTGATGGATGACATGCCCGATCTCGACACCGTCATCATCGGGATCGGCGGCGGGGGACTGATGTCGGGTGTTGCCGCTGCGGTGAAGGCCCGCGCTGCGGCGGTCGGCCGCACCGTGCGCGTCATTGGTGTCCAGGCCGAGAACTCTGCGGCCTATCCGGTCTCGCTTGCGGCGGGTCGCCCGATGGAGGTTGCCACCCGAGCGACGATCGCCGACGGCATCGCTGTCGCGCGGCCGGGAGATCTGCCCTTCGAGATCATCAGCCAGTTGGTGGACGAGGTTGTCACGGTGTCGGAGGACGACATCGCGCGGGCCCTCCTCGTGTTGCTCGAACGCGCGAAGCAGGTCGTGGAGCCCGCGGGTGCTGTCGGTGTCGCCGCCATCCTCGCGGGTAAGGTCGCATCCCAGGGACCGACGGCATGCGTGCTGTCGGGCGGCAACATCGATCCCCTGCTGCTGCAGCGTGTCGTCGCTCACGGACTGTCGGCATCCGGTCGCTATATGACAATGCGCATCCCACTGCCTGACCGCCCCGGGCAGCTGGCTCGAGTCTCAGAGCTGCTGGCGCTCGCCGGCGCCAACGTCATCGAAGTCCTGCACACCCGCCATGGGCAAGGTCTACAGATCAGTGAGGTGATTCTGCAGCTCAGTGTCGAGACCCGAGGCGAAGAGCACAAGGCTCACGTGATCGCGACGCTCGAGAACGCCGGATTCGTCGTGCACGTCGCCTCCGAGTGACCCCGACCTACTGGCCGTCGTAGGTCTCGACCTTGACGATTTCCACGGTGATCTCGCGTCCGTTGGGCGCAGTGTATGAGGTCTTGTCGCCTTCCTTCAGGCCCAGGATGGCGGAGCCGAGCGGTGAGGCCTCGCTGTAGACATCGAGTTCTGACCCGGCACCGATCTCGCGGTTACCGAGGAGGAAAACCTCTTCTCCACCGGCGATGACAGCGGTGACAACGGTGCCGGACTCCACGACGCCCGTGCTCTCGGGTGCGACCCCCACGGTGGCATTCTTGAGCAGAGCCTGGAGCGTGCGGATGCGAGCCTCCTGCTTGCCCTGCTCGTCCTTGGCGGCGTGGTAGCCGCCGTTCTCCTTGAGGTCGCCTTCTTCACGCGCAGCTTCGATGCGCTTGGCGATCTCTTCACGGCCGACGGTTGACAGGTGCTCGAGCTCCGCGTTGAGGCGGTCGAAGGCCTCCTGGGTCAGGAAGGTCACCGGGGCATCGCTGGACACGAGCGTCTCCTTTCGTCGGCGCCGATATGGCAAGACGCCCCGGCATCGCCAGGGCGTCGTTGATTACGGTCTGGCTAGATTACGTCACCCAGCACGAGTTGATCAAACCCGTCGTCGCTGCCGCCGTCGTCGGGATCGTCTCGACGAACGCGCGGGTGTGCTCGCTCGAGGGCGGGATCACGAGCACCCGCCAGCCGACGATTCCATGCTCTTCGTCCTGCGCCTCGAGGATGCACGCGACTTCGCGTTCAAGCGGCGCGGTGATCTGGAAGCTCAGGCTTACGGTGCCGTCATCGACCACAGCGAACCCGGTGGTATCGGCATCCACGCTCTCGAGCGAGGTTGCCACCGTCATCCAGCCGAACCAGCCGATGACTGCAACCACGATCGCGAGACCGAGGACGATCACCCAGCGCGAGGGGCCCCCGCGTCGTCGTCCGTAGCGATCGTCGAGTCTCGCGCGGATCGCGTCGTCAGCGGCGGGGGGTGCGGTAGTCATCGGGGGTGTCTCGTGAGTCGTTAGGCTGGAACTCCAGGCTAGACGCTGGCCAGTCGAAACGAGACATGATGCGCATTCTGTTGGGGACCTCGACCCCGGTTCCAAGCCCGTCGGAGACGGTCAATCCCGACCTCGTCACTCCGGGGCCGTGGGGCTTTCTGGTCATCGCACTGCTGGCGGTCGTGGTCATCCTGCTCATCACCGACATGATGCGCCGCATCCGTCGTGGCCGGGTGCGTGCCGACATCCGCGAAGAACTGGATGCCGAGGAGAAGGCAGAAGCTGACGCGGAGCGATCGCCCGAAGCCGACGAGACCGACGGCGACGCATCTCCCAGTGTCGACGGATCCGAGCGGTCCTAGCTGCGCGGGTCCGCTGCGGCAGTCCTAGCCGTGATAGGCGGGGCTGAGGCCGATGAGCAGGCACGCCGTCCAGTGGCAGAGGAACGCCAGCACCGTGCACACGTGGAAGATCTCGTGGAACCCGAAGTGGTTCGGCCACGGGTTAGGACGCTTGAGCGCGTACACGACGGCACCGAGGGTGTAAAGGATGCCGCCTACCGCGACCAGAACCATCATCGCGACGTTGGCCTGGAACAGCGGCACGATGTACATGACCGCAGCCCATCCGAGCACGAGATAGAGCGCCACGTACAGCCAGCGTGGGGCGTCGATCCAGAACACGCGGAACAGGATGCCGAGAATCGCCCCACCCCAGACCAGCGAAAGCAGAATGATCGACTGGCTCGTCGGTAGCGCGAGCACTGCGATCGGGGTATAGGTGCCGGCGATCAGAAGCAGAATGTTCGCGTGATCGATGCGCTTGAGGACCGCGCGGGTCTTCGGCTTCCACCGGAACCGGTGGTACAGCGCCGAGTTCCCGAACAGCAACAGCGACGTCAGCATGAACACTGCGGCCGACCATTTCGCGGCCGCTCCCTGGGACAGGGCGATCAGGACGATGCCTGCAGCTATCGCGATGGGGAAGGTGGCTGCGTGGATCCAGCCACGCCACGAGGGCTTCAATTCCTCAGGAGTGACCGACTCAGCCTCTTCGATCAGCGGCAGCCGAGGCATCTCGGCGCCATCGACCGACTCGTCCCACTCGGGGGCCGGGCGATCAGTGGGATGGTTCACGCCAGAGCTCACCCTCCGAGCCTACGAGCCGGAGTATTCCCGCGGGGGCACGCGTCGGCGCGTGGCAGCTCGCCGTACCCGGCCGGGGGCAGGAGTAACGTGGCCGTGTGGCATCGGGACTCGGGACAGCGCGTGGCAAGGGCCCGCTGTATCGGCTCTACACCGCTCGGCTTCGCCGTGAGCTGACCCCCGAGAACATGCCGCATCACATCGCGATGATGATCGACGGAAATCGGCGTTGGGCGCGTCAGCTCGGCTACGAGACCGCCGCACACGGTCATCGAGCGGGAGCCGCGAAGATGCGGGAGTTCCTGGAGTGGTGCGACGACCTCGGAGTCAAGGTCGTCTCGCTCTACCTACTCTCGACCGACAATGTCCGAAAGCGCGATGCCGCCGAGTTGAACGACCTGCTTCAGATCATCGCTGAGCTTGCCGAGGAGATCTCGCGGGTTCGCGACTGGCGGGTCAAGCACGTGGGTCGAGCCGAGCTCCTACCCCCTGAGCTCACCAGGGTGCTCCGCGCCGCGGAAGATCGGACAGCTGGCAACCCCGGCCTTCACGTGAATCTGGCTGTCGGTTACGGGGGGCGTTCCGAGATCGTGGATGCCGTCCGCAGCATCATCGCCGCCCACGATCGGGACGGCGGGTCCCTCGAGGAGCTTGCCGCAAGCCTCACCCCCGAGCAGATCGGTGAACACCTGTACACCGGGGGGCAGGCAGACCCCGACCTCGTCATCCGAACCTCCGGAGAGCAACGGCTCAGCGACTTCCTGCTCTGGCAGAGCGCACACAGCGAGTTCTACTTCATGGAGGCGCTCGGACCCGACCTTCGGGAAGTGGACTTCCTTCGTGCGCTGCGTAATTATGCGAGTCGGGAGCGCCGCTTCGGCGGCTGAGGGACCCCTGCGCCAGCCCACGCCTTCGTCCGGCGTGCGAAAATGTGACAGTGACGGGTGATATCACGACGTATATCGAGTCCTTCGATTCCGAGCCCGGCTACCTCGACTGGGCGGCATTCGGACCGCTCTCGCCAGTTGTTCGCAGCGAAGTGCACGCGGATGCCGAGCTCCTCGGAACGGGCCGCCGCTCGAGCGTTGACCTCGTCAACGAGCACGTCGACCAGTCGCGCTCTCACGCGGCTTCCGTGCTGGGTGTTCCCGCGGAGCAGATCGTCATTCAGCCCTCGACCAGTCACGGCCTGCAGCAGGCGATCTACGGCCTCAGCGGCACGCTTCTGCTCTCTCGTGCCGAGTACCCGGCGTTGACGATCGCCGCGGCGCGCGCCGAGGCGTCGCTCGGCACGATGCGAGCGGCGTGGCTCGAGCCCGGGAACGGGTTCGTGACCCCGGATGCCGTCCGCGAAGCCCTCACCGATGAGGTCACGGCGGTCGCCGTGAGCCTCGTGGATTTTCGCACCGGCTATCGCGTCGACCTCAGCGCCCTCCGCGATGTGATCGGAGACCGACTGCTCATCGTCGACGCGATCCAGGGGCTCGGGATAGTAGACGCCGATTACGGTGCGGCGGATGTCGTCTGTGCCAACGGATACAAGTGGCTGCGCGCCGGACGCGGCACCGGCGTCGCCACCTACAGCCCGCGTGCGGTCGATCGGCTGACCCCGGTGCTCTCGGGCTACGCCGGGGTTGCCGATGGACTGCCCGTGGATGAGGTGCCTGAGCCGTCGCGAGATGCGCGCGCTTTCATCGTTTCGAAGGCCGATTCGCTCGCGGCTGCTCGCCTGGGTAGCGCACTCCATGAGATTCACGAGGTCGGTGTGGCGACGATCGCCGCAGCCGTCGAGGCGCGGGCAACGCGAGTGATCGAGATCGCCGATGAGAACGCCATCCCCGTCATCACGCCGCGAGAGCCCGAGCGCCGCGCGGGGATCGTGACGTTGGCTCCGGAACCGCAGGACGCGGGGCCGCTCGCGGCTGCCCTCGCTAATGCGGGAGTCACGATCACCCCCCGGGGCGGCACGATCCGCGTCTCTGCCCACGCCGGTACCGATGACGAATCGCTGTCGCTGCTGGCCGCCACGCTCTCGGCCTACGTGGCAGCCCGAGCCTGGTAGGGCTCGGAGGAATTTACCTCGATGTAACGGTGTCGACAGCGTGTCGATGCCTACGGCGCCCGATCCCCGTCGTACGTTCAACTCGTCGGGCAAGGCGCCCGACCGGGTCGGCCGTCAGGATCGCGACTCGTGACCCCTGGTCGACTCGCTGGGTACCGGGAATTACCACCCGGGGCGGGAGTGGGTTGTGACCACACGGGCAGCACAGGCACAGGACCGGGTTCACCAGGACGACCGGATCGAAGATGCCGAGCAGGATCAGACGCTGCGCACCTACGTGCTCGACACATCGGTGCTGCTGAGCGATCCGCGCGCGTTCTTCCGATTCGCCGAGCACAACGTCGTGGTCCCGGTGGTGGTCATCACCGAACTCGAAGGCAAACGGCACGATCCAGAGATCGGATACTTCGCACGGCAGGCGCTACGCCACCTCGATGAGTTGCGCGTCGAGCACGGACGACTCGACTTCCCGGTCCCGGTCGGCGCCGGCGGAACGCTGCGGGTCGAGTTGAACAACACCAACCCTGACGCGTTGCCTTCGGGTATGCGACTGGGAGACAACGACAGCCGCATCCTTGCCGTGGCCATGAACCTGGCATCCGATGGTCAGGAGGTCACCGTCGTCTCCAAGGACCTGCCGATGCGGGTCAAGGCGGCGTCGCTCGGCATTTCGGCCGAGGAGTACCTTGCCGAGCAGGCTGTCGACTCCGGCTGGACCGGCATCGCGACGATCGACATCTCCGGGGACGAGCTCAGCGATCTGTACGAAAGCGAAGTCGGCGCCAGCGACCAGGTGACGGGGCTGCCGGTCAACACCGGCCTGATCATTCACTCCGAGCGGGGCTCGGGCCTTGGCCGTGTCACCGGCGACGGTGGTTACCGACTCGTGCGTGGCGACCGCGATGTGTTCGGACTGCACGGCCGCTCGGCTGAGCAGCGCGTGGCGATCGACCTTCTTCTCGATCCCGAGGTCGGCATCGTGTCCCTTGGCGGCCGGGCTGGCACGGGGAAGTCGGCTCTTGCCCTGTGCGCGGCGCTCGAGGCAGTGCTCGAGCGGCAGCAGCAGCGCAAGATCATCGTTTTCCGTCCCCTGTTCGCGGTCGGCGGCCAGGAACTCGGGTACCTGCCCGGCGATCAGACCGAGAAGATGAACCCCTGGGGCCAGGCGGTGTTCGACACGCTCGGGTCGGTCGTCTCTGGCAATGTCCTCGACGAGGTCGTCGAACGGGGGCTCCTGGAGGTCCTTCCCCTGACGCACATCCGCGGTCGCTCCTTGCACGACGCCTTCGTGATCGTCGACGAGGCCCAGTCGCTCGAGCGCAACGTGCTGCTCACGGTGCTCAGCCGCATCGGCCAGAACTCCCGAGTCGTCCTCACCCACGATGTCGGCCAGCGAGACAACCTTCGGGTGGGTCGCCACGACGGTGTCGCCTCGGTGATCGAGACGCTCAAGGGTCAGGCCCTGTTCGGGCATGTCACCCTCGTGCGGTCGGAACGGTCCGCTATCGCGGCCCTGGTCACCGACCTCCTGGAATCGGGAGAGCTGTCCTGAGGCGGGAAGGATCGCGCTGTGAGCGAACCCTCACGCAACCATGAGAAGAGTCTCATCGAGAGGTGGGTCATCGGGGACCCGGCGTCTGTCACCATTGGTGCAACGGGTTCCGCGAGCCCCCCAGATCGCGAGACCCTCCGGTCGGTGACCCCCCAATAACCGGCCCTGCCCCCGGCGACACCCCAGACGCCGGGGGCACTCTCATGCCCTGGTCACTCCCAGCGGTAGCCGGCTCCGCGTACGGTGGCGATGTGATGCGCGCCGAGCTTGCCTCGGAGGTAGCGCACGTACACGTCGACGACGTTCGACCCGGGATCGAAGTCCATCTCCCAGACCCGGCTCAGAAGCTGTTCGCGGGAGAGCACCATTCCCGGGCTGCGCAGAAACTGCTCAGCAAGAGCGAACTCCCGGGCCGACAGTTCAACCTCCCGCCCCCCGACCAGCGCGCGCCGTGACAACAGATCGAGTGAGACCTCACCGTGGACGATCGTCGTCCCCGCGTCGGCTGGTACCTCCCGCAGCCGTGAGCGCACACGCGCGAGGAGTTCCTCGAAGGTGAACGGCTTTCGGATGTAGTCGCTCGCCCCGGATTCCAGCCCTTCGACGGTATCCCGAGTGCTGGTGCGGGCAGTCAGCATGATGATGGGCACCGTGCGGCCTTCACGACGAATCTGACGAAGGACCTCGAGCCCGTCCAGTGTCGGCAGACCGATGTCGAGGAGCGCGAGGTCGATCGCTCCGCCCCGAAGGAGCTCGAGAGCCGGCGGCCCGTCGTCGACGATCACCGTCTCATAGCCTGCGGCGCGCAGGCCACGTTCCACGAACGCCGAGATCTGCGGCTCGTCTTCTGCGATGAGGATCCTCGTCACCGCTTTCCCCCCTGATGGATCACGTCATCGGCGCGTACCGGCGCCGGGTAGGACGCACCGCTGGTGTGCGGCACGTGGATGGTGAACGTTGCCCCGCCCCCGGGGGTATCGGTCACCTCGCATCGGCCACCATGGCCTTTCGCGATGGCGTCGACGATCGCCAATCCCAACCCCGAGCCTCCCACACTTCGGCGTCGTCCCGCTCGGTCGAATCGGCGGAAGATGCGATGGCGCATCGCCGGCGGTACGCCGGGACCGTGGTCACGCACCCAGAGGCGGACCTCGACAGGGTCCACCGCGCTGCCGACATCGATCGGACTCGCGTCAGGGGAGTACTTCGAAGCATTGTCTGCCAGCTGCAACCACGCCTGAAGCAGGCGGTCTCCGTCGCCGAGCATCCGGCCCGTCGCCCGGTCGGTGACGTGCCAGTCGTGTCCCGGGATGACAGCCACCATGTCTGCCATCCGAGCAGTGAGAGCGGCGAGATCGATCTCGTCGGACGCGTAGGTGTCGGTCTCCGCTGCTGCCAGCAGATCGATGTCTTCGACCAGTCGTGTGAGTCGGTCGAGCTCGGCGATTCCGATCGCCCGGGTGGCATCGACGTCGGCCCGATCCGACGCATCCATGATCTCGAGATGTCCGCGCACGATGGTGATCGGTGTCTTGAGTTCGTGCCGCACATCGTCCAGCAGCTGTCGCTGCGAGTCGACCGAACCTTCGAGGCGGTCGAGCATGGAGTTGACGCTCTGCGACAGGTCGGCGATGCCCTCGCCGCCGCCGGACGGCAGGCGGCGGCTCAGATCCGCGAGCGTCATACTTTCGGCTGCTTCTCGGACCTCCGCTATCGATCGAAGCGCCGCGCCGGCGACGAACCATCCGACGAGCACCACGAGAACAATGGTGACGACGGATGCAACGCCGAAGACGGTCATCGGCATCAGCAGGGGATCCAGCGGCGCGCCGGCACTCCAGAGCGCAGTCGCCTGCGCCGTGAATGTCACGCCGCCGACGAGGGCGAGGGCCACGGCGCACGCCAGTGCCACCCCCGTGACGATGCGACGCCGCGCCGATCGCGGCCGCTGGGACCGTGTCATGGGGTGATTATCGCCCGGCGCGCCGGTCCGGCGCATCCGCGGCAGCTCAGCCCGGGTGGGTCATTGACAGCAGGTCGAGCTTCTCATCGAGCTGCTGGGGAGTCAGCTCACCGCGCTCGATGTAGCCCAGCGCAACGACGGCTTCGCGAATCGTGATCCCTTCGGCGACTGCGTGCTTGGCGATCTTGGCCGCGGCTTCGTAGCCGATCAGCTTGTTCAGGGGCGTCACGATCGACGGCGACATGCCGGCGAAGGCCGAGGCGCGCTCGACGTTGGCTTCCAGTCCCACGATCGTCTTGTCTGCAAGGACTCGAACCGTGTTCGAGAGCAGCCGGATCGATTCGAGCAGAGCGGTCCCCATGACCGGAATCGCGACGTTCAGTTCGAACGCGCCGGAGGCGCCTGCCCAGGCGATGGTCGCGTCATTGCCGATGATGCGCGCGCACACCATCAGGGTCGCCTCGGGAACAACGGGGTTCACCTTGCCGGGCATGATCGACGAGCCCGGCTGAAGGTCCGGGATCCGTAGTTCGGCAAGACCCGTGTTGGGGCCCGACCCCATCCACCGCAGGTCGTTGTTGATCTTCGTGAGAGAGACCGCGATCGTCCGCAGAGCACCGGATGCCTCAACGAGCGCATCGCGGTTTGCCTGAGCCTCGAAGTGGTCCTTGGCCTCGGTGATCGGCAGCTCGGTCTCAGCGACCAAGATCTCGAGGACCTTCTGGGGGAAACCGAGCGGAGTGTTGATTCCGGTCCCGACGGCGGTACCGCCCAGGGGGACCTCGGCCACGTGGGGGATGACAGCCTGAACACGCTCGATGCCGAGGCGGATCTGGCGGGCGTAGCCGCCGAACTCCTGGCCGAGGGTGACGGGGGTGGCGTCCATGAGGTGGGTCCTGCCGGACTTCACGACGCTCTTCCAGAGCTCAGCCTTCTCTTCGAGCGCTACCGCCAGGTGGTCGAGCGCCGGGATGAGGTCGTCGATCAGTTCCTGGGTGACCGCGACGTGCACCGACGTCGGAAAGACGTCGTTCGAGGACTGGGACGCGTTGACGTGGTCGTTCGGGTGCACCGTCTGGCCGAGGCTGTGCGTCGCGATGGTGGCGAGCACCTCGTTCATGTTCATGTTCGACGAGGTGCCGCTGCCGGTCTGGTACACATCGATCGGGAACTGGTCGGCGTGCGCCCCGCCGATGATCTCGTCGGCCGCCGCGGCAATGGCCTCTGCGATCTGGGCGTCGAGGGTGCCGAGGTCCCGGTTGGCCAGCGCCGCAGCCTTCTTGATGCGCGCCAGCGCCACGATCTGCGCGGGGTCGAGGGCATCACCCGAGATCGGGAAGTTCTCAACGGCCCGCTGGGTTTGCGCGGCGTACAGTGCGTTCTTGGGCACCCGCACCTCGCCCATCGTGTCGTGTTCGATGCGGTACTCGATGTCAGTCACGTCCTCGTTCCTTCGCTTCAGGTGTGCTCGGGCAGCTGCCCGCAGTGATCAGGGGTTCTCGGCGGCGCCCACGATGACATCGGGGATCGCCGTGCCCTCCGACAGCCGATAGTTCGCTCCGACGATCGCGAGGGTTCCGGCGGCGACGGCATCGCTGATGAGTTCGGAGGAGTGGAGGAGCTCGGCGACGGTGTCGCGCAGGTGCTCTCGGCCTACCTCTTCGGCGTCCACCGGTCCGCCGTCGGAAGAGCGGATGACGCGTCTGACCGCCGGGACGATGGGCGCGATCTGGCGCCAGATGTGCGGGGGAAGGGAGGGGGCATCCACGGTCGTTGACTCGATAGCCGCGGCTACGGCGCCGCATTCGTCATGTCCGAGCACGACGATGAGGGGGACTTCGAGCACCGCGACGGCGTATTCGAGGCTGCCCACAACAGAGTCGGAGATGACCTGTCCAGCGTTTCGCACGACGAACAGGTCGCCGAGGCCCTGGTCGAAGATGATCTCCGCCGCGAGGCGCGAGTCGGCACAGCCGAAGAGCGCGGCACGGGGGCGTTGACCTCCGGCCAGCTCGTGACGACGCTCGACATCCTGCCGAGGGTGTGAGGGCTCGCCCGACACGAACCGTGCATTGCCGTCGCGCATGTCTCCCCAGACCTCGGCGGGAGTCGCGGTCTGCATCATGAGATCCCCTCTCGGGCAGCGATGATCTGATCTGCGAGCCCCTCAGCGACCACGCGCAGGGTGGCGGCATCCGTCGCGCCGTAGATGAGGATCGTGTCCGCTCCGGCTGTCGTGCTGAGGGCCGCTGAGATGTTGCCCGCGCGAGCCGGGTCGGGGATGTCGTACTCGGTCCATTCGACACCATCGATGACGATGGTTCCCGCCGAATCTGCCCCCGAGAGCTCGCGAGTCGGCCACGTTGCGTCTGCGCTGAAGCCCTGGGAAACCCGCACGAATCCGGCGTCCTCAGCCGGGACATACAGCACCGTCCACGTGCGCGGGTCGTCTCCCGCGACGGCGGCTGAGGTCACGAGCCAGGTCTCGGGAACGACAGGAACGATCACGGTCGAGCCGTCGAGGGTGAGTGAGACCTCCTCGGCGACGGCGGCGACGTCGATCGGCTCCGAGGCTGGTGGTTCGCCTCTCGGGACCGCGAAGATGACGATCGCAACGATTCCGAGCGTGATCACCAGGGCGGCAACCAGATTGCGAAACGTCTGGCTCGACCGATACACGCGGGAAGACTCGGCCTTCCGGGCCGCCGTCTCCTCGGGCGTTTCGGGACGCCCGAGCTCGGCGACGATCCGGTCGCGCTGAGCCATCATGACTCGTCTCCGCTCGGGGACGACGTCGACGCCGCGCGCGCAGCATCCAGCCGCTCCTTCGCGCCGACGAGCCATTGCTCACATCGCGCTGCGAGTGCTTCGCCGCGCTCCCACAGTCGCAGCGACTCCTCGAGGGTCGGTGCGCCCTGCTCCAGCGCTGCGACGACCCGAACCAGCTCGTCGCGAGCCTGTTCGAACGACAGGTCGTCGACATCCCCCGGTGCATGCGGGTTGGCGGCGGTCATGATCTCCATCCTAGAGCGGCACGTCGGGGGTGCTGCTCTCCTCGACCTCGCCTGCAGAACGGGCCCCGAACGAGCCACGCCCCACTGTGACGGTGACGTCGGTACCGGCGGGCGCCTGCTCGGCATCTCGCACGATGACCCCACCCGCGACGTGCGCGATGGCGTAGCCGCGGGCAAGAGTCGAGGCGGGGGAGAGGGCTCGCACCGCTGCTCGCAACTCCGCGGTCTTCCCGGCCTGCGCCGCCACGGCACGCTCGGCGTGGTCCCGCCCTCGCGCCACGAGAAGCTCGATGTGCTGCGCTCGCTGGGCCACGGCGTTCTCGGGATTGCGCAGCACGGGGCGTGAGCGCAGCTGCTCGAGCTGCGTGATGTCATGAGCCAGCCGCTGTGTCACCCGGGTCCGGGCGCGGCTGCGCAACTGGGACACGAGCGCCCGCTGCTCGGCGACGTCGGGGACCACGCGCTTGGCGGCATCCGTCGGCGTGGATGCTCGAAGATCTGCCACGTCGTCGAGGATCGGATGGTCGTTCTCGTGCCCGATCGCGCTGACCACGGGGGTGGATGCCGCGGCGACCGCACGAACGAGGCGCTCGTCACTGAACCCCAGCAGCGTCTGCGGGTCACCCCCGCCGCGAGCGATGATGATCACATCCACCTCGGGGTCGGCGTCCAGGGTCTTCAGCGCCGCGATCGTCTCGGGCACGCAGCGATCCCCCTGCACCGCCGCGTACCGCGTGCGAAACCGCACGCGCGGCCAGCGCAGTTCGGCGTTGCGATGCACATCCTTCTCGGCATCCGAGTTCTCGCCCGTGATCAGGCCGATGAGGTGCGGGAGGAAGGGGAGCGGCTTCTTGCGCGAGGGGTCGAACAGTCCTTCGCCACGCAGCTGGACCCGGAGCCGCTCGAGCCGCTCCAACTGGTCGCCGAGCCCCACGTGCCGCATCGCCGAAACGGCGAAGCTGAAGTCGCCGGTTCGTGTGAAGTAGTCGGCCTTGACGCACGCGACGACGCGATCGCCGACGGCGAGGTCGGCGGGGAGGCGTTGGCGCGTGCTCGACCAGATCCTGATCGAGATCGTCGCGTCAGTTGTCAGGTCCTTCATCCGCCCGAAAACGTTGCCGCCGCGAAGGTTCCACGACGTGATCTCTCCCTCGACCCACACGGAACCCCACGTTTCGACGAAGCCGCGGATCGTGTCGCCGAGGCGGGCCACCGAGGTCGGCGAGTGAGCGTTCGAGTCCCGAGGGTGGACCGAATCAGGGGGTGGGGCCTGCCCCGGGACGGGTTCGGGCTGAAACGTCGTCATGATCCCTTTCGGCTCGCCCGGCCCGCGCTCAGGACGCCCCCGTAGAATCGGACCGATGAGCACTCCCGCGGTACACATGCCCATGCCCCGCGTTCCGCGGCGCCGTGAGCGCCTCCAGGATATCCCGGTCGACCGACCCAAGCGGGTGCTGCTCGCTGCGCCCCGGGGATACTGCGCGGGGGTCGATCGAGCCGTCATCGCGGTCGAGAAGGCGCTCGAGCGATTCGGTGCCCCCGTCTACGTCCGCAAGCAGATCGTTCACAACATCCACGTCGTGACCGAGCTGGAGCAGAAGGGCGCGATCTTCGTCGACGAGGTCGACGAAGTTCCCGAGGGCGCGCACGTCGTCTTCAGCGCGCACGGTGTGTCACCGGCTGTCGTGCAGTCGGCAGCCGATCGGCAGCTCCAGGCAATCGATGCGACCTGCCCACTGGTGACGAAGGTTCACCGCGAAGCAGTGCGCTTTGCCCGCGACGAGTTCGAGATCCTCTTGATCGGTCACCTCGGTCACGAAGAGGTCGAGGGCACGGCGGGTGAGGCGCCGGAGCACATCACGATCGTCAACTCGCCCGAAGAGGCCGACACCGTTCAGGTGCGGGATCCGTCCCGCGTGGTCTGGCTCTCGCAGACGACGCTCTCGGTGGACGAAACGATGGAAACCGTCAGGCGGTTGCGCGAGCGGTTCCCCGAGCTGCAGGATCCGCCCTCCGACGACATCTGCTACGCGACCCAGAACCGCCAGGTAGCCATCAAGAAGGTCGCCCAAGGTGCTGACCTGGTGATCGTCGTCGGCTCGGCCAACTCGTCCAACAGCGTGCGGCTCGTCGAGGTCGCGCTCGAGTACGGCGCGAAGGCTGCGTATCGCGTCGATTACGCTGACGAGATTCGGCAGGAATGGCTCGATGGCGTTGCCAGCGTCGGTGTCACCAGTGGCGCCTCAGTCCCCGAGGTGCTGGTTCAGCAGGTGCTCGAGGACCTTGCGGCGGCCGGCTATCGCGACGTCGAAGAGGTGCGCACAGCCGAGGAGGACCTGATGTTCTCGCTTCCCAAGGAACTGCGGCAGAGCACAAGCGAACACCGGGGCGGGCGCGTGCGCGCATGAGCGACGAAGACCGGCCCGAGCCGAAGTACGGCGTCTATGCGACGCCGGAAGAGCAGCGGGCGCGCATCCAGAAGCCCGACGCGACATGGGCTCTCGAGACCGGCGAGTCGGTGACGGATGCCGCGGCGTCGGCATCCGTGGGCAACGACGGCACGCCCCGCAGTGCCGTCGACCCTGCACGATCGAAGGCAATCGACCGCATCGTCACCTTCGCCCTGCTCGCCTACGCGTTGGTCAACGTCGCTGTCGCTGCTCTCGCGCTCGTGGATTTCTCGCAGTACGCCGCAACGGTCTTCGAGGTGATGGGGATCCCCGGCGAGTTCACGAACCTGGGCGGCGGACAGACGTGGGGTGCTGCAGCTGCGGTCGCCCTGATCATCGGATACCTCATCACCGCATGGTTCTCGGTGCGGCGGACCATGGCCGGTAAGATCGCGTGGTGGGTGCCGCTGGTCGGCGCCGTCGTGACTCATGTGGTCGTCGGCGCGCTCGCGATCGTCCCGCTGATGTCAGACCCCGCCTTCGCCGCGTACCTGACCTCGATCTCTTGAGATCAGGCACGCGGGTCGGCTGACTGAGTGCGTGCCGTTGTGTCTCAGGCGCCGAGCGACTTGCCCGCGGAACCGAG
Source organism: Microbacterium schleiferi (assembly GCF_020781975.1). GTDB lineage: Bacteria > Actinomycetota > Actinomycetes > Actinomycetales > Microbacteriaceae > Microbacterium. The sequence continues at coordinate 316,182 of NZ_JAJGNI010000001.1, forward strand.
CTGCTGCGTGGCTTCGACCACACGTGCCGCCATCGCGGACTCCGCGACCTTGCCCCACGCGCGGGGGTCGTACGCCTTCTTGTTGCCGACCTCGCCATCGACCTTCAGGACGCCGTCGTAGTTGCTGAACATGAAGCCCGCGACGGAGCGCGTGAACGCGTACTGGGTGTCGGTGTCGATGTTCATCTTGATCACACCGTTCGCGACAGCCAGCGCGATCTCTTCCTCGGTCGAACCGCTGCCGCCGTGGAAGACGAGATCGAGGGGCTTGGCGCCGGTGCCGAACTTGGCTGCGATCCCCTCCTGGATCTCGCCGAGCAGTTCGGGCTTGAGCTTGACGTTGCCGGGCTTGTAGACCCCGTGAACGTTGCCGAAGGTGAGCGCGGCGATCCACCGGCCCTGGTCACCAAGACCCAGGGCCTCCACGACCTGCGTGACATCGCCGGTCGTGGTGTAGAGCGCGTCGTTTGTGCCCTCGTGCTTGACGCCGTCCTCTTCGCCGCCGACGACACCGATCTCGACCTCGAGGATCGCGTTGATGTTCTTCAGCCGGGGCAGCAGCTCCTTGGCGATCTCGATGTTCTCGCCGAGCGGGACTGCCGAGCCATCCCACATGTGGGACTGGAAGATCGGCTCGCCGCCGGCCTTGACCTGCTCCTCGGATGCCGCAAGCAGCGGGAGCACGAAGTCTTCGAGCGCGGGCTTGGGGCAGTGGTCGGTGTGCAGCGCGACGGTGATCGGGTAGTTCTTGGCGACCTCGGTCGCGAACTTCGCCATCGCAAGCGCTCCGGTCGCGCGAGCCTTGACGGTGTGACCGGCGAAGTAATCAGCGCCACCCGTCGTCACCTGCAGGATGCCGTCGGAACCTGCCTCCGCGAGACCCTGTAGTACCGCGTTGATCGACTGCGAGCTCGAGACGTTGATAGCCGGGTAGGCAAACCCGCCCGCCTTGGCGCGGTCGAGCATCTCGGCGTACTGGTCGGGGGTTGCGACGGGCATGAGTGCGCTCCTTGTCGGTGGGGATTCACCTCGGTGGGGGTTCACCGTCACTCTAGCGAAGCGGGCTCGCGCTCACCGAGACAGCGAGCCGTGAGATTGACCGGCGCAGCGGCTAACGTGCAACCCGAACATGAAGGTTCTGCCATGTCGGCCTTTATCGACGGCTGTGCACGTATGGTTGCGCACATGGGAACTGTTTACTACGGAGGATCGGCGACCCCGATCTACATCGATGACCTCGCGCTTGCGCATCTCAAAGTGGTGATCGCCACGAAGCTGCGCCGCGGCGAGAGTTTCACGGTGTCGTGGCAGCACCCAGAGGACCAGGAACCCGGCCGCACCACCCTGTGGCTGCATCCGTCGATACCACTCCGTTTCGTCTTCGATGAGCCGGAATCGCCGCAGTTGAGCCGCGAATGGATCGAGGACCTCGCCAACTCGGCGAACTCATCCGGGGGGATACTGCTCGTCTCGCAACACTTCGATGCAACGACGGCGCCCGTGGCGCGACCGTAGCCGCGTGCAGCGGCGGTGCGCAGGATCTGTCAAGGGGAGTGCTCGCCGGAACATGAGGCCCTACCGTCCGGACGATGACTGATCCGACTGAGTACGATCCGACCAGTATGCGCAACCAGCCCGCTATGCGTCAGGGTGGTGAGAAACGGTGGTTGATCGCCGGCGGCATCCTGCTGATCGTTGCGGGCACCATCTTCGCCTTTCTCATGCCGCTGCAGTTCGCATCGGCGGGCATGGCGCTCTCACTCCTCGTCGCCGGTTACCTCGCGATGATCCTGAGCGCCATCTTCATCCAGTCGGCGCGCGCAAAGAGCATGACGTTGGCGTGGCTGATGGCTGCAATGGGAATTTCCGCGGTCATCGGACTTGTCGTGGTCATCGCGCTCGAGTGGGCCGCCGGGGCATCGAGCGGACACAGCGGCGTCTGAGACACCGCGCTTTCGGGCCTGGCAAGAACCGCAATTCTTACCCCGAACCCGATGACGTAACCCCACGGTCGCGGGCGCGGCTGTGGCTAGGGTGAGAGCATGGTGAGCCTGACCGCAGACATGAGCCCGTTGCATCCCGACCGGAACCTGGCGCTCGAGCTGGTCCGTGCGACCGAGGCTGCGGCGATCCGGTCGGTGCCTTTCATCGGCCGCGGTGCCAAAGAGGCTGCCGATGGGGCAGCGGTCGACGCCATGCGCGCGTTCCTCACGACAGTGAGTTTCGACGGCACCATCGTCATCGGCGAGGGCGAAAAGGATGACGCCCCCATGCTCTTCAACGGTGAGAGTGTCGGCAACGGTCGCGGGCCGAAGTGCGACGTCGCGGTCGACCCGATCGACGGCACATCGCTGACGGCCGAGGGCCGCAATAACGCGCTCTCCGTCCTTGCCGTTTCAGATCACGGCACGATGCTCGACGCCTCGTCGGTGTTCTACATGGACAAGCTGGTGACCGGGCCCGCCGGTGTCGGCGTGGTCGACATCCGCCTCCCGATCGGCGAAAACATCCGGCTGTTGGCAAAGGCGCTCGGCAAACCGGTGGATGAGATCGTCGTCTCGGTCCTCAACCGGCCGCGACACGACAAGCTCATCGCACAGATCCGGGAGGCCGGGGCCGGCACACGCCTCATGAGCGACGGTGACGTCGCGGGGGGAATCAACGCGGCCCGTCACAACGCGCGAACCGACATGTGCGTGGGTATCGGAGGCAGCCCCGAGGGGATCGTTACGGCATGCGCGATCAAGGCCCTCGGCGGACACATCCAGGGACGGCTCTGGCCCCGCAATGACGACGAGGCGCAGCGCGCCACCGACGCGGGCCTGAAGGTCGACGGGCACATCTATGAGGCCGACGACATGGTCCAGGGCAACAACACGATCTTCGTTGCTACCGGAGTGACCAACGGCGAGCTCGTTGCCGGGGTTCGGCGTGAGGGCGGGTACGTCTACACGGAGAGTGTCGTTCTTCGCGGAGCTTCGGGGACCCTGCGTCGGATTTCGTCCGAGCACCTCGTATCGAAGTGGCTGTGAGCAGGTGACTTCCTCGTCGGCCTGATGGGCTGGCGCTGCTCTCGGGCGCGGTGCGGCCGCCTCCGCGCGGGCCTCTGGCAGAATCAGAGGAGTCCGAACGGAAGCGAGGAGTGACGCCATGTCGACACCGCCGAGCGAAGACCGCAATCCCCGAACGGGCCCGCACACCGGTGCTCAGGCCGTGATCGCGGACGCCAGCGATCCGGCACGCCGACCTGACGTCTTCTTTCGGGTGCGTCGCCCCGAAGGGCATCAACCGTCGGTGTGGTGGTCGATCGGAGCGTTCATTTTGGTGTCGGGAACGGTTGTCGCCCTGCTGAGCCTCATTCCCGGCGGTGCGTAGGCGCCTGAACGCGCCCCCTGACCTCACCGAGATCTGCCGTTATGCGAGTTGACGGCTCGTTATCGGTGATCCCCGAAGCTCGACTTCCGTCGTGTTCTGACCCGGGTTCCAGAAGTTCGATCGCCGTCAGGTGCCGGGGAGCCGACTCGATCGCGGCCGGGCCGGTGACGGCATCCAGCTTCGTGTCATCGATCCCGGGGAACTTCCTTGCCGTCACGAGCACCCGAGACTCGAGAGTTCCCGCGAAGCGGTTGAAGGACTCGACGGTCCGTTCGATCGACCGGCGCAGGTCGTTGGCGTGCGATGCGAGGCCGCCGAGCCGCGTGAACAGTTCATTGCCGAGATCGAACAGGCGCCGGGCATCCGCGGTGACGTCCTGCTGCGTCCAGGTGTAGGCGACGGTCTTGAGCACCGCCCACAGATTGACCGGTGACGCTAGCGCGACGCGTCGTCCGAAGGCGTAATCCAGCAGCGTGGGGTCGGCATCGAGTGCCGTCGACAGAAGTGACTCGCTCGGCACGAAGCAGATCACGAACTCGGGGCTCGACGTCAAGCCGGCCCAGTACGTCTTTTTGGCGAGGGCGTCGACGTGCGCGCGTATGGCCTTCACGTGCTTGTCCATGAGAGCACGGCGGGATGCGGCTTCGGCGCCGACTGCGGTCTCGGGGACTGCTGCCGCCTCCAGATACGCGTCAAGGGGCACCTTGGCGTCGACGGCGATGGCCTTGTCTCCGGGCAGGCGAATGATCATGTCGGGGCGGCCGGCTCCGGCATCCGTCTCGATCGTCGACTGGATGTCGAAATCGACATGCCGCGTGAGCCCGGCAGCCTCGACGACCCGGCGCAGCTGCGTCTCGCCCCACACGCCGCGCGTGCTGCCGGAGCGGAGGGCGCTGGCGAGGCTCTCGGTCGTGGCACGCAGGGCCTCGTCGGACTGCTGCGCTCGCCGCAGCTGCTCGGCGATCGTGCCGTACTGGTTCTGCCGTTCGCGCTCGAGTTCGGCGACCGTCATCTGCATCGACTGCAGCGTCTCGCGCACCGGCTCGAGGGCGCGGAGCACCGATTGCTCGCGTCTCTCGCGTTCCTCGCGAGCTGCCTGATCAGAGCGGGTCTGGGCGACGAGGTCGCGGTACCACTCCTTCTGCTGGGCGAGCTGCGCGAGGGTCGCCTCGTGTGCGGCGGTGGTTGCGGCAAGCTGCTCGCGCACGCCTGCCAGCTGAGACATCGATCGCGCCCGCGCCCCCGCCGCACCGAACGCCCAGCCCGCGATGAGGCCTGCCACGAGGCTCCCGAGGATGATTCCCGACACCAGTAATGCGTCCATGTCGTCAGGATGCCGCGGGCCACCGACATCGCCCGCTCACCGCGCCGCGACCGGGCCAGAGGCAGGGCAGAGGACGTGGCGCGTCAAGCGAAGATCGTCTCGGCTGCTGCGGCGAAGCCCTCGAGACGCCCGAGCCGCACCCCGAGTGCTTCGGCGAGTGACGTGATGTCGGGTGCGGCGGCGCGGCGCGCAGCATCGATCGCGATGTGCGCACAGGCCACGGCATCCGCGACAGCCTCGTGGTGCACGAAGCCCGCGTATCCGGCGGCGGCTGCCGAGGCGGGGAGGCGGTGCGACGGGATGTCATAGGTACGGCGGGAGACCTGCACGGTGCACGCATAGGTCAGGTCGGGGCAGGCAGTTCCCGTTGCCTCGCAGGCACGGCGGATGACGCTCATGTCGAACCCGGCGTTGTGGGCGATCGCGACGTCATCACCGATGAACGCGCACAGGTCCGGGAGCTGCTCAGCCCAGGTCGGTGCGTCTACGACGTCCTGTTCGCGGATCCCGTGGATGCGGGTGTTGATCTCGAAGAAGCGGTCGTGGGGGAACGGAGGGCGGATGAGCCAGCCCGCGGTTGCGACGATCTCGCCACCCCGCACGCGGGCAAGGCCGACGGCACACGCTGAGGCATTGCTGGAATTCGCCGTTTCGAAGTCGATAGCGGTGAAATCCAGTGACACGGCTTCAGCATCGCCTGCCCATCCGACATCGCCCCCGAGGCGCGCCGGAGCGAGGGCGTGCCGCCCCCGTAGACTGGACCCCCGTGGCTCTTACCATCGGAATCGTCGGACTCCCGAATGTCGGCAAGTCGACCCTCTTCAACGCCCTCACGAAGAACCAGGTGCTCGCCGCGAACTATCCGTTCGCGACGATCGAACCGAATGTCGGCGTCGTGAACCTCCCCGATCCGCGCTTGAACACCCTCGCGGAGATCTTCGGCTCCGAGCGGATCCTTCCGGCCAGCGTCTCGTTCGTCGACATCGCCGGCATCGTCCGTGGCGCGTCCGAGGGGGAGGGCCTGGGCAACCAGTTCCTCGCCAACATCCGCGAAGCCGACGCCATCGCCCAGGTCGTGCGCGGTTTCGCCGACTCGGATGTCGTGCACGTCGACGGCGCCGTCGACCCGAAGAACGACATGGAGACGATCAACGCCGAGCTCCAGCTCGCCGACCTGCAGACGCTCGAGAAGGCGATCACGCGGTACGAGAAAGAGGTCAAGGGCAAGAAGCTCGACCCGGTCGTGCTCGAGACCGCGCTCGCCGCGAAGGACGCGCTCGAGCGCGGGAAGCTGTTGTCGGCATCCGGAATCGACCTCGCTCCGATCCGCGAGCTCGGTCTGCTGACCGCAAAGCCCTTCATCTTCGTGTTCAACGTCGACGAGTCGGTGCTGACGGATGCGGGCGCCAAGGCGAACCTCGCGGCGCTCGTCGCCCCCGCGCAGGCAGTGTTCCTCGACGCAAAGATCGAGTCCGAACTCATCGACCTCGATCCTGAGGATGCCGCGGAACTCCTGGCGTCGACCGGACAGGAGGAGTCGGGTCTCGACCAGCTCGCCCGTATCGGATTCGACACGCTGGGCCTGCAGACCTACCTCACCGCCGGGCCGAAGGAGGCCCGTGCGTGGACGATCGGTAAGGGCTGGAAGGCGCCCCAGGCCGCCGGGGTCATCCACACCGACTTCGAGAAGGGCTTCATCAAGGCCGAGGTCATTTCGTTCGACGATCTCGTCGACGCGGGGTCGGTGCTCGAGGCTCGTTCGCGCGGCAAGGCGCGGCTTGAGGGCAAGGACTACGTCATGCAGGACGGCGACGTGGTGGAGTTCCGCTTCAACAACTGAATCGCCGGCCGCGGCTTGCGGCGCGCTGTCGGCCGCCCCCGATGCTCCGGGCGTCCATGGACCGGCGGGAGTGGTAATGAGAACCAGGCAGTGCCTCGTCGACTAGAGATAGTCGCTGGACCTCGACAAACTGGACGGACATCCGTTGAGGAGATTCATGTCGGTTGGAGCCAGGCCATCTCTCACGCTCGTGGTGTTTCTGGTGGCCGCGACCGCGTTCGCTGGGTGTACCGTGACGGCGCCGGAGTCCGTCCAGACACTCGGCGCTCCCGTCCCCACGGCTGTCGCTACGCCGATCTCCGAGGCTTCGTCTGCGACGGAAGCGACAGATCCGGACTCCTGCGCCGGCCTATCCCAGGTCGTGAGCGAATCCGACGGTTTGTACTGGGAGCGGCGCGGGAGCCTTCGTGATCTGGGCGCACGAGAGTTCGCGCAAGGCGAGGTCACAGTCGATGATGACGGTGCTCCTGTGGCCTATACAGTTGCGTCCGGTGACGTCGAGTCCGTGATCGCTGAACGGCTCTGCGCGTACCCAAACCTGGCTCAGATGAACCACGTGCGTGTGATTCATCCGGGTCATGTGCTCTGGCTCACCCCCGACCCGGCCATTCCCTGGGTTCCCTACTACGCCCCAGGTGACGCGCCTGCGGGGTTCGAGCAGATTCCTTACCAGCAGGCAATCGAGTCCGCGGGCGCGGCAGTTGACACTGGGGACGTGGACACCGTGCGGTCAATCTGGAACGACACGCTCAAGCCGATGTTTGCGAACCAGACCACCATCGACGCGGTCCAAGAGGTCGTGGACGCCGGTGACCTCGACGCGCTGCGCCAACTCTTCTCCTGACCTCGCGCCTCGGTGGAGACGACGCCAGTGGACTGGGTGAGCCGTCGGGAACGGATTGTCCGCACCCTCGTTCGGTTAGGGTCGTCCAGGGTGATCACGCTTACGCGCTCTGTCCCGGTTGGGTCATGAGGCGCTGGCTTCGAGAGGACGGAGACGACATGGCTGACATCGAGACGTTCGAACCCGATGGGCGAGCGATCCCGTACGCCGAGGACCGCCGCAACGGCCCGTCTCTCGTGCTGGTGCCCGGCCAGGGATTGAACATCGGCTACCTCGGGCCACTTGCCGAAGCGCTCGCCGAGGAGGACTTCCACGTCGTGCGGATCGGCAGCCGTCTCCCGCAGTCTGGGGCCGAACCGACGATGCACGATCTTGCCGAGGACGTCATCGACGTGATGGATCACCTCGACCTTGCGTTCCCCTGGGTCGGTGGACACGGCTTTGGCGGCTCGGTGGCGCGCATCGCTTCCATCGACCACCCCGGGCGGTTCGGCGGACTCCTGCTTCTCGGCGTCGAGGGGACCGAGGATGCCGCGGCATCCGCTGCATCCGAGGTGCCGGAGAACGCCCGTAAGTCCGAGCTCGTCGCCATGCAGCGCGCTGCTCGCGCCGCGACGCCTGAGGTCGGCCCGCTCGAGATCCCGCCGGGTATCCCCATCCTGATCATCCAGGGAGCCGACGATGAGGTGGCAGCGCCGGCGAACGGCGAGGCTCTCGCAGCGCGCGCTCCCGAGCGGATCAGCGTCGTCACGATCGAGGGAGCCCGTGACCTGTTCCCGCTGACCCATGTCGGGGAAACCGCCTGGCCCATCGAGGATTACCTCGACTGGGACTGACATCCGGAGCTGACCGCCACGGGGCGTGATGAACTAAGGGAATGAGCCCGAAACCACGCCCCGTCGTCCTCATCACCGGCGCTTCCTCAGGGATCGGCCACGCCACGGCACTCGCGCTCGCTGCGCGCGGCTGGATCGTTTACGGCGCAGCGAGGCGGGTAGACCGGATGCAGGAGCTCGAGGCAGCCGGATGCCAGGTGATCGCGATGGATGTCACGGATGACGCATCCCTGCGCGCTGGCGTTGACCGCATCATCCGTGAGCAGCGGCGTTTGGACGTGCTCGTCAACAACGCTGGTTACGGGTCGTACGGCGCACTCGAGGACGTGCCCATCGACGAGGCCCGCCGCCAGTTCGAGGTCAACGTCTTCGGGCTGGCGCGGCTCAGTCAGCTCGTGATCCCGACGATGCGGGCTCTCGGGCGCGGCCGTATCATCAACGTCTCATCCATCGGCGGGCGCATCTACGAACCGATCGGCTCCTGGTATCACGCCACGAAGTTCGCGGTCGAAGGGCTCTCGGACTCACTGCGGATCGAACTGGCCCCCCACGGGATCGACGTGGTCATCATCCAGCCGGGGCCGATCCGAACCGAGTGGAACTCGATCTCGCGCCGGAGCGCCAAGGAGTACTCGGGAGCCGGTCCGTATGCCGAGCAGGCCCGAGCCCTCGTCCGCAACTACGAGCGCGTCGACGACTCGCCGGCATCCGGGACTCCCGAGGATGTCGCGGCCACAATCGTGCGCGCGGCGACAGCGCGGCGGCCGAAGACCCGATACGCGACTCCGGCGTCAGCGAAGATCGTCGTCGCCGCACGTCGCCTGCTCCCTGATCGGATCATGGACCTGATCCTCAGGCGTCTGGCCATGTAGACCAGGCGCCCGGTCTCCGCGCTCGTCGGATGTCAAGGCCCGCGACGGGGCTCGCGGTGACCGATTGACTGGCGCCATGACTGAGACACCCCTGCGCGCGATCGCGCTCAACTGCACGCTCAAGCCGTCGCCCGCCGAGTCCAGCACTCAAGACCTCACCGACATCGTGCTCGACTCCCTGACGCAGCACGGCGCTTCCAACAGCACGGTGAGGGTGGTCGATCTCGACATCCGTCCCGGCGTCGAAGCCGACATGGGTGACGGCGACCAGTGGCCGAAGGTCCGTCAGCAGATCCTGGATTCCGACATCCTCGTCTTCGCGACTCCGACCTGGGTCGGACATCTCTCCAGTGGCATTGAACGCCGCTCACCTCGCTCGAGTGCTTCGTGCGACTCCTTATCCTGCGCCCTAATGTCCTAGGACTAGAGACTGCACTTGTCAACGGCCTCGTACCTCGCAATCCACAGAAGGTACGTTCGCGGCATGAAGCAAGTGCACTATGCCGGTAGGTCGCTCTTCATGCACGACGACACTGCCGATGCCCTGATCGATTACGCCCGCGTGCTCAGCGAGCACCGCTCCGCGGATGCTGTCACCGTTCCTGCCGTGAGCGCGGAGGGCAACCCGGTCACGGTCACACTGCTTCTCAATGAAGCCGCCGCGTTCGTCGTCGAATCCGTCGCAGGCGGCATCACGATCGAGCCCGATCAGGATGCGCTCGAAGAGATTGAACGGCGCACTCGACAGCTTGAGGGAGTGCGTGGCGGGGCCCCCGATGAGCCATGGCCCCTCGAGCTGTAGACCTGCGAGGCATGCTCGCGAGCGTTACTGTTGGCCCATGAAAGCTCTGCGAACCGCCGGAATCTGGGCAGCAGTGATCGCCGCGATCACCACGGTGCTGGGCATCCTCGTGACAGAACTCGTCTCGCTGCTTGCCGCCGTGCTGGGCGCGGTCGTGAAGGTCGTGCCGAACCTCAGTGGTCCCGCAGGGCGTCGATGAGTTCCTTCTTGCGCATCGACGAATAGCCGCTCAGTCCCAGTTCCTTCGCGCGCTTCTTGAGCTCGTCAACGGTCCAGTCCTCGTAGCTGCCCGATTCGCCGCCCTTGCGTCCGACGTTCGAGCGTCCTCGATTGGCTGCCGCATTCGAGATGCGGGCCGCCTTCTCTTTCGACGCGCCGTCATCGCGCAGTTCCTCGTACAGCTCCGGGTCCTTCAGGCTCGAGTTCCGGCGTCCAGGCATGGTTTCTCTTTTCTGTCGGTGGCTCTGTCGGTGGCTGAGGGGCCACGGATGGCCGATGGCCGATGGGTGCGGGTCGTGCGCTAGAGCGCACGTCCTCCCGTGACCGGGAAGACGCCGCCCGAAACGTATGAGGCCTCGTCGCTTGCGAGATAGACGTACATGCCCGCAAGTTCCGCGGGCTGGCCGGCGCGCCCGAGCGGGGTGTCGCTGCCGAAGGTCGTGAGCTTTTCCTCATCAAAGTCCGTCGCGGGGATGAGCGGGGTCCAGATGGGACCGGGGGCCACGGCGTTGACCCGGATGCCGCGGGGACCGAGGTCCTGCGCCATGGCGCGCACGAAAGCAACCTGCGCCGCCTTCGTCATCGCGTAATCAAGCAGGCCCGGCGAGGGGTCGAATGCCTGAATCGATGACGTCACGATGATGGCCGAACCGGCATCCAGGTGCTCCATGGCGGCGCGCGCCGAGAAGATCAGGCCGTACAGGTTCGTGCGGAACGTCCGATCGAATTCGGCGGTTTCGAGCTCGGCAAGACTGTCGCGGTCGCGCTGGTAAGCGGCGTTCAGGACCAGGATGTCGATCCCACCGAACTCGGCTACCGTGTCGGCGACAATCTTCTCGGCGAATCCCTCGTCGCGGACGTCACCGCTGAACGACGCAGCGCGGACTCCCGCGTCGCGAACGAGCGCGACGGTCTTCTCGGCATCCCCGTGCTCTTCCGGCAGCGACGCGATGGCGACATCCGCGCCCTCGCGGGCGAAGGCGATCGCGACCGCCCGACCGATGCCCGAGTCGCCGCCGGTGATCAGTGCCCGCCGCCCGGCGAGTCGGCCGTGCCCGACGTATGAATCCTCGCCATGGTCAGGCGTCGGAGTCATCTCGGTCTCGAGCCCCGGCTGCTGCTGTTCCTGCTCGGGGAAATCGTCGCTGGTGTGTGCGGTCCGCGGATCCTGGGATGCGTCGTGCGAAGTCATGCGGCGACGATAAGGCGGACACCCGCGGGCGCCCGAGGGACTTGACCATCCGTCCAGGCGAGAGTACGGCCCTACCGGGGCAGCACGTGCTCCGGCAGATCACGAAGGAAGATCTCCGCGGTCTTGGGCCCTATGCCCTTCATCGCCGTGAGCCGCCGCGTGAGTTCGTCGCGGTCGCTGCTGGTGCGCACCATTTTCGACACTGTCCCGTACTCATCAACGATGCGCGCCATCACCTCGTGCAGCTCATCGGTCATGATGTAGTCGATCCGCGCGTAGTGCGCGTCGTCGAGGATGGCGCGCAGCTCTTCGCGCTCGAGTTCGGCGTACTTCGGGGGCTGGTCAGTCCGCGATCGATCAGCGCGCGATAGGCGTCAGCTCCCACGGACTGCTGCACGGGCCACCCGAAGAGCATGCTCGCGACCAGCCATCGGAACATAGCTTGTCCCGTTCCCCGGTCCAGATGGATGCCGAGATCGGCGGCGTGAATCACCATCTGTTTCGTTTCCTGTCGTCGACGAAGGTCCTTGCGGCGCCGCATTCGACAGCCCGCGCCACCTGTGCTCCCCACGTTGCTCCACTAGGGCGTGTTGCTAAACCCTTGAGTGCTGCGTGGCTGAGTCTTGAGGGTGTGTCGCGTGATGTGATCTCTGATGACGCGTGGGCTGTGATCGGGCCGCTGTTCCCGACTGCGAAGTCGACGGGGCGGCCTCCGGTGGATCGGCGAACAGTAGTCGAGGCGACGGCGTGGCGGTTCCGGACCGGCGCGCCGTGGCGCGACGTGCCCGAGCGGTTCGGGAACTGGAACACGCTCTATAAGAACTTCAACCGGTGGGCCGAGCAGGGCGTCTGGGCGCGGGTGCTGGTGGAGGTGCAGTCGCTTGCGCAGCAGTCTGGTGACCTGGATTGGGTCGTGTCGATCGACTCCACGATCGTGCGCGTGCATCAGCACGGCGCGACACTTCCCCGCGCCACAGGGGGCTCTGTCGAACTACAAGAAGTTCGGTGACGAGCCGCCCGATCATGCGATCGGCCGCTCCCGCGGCGGGCTAACGACGAAGAACCACCTGGTCTGCGACGGGAAGGGACGTGCTCTCGCGTTCATCCTCACGCCCGGGCAAGCTGCGGATACCAGCATGCTGACCGCGACGCTGAGCGAGATCCGCGTTCCGGGTGCGAGGGGCAGGCCACGGTCTCGGCCGGACCGGGTGCTCGCGGACAAGGGCTACCCGTCGAAGGCGAACAGGGCGTGGCTGCGCGAGCGCCGGATCGCCGCGACGATTCCCGAACGTGACGATCAGATCGCACATCGCCGCAAGCGGCGCGGCCGACCGATCGACTTCGGCGACCAGCAACGAACCCGCTACCGCGGCCGCAATGTCGTCGAGCGTTGCTTCAACAAGCTCAAGCAGTGGCGCGGGATCGCGTTGCGCTCAGACAAGACCGCCCGCAACTACCACGCCGGACTCTGCCTCGCCGCGACACTCCACTGGTTGGGCTCGCGTGCGACAATTTCTCATGCCGTCCTTCCCGAGGAGCCTTCCCGCCGCGCCGAACCGTGAACCGGACATCGATGACGACTTCAGCTCCGGGCTGAGCACGCAGCATTGGGTTGCAGGCTATCTGCCGCATTGGACGACCCCGGAGCGAGCCCGCGCCCACTACGCGCTCACACCCGTAGGAGTCGAGTTGCGCATCGACGCAGACCAGCCTGATTGGCGCCCGGAAGATGCTCCGCTGCGGGTGTCAAACCTGCAAACCGGCGTCTACTCAGGACCGATCGGCTCCGCGCTCGGAACTCATCGTCACCGCGTCGATCTTGATGTCCGTACTGAGACCCCCCAGAACCTCTTATTCGCACCCTCGCGTGGGCGCGTCGAGATCACCCTCTCCGCGAGTCGAGACGTCAACTGCATGGTTGCCGCTTGGCTCGTCGGAACCGAACACAGGTCTCCTGCAGAGTCCGGCGAGATCTGCGTCTTCGAGATCGACGCGAACACCGTCGGAGAGATCACCGTGGCCCGCACCGGCATCAAAGCGCACCACGACCCGCATCTCTCCACCGACATGACCGAGGTCGCGATCCCTGTGAACGCATCCTCTCCGCATACCTGGACCGTCATCTGGGGTGACGGTGAGACCGTGATCGGATGCGAAGGCGATGTCGTGCGGCGCATCGCGCAGGCCCCCGATTACCCACTCATACTCATGATCGACCTCTTCGAGATCGGACCACGCGGCGGCGCGTACCCGAAGTCCGCCCTCATCCACCACGTCCGCGCATGGCATGAGAAGCAGCCGGAGGAGGTTTAGCAACACGACCTAGAATTGGACGAGAGACCTCCCCTACCGTGACGGTACGCCGGGGTCTGTGAAGCGAGTCGGGGGTTGCGCGCTGGCCAGGAGTGTGCCATCGTCTGCGCGAAAAAATGGTCGATCAGTGCGATACCGGGTGCGAGGGGTTCTGGTCAATACCTTGGCGCTCGCGGGTCGGGCGTGCGAGGGTCAGGTGATCCGCACCACGGGATGTCCCGATGATTCGGGCAGCATCCACACAGGGGAGAAAGAGCGGAATGGGAAAGTTCATTTACGACGGAAACGTGAAAGTCGATTTCGACGACCGCACGCTGGCGCATCTCCAAGTGGTCATCGGGACGAAGCTGAGGCGCAACGAAGCCTTTCACTTCACGTGGAAGGATGACGCGAGCATTGGTGATGGCCGCACCACGGTCTGGGTGCACCCGCGATGCTCGCTCGTCTACAAGTTCTACGGTGGTCGTCGTCCGCAGCTCAACATGGCGTGGGTCGAAGCCCTCGCGTACACGGCGAACTCCCCGTCCGGCCTTTACGTGGTGCCAGAACCGAAGGAAGGCGATCCTGTGCCCGGAGGGAACCATGAAGCGCATTGACATCGTCTATGGTGGCGAGCTCTACAGCGTCGGAGGCCGAGAGTTCGAGGAGGTGCGCCAAGAGGTCGTCGATGGGACGACGGATGGACCCAGTTGGCTTCGCGTGAATGACGGCGAAGGCATGCGCCGCGAAGCGTATCTGCTGCTTGCCCCGGGCGTGCCGATCGCGCTCATTCCCGTTCCCGAAGATGACGTCGAGGTTGCCGGTGACGGTCAGTGGAGCTCTCACGGCGATCACTGACTTCGCCCACGCGGATGCTGCCACCACGCGTCGACGCGCGGTGGCGAGCAGCGACCTATCTGAGCGCCGGGCAGATCTATCTCCGCGACAACGCACTGCTGCGGCGACCACTCGAGCCTGACGACATCAAACCCCGGCCGCTGGGTCACCTCGGCACGGTTCCGGGACTGGCGCTTCTCTACGCGCACCTGAACCGGATCATTGCCGAGCGCGGCACAGAGATGCCCTTTCTGGCAGGTCCCGGCTAAAAGGGCCCGCGATGAACGCGGTCAGCGTGCTTGAGTGCACGTAGAGCGCGACCTACTCCGACATGCCGCGGAACGAGGAGCGCACCGCGTCACATCGACGTCGAACTCGGCAGCGTCGGCGACGGAGCTATCGATGTCCACGCTCTGCTGGTGACCGTTCTTGCCCGTGACGCTGTCACCTGCGGGGGAGACGAGGCGGGCTTGTGCTCCGTGCGAGGTCACGGCCTCCCAGGGCGAGGTCAGTTCGCTGTCTTCGAAGCCATCCGTGACCAGGAATGCGACGGTCTTGCCCGTGAGATGCGACATAGTGATCCTCCCTTGTCTGTGTGCGTACAGAGACGGTACGAGGCCCCTGCCCGCAGGGGCAGGGGCTTGCACCTGGGAGACTCGCTCGCTAGGGATCAGTGCGCGGGAATGGCACCCTCGGGCTGGTCAGCGGGTTTACGGATGATGAAGGCCCCGACGAGGATCGGCAGCGCAACGATAGCCGAGACCAGGAAGGCTCCTCGTGCCCCAGCCGCTGCTGCCTCGTTGGCCGGGAGACCCGCTTCGACGGCGGAGGCGGCGATTGCCGACATCGTCGTGACCATGACGGCCACGCCCGCGGCTCCCGCCACCTGCTGCACGGTTCCAAGGACCGCTGATCCGTACGAGTAGAACCGAGGCTGCAGCGAGGCGAGAGAGGCCGTGAACAGCGGCGTGAACGAGAGCGCGAGACCCAGCGACAGCACGATCTGCGTGACGAGAATGACCCAGATAGAGGTGTCAGCCCCGTAGGTTGCGTAGGCCCACAGCGCCGCGACCGCGAGTACCGCACCGGGAACCAACAGCACGCGGGTTCCTGACGTGTCGTAAATGCGGCCCACGATCGGACCGGCAAAACCCATGGCGAGCGAACCCGGCAGCAGCAGGAGGCCACTTTCGAGCGCCGTCGCACCCACCGCCTGACTGAGGTAGAGGGGGAGGACCGTGATGGCACCGAAGAACGCCATCGAGAGGACGCCCATCTGAGCGATCGACAGGGAAAAGTTGAGTGACCGGAACACGCGCAGGTCCATGAGCGCGTCATCCTTGCGTTGCAGCACAAGCTGGCGCCACACGAACAGCGCGAGGGCGACGACGCCGACGGCGATCGCGATCACGAGGGTCATCGTGGAGCCGGCTTCGGCCGCGGCGTCAGTCTGCGACCCGCCGTGACTTGCGGCGCCGCCGATCTGGCTGAGCCCGTAGACGAGTCCGCCGAACCCGAACGCCGACAGGATCACCGACAGCACGTCAATCGGTGCACGGGTGGTTTCCCCGAGATTGCGAATCCAAATTGCGCCGGCAACGAGTGCGGCGATCGCAATCGGCAGGACGATACCGAAGATCCAGTGCCATCCGAGGGAATCGAGAATGAGTCCCGACAGCGACGGGCCGATCGCCGGCGCGAGCGCGATGACGATGCTGACGCGCCCCATCATCCGACCGCGCGCGTGCGGCGGCACGATGGTCATGAGCGTTGTCATGAGCAGCGGCATCATGATCGCGGTGCCCGATGCCTGAATGACGCGCGCGACGAGAAGGATCTCGAAGCCGGGCGCGATGAAAGCGACAGCGGTGCCGGTCGAGAAGAGAGTCATCGCCGCCAGGAACACCTGCCGGGTCGTGAAGCGCTGGAGGAGGAAGCCGCTGATCGGGATCACGACGGCCATCGTGAGCATGAACGCCGTCGTCAGCCACTGGGCGGCGACCGCGGTGATGCCGAGGTCGACGATGAGGTGGGGGATCGCGACGCCCATCGTCGTCTCGTTGAGGATCGCGACGAAAGCCGCAGACAGGAGGAGCCAGATGATCCGGCTCTCTTCGGGGCGAAGGTTCAGCCCCGGGACCGGCGTTGCGGAATCGGGGCCGGCAGGGACGACCGGGATCGAGCCGGTCTGCGGGTTCGCGTTGATCGCTGCCACGGGCGGGTCCTCACTATCAGGGCGCATGTCGTCGGAGTCGAAGGGGAGGGGACGCCGAGAATGGGCGCACGAGAGCCACGCGTGGTGGCGACGTTCACGATAACGGCGGGAACCGGCATTCGATTCCCGAGGGGTGGAAGTTCGTGCTTCCGGAAGCGGCTGGGCTCAGTCGTCGAGGGTCTCTTCGTCCACCGACTTGTCCCACTGCTCGGACCCGATCGCGTTCGTCGGATGCGGCGTGGGCTCTTCCTCGAGAAGATCGGCCGGTGCCGGAGAGATGAGCTGCTCCTCCGGGATCGACTTCAGGTCGTCGATTTCCTTGCGAAGCGCGCCCAGGTCTTCGTGTCCAGCACCGGCGCCATCGTTCGCAGTCATGGTCACAGCCTACCGGTGTCACCGCCCGGCGTTATGCTCCAGGCGTGAGGTTTGATGGCCTGAATCCCGATGCCCCGGCCTTCTTCGATGAGTTGGCTGTCAACAACACCAGAGAGTGGTGGCAGAGCCAGAAGTCGCGCTTCACCGACCGCGTCGCCGCTCCCTTCGAGGCGCTGGCCGCCGAACTCGAACCGGAGTTCGGACCGGTGAAGATCTTCCGCCCGTACCGTGATGTGCGCTTCAGCGCCGACAAGTCGCCCTACAAGCTCCAGATCGGCCTGGTTACGCGCGCTTCAGCCGCCCATTACCTCCAGCTCTCGGCATCCGGGCTGCTCATCGGCGGCGGGATGTACCAGCCGTCCCCTGCGCAGCTGGCGGCGTTCCGGTCGCTCGTGGACGATGCCCGGACAGCGCCAGACCTCGAGGCCACCCTCGCCGAGGTCAGCGCTGGCGGCTTCGAGCCGATGCGAGATGACGCGCTCCGCACGGCGCCTCGAGGGTTTCCCACCGACCATCCCCGCATCGACCTCCTCCGCCTTCGCCACCTGGCGGTCGGGCGAGAAGAGCCGCCCGACGACTGGATGTGGACGCCTGGTGCTCTCGACGAGATCCGTGCAGCCTGGCACGTCGTGTCAGTGTGGTGCGACTGGTTGCACGCGAATATCGCGACAGACCCCGAAGCCCGATGACGGCAGCTGGACACCCTCCTCGCGCTGCTAGGCGTCAGCTGTCGCGGCCGCCGTCCAAGCGGCCCTCGAAGGCGTCTAACGCTTCGCGATAGCGAAGGTCGGGGTGACTGTCAGCGATTGTGCGTAGACGTGGCACGTCCATTTCTTTGATGAGATCAACGCGGGCCTGCCGAGCCTCGGAGTGACCGCGGAGAACGTCGAGTCCTTCGCTCATCGCCTCGAGGCAGTCCCGCAGCACACCGAGCTCGGACTCGCGCTGCGTGATCGAGGATCCGTCCGGGCGCATTCGCCACCGCACGACGACGTCGGGGATCGTGTCGAAGACTGACGCCGACACGAGCATCCGCTGCGCGACGACCTGATCCTCGTACAGCCGACCCTCAGGGAAGCGGAGCTCGTCCCACACGCGGGCCCGACTCACCTTCGCCCACGCCACGATGCTCCCCGTCGCCGCCGGATGCTCGTCCAACGTCACGCGGTGTCGCTCGGGTGATGTCGCCGCGGCAACCCACGGCTGAACCGGCCCATCGAGATAGGTGCCGTCGGGCTGCGGTCGCAGCCGCGTGTAGGCGCCGATCACAAAGTCGCTTCCGGTGTGTTCGAGCGTACCGACCATGCGTTCGAGCGCACGCGGTGTGAACTCGTCATCGGCGTCCAAGAACCCCACGAAGGGTGTGGTGACGAGCTCAAGTCCGGCGTTCCTGGCCGCCCCCAGTCCCCGCGTACGAGGCAGCCGCAGGGCGCGGAACCGCTCATCGCGCGCGGCTGCGCGCTCGAAGAGATCGCCGGTCTCATCCGTCGAACCGTCGTCGATGAGGATCGCGCACCAGTCGCCGCGGGTCTGGTTTCGGAGAGAATCGAGCGCCGCGGGCACGTAGGGTGCGACATCCAGACCCGGAACGATGACGGTGATCGCCGGGTCGGTCATACCCCGGATCCTACGGCGGCAACGGCAGCCTCGATGGCGTCGACGATCGGCGCCACCGAGCCGGTGGTGCTGTGGCCGAGTGTGACACGGACGGCGGTGCGGGCCTCGTCGTGATCGATACCGAGAGCGAGCAGGACGTGTGAGGCTTCCTCGCTCCCTGCCGCGCACGCCGAGCCGCTGGAGGTGATGATCCCGTGCCGGTCGAGTTCGAGCAGCACGGTCTCGCCGTTCACACCCGCGAAGGTGAAACTCGCCGTGCCAGGAAGGCGGTGCGTCGGATGCCCGGTGAGCCGCGCGATCGGCACGCGTTGGAGCACGCCCGCGATGAGGTCGTCGCGCATCGCAGCTACTCGCACCGCAGCGTCGGTGCGCTCGGCCTCGGCGAGTTCGAGCGCGCGCGCGAGCCCGACGGCGCCTGCGACGTTCTCTGTGCCGCTGCGCCGCTCCCGCTCCTGTCCGCCGCCGTGCAGCACGGGCTCGAGCGGAATGCGCGACCGGATGCCGAGCGCACCGATCCCTTTGGGAGCGCCGATCTTGTGGCCGGCAACCGAGAGCGCGTCGGCGCCCAGGCCGTTCAGCGGTAGCCAACCGGCGGCCTGGACGGCATCCAGGTGCAGGGGTACCCGCCCGGCGACGGCGGTAACCAGACCGGCGACATCCTGAACCGTGCCGATCTCATTATTGGCGTAGCCGACGCTGACGATCGCGGTGTCATCGCGGATGGCAGCGGCGACGGCATGCGGGTCAACGAGCCCCGTCGTGTCAACCGGCACGAGAGTCGCATCGAACCCGTGGATGCGCGTCAGGTAGTCGACGGATCCGAGCACCGATTCATGCTCGATCGGGGTAGTCACCACGTGCCGGGCGCCGCGTCGCTGCTGCGCGGCTATCGCAACGCCCTTGAGCGCAAGATTGTTCGCCTCGGTCGCACCCGAGGTGAAGATCACGTCGGTGGGCCGCATGCCGAGGATGGCGGCGACCCGTATTCGGGCATCGGCGAGTGCGCCAGCTGCCTGCTCGCCGATGGTGTGGTGGCTCGACGGATTGCCGAAGTGCGACGTGAGGTACGGAGTCATCGCCTCCAGCACCTCGCGGCGCACCGGTGTGGTCGCGGCGTTGTCGAGATAGCTGACGCTCACGACCCGCCGGCGCCCGACTCGATACTGATGTCCAGGCCCAGATCGACCGCGGGGGCCGAGTGCGTCAGGGCTCCGACCGAGACCACATCGACCCCCGTGGCTGCGATCGCCCCGACAGTCTCGAGGGAGACACCGCCGGATGCCTCCACGACGGCCCGGCCTGCGATCAGCTCGACTCCCGCCCGAAGCTCATCGAGCGAGAAGTTGTCGAGCATGATGATGTCGATCCCGGCCGCAAGAACCGAGGGGATCTGCTCGACACGGTCGACCTCCACCTCGACGCGCATGGTGTGGGGAAGGCTCGACTTTCCGGCGCGGAGCGCCTCGGTGGTGGAGGCGCCCGAAGCTGCCAGGACCGCGAGGTGGTTGTCTTTGACCATCACGGCGTCGGAGAGGGAGTGCCGATGGTTGTGGCCGCCGCCGCTGCGCACCGCGTGGCGCTCGAATGCGCGCAGGCCGGGTGTCGTCTTGCGGGTGTCGGCGATCCGAGCGCCAGTTCCCGCGACAGCCTCGACGTAGCGAGACGTGAGAGTGGCGATTCCCGACATCCGCTGCGTGAAGTTGAGGGCGACGCGCTCGGCGGTGAGAACGCCGCGGGCGGGACCCTCGACGGTCGCGAGCACGTCGCCGGCCGTGAACGCCTCGCCGTCAGCTCGATGAAGCGCCACAGAGATCGCGGTATCCGTCAGCGCGAAGGCTGCCGCGAACACCGCTCCGCCGCTAAAGGTCCCGGGCTCCCTCGCGACGAGCTCGGCGCGGGCGCGGGCGGATGCCGGGACGAAGGCCTCGGCAGTCACATCCCCCCACGGCGCGTCTTCGGCCAGCGCCGCCGACACTACCCGGTCGATCTCGGCACGGGCCAGCATCAGCGCACCACCGCGAGCTCGGCGTCGCGCCGGAAGTGGGCACCGGCCGAGGCCCGCCGCGCGCGGGCGGCGGCGACGACGTGCTGGGCAACCAGCAGCAGGTTCTCGTCCTCGTACTCGCGTTCGGTCCTTGGGGAGCGTGCCTGCGCTCTCCAGTTCGCGAGCACGCTTGCGGCGTGGGTGAGGCCCTCTTCGTCTCGCACCAGCGACGCGTTCTCCCACATCAGGTCCTGCAGGGCAGCGCGAGAGAAGGTTAGCGCCGGGGCTACCGGGCTTCCCGTCACGCCCCCGGAGGGAACGGGGCTGATGCCGTCGCGGGCTTCGGCGGGCCACAGGCCGGATGCGGCATCCGTCGCGATCGCATCCCCGGCGCGCGCGCCGAACACAGCGCCCTCCAGGAGCGAGTTCGACGCGAGCCGGTTCGCCCCGTGGACGCCGGTGCGGGCGGTCTCTCCGACCGCATAGAGTCCGGGAAGCGAGGAGCGGCCCTCGAGGTCGGTCACGATTCCACCCATGAGGTAGTGGGCCGCCGGGGTGACCGGCACGGGAACGCGCGCCCAATCCAGGCCGCGCTCGCGCATGGCGTTGTCAATCGTGGGGAATCGCTCGCGCAGCCAGGCGGCGCGGGCATCGGCATCCGTCGCGGGGATGGCCGTGGCATCCAGCAGCACGGGGCGTCCGTCCTGCTGCCGCATGACGCGGGCTATCGCGCGGGCGACGACATCGCGCGGCGCGAGCTCACCGTCGGGGTGATCGTCGAAGACGAACCGGTGGCCGTCCTCATCGATGAGTGTGGCGCCCTCGCCGCGCACCGCCTCGGAGACGAGGAAGGCGTCACCGGCTGCGAGCACCGTCGGGTGGAACTGCACGAACTCGAGGTCAGCAACAGCGGCTCCTGCCCGAATCGCCGCAGCGATCCCGTCTCCGGTGGCCACAGCGGGATTGGTCGAGTGTGCGAACAGCTCGCCGATGCCCCCGGTGGCCAAGACGACGGCATCGGCCCGCAGCTCGTCGGGCGTTCCGGCGTGACCGTCGCGGGCGTCGCGCAGAATCCGGATGCCGCACACCCGCCCCACCTCGACCACGAGATCGACCAGGAACGCGTGCTCGATAACCGTCGCAGCGGTCGCGCGCACGGCGGCGACCAGAGCGCGCTCGATCTCGGTTCCGGTCGCGTCGCCGCCCGAGTGCAGGATGCGGGGGTAGGAGTGTGCTGCCTCGAGACCCTTGCGGAACTCACCGTGTTCGTCGCGATCGAACGCGACCCCGAGCGCGACAAGCTCCCGGATCCGCTCCGGGCCCTCCGTCGCAAGTACCCGCACCGCTGCCTCGTCGCCGAGCCCCGCCCCGGCGACGAGCGTGTCGTGGATGTGGTCTTCGACGCGGTCATCGGCGAACATGACTCCCGCGATCCCGCCCTGCGCGTAGCGCGTGTTGGCGTGCTCCAGAACGTCTTTGGTGACGACTGTCACGCGGCAGCCGCTCGCCGCCGCGTGGAGGGCGACGGTCAAGCCTGCGATGCCGCTGCCGACGACGATCACCCGCGGCGCGGATGTCATGATGCCTGCTCCCAGGCTGCAGCCGGGGCTGCCGGGGGCTTGGCTGCCAGCATCCGTTCCAGGGCGACCCGCGCGGGGTCTGCGACGTCGGTCGGAACCGTGATGCGGTTGACGACCTCGCCGGCGACGAGCGACTCCAGCACCCACGCGAGGTAGCCGGGATGGATGCGGTACATCGTCGAGCAGGGGCACACGACGGGGTCGAGGCAGAAGATCTCGTGCTGAGGATGCTCGGCCGCGAGGCGTTGAACGAGGTTGACCTCGGTGCCGATCGCGAACGTCGTCGGTTCGGTCGCCGCCTCGATGGCCTTACGGATGTAGTCGGTCGAGCCCGCCTCGTCGGCGGCGTCGACGACCTCCATCGGGCACTCCGGGTGCACGATGACACGGACGCCAGGGTGCTCGGCGCGGGCCTTGTCGATCTGGGAGACCGAGAACCGACGGTGGACCGAGCAGAACCCGTGCCACAGGATGACGCGCGCGGCATCCAGGGTCGTGTCGTCGTTGCCGCCCAGGGGCTTGCGGGGGTTCCACATC
Source organism: Microbacterium schleiferi (assembly GCF_020781975.1). Classification (GTDB taxonomy): domain Bacteria; phylum Actinomycetota; class Actinomycetes; order Actinomycetales; family Microbacteriaceae; genus Microbacterium. The sequence continues at coordinate 338,923 of NZ_JAJGNI010000001.1, forward strand.
GGCATCTGCTCGAGCGGCACTCCCATCGCCTTCGCGGTGTTGCGCCCGAGGTGCTGGTCGGGGAAGAACAGCACGCGGCGGCCCCGCTCGAAGGCCCACTCCAGCACGGTCCGGGCGTTCGAGGACGTGCACACGATGCCGTGGTGCCGCCCGACGAACCCCTTGATCGCTGCCGAGGAGTTCATATAGGTCACCGGGATCACCGGGAGCAGGCCCTCGGCGTCCGGTGTATCGAGATCGCCGTAGATGTCGGCGAGCTCCTCCCACGCCTGCTCGACCTCGTCAATCGAGGCCATGTCGGCCATCGAGCATCCGGCAGCGAGGTTCGGCAGGATGACCGCCTGCTCGGGTCCGGAGAGCAGGTCTGCGGTCTCGGCCATGAAGTGCACGCCGCAGAACACGATGGCCTCGGCATCCGTTCGCGCTTTGGCAGCATTGGCGAGCTGGAACGAGTCGCCCACGTAGTCGGCGTGTCGCACGACCTCTTCGCGCTGGTAGAAGTGCCCGAGCACGACGACGCGCTCGCCGAGGGTCTGCTTGGCGGCAATGATCCGTGCGTCGAGCTCGGCCTCCGTGGCCTCGCGGTATTCCCGCGGCAGCTCACCCTGGCGCGGTGCGCCGGTCGGGATGACATCGCCCTCCGACGCTCCGGGTCCATAGCCCGGAACCGTGTCGAAGAGCCAGGGAGCCTCGACGAGGTCGGTGTTGCAGGTCTCGCCCTGCAGCGACCCCGAGACGATGCCGTGGATCTCGTGGTCGACGGACGGGTCGATGCGGCGCGGCGTCAGGGCGATGTTGACAGCTGTCATGAGGTGCTCGATTCGGGCGAGGAGGGGTGGATGCCACCGGGCCGGGCGGCGCTCAGCGGGCCCCGATCGGCAAGTTCGACATCCTGGTTGTAGCGGTACAGGCGGGCGGGACGATGGCTGCCGGTGCGGAACCGGTCGGTGGGGATGAGGTTCCCGGAGTTCTCGACCTGACGTCGGAAGTTCGCGGGATCGAGACGCCGATCGAGGATCGCCTCGTAGACCTCGCGAAGGTCGGCCAGTGTGAACAGGTCCGAGAGCAGGCCGTGCGCGATGCGGCTGTAGCCGACCTTGTTACGCAGCCGCCACAGGGCATACGACACGATCTCGTTGTGATCGAAGGCGAGCGTGCCAGGCGCGTTCGCGTCGAACCAGGCGACGTTCTCGGGCGCATCACCGGCTGCCTCATGGGCAGCGCGCTGGGCGTCCACGTCGTCGGCCCGCAGGAGTGCCCAATAGACGATCGACACGACGCGCGTGGGGGAGCGATCGACGTCTCCGAACGCGTAGAGCTGCTCCAGATAGCTCGGCGTCAGGCCCGTTGTCTCGGCGAGGGTACGTGATGCCGCGGCATCCAGGCCCTCTCCGGCATCCAGCCATCCACCGGGCAAGGCCCACAGGCATTCATAGGGTCCGCGGGTGCGACGCACGAGCGGCATCATGAGGCGTCCCGACCCATCGCCGGGGTCGCGGCGCACCGTGAAAATGACGGTCGACACCGCGACGCGGATGGCATCGGTGGATGCGGCGCGTGAGATATCGGGAGCGAGACTGGTTTGTGTCATGGTGACTCTAACTACGGGTTCGATCTTAGAGTCAGAGTGACCAGAACCGCAACTCGGTCGGGTTGGAAGAAAACCCCCAGGTTGGTCGACAGACTGGATGCGTGGTCCTCGGCATCCTCACCGACGTTCTCGTCGTGATCCTGCTGCTCGGCGCGCTCGCGTGGGGGATCGGCAGCGGCGTCCTCGCGATCCTCGGATCGGCGGTCGGCCTCGCCGTTGGCGGCGTGGCGGTCTGGTGGCTCCTGCCGATCGTCGCGCCGCTGCTGCCCGGGTCGGATTGGCGCGGGCCGGTGCTGATCGCCGGCGTTGTCGCCCTGCTCGTGGGCGGTGCAATAGCTGGCGGCGCGATTGGCAGCGTCCTGCGGCGCGGAGCCGAGAAGCTGCGCCTCCACGTGATCGACCGCCTGCTGGGTGGGGCAGTCGCGGTCGTCGCCACCGCGCTCTCGCTGTCGCTGGTGGCCCAGAGCGCCGCGGTCTCCGGCGTTCCGCTGGTGTCGGCAGCCACCTCGTCGTCGCGCGTCCTCGCCACGATCGATGCGCTGACCCCGGCACCCGTGAGCGCGGCCCTCGCGCAGCTGCGGCAGGCGGTCTTCGTCGACGCTTTGCCTCGGGTGGGGACGCTGCTGGATCTGCCCGCCACAGCACCGACAGCCCCGCCGGTCGCGCTCGATGACCCAGCCCTGAGCGTTGCCGCGCAGTCGGTTGCCCGGATTTCGGGAACCGCGTTCTCGTGCGCGCGCGGCATGACAGGGTCGGGTTTCGTCGTCGCGGATGACCGCGTGGTGACCAACGCGCACGTCGTCGCCGGGATGGAGCAGATCGTGGTCGAACTGCCGGGGCGCATCGCGCAGACGGGCCTGGTGGTCTGGTTCGACCCCGACCAGGATCTCGCCCTCATCGCGGTCGAAACCGAGGACGTTGCGGCACTGCCGGTCGTGCCGACGCTGCGGTCAGGAGATACCGCGGCGGTTGCCGGCTACCCCTATGGCGGCCCGTTCACGCTCGGGCAGGCGTCAGTGCGGTCGGTGGGAACCGCGCAGGTGCCTGACATCTACGACAGCGGGTCGGTGAGTCGCGAGATCTACGCGCTCGATGCTCGGGTCGCTCCAGGCAACTCCGGCGGTCCGGTGCTCACCGCCGGCGGCGACGCTGCGGGTGTCGTGTTCGCTCGCGCCGACGACGGGACGGATGTCGGCTATGCGGTGACCTCGGGAGTCCTCGCGCCGTTGGCGGAGCAAGCGAGCGCTCTCGTGGAGCCGGTTTCGACGGGATCCTGCACGCCCTGACGCGCGTCTGCTGGCGGGAACCCGGCGCTGGGATATGCTGGCCGCGCAACTGAAGATCCGGCCACATGACGGGTGCGGGAGAGCCCCGGGTTACACCGGGCACCGAAGGAGCAAGCCTCCCCGCCAATCTCTCAGGTCCGCGTACCGCGCACGTCCGGCCACTCTGGAAAGCGTCATCACCCGCGCATCGGGTGGCGGCCGCCGACGGTGAAAGCACAGCATCCGGTTCGCTCGGGTGCCGCGCGAAACTCTCAGGCCACAGACAGAGGGGGAGTTCACGGGCGTCGTACGGCGTCCCCCGTCCGACGACCGGGAGAACTCATGTCACACCCTGCACCACCAGATACCGCGCACGCGGACACGGAACCGAAACGCTCGCCGCTCCAGGATCGACACGTCGCGCTCGGCGCCGCCTTCACGGACTTCGGCGGCTGGCAGATGCCGGTGCGCTACGCATCCGACCTCGCCGAGCACCACGCGGTGCGGCAGGCAGCAGGCCTGTTCGACATCTCGCACATGGCCGAGTTCCTGGTCACGGGAGAGCCCAGCGGCGCGTTCCTCGACTACGCCCTCTCGGGCGATCACTCGGGCATGCGGGTGGGGAAGGCCAAGTACTCGCTCGTCCTCACCGAAGACGGCGGCATCGTCGACGACGTCATTGTCTACCGCACCGCTGAGGATCGGTACCTTGTCATCGCCAACGCAGGCAACCGGGATGCCGTGGCCGAGGCGCTCCGGCTTCGGGCCGCTCGCGCGCCAGTGGCGGCATCCTTCCTCGCTCCGCGCGAGCGTCGTGAGGGCACCGCGTTCTTCCTTTTCGTTCCGGGTGTGTCTGACACCGCCCAGATCGAGGATGTGACCGACCAGTTGGCGCTTGTGGCGGTCCAAGGGCCAGCCGCGCGGGAGGTCCTCGAGGCGACTCCCGAGATCGGTGAGGTCACTCCGGCGTTCTCTGAGCTCGGGTACTACGCCTGGGCTGCCGGATCCTTCAGCGGAGAGCCCCTCTTCATCGCCCGCACCGGCTACACCGGCGAGGACGGCTTCGAACTGCTCGTGCCCCATCGCGCGGCGGGTGCCCTTTGGGACGCTCTGCTGGCGGCGGGAACGCCGCTGGGGCTCGTTCCGGCGGGGCTGGCGGCGCGCGACACCCTGAGACTGGAGGCGGGAATGCCTCTCTACGGTCACGAGCTCTCGCTCCAGACGACTCCCGCCCAGGCGGGGCTAGGCCGCAGCGTCGCCCACGGCAAACCCGACTTCGTGGGCAAGCGGGCACCGCAGGCCTCGGATGCCGACAGTCGCGTGCTCGTCGGGCTGGTTTCTGAGGGCCGTCGCGCCGGCCGCGCCGGGTATGCGGTCGTCGACCCGGCGGTCGACGGTGCCCCCGTTGTCGGCGAAGTGACCTCGGGAGCGCTGAGCCCCACTCTCGGGCATCCGATCGCCCTGGCCTACGTCGAGCCCGCACTCGCCGCGCCTGGCACCGAGCTGGCGATCGATGTGCGCGGCACGCTCATTCCTGCATCCGTAACGACCCTGCCCTTTTACCGGAGGACGACATGACCGACCTGACGACCCTGAAGTACACCGCCGAACACGAATGGCTGCGCCTGGAGGGCGACGAAGCCGTGATCGGGATCACCGACTACGCCGCCGACAAGCTCGGCGATGTCGTCTTCCTCGAGCTCCCTGGTGTCGGCGACGGCGTATCGGCCGGTCAGGTCTGCGGCGAAATCGAGTCGACCAAGTCGGTCGGTGAGCTGTTCGCGCCCGTCGACGGGGAGGTGCTCGCCGTCAATCACGAGGCGATCGATGACCCGTCGGTCGTGAACTCCGACCCGTTCGGGGCCGGCTGGCTCATGAAGCTCAAGGTCACGCCCGCCGACATCGACGCGCTCCTGGACCGTGACGCGTACGTCGCCCTCACCGGCGGCGCTGCATGACCGTCGGATCTTTCGCCGAGCGCCACATCGGAACCGACGCCACTGCCCAGCGCGCCATGCTCGACGCGCTCGGCTACGAGAGCGTCGATGCTCTCGTCGAGGCGGCGGTTCCGGCATCCATTCATGCCGCGCCGCGGGAGGGATCACGGATTCCGCTCGCCGCGACCGAGGCCGAGGCGCTCGGAGAACTTCGGGAACTCGCCTCGCGCAATCGCGTGTCGCGGTCGCTGATCGGCCTCGGCTACTACGACACGCTCACGCCCGCTGTGATCGCGCGCAATGTCTTCGAGAATCCGTCCTGGTACACCGCCTACACGCCCTACCAGCCCGAGATCTCGCAGGGCAGGCTCGAGGCGCTCATCACCTTCCAAACGATGGTGACCGATCTCACCGGGATGGCGACAGCCGGCGCGTCGATGCTGGACGAATCGACGGCCGTCGTCGAGGGGATGCTGCTGGCTCGCCGCGCCTCGAAGAGCGCGTCGAGCGTGTTTCTCGTCGACGCTGACGCCCTGCCGCAGACGATCGCGCTGCTGCGCCACCGGGCCGAGGCGCTGGGGATCGAGGTCCGGGTCGTGTCCTTCGATGAGCCCGAGGCCGTTCCCGAGGCTTTCGGTGGCTTCATCCAGTTCCCCGGGGCGGCGGGCCGAGTCTGGGATCCGAGCGAGGTCATCGCGGCGATCCACGACCACGGCGGACTTGCCGTGGTCGCCGCCGACCTTCTCGCCCTCACGCTGCTGCGCTCGCCCGGCTCACTCGGCGCCGACGTGGCTGTCGGGACGACACAGCGTTTCGGTGTGCCGATGGGCTTCGGCGGACCCCACGCCGGATACCTCGCGGTCCGGGCAGGGCTCGAACGGCAGCTGCCGGGGCGCCTGGTCGGCGTGTCGGTGGATGCCGACGGTCGCCCCGCGTACCGGCTGTCGCTGCAGACGCGTGAGCAGCACATCCGTCGCGAGAAGGCGACCTCGAACATCTGCACCGCCCAGGTGCTGTTGGCCGTCATGGCGGCGATGTATGCCGTTTATCACGGGCCCGAGGGGCTGAAGCGGATCGCTCAGGGCGTGCACGCGAAGACGGCCCTGGTCGCCGGATCGCTTCGTGCGCGCGGCATCGAGGTGCTGACGGAACACTTCTTCGACACGATCCAGGTGCGGGTCGCGGATGCCGCCGCCGTTGCCTCAGCGGCGGCGGGGCTCGGCATCCTGCTGCGACGCGTGGATGAGACCACGGTCGGGATCTCGATCGATGAGGTCAGCGCTGCCGATCCGTCGATCGAGGCGGATCTGCTCGCGGCGTTCGGTGCTGCGGGCGAGGTCCACGGGGTGGAGACAGCGGCGGACTCTCTCGCCGGCTCGGCCTTCACTTCGCTGGCCGGGGTGCGCATGTACCCCGAGCCGCTCCGCCGCACTGACGCCTACCTCGCTCACGAGGTGTTCCACGCGCACCGGTCTGAGACAGCCATGATGCGATACCTGAAGACGCTCGCCGACCGCGACTACGCGCTTGATCGCGGCATGATTCCGCTGGGTTCGTGCACGATGAAGCTCAACGCCGCTACCGAGATGGCGGCAGTCTCGTGGCCGGAGTTCGCGCGGATGCATCCGTTTGCTCCGGCATCCGATGTCGAGGGATATCTCGAGCTGATCGATCAGCTCGAAGTGTGGCTGGCTGAGGTCACCGGCTACGACGCCGTCTCGATGCAGCCGAATGCCGGGTCCCAGGGCGAGCTCGCGGGCCTGCTCGCGATCCGCGGGTACCACCGCTCGCGGGGCGACGAACAGCGCACGGTATGCCTCATTCCGTCGTCCGCGCACGGCACGAACGCGGCATCCGCGGTGCTCGCCGGGATGCGCGTCGTGGTCGTTGCGTGCGACGAGGCAGGAAACGTCGACCTCGACGATCTGCGCGCCAAGATCGCCGAGCACACCGAGACGCTCGCCGCCCTCATGATCACGTATCCCTCGACGCACGGCGTGTACGAGCACGAGGTGCTGGCGATCACTGCGGCGGTGCACGAGGCCGGCGGTCAGGTCTACGTCGACGGGGCGAACCTCAATGCGCTTGTCGGGTACGCGCGCCTCGGCGATCTCGGTGGCGATGTGTCGCACCTGAACCTGCACAAAACGTTCGCGATCCCCCACGGCGGCGGCGGGCCGGGGGTCGGCCCGGTGGCCGCCAAGGCGCACCTCGCGCCGTTCCTGCCCTCCCATCCGATGGCACAGCAGGACCGGCATCCGTCGCTCGCGGATGCCGACGGCGCGGTGTTCGCCGGGGGTCCGATCTCGGGTGCGCCGTACGGTTCGGCGTCCATCCTGCCGATCTCGTGGGCGTACGTCCGGATGATGGGCGCTGACGGCCTGCGTCAGGCGACAGGCAGTGCGGTCTTGGCGGCGAACTACACCGCGGCCCGCCTGCGTGAGCACTACCCGGTGCTGTACGCGGGGGAGAACGGACTCGTCGCACACGAGTGCATCCTCGACCTGCGGCCCCTGCGGGACGCCACCGGAGTCACGGTGGATGACGTGGCCAAGCGCCTCATCGACTACGGATTCCACGCGCCGACGATGTCGTTTCCCGTTGCGGGGACGCTCATGGTCGAGCCGACCGAGTCCGAGGATCTCGGTGAGCTCGAGCGGTTCATCGAGGCGATGATCGCGATCAAGGCCGAGGCCGATGCTGTCGCTGCGGGGGAGTGGCCTGCTGGCGATAATCCGCTCGTGAATGCTCCGCACACAGCCGAGGCCATCGCGGTCGGCGACTGGCAGCATCCGTATTCGCGCGAGCGAGCGGTGTATCCAGTTCGTTCCTTGGTGCGTTCGAAGTACTGGCCGCCGGTCCGCCGGATCGACCAGGCCTACGGCGACCGCAACCTCGTCTGCGCCTGCCCACCCCCCTCCGCGTTCGCCTAGCCCCGCGCCCTTCGCCGTGAGACGTAACCTGGCGCGGGAAACGTCAGCCCGCCTCACGCGCGAGGTTCCGTCTCGGGCGGTGTGAGTGAGACGTGAGGGTGGCGAGCATGGCGGGTACGGGTGGCCGGATGCGGCGCACGCCGCTTGCCTCGAGCGTTCGTCGCAGGGGCTCGGCGCGCATGGCGTCGTTCCAGTCCCAGCGCGCGAAGCCGCGCAGGTGGCGACGTAGGCGGTCTTCGCGGCGCTTCTCAGCGGCAAGGTCCGCGGGGGTGCGGTACTTGCCGTATCCGTCGGACTCTCCGGCGATGTCGGAGCGCGGCCAATAGAAGTCGCAACGGTCGTTCTGCCCTTCGAAGTGGAACGGGTGCTGGAGCTCAGGTTCCTCGTACCCCAGCCAGCCGATGACCGCGCGGCTGACCGATTCGCCGACGCTCTCGGAGCGTGGATCGGCGTGTTCAATGGCCCATGCGCATCGGCGGCGGTGACGGCGATCCACCTGCAGCAAGAAGGCGTCACGAATCTCCGCGATGGTGCACAGACCGAGTTGACGCTTGCCGATCGTCGCGTCCACGGCCGCCAAGCCCCACGCGGGCGGAAGGGCGCGGGCCAGGGCGACCGCGGTGTCAGCCGGAGCAGTAAGCAGGAGGCCCCCTGTCTCCACGAAACGCGACGTCGTGAGGCTCGCGTGTCGAACGACATCGCCTACCCGGTGCGAGCGCGTCGCCTGGCCATCCAAGAGATGGATGTCGCGAGGTTCACCGAATATCGGCTGACCCCAGAGGGCAGCGGCAGACTCACGGCAGAACAACGCGTCCGGTCGGAGCAGCGCGACGGCGTGGACGCGTGCGAGGTAGCGATCCCACGGCGCGAGAGTGCGCCAGGCCGCCGCATCCGCCCATACGCCGTGTCGTACGGGCACCAGCGTGCGGTCATCACGCGGTCGAGCTGTTGGCGCGGCATCCGATGCAACGTGAAGGACAACGGGACTCGGAGCAATCGCGAGCTTGGGTGGCATCCTTCATCGTCGGCAGTTCCCCACCTACCCATTCCGGGCAACGCCCCCATCGGTGGACAACCCTCACGCCCCTCTTCCCGTGGAGGATCCCCGCTCCCGGCCACCCCGCTCCGTGAGACGTGCACTCGCGCGAGGGACGTGCCCCCGTGCGTCGCGCCAGGCTGTGTCTCACGGCATCAGCGGCGGGCGAGGCTAAAAGACGCCGGGGAAGAGGGTTACCGCGAGGGGGTAGCCGATGAAGGCGACGATGTCGATGAGGGTGTGGGCGATCACGAGGGGCATGACCCGGCCCCACCGGCGGTAGCACCAGCCGAAGACGACACCCATCGCGAAGTTGCCGACGGTCGCACCGAAGCCCTGGTACGCGTGATAGGCGGCGCGAAGACCGGCGGTCGTCAGGATGATCGCCCACCAGTTCCAGCCGAACCGGCGGAGGCGATCGAACAGGTAGCCCAGAAAGATGACCTCCTCGGTCAGCCCCGCCCGTAGCGCCGCCAGCATCAGTAACGGCACGGTCCACCACGCGGCATCCAGCGGCGACGCGCTCACCTGCAGCGTGATCCCGAGCGCGCGGCCCGCGACGTAGAGGGCGAGCCCCGGGATGCCGATCACGGCGCCCAGGAGCAGAGCGCGGCCGGCATCGCCACCGAACCGCGAGAAGTCCAGACCGATGCGCCGCAGCGCGTTGGACCCCGGCTCCCACAGCAGGTAGATGACCAACGCGACCAGCGCCAGGCCGAAGAAGATGTTCAAGAACTGGTAGAGCGCATTCCACAGCGCTTCGGCGTCCCGATTGGGGTTGAGCTGGGTCTGCTGCTGCGCGAGAGTCTGGTTCTCTTGAGCGGCCCGGATGAGCGACCGTGTGAACGACAGGATGCTGTACAACGCCGACTGGCCGACGGTGATCGCAAGGACGATCCAGACTTCCCACGTCAAGCGCGTACGTGTTTGCCCGTCAACGGGCGAAACGTTCAGCACTTCGCTCACAACGAGAGGCCGCTTCGGGGGGTGCACCTTGTCAGATTGCCACATGCAACTCCCGCCGAGTTAAGGGTATGTAACTTTTCGGCCTCGGGTTTTGAACAACTCACAGCGCGCGCTTAGGGTTTTTCCATCCGTGCCGGGGTCTCCCATGCCCCCGGCACATAACCCCTTGCACAGGAGGAAATGTGAAGATCGCACGTCTTGCGGCGGGCGTAGGCGTCGTTGCGGTGGGAGCACTCGTGCTCGCCGGCTGCAGCAACCCCTACCAGTCGGATGTCGTGGAGAACTCCGAGGTCACCGTTGCGTACAACGAGGGCTTCTTCCACTTCAATGACGACAGCTCCGCTGGCAACAACACCGCCAACGGCAACATCAAGTACATGACCGACACGACGTTCGGTTACTACAACAACACTCCCGAGTGGGTGCGCAACACCGACTTCGGGTCCTATGAGGTCGTCAGCGAAGACCCGCTGACGGTCGAGTACACGATCACCGCTGACGCGGTGTGGTCTGACGGTGTGCCGATCGACGAGGCAGACATGCTGCTGCAGTGGGCGGCGATCTCCGGAAACGTCAGCGACGCGTTCTCGCCCGCTGCCACCACTGGCTACAACCTGATCACCCAGACCCCCGAGACCGGCGACAAGACGATCACCCTCGTCTACGACGAGCCCTACGTGGACTGGGAGCTCGTGAGCCCCCTCGGCGTGTCGGCCCACGGCACGTACGCGCTCGCGTTCCCCGACGAGTACGCCGACGTGCAGGCTGCCTGGGACACCTACTCGGCTTCGGGCGAGCAGGGCGACTGGGATGCCTACAGTGAGGCGGCCAAGAGCTTCGCTGAGACCGCCAAGCAGAAGGTGGTCGACGCGATCACCAACGGTGATGACGCAGTCCTCGATGCCCTCGGCACGGCATGGGGCGACGCGTATGCGTACACCTCGCTGCCTGACAGCCCGGCTGCGGCGCTCACCAGCGGTGCCTACACGATCGAGGAGACGGCTGAGGACCAGTACACGACCCTCGTCGCCAACCCGCTCTACACATGGGGACCCTCGCCGAAGTTCGAGCGCATCACCGTTCGTGCGATCGGCGACTCGACCACCGCGCTGCAGGCCCTCGAGGCCGGCGAGCTCGACATCTGGACGGGCCAGCCCACCGCTGACATCCTCCAGGTCGCTGAGGGTATCTCGACCGCCGAGGTCCAGACCGGTGTGCAGGCTTCGCACGAGCACGTCGACCTGACCGTCAACAACGGCGGCCCGTTCGACCCGGCCACCTACGGTGGCGACGAGGCGAAGGCTCTGGCCGTTCGCCAGGCGTTCCTGAAGACGATCCCGCGCCAGGAGATCGTCGACAAGATCATCGTTCCGCTCAACCCCGACGCTGTGGTTCGCAACGCGAACCTCGTGAGCGCGGCTGACACGGTTCGTTACCCGATCCTCACGGCAGACAACGGCTCGGCCGACTACACGGATGTCGACATCGAGGGTGCCAAGCAGCTCCTCGCCGACGCCGGTGTCACCACGCCGGTCGAGGTCGGCTTCTGGTACCCCGAGGGCAACGTCCGTCGTGGCCAGGAATTCGAGCTCATCTCGGCATCGGCAGCTCAGGCGGGCTTCCAGCTCGTCGACCAGAGCGAGCCGAACTGGGAGTTCACCGACCCGTCGATCAACCCGATCAACCCGCACGACGCTGTGATCTTCGCCTGGTCGCAGACCAGCCTCGCCGTGGGTGGCTCGGACCAGATCTACGCCTGCTACGACTTCGCAGCACCGGACACCAAGGGTGGCAACTACAACGGCTACTGCAACGAGGACGTCACGTCCGCGCTGCAGACGCTGAACGTCACCTCGGACTACGACGCCCAGACCGACCTGCTCAACCAGGCCGAAATGGGTATCTGGTCGGATGCCGTCACGATCCCGATCTTCCAGTTCCCCGGCCTGCTCGTCTCGAGCGACCGCGTGAGCGGAGTGAAGGCCATGCCGCTGAGCCCGGACTACTTCTGGAACTTCTGGGAGTGGGCCCCGGTCGACGCTGAGGGTTGATCCCTCCTTCCCCGGACGCGGCTGAGCCGCTTCCGGGGAAGTCGACAACTAGCGTGGGCGCCGAGGTGACCCCTCGGCGCCCACAGCTGTGTCGCGGCGACCGGCCGCGACACAGCATGCCGTAGTACCTTTGGGCGAAGCTCTGCCCCGAACGGAACATCCATGACACCTGAGTCCGCGAACCCGCGAGGCCGAACGTGCTGACGTTTCTCCTCAGGCGGCTGGGCGCGATCCTGCTCGTGCTGCTCGTCGCATCCTTCATCGTCTACACCCTCACTGCGATCGGAAGCGACCCGCTCCGCGACCTTCGTGCTAGTAGCGCACCGAACCGGGAAGAGCAGATCGCCTACCGGATCGAGATCCTCAACCTGGACCTTCCGCCTGTAGTCCGCTACTTCACGTGGCTGGGCGGGGCGGCCAAGTGCCTCATTCTGCAGTGCGATCTTGGTGTCGCTTACACGCGCGGCAACCAGCCGGTCACCGAGGCGCTGGCTTCTGCCGCCGGCGCGACGATCCAGCTTGTGACCGCCGCCACGATCATCGCGATCCTCGTCGGTGTCGCGATCGGTATCATCACGGCGCTTCGCCAGTACAGCGGCTTCGACTACAGCGTCACCTTCCTCACCTTCATCGTCTACTCGCTCCCGATCTTCTGGGTGGCGGTGCTCCTGAAGGAGTTCGGCGCCATCCGCTTCAACGAGTTCTTGGCCGATCCCACCGTTACGTGGCTCGCGATCCTCATAACCGGCCTGATATCCGGGGTCGTGTTCATGAGCCTCCTCGGCGGCTCGTGGAAGACCAGGTTGATCACCTTCGGCTCTGCCTTCGTCGCAGCAGGTGGACTGCTCTGGTTCCTCGGCATCACCGGATGGTTCGCGACCCCCACGGTCGGGATCATCGGGGTGATCGTCACCGGCATCGGCGCCGCGGTCGGCGTGACAGCCGTCTCGACGGGTCTTGCCAACCGCCGCGCATTGCTGGCGTCTTTGATCACCGTTGCGATCTGGATCGCGCTCTACTTCCCGCTCCAGTACCTGTTCTTCTACGTCCCCGAGGGATGGATGCTGATTCTGCTCGGCATCGCCGCCATCGGTATCGGCATCGTGGTCGGCATCGTGGTCGGTGGCGACGGCAAGCGGGAAGCAGCGCGTACCGCGGCGATCGTCAGCTTCATCACCTTCTTCGTCATCGTCATCGACCGGGTCCTGCTGGTCTACCCCGACTACGTCCAGCGGATCCCGCAGAGCGGCGTCATCGCGACGATCGGCTCGCGCACCCCGGGTTTGCAGGGCGACATGTGGTTCCAGATCCTCGACGGGTTCTCGCACCTGATCCTCCCGACGATCGCTCTGGCCGTCGTGTCGATCGCGGCGTACACGCGGTACACGCGGTCGAGTCTTCTGGAAGTCATGAATCAGGACTACGTGCGCACCGCACGAGCCAAGGGCCTCACCGAACGCACCGTCGTGGTTCGGCACGCGATGCGCAACGCGCTCATTCCGATCGCGACGATCATCGCTTTCGACATCGGCGCGCTCATCGGCGGCGCTGTCATCACCGAGACGATCTTCGCCTGGAAGGGCATGGGGTCGTTGTTCGTGGATGGCCTCGAAAAGGGTGATGTCAACCTCGTGATGGGCTTCTTCGTCGTCACCGGCGTTCTGGCGGTCATCTTCAACCTGATCGCCGACCTTCTCTACTCCGCTCTTGACCCACGGATCCGGGTGAACTGACCATGGCGACTTCGCTTCCCACAGATGCGCCCCAGGACCGGGGCTCCGAGCAGACGATTGAGCAGAAGGCCGTCGCGGGGATGAGCCAGGGGGCGCTCGTGCGCCGCCGATTCTTCCGTCACAAGCTCGCGATGACAGCTCTGGTCATCCTCGTCCTGGTGATACTCCTGGCCTTCACGTCTGTCGGTACCGTTATCGGCGGAACGGGTAACCTCGAGGCGAACGCCGCTGGCGTGCTCTCGATCAACGGCTGGCGCATCGAGGGCTGGTGGCCCCTGAACTGGTGGACCGCCTACCCCGTCGTCAACGGTGGGGCTCCGACGATCACCTGGTGGCCGTTCAGCCTCGGTGAGCATCCCTTCGGTCAGGACACGCTGGGCAAGGACGTGTTCGCGCAGGTCATGCGCGGCACGCAGCAGTCGATCACCGTCATGTTCCTGGTCGGTCTGGTGTCGCTGATCGTCGGCGTCAGCCTCGGCGCCGTGTCGGGCTACTTCCGCGGATGGTCGGACTCGCTCATCATGCGTTTCACCGACGTCATCATCATCATCCCGATCATCGTGCTCGGCTCGATCATGGGAAAGCTGTTCGGCGGCAACGCGTTCGTCTTCGGACTCTTCCTCGGCATCCTGAGTTGGACGGGTCTTGCACGTCTCGTGCGCGGCGATTTCCTCTCGCTCCGAGAACGCGAGTTCGTGGATGCGGCCCGGGTCGCCGGTGCGAGCAACGCGCGCATCATCTTCCGCCACATCCTGCCCAACGCCGTCGGTGTCATCATCGTCAACACGACACTGCTCATGAGCGCTGCGGTGCTGACGGAGGCGGCGCTGAGCTTCCTCGGCTTCGGTATCCAGTACCCGGATGTCTCGCTCGGCCAGATCATCTCCACCTACCGCGAGGCGTTCCGCACGCGCCCGTGGCTGTTCTGGTGGCCGGGTCTGTTCATCATCCTGCTCGCCCTGTGCATCAACTTCATCGGTGACGGTCTGCGCGACGCGTTCGACCCGCGTCAGCAGGCGAAGGTGAGCCGCCGCAAGGCCGCGCGCGCCGTTGCTGCGATTCCGTCGGTGCAGGCTGTCACGATGGTCGAGGGGCCAACCTCGGACTCCGACGCGCCGTACACGGATGAGTTTGGTGCCGAGTCCCAGCTAACCGACCTAGACCAACGACCCCGGCGAGGACGACGCCCGGGCGAACGCGGCGACAGGCCGGGTGATCAGCCGTGAGGCAGCACGAGGCTCGCCACCGCGCCGGCGGCAAGCGCGGCGGTACCGGCGATCAGCAGCGGATGCCACGTCATGGCAGTTCGGCCGGCGGTCTCGGTGGTGGACGGATCATCCCGTCGATGACGCTCCAGCTCGCGACGTACGAGCGCGGCAGCATCGCCCGAGGCGGTTCCCTCGGCATCCGACGGGCGGCGCGTGTCGTCATCTCCGGGCGTATGAGTCACGTCGGCGCGCTGCGTCGAGAGGGCCTGTCGGGCGCCGGGCGCGGGTGCTGCCCAGGCGCGGATGAGTCGGCCGCCGCGCGTGCGGATCGTCAACGCGAAGCGGGAATCGACGCTGTCGATGTCGCCCCAGGGCACACGGTAGGTGCGAACGATGTTGCTGATCTCGACGAAGCCTTCCGAGACGCGAACGTAGGGGCGCAGGTACAGCAGCCAGGCGCCCCAGCCCAGCAGCACGACAGGCCACGCCCAGCGGGCCAGGTCGATGAGGCCGCCGTCGACGGCGATGAACACCAGCGCAGCTGCCGAGATCACGAGGGCAATCGCGGCGATGATCATGCCGCCGCGAGGGCGAAGAGTGACCGGTTCGGGCATGCGCCCATCCTGACACGGGAGAACGAACGATGACCTCTGATCAGCCGCGAACCGGCGGGCGTATGGGCCGGAAGGATCGGGGAGCGACGCAGGCCGGAGTGCCGAACTCGGGACCCGCTCTGTCGGTGTCGAACCTCGGCGTTGAGTTCTTCGTCGGAGGCAGCTGGGTCGCCGCCGCCAAGCACGTCAGCTACGACCTCATGCCCGGCAAGGTTCTGGCCATTGTGGGGGAGTCCGGCTCGGGAAAGAGCACGAGCAGTATGGCGATCATGGGCCTGTTGCCCAAGAACGCCAGGGTGACCGGAAGCGCGAAGCTCGCCGGCACGGAGCTGATCGGCGCCCGGCCCGAGGCACTGCGCAAGGTCCGCGGTGAGGGAATCGCGGCGATCTTCCAGGAGCCGATGACGGCCCTGAACCCCGTCTACACCGTGGGGTTCCAGATCTCCGAGGCGCTGATGACCCACCGTCCGGGTATGACGCGCAAGCAGGCCAAGGAGCGTTCGCTCGAACTGCTGAAGCTGGTCGAGATGCCCGACCCGCTGAAGGCGTTCAACTCGTACCCGCACCAGCTGTCGGGTGGTCAGCGTCAGCGTGCCATGATCGCTCAGTCGATCTCGCTCGAGCCGCGCGTTCTCGTCGCTGATGAGCCGACGACAGCCCTGGATGTCACGGTGCAAGCCGAAATCCTCGATCTGCTGCGCAACCTCCACACCAAGCTCGACTCCGCCATCATCCTCATCACCCACGACATGGGCGTGGTGGCAGATATGGCCGACGACGTCATGGTGATGAAGGACGGCGACGTCGTCGAATACGGGCCCGCCTCGCAGGTATTCGGTGAGGCTGAGCACCCTTACACTCGTGCGCTCATGGCGTCGGTTCCCCACCTCGGCCTCGGCGAGGCCCAGGTGGAGGAGGAGACGCGACGCGACGAGTCAACGGCGGCGCTGCGCCTGGAGAACGTCTCGATCGAGTACCCCAAGCGCGGTCGGGTACCCGCCTTCCGGGCCGTATCGGATGCCACGCTGTCGATTCAGCCGGGCGAGGTGCTGGGCCTCGTGGGTGAGTCAGGGTCAGGCAAGACGACCATTGCGCGCGCCATCGTGGGCCTCGTACCGATCGCGGAGGGAAGCCTTCGCGTTGCAGGCCAGGACATGGTCGGGGTAGGCCCCAAGGAGTTGCGCGCGGTGCGCCGCAAGCTCGGGATCGTGTTCCAGGACCCCGGTTCTTCGCTGAACCCCCGCTGGCCCGTCGGAGAGTCGATCGGGGAGCCGCTGGAGCTCGCCGGTCGTGAGCGCAAAGAGATCTCCAAGCGTGTCGAGGATCTGCTGGACCTCGTCGAACTGCCGCGCGATTTCCGCAACCGGTACCCGCACGAGCTCTCGGGTGGGCAGCGTCAGCGCATCGGTATCGCCCGCGCTCTGGCCCTCGACCCCACTGTGCTGGTGGCCGACGAGCCCACGAGCGCGCTGGATGTCTCGGTTCAGGCGCGCGTGCTCGAGCTGCTGCAGGCCATCCAGAAGGAGAAGCAGTTCGCGACGCTGTTCGTGACCCACGACCTCGCGGTCGTCGATCTTCTGGCCGATCGCATCGCCGTCATGCAGCACGGACGCATCGTGGAGCAGGGCACGAAGGAGCAGATTCTGCGCAACCCGCAGGATGACTACACCAAGCGCCTCATCGCTGCTGTTCCGGTTCCGGATCCTGCCGAGCAGCGGCAGCGCCGCGAGGCGCGGGCAGCGCTCCTGGCCGAGCAGAAGTCGGCCTGAGACGAGGACGACTCCGCGCTCAGCTGCCCGCAAGCGCTCCTGAGATATCCTGGGATGCGCCGGCATCCCGGCCGCCTCCCCACCCGCAAGGATTCCCTCATGGCGCATGCCCTCCGTTCGGACCTCCGAAACGTCGCGATCGTCGCGCACGTCGACCACGGCAAGACCACGCTGGTGGATGCGATGCTGCGCCAGACCGGCTCGTTCGGCGAGCACGCGCACGTGGAAGAGCGCGCGATGGACTCGAACGACCTCGAGCGCGAAAAGGGCATCACGATCCTCGCGAAGAACACCGCGATCACCTACAACGGCGTCCACACCGAGGTCCCCGTGACGATCAACGTGATCGACACGCCAGGGCACGCCGACTTCGGGGGAGAGGTCGAGCGCGGGCTGTCGATGGTCGACGGCGTCGTGTTGCTGGTGGATGCGTCCGAGGGGCCGCTTCCGCAGACGAGGTTCGTGCTGCGCAAGGCGCTGGAGGCGAAGCTCCCCGTCATCCTGCTCGTCAACAAGACGGATAGGCCGGATGCTCGCATCGCCGAGGTCGAGGAAGAGTCGCACGACCTGCTGCTGGGCCTCGCGTCTGACATGCACGAGGACGTCCCGGACCTCGACGTCGACGCTCTCTTGGACGTGCCGGTCGTCTACGCCTCAGGTCGCGCCGGCGCTGCCTCGCGGAACCGCCCCGAGAACGGGTCGCTCCCCGACAACGACGACCTCGAGCCGCTGTTCGAGGCGATCCTCGAGCATGTTCCGGCGCCGTCGTACGACGACGAAGCGCCGCTGCAGGCATGGGTGACGAACCTCGACTCGAGCCCGTTCCTCGGTCGTCTGGCGCTGCTGCGGGTCTTCAACGGGACCCTCAAGAAGGGCCAGACCGTCGCCTGGGTGCGTCACGACGGTTCCCACTCGAACGCGCGCATCACCGAGCTGCTCAAGACCCGTGCGCTCGAGCGCTATCCCGCCGAGTCAGCAGGACCCGGTGACATCGTCGCGATCGCGGGGATCGAAGAGATCACGATCGGCGAGACGATCGCCGACCCCGAGGACGTCCGACCGCTGCCGGCGATCACCGTCGACGACCCCGCTATCTCGATGACGATCGGCACGAACACCTCGCCGCTTGTCGGCAAGGTCAAGGGCCACAAGGTCACGGCACGCATGGTGAAGGACCGCCTGGACCGCGAGCTCATCGGCAACGTCTCCATCAAGGTCGTCGACATCGGGCGGCCGGATGCCTGGGAGGTGCAGGGACGCGGTGAACTGGCGCTTGCCATCCTCGTCGAGAACATGCGCCGCGAGGGCTTCGAGCTGACCGTCGGCAAGCCCCAGGTCGTCACCCGGAAGGGGCCGAACGGGCAGACGCAGGAGCCCTTCGAGCACCTCACGATCGATGCGCCCGAGGAGTATCTCGGCGCGATCACGCAGCTGCTTGCCGCGCGCAAGGGCCGCATGGAGACGATGGTCAACCACGGCACCGGCTGGGTGCGGATGGAGTTCGTCGTGCCCTCACGTGGACTCATCGGCTTCCGCACCGAATTCCTCTCGATCACGCGCGGCACCGGGATCGCCAACGCGATCTCGCACGGCTACGACGACTGGGCCGGGCACATCGTCGCTCGCCAGAACGGTTCGATCGTGGCCGACCGTGCTGGCGTCGTCACTCCGTTCGCGATGATGGCGCTGCAGGAGCGCATGAGCTTCTTCGTGCAGCCCACCGAAGAGGTCTACGAGGGCATGGTCGTCGGCGAGAACACGCGAGCCGATGACATGGACGTGAACATCACCAAAGAGAAGAAGCTCACGAACATGCGTTCTTCCACGGCTGATGAGCTGGAGCGGCTCACGCCGCCGCGACAGCTCTCCCTGGAGGAGAGTCTGGAGTTCGCCCGCGAAGACGAATGTGTCGAAGTCACTCCCGAGAAGGTGCGGATCCGCAAGGTGATCCTCGACCAGACCGAGCGTGGTCGCGCTGCATCGCGCCTGAAGCGGCAGGACGCCAACGCCTGACCGGCGTCGCCCACGGGTCGACTCGACCGCGGACGGATCAGCCGTTGAGGATCAGCTCCTCCAACTGCTCGAGCATGTGCGCGGGCAAGTCCGAGTCCGGTCCTGTCGCGTTGAGTACGATCGCGACAGCCGTCTGGGACTCCGGGTGGTACATCGCGAGGGCCTGGTAGCCGAGGCCATTGCCGGTGTGCCCGATCCAGTCGCCGATGCGACCGATGCCGAAACCGTACTCGTCGTAGAACGGGCTCGCCGGGTCGGGGGCGGTGTCGCGCCACTCCGAGAGCCGACGCTCCTGCGAAGCGTCCGACACGAGCGTTCCCGCGCCCAGCGCCTCGGCCCACGCGGCAAGGTCTCCCGCCGTACCGAACAGGCCGCCGGCGGCAGAGAACGCGCTCGCGCGGACGGCGGGAAGCTCCTCCACGGTGCCGTCAGCATCCACCTGGAACGGGGCTGCGGTCCCCTCCGGTGGCAGAACGTTTCCCGGATACACGACTGACGCGAGCTGGAGCGGCTCCAGGATGCGTGACGCGACCGCCTCGGGCCAGCTGAGCCCCGAAGAGGTGTCGATGATCTGCCCGAGTAGGACCGTGTTGGTATTGGAGTACTCGTAGCTCGTCCCGGGAACGAACTCCTCGGGAACGCCGTCCGTGAGCCCGTACAGGGTCGTGTCGGTCCAGCTACGCGTCCAGTCCTCGACCAGCAGGTCGACAAGGCCCGCTTGCGTCGAATAGCTGGGCACCCCCGAGGTCATCGTGGCAAGCTCATCGATCGTGGCGGCCGTCTCGATCCCGGTTCCGGCAGTGGGCGCCGGCGCATCGAGATCCAGGATGCCGTCGTCGGCTAGCTGCAGCACGACGGTCGCGACGAACGACTTGGTCACGCTGCGGTAGGCAAACAGGGTGTTATCGGTCACTGGCGTGCCACTGGCATCCGCAACTCCGGCAGGGTAAACCGTGGTCGCCCCGTCGCGGCGGATAGCGATCGCGCCGCCGGGGACGGATGCCGATTCGAGCGCTGCGGCGAAAGCCTCGCTTACCGGGTTCGAGGGCGCTGCGGCGCTGCATCCGGACACGAGTGCTGTGACGGTGGCGGCCGTGATAGCTCCCGCGAGCATGCGCCCGCGATATCGGGTGTGGCGGGTCATCGTTCCAGCCTAGAACGAGAGTTCAGCGCATTTCGGACACCAGGACGGCGCTCGTGCCCGCGACGAGGGCCTCGAAGACGTGCGCTGCATCGCCCGGATAGCAGAGGTAATCGCCGGGCTCCAGGTCGAAGGGTGAGTCGCGCGGACCGACGCGTGCGCTGCCCGAGAGGAGGACCACATGCTCAGTGGTGCCCGTCGGATGAGCGTCCGAGAGTCGCGGCGAGCCTGGTTCGGCGCGGAGGAGGTACAGGTCACGCCTGACGTTCGGTGCGGCAGCCGACAGGAGCAGCGCCTCGTACGCAGAGCCCGCGGCTCGCACTCCGTGGCCATCGCGCGCTCGGATGAGCGTCGGCTCGCTCTCGCGATCTTCCACCAGTGCGGCGAAGGGCGCGCCGAGAGCGGTGGCGATCGCCCACAGGGTCTCGACGTTGGGATTGGCCGAACCTGCTTCGATTTGCGAGATGGTGGCCTTGGACACGCCCGAGCGTCGAGCCAGCTCTGCGGCAGAGACCCCCGCGCGTTCGCGTTCGCGGCGCACGGCGGTCGCGATGCGAGACGCCAAGCTCATATGGTTCAGTATGCCGAACGATTGTCTATTTGACCAAACGAAATGGCTGCTGCAGGATGGCGAGCATGGAGCCGGTCGACGTGCCGCCGGAAGGCGGCGAGACGGATGCCGCACGCGGAGCGTGGCGCCAGGGCGTGAGTGTCGCGCTGGCGACAAGCGCGTACGGCGTTTCGTTCGGGGCGCTGTCGGTCGCGGCGGGACTTGATGTCTGGCAGACCTGCATCCTGAGCCTCGTCATGTTTACCGGAGGTTCGCAGTTCGCCTTCGTCGGGGTGATCTCCGCCGGCGGACTCGCGGCGATCCCGGCAGCCGTCGCGTCGGCCGCGCTCTTGGGCGTGCGAAACGTCGCGTACGGCATCCGGATGTCGACCCTGCTGCCCCCGGGGCGCTTGACCCGCATCGTCGCGCCGCAGTTCACAATCGACGAGTCCACGGCAGTCGCGCTCGCGCAGCGAACGCCACGCGCGCGAACCGTCGGCTTCTGGGTCACCGGCATCGGGATCTATGTCGGCTGGAACCTCTCGACCCTTATTGGTGCGCTCCTGGGCGACGTGCTCGGCGATCCGCGCGCGTACGGACTCGACGCCGCGGCCGCAGCCGCTTTCCTCGCCCTGCTGTGGCCGCGTCTGCGCGGAAGGCAGCCCATCGTCGTGGGGATTGCGGCCGCCGTCGCGGCTACCGTGCTGACGCCTTCGCTCATGCCCGGTCTCCCGGTGCTGATCGCCGCTGTGGTCGCTATCCTGGTCGGCTGGTTCGACTGGGGCTCGCGGTCCGCCGCGACGCGCACCGCCGGTGTCGAGGGGCTCGACGAACCCGACGATCTTCCAGAGCGGGAGGGGCTGCCGTGACGTTGTGGAGCGCAATCGCGCTGGCATCGGTGATCTGTCTGGCTCTCAAGGTGACCGGATACCTCGTTCCGCCGCGCCTCCTCGAGGCGCCGCGGCCCGCGCGGATCGCCGACCTGTTGACGGTCGCGTTGCTCGCCGCGCTGGTTGCCGTGCAGACGCTCGGGGTCGGCGAGGCGATTGTGGTGGATGCCCGGGTCCCCGCTGTCCTGGTGGCGGCGGGCCTGCTCCTGCTGCGCGCGCCGTTTCTTGTCGTGGTGGTCGCGGCAGCTGCGGTAGCGGCAGCGCTGCGGTGGTGGGGTCTGGCTGTCTGAGGTTTCGTGCAGCGCCACCGCGATACAGTGATGCGGTGCAGCGCTTCTCGTTCCTTCGGCTTGCCGCGTGGGTTGTTGCGCTGGTTGTCGGGGCGATCTATGGGGCCGCAGGTACCGTCAGTCACGCATATCGCGTATTCGGCATCCCGGTGGGACTCGTCCTGGCCATGGTCGCCGGCGCGGCAGTCATCATGGCGGTGCGCCTGCTCACAGCTGACCGGTGGGCTGCGCTTGCCACCGGGCTTGGCGCCATGGGTGTGACGATCGTCCTGTCGGGCACTGGAGCCGGCGGTTCAGTGATCGTGCCGCAGTCGATACTGGGCGTCGTATGGACCTTGTGGCTTCCCCTTGTCACCGCTTTCGTGGTCGCCTGGCCCGAGCGGGTCGATCGCGGCCGGGCGGTCGAGGCAGCCGACTAGACTTGCATTCGTGACGTATGTGATCGCCCTTCCGTGCGTCGATGTCAAGGATCGCGCCTGCATCGACGAGTGCCCCGTCGACTGCATCTATGAGGGGGAACGTAGCCTCTACATCCACCCTGACGAGTGTGTCGACTGCGGCGCCTGCGAGCCCGTGTGCCCCGTCGAGGCGATCTATTACGAAGACGATCTGCCCGAGGAATGGCAGGACTACTACAAGGCGAATGTCGAGTTCTTCGATGACCTCGGCTCGCCCGGGGGAGCAGCAAAGGTCGGTGTGATTCCCAAGGATCACCCGGTCATCGCTGAGCTGCCTCCGCAGAACCACTGATCCCGGATTTCGACGGATGGGCGTCGCCGATCTGGCCGATTACCCGTGGGACGCGATGGTGCCCCACGCTGCGCAGGCGCGCTCCCACCCCGACGGGATGGTCGATCTTTCGATAGGTTCACCGGTCGATCCGACTCCCGAGGTGGTCGCTCGAGCTCTTGCGGCAGCGACCGACGCTCACGCCTACCCGCAGACCGTGGGCACGCCCCTGTTGCGGGAGGCGATCGTCGACTGGTATGCCCGCCGTCGAGGGGTTCCGGGGCTCACGATCGACGATGTGCTCCCGACGATCGGGTCGAAGGAACTCGTCGCCCTCTTGCCGCTGCTCCTCGGCCTCGGGCCCGGAGATGTCGTCGTCCATCCGGTGGCGGCATACCCGACCTACGAGGTCGGTGCACGAGTAGTGGGGGCGACCCCGATCGCGGCCGACGATCCGGAGCAGTGGCCCGAGAACACTCGGCTGGTCTGGGTGAACTCGCCGGGCAACCCCGACGGCGCCGTGCTGGATGCTGCGGCGCTGCGTACCGCCCGGGAACGCGCGAGCGAGCTCGGAGCGGTGTTCGCGAGCGACGAGTGCTACGCCGAGCTCGGGTGGGAAGCGCCGTGGGACCGCGAGCAGATTCCGTCAGCTCTGGACCCCCGCGTCACCGGAGGGAACAACACCGGAGTCCTGTCGGTGTACTCGCTGAGCAAGCAGTCGAACCTCGCGGGCTACCGCGCAGCCTTCGTCGCGGGCGACACCGCGATCATCCAGCGGATGCTGACAGCCCGTAAGCACCTGGGGCTGATGCCGCCGGCGCCCGTTCAGGCGGCGATGGCTGCCGCCCTGCGCGATGACACGCACGTCGCCGAGCAGCGGGAGCTGTACCGGCACCGGCGCGGGATCCTGCTTCCCGCCGTGCAGGAAGCGGGATTCCGGGTCGATCGGAGCGAGGCCGGCCTGTACCTGTGGCTTACGCGCGGTGAGGGCGCCTGGACCTCCGTGGAGTGGTTCGCGCAGCGCGGCATCCTGGTCGGACCTGGCGTCTTCTATGGCGCGCAGCACTCGCACCACGTCCGGCTCTCGTTGACGGCAACCGATGAACGTATCGCCGCTGCGGCGGATCGCCTCCGCGCGGGCTAGACACCCCCCACGCCCGCTCGGGCACCGCGCTGCGAGGTTTCCTCCATCGAAAGAGCACCCGCTTTGGCTGTGCGCACAGTAGGCCGGGCCGACTACTAGGCTGTAAAGGCAGCCCGGGCACCGACGCGTGCTTGGACGGCTCCGCGAGGCGGCGAACCCGTCCCGGTGCCGACGACAGCCCCAGACAATGCAAGGAGGCGCCGTGGACGACGCGCAGACCCCGCAGCAGAAGGCCATCCTGACCGTCGGCGATCGGACCGCCGAGTTCCCCGTGCTCCACGGCACCGACGGAGTACCGAGCATCGATGTCGCAACCTTTACGCGGCAGACGGGGTACACGGCCCTGGACTACGGATTCGTCAACACCGCCTCCACCAAGTCGGCGATTACCTATATCGACGGGGATGCCGGCATCCTGCGCTACCGCGGTTATCCGATCGAGCAGCTCGCGACTCACAGCACGTACCTCGAGGTCGCGTGGCTGCTCATCTACGGCGAGCTGCCCACGGCCGACGAACTCGCGGAGTTCGACAACCGCATCCGTCGCCACACACTGCTGCACGAGGACCTCAAGCGCTTTTTCGGCTCGCTGCCGCCGACCGCGCATCCGATGTCGGTGCTGTCGGCGGCGACGGCCACTCTGTCGACCTACTACGAAGACGAGTCCGACCCCCACAATCCCGAGCACGTCGAGGTCAACACGATCCGGCTTCTCGCGAAGCTCCCGGTCATTGCGGCCTACGCCCACAAGAAGAGCATCGGCCAGGCTTTCCTGTACCCCGACAACTCGATGAGCTTCGTCGACAACTTCCTCAAGCTCAATTTCGGTGTCCTATCGGAGCTGTACGACGTCAACCCCGTCGTATCCCGGGCGCTCGAACGGTTGCTGATCCTGCACGAGGACCACGAGCAGAACGCGTCGACCTCGACGGTGCGCCTGGTCGGGTCGACCGGCGCCAACCAGTTCTCGTCGATCTCGGCGGGTATCAACGCGCTTTACGGCCCGCTGCACGGCGGTGCCAACGAGGCGGTTCTCTCGATGCTCGCCCGCATCCGAGACTCGGGCGAGAGCGTCGAACGCTTCGTCGAGCGGGTCAAGAACAAGGAGGACGGCGTCAAGCTCATGGGCTTCGGGCACCGGGTCTACAAGAACTACGACCCGCGCGCAAAGCTCGTGAAGGAGTCGGCCGACGAGGTGCTCTCGGAGCTCGGTGTGCATGACCCGCTCCTGGATCTTGCCAAGCAGCTCGAAGAGATCGCCCTCAACGACGACTACTTCAAGGAGCGTCGCCTTTACCCGAACGTCGATTTCTACACCGGCGTCATGTACAAGGCGATGGGCTTCCCCACGCGCATGTTCACCGTGCTGTTCGCGATCGGCCGCCTTCCGGGATGGCTCGCGCACTGGCGTGAGATGAACGCCGACCCGCAGACCAAGATCGGCCGCCCGCAGCAGCTGTACACGGGCGCACCCGAACGCACCTACCCTGGCGTCTGAGTCAGCTGTCGCGGGGGGACTCTGGCATTCTGAACGGATGCCGAAACTCCTCGTCCGCGTTCCCTCCCCGCTGCTTGCCGACGGCGAGCTGACGCACCTCGACCGGGTCGA
Organism: Microbacterium schleiferi; assembly: GCF_020781975.1. Lineage (GTDB taxonomy): Bacteria > Actinomycetota > Actinomycetes > Actinomycetales > Microbacteriaceae > Microbacterium. Next base: position 364,392 of record NZ_JAJGNI010000001.1, read on the forward strand.
AGCCGATCCGGACCTCGCCCTGTCGCAGTGGCGGGACTACGTCGCGGTGTACCGCGACAGGGGATGGCAGGTCATCGATGTTCCTGCGGCACCGGACCAGCCCGACGGCGTCTTCATCGAGGATGCCCTCGTCATATTCGACGACATCGTGGTGATCGGTCGGCCCGGCGCCGAATCCCGGCGCGGCGAAATCGCAACGGCCCGCGCGGTAGCAGAGACGCTCGGTTTTCCTGTGCACGAGATCGAAGCGCCGGGCACCCTCGACGGCGGCGACGTGCTCAAGATCGGGCGCACCGTCTACGTCGGGGCGTCATCGCGGACCAATGATGACGGCATCCGCCAACTGGAGGCCCTGCTGAGCCCTCGGGGATGGAAGGTCGTCGCGGTGCCGGTGACACGCGTCCTGCATCTGAAGAGCGCGGTGACGGCGCTTCCTGATGGAACCGTCATCGGGTACGAGCCGCTCGTCGACGACCCGTCGGTGTTCCCCCGATTCCTCCCCGTGCCCGAAGAGCACGGCACCGCCGTTGTCGTCCTCGACGAGGCGACAGTCCTGATGTCGGCCGATGCACCGCAAACGGCTGCGCTTCTCCGCTCGCGCGGGCTCACCGTCATCCAGACACCCGTGACGGAGTTCGAGAAACTCGAGGGGTGCGTTACGTGCCTCTCAGTGCGCGTGCGTCGCTGACGCGCAGATTCGACCTCGCCTCAGGCGTGGAGCGCTTCGTTGAGGGTCACCCCGACGCCAGCGCGGCGGACTGCCTCGATCGCTCCCGTGAGCGAGTTGCGGCGGAACAGGATGCCGTCCCGGCCCGAGAGCTCAGCACCCTTGACTGTCGGGCGCGTACCGTCAGCGCCGACAGGCTCGTCGGCGAGCACGATCTTCGACCCTGCGGTGACGTACAACCCTGCCTCGACGACGCAATCGTCCCCCAGAGAGATGCCGATGCCCGCGTTTGCGCCGAGGAGGGAACGACTCCCGATCGAGACACGGTGCGTGCCGCCTCCCGAGAGTGTGCCCATGATCGAGGAGCCGCCGCCGATGTCGCTGCCGTCACCGACGATGACGCCCTGTGAGATTCGGCCCTCCACCATGCTCTGGCCGAGGGTTCCGGCGTTGTAGTTCACGAAGCCTTCGTGCATCACGGTGGTTCCGGGGGACAGGTACGCGCCCAGCCGCACGCGAGACGCGTCGCCGATGCGGACGCCCGTGGGCAAGACGTAGTCGGTCAGGCGCGGGAACTTATCGAGGCTCTGTACCTGGATGCCGGCGCGTTGCAGTCGTGCGCGGCGCCGGTCGAGCTCGCGCGGGTCGACGGGTCCGGCGTTGGTCCAGGCGACGTTGGGGAGCGCACCGAAGATGCCGTCAAGGTTCAGGTTGTTCGGAGCGACGAGTCGGTGTGACAGTGCGTGGAGGCGGAGGTAGGCATCCGGTGTGCCCGAGGGTGCCGCGTCGAGATCGATCTCGATCTCGATCATCTCGATGCTGACGCCGCGGGTCTCATCCGTGCCCACAGCCTCGGCTATCAGAGCTCGTGCGGCCTCGTGAGCGTCCCGGTGATCAGACAGTGCCCCCGCCTGAGGCGACGGGTACCAGGTGTCCAGAACCGTGCCGTCTGCCGCGACAGTTGCCGCCCCGATACCGCTGATCTTCCGCTGTGCCGTCATCGTTCCAGGGTATCGAGTCGCGCCCCGGGCGCTGCGCCTGTCACGCCCCGCCCATCGTACAGCTTCGACCCCTGGCTAGACTCGAGGAGTGCTGGACCTGACCTCGAATGCTGTCGATCTCACCCGCGCGATCTGCGATATCCCCAGCGTCTCGGGAGACGAAGGACATCTCGCGGACCTGATCGAGCAGGCAGTGGGCGACCTGCCACACCTCGAGGTCATCCGAGACGGCGACACGATCATCGCTCGCACGAATCTCGGGAGAGATCGCCGGGTTGCCATCGCCGGCCACATCGACACCGTCCCCATCAACCGCAACGTTCCCACGCGAACGGTCGACATCGACGGCGAAGAGTTCATCTGGGGCCGCGGCACCGTTGACATGAAGGCCGGAGTAGCGGTGCAGCTCAAGCTTGCCGCCGACCTCGTCGCGCCGAAGGCTGACATCACGTGGATCTGGTATGACCACGAGGAGGTGGCTGCTGCCCTCAACGCGCTCACCCGCATCGCAGCGACCCGGGCCGACCTGTTGGCCGCCGACTTCGCTATTCTCGGGGAGCCCTCCAACGGCCAGGTGGAGGGCGGCTGCAACGGCCACATGCGGGCGATCGTCAGAACGCACGGTGTGCGTTCGCACAGTGCACGGTCATGGATCGGCGAGAACGCCATCCACAAGGCGGCACCAATTCTCGAGCGGCTCGCCGCCTACACGGCGCGGGAGGTTCCCGTTGACGGGCTCGTCTACCGGGAAGGTCTGAACGCTGTTCGCATCACGGGCGGTGTGGCAGGAAACGTCATCCCCGACGTCTGTGAGGTCGAGGTGAACTACCGCTTTGCTCCCTCACGCAGTGGCGCCGAGGCCGAGGCGCACGTGCGAGAGGTCTTCGACGGGTTCGAGGTCGAGGTCATCGATATGGCCGAGGGCGCGCGGCCGGGGCTCGATGACCCGCTGGCGCAGGAGTTCGTCACTGCCGTTGGCGGTACCGCGCAACCCAAGTACGGCTGGACGGATGTGGCACGGTTCTCGGCTCTCGGCATCCCCGCTGTTAACTACGGCCCGGGAGACCCGCAACTCGCTCATCACGACGAAGAGCGCGTTGCCGTTGCCCAGATTCTGGATGTCGAGCGCGGGCTGCGCGCGTGGCTGACCTGACGGCACCGGCGCCGCCATCCCGGCGGTCGCTACCGCCGGCGCTGACGATCGCGCTCATCTATCTCGCTGCGCGTGCCGTCACGTTCGGCTTCCTGATCCTGGCTGCCGCGTTATCGGCCGAGGGAACACGCTTCGGTGCGGGGGCGAGTGTCCAGGATCTCGTCGTGGGGTGGGATGCCCAGTGGTATTGGTTCCTGGCGGTCAACGGTTACCCCGCCGACCTTCCTCTCACTGACGCGGGCGCTGTCGCCGAAAATCAGTGGGCGTTCATGCCGATCTACGCATACCTCGCTGCCGCCATCGCGCCGCTCGTGGGCGGTTGGTGGGGAGTCGCTGCCGTTCTGATATCTCTGGCAGCCGGGTACGGCGCAACCTACGTGCTGTACCGGATGCTGCGGGGTCGGATCGGGGGATCGGCTGCCATCTGGGCGTCCGCCTTCTTTGCTGCCGGTCCGTTGGCTGCACTGTTCCAGGTGGGCTACGCGGAGGCGCTCTTCCTGCTGTGGCTCTTCTTGGCGCTGTGGGCTGTCACCGCCCACCGCTTCGTGTGGGTGTATCCGCTGGTGGTCCTGATGGGCTACACGCGGCCCGGCGTTCTCGCGTTCGCACTGTTCATCGGGCTCTTCGGAATCTGGCGCTTCTTCTCACGCCGCGCCGAACCGCTTCGTGTGCGCGAGGTCATCCACATCGTCGCCCTGGGCGCGCTCGCCACCGCTGTGGGGTTTTCCTGGCAGATCATCGCGGCTATCGTCACGGGGGATCCGGGCGCCTACCTTGCCACCGAACTCGCATGGCGGCGCAACTGGCTCCCGGACGATGCGGGGCACTTCCTGCCGTTCGACGCCTTCGTGCGCGGTGCTGCGTTCTGGGGGGAGGTCTGGGGGTGGGGGGCCGCCGGCGGAGTCATCCTGCTCTCGGTGATTCTGGCCGGCGCGGCCGCGGCGCTGCTCTGGGCGCCGCAGGTTCGGGCGCTGGGACCCGAGATCCGCCTCTGGGCTGTCAGCTACCTCGTCTACCTGCTGGCGGTGTTCTTCCCCCAGTCGAGCATCTTTCGCCTCCTTGTTCCGCTGTCGCCCCTCTGGGGCGCCTTTGCGGTGCCGCGGTCCCTCGTGTGGCGCGTCGGCGTCCTCATCGCGTGCCTGGCCGGGCAGTGGTGGTGGATCTACAACATGTATGCCCTCGGCAATCGGTTCTGGCAAATCCCCTAAGCTTGATTGGTAGACCACGACGAAAGGGAGCCGCCATGGCAGCCATGAAGCCGCGAACCGGAGACGGACCGATGGAGGCCGTGAAGGAAGGCCGCCTCATCATCGTGCGAGTACCTCTCGAAGGCGGTGGCCGCCTTGTCGTCTCGGTGAACGACGCCGAGGCCAAGGAACTGTACGACGTGCTCGGCGGAGTTGTCGGAGCCGCGTAACACGCGATCATCTCAACGCGAAAGCGGCCGGTCGGTAGACCGGCCGCTTTCGCGTTGTCGGTGTGGCGCTTTAGACCGACGGGAGCGTCGTGAGCTGCAGGAGTCCTTCGCGCGCAGTGTTGAGCGCACCCAGGACAGCGGGGGACTGTGCAACCTCTTGAATGAGCGAGCGGTACGCGGTCGTCACCTCGTCGCGCTTGACCGGATCGGCGACGGCACCTCCGGCGAGGACTCGGGGGATGAGGACGGTACCGCCGGGGCGTACCAGTCGCAGTCCGTGTTCGACGTATTCGATGACGCCCTCGGGCTCGGCGTCGACCAACACGATGTCGTACGATGCCTCGTTCATGCGCGGAAGCACCTCGGCTGCGCGGCCCGTGATGAACCGGGCGCGAGCGGGCGGCACCTTCGCCTGCGCGAAAGCCTGACGCGCTGCCCCGAGATGCTCGGGCTCGACATCGATCGTGGTGAGAGTCGCCTGCGGCGCACCGCGCAGCAGCCACAGGCCGGAGACTCCGCCGCCCGTGCCGATCTCGACGATGTTCAGCGCGCGCCCGACGGCGGCGATGGTCGAACACTGCACGCCGACTGCCGCGCTGATCGGTTCGGCGCCCAACTCCAGCGCAGCCTCGCGAGCGCGGGCGATCGCGTCGGGTTCGACCGTGACCTCTTCGACGAATCGATTGACCGCGTGATCTCCCATGCACTGCCCTTTCCCTGAGGGGCAAGCCTACGTGCGCGCGCCCGGATTCTCGCTGAGGCGCGAGGGGTAATCTTGAGCCATGTTCAACGGGATCACGATCGAGAAGCTTTTGCTGATCGGTCTGATCGCCGGGATGATCATCGGCCCCCAGCGTCTTCCGCGCTATGCGGCAGCACTCGGACAGTTCGTGCGTCGAGCTCGCGACTTCGCCCGCTCCGCAGGCTCGCGCGTGAAAGAGGAGATGGGCGAGGACTTCGACGACGTGGATTGGCGCACGCTCGATCCGCGCCAGTACGACCCCCGTCGCATCATCCGTGAGGCCCTCCTCGATGACCCGCCGACACCGCCCGTCAAGCCGCAATCCGCAACGATGGCGGCCGCCGGCACAGCTGCTGCCGCGGCAGAGAGCGCAACGTCGACGAAGGCACCGCCGCTGGCCGCCGGCGAGACTCCGCCGTTCGATGCGGAAGCTACCTGACGCGCATCGGCAGGGAGCGGCCCGACAGTCCGCGGCCGGAGCCCAGAACCGCATCCGCGACGGCCTCGATTGCCGCCGCGGCGGGGTCGCCGGCATCCGTCACGAGGTGCACGTCGCCGGCGTCGCCTGATGCCCGCACGCCCTGACTGAGCGGGATGGAGCCGAGGAGCGGGACGGGTTCGGCATCCGTCTGCAGCGCGGTGGCGACAAGCTCCCCGCCGCCGGAGCCGAACAGATCGAGCACTGTGCCGTCGGGAAGGGTCAGCGGCGCCATGTTCTCGACGACTCCCAGCACGCGCTGACCGGTCTGCCGGGCCACGAGACCCGAGCGGATCGCGACGTCGGCGGCCGCGCGCTGGGGCGTGGTCACCACGATGACCTCGGCGTGGGGCAGGAGTTGTCCGACGGAGATCGCGACATCGCCGGTTCCCGGTGGCATGTCTAGCAGCAGAATGTCGAGGTCACCGAAGTGGACGTCGGTGAGGAACTGCTGCACGGTGCGGTGGAGCATCGGGCCACGCCACGCCACGGCGCCGAGCGGCTCCTCTCCCGAACCACGTCGCAGGAACATTCCGATCGAGATCACCTTCACCCCGTGCGCGACGGGAGGCAGCATGAGGTCATCGATCCGCGTCGGTTGCGGGGGCGTGCCGTCCGGTCCGACAAGACCCAGGATGCCGGGAATCGAGAACCCGTGGACGTCGGCGTCGATGAGCCCGACGCGCAGGCCCCGCGCTGCCAGGCTCGTCGCCAAGAGCGCGGTCAGTGTCGACTTGCCGACCCCGCCTTTGCCGCTCGTGACGGCGATCACGCGGGTCAGGGAATCGGGCCCGAACGGCATCGACCTGGCCGGGCGCCCGGCGCGGAGCATCTCGGTGAGGCGAGCGCGCTCCTGTGCATCCATGACCCCCACTGCGATCTCGGCAGAAGCCACGCCCGGTACCGACAGTGCGGCGGCACGAACATCGGATTCGATTCGAGCTGCAGCGGGGCATCCGGCGACGGTGAGCGCAATGTCGACCCATGCCGCGCCGTCATCGACGCGAGCGCCGCGAACCATGCCGAGCTCGCCGATCGGGCGGCGCAACTCCGGATCCATCACGGCGCCGACGGCGCGCGTGACCTCGTCTGCGGCTGTCACCGCACGCCCCCGCTCATCACGCCGAGCCGTCCTCGCGGACCGGAGACGCGTTCGTGGCGGGCGCGCCCTCGGTGTGCTGCGGCTCCGCGCGTTCGTCGAGCTTTCTCAGCAGCGATTTCAGCTCGGCGCGCAGCGTGTCACGGGTGACGACCTCGGAGGTGACTTCGGTGAGGGCGATGCGGAGGGCCACGATCTCGCGCGCGAGGTACTCGGTATCGGCCAGGTTTCGTTCCGCGCGCTGGCGGTCCTGCTCGATCTGCACGCGGTCGCGGTCATCCTGGCGGTTCTGGGCGAGCAGGATGAGGGGAGCGGCGTAGGAAGCCTGCAGCGAGAGCATGAGCGTCAGGGCCGTGAAGCCGTTGGCCGCGGAATCGAACCGCAGATTCTCGGGGGCAGCAGTGTTCCACGCGATCCACGCGACGCAGAACAGCGTGAGGGCCACGAGGAACCACGGGGTCCCCATGTTTCGGGCGATCCATTCCGTGGCCCTGCCGAACCGATCCCGCGAGGGCTGAGGTGTGCGCCCGCGAATCGGCATGCTCGACCGACCGCGGGGGGCATCCAACCCCCGAGGCGAGCGCGCCATCACAGCTTCACCGGCCCTGTCCAGGGAAAGGACACCGGTCGCTGGTCGGTGGAGTGCGAGCGCCAGTCCTCGGGGAGGAGGTAGTCCAGGACGTCGTCGACGCTGACAACACCGACGAGGCGGTGGACCTGATCGACGACGGGCACCGACACGAGGTTGTACGAGGCGAGGATGCGAGCGACCTCGGCTGCCGTCGCGGTAGCCGCGAGCGGCTCGATGGTGTCGTCGATGAGGGAACCGAGCCGCTCGTGCGGCGGGTAGCGCAGCATCCGTTGGAAGTGCACGGTACCCAAGAACCGCCCCGTGGGAGTCTCGTACGGGGGAAGGGTGATGAACACTGACGCCGCGAGTGCCGGATGCAGTTCATGGCGGCGGATGAGCGCGAGCGCTTCGGCGACCGTCGCTTCGGCCGAGAGCACAATCGGCTCGCTCGTCATGAGACCACCGGCAGTGTCAGGGCCGTACTTCAGGAGCTCGCGAACGTCCTCAGCTTCCTCGGGCTCCATGAGGTCCAGGAGCTGCTCGGAGCGAAGGGCGGGAAGCTGCCCCAGAAGATCGGCCGCGTCATCCGGTTCCATGGCGTCGAGGATGTCGGCGGCGCGCTCGTCGCCCAGCTGCTCGAGGATGTGCGCCTGGTCGTCCTCGGGCATCTCTTCGAGTGCGTCGGCGAGGCGGTCGTCGGGGAGCTCTTCAGCGACCTCGAGCAGGCGTGCGTCGGGAAGGTCGAGCAGCGTATTGGCGAGGTCGGCGGGTTTCAGCTCGCTGAGGGTCGCAACGAGCTGTTCCGCCGACGGCTCCTGCGTCGAATCGAGTTGCTCGGTGACCTCATCCCAGCCGGCGAGCGTTGTCGGGCCCTTCGTGAACGGAGAAGCGCTCGTGCGGGGACGGCGCAAGAACAACTGTCCGATGTCCCAGGCGCCCAGCCGGTCGCGCTCGATGGCGGCATCCTCGATGACCGCTTCCCCTGATCCGTCGCGGAAGTAGACCCGACGACCGAGAAGTTCGGCGAGGACCCGGACCTCGCCGCCGCGCTGCTGGAACCGGCGGACATTGATGAGGCCGGTGGTGATGACCTGTCCCGGCGCGATCGAGGTGACACGCCCGATAGAGACGAAGACGTTTCGCCGACCGGGGATCTCGACTACGAGTCCGACGACGCGGGGCGGGTCATCGGCACGGTAGACGACCACGACATCGCGGACGCGTCCGAGCCGATCGCCGGCAGGGTCGAAGACTGCGCAGCCAGAGAGCCGCGCGACGAAGACCCGCTGCGTGTTCACCCGTCCAGCGTAGCCCGGCGCCCGGGCATGGCCTCCTGCGGTTACGTGCGGCGATTCATGTCGACTCAGCGGACGGCGAGACCCGGCATGGGAGGATGGACGAATGAGCATGATGGGGGGCCAGTTCGCCCGCAACCTCGAGGACGTCGGACAGACCGTCGCGACCTTCGACAAGTACGAAGCCGCCCAGAAGGCGGTGTCCAAGCTCATCGCCGAAGACATTCCTGCCCGCGAGATCACGATCGTCGGTCAGGGGTTGCGTTCGATGGAGCGGGTCACCGGTCGCCTCGGCTACGCCACGGCAGCGCGATCAGGCGCGATCAACGGACTACTCCTGGGCATGCTGTTTTCTGCCGTCTTCGTACTCGGGATGCCGAACGTGCCGATCCAGGCCTTCGTCGGGGTGCTGTTCGTCGGTATCGCGATCGGCATGCTCGCCAGCTTGCTGACCTTCGCCATCGTGCGCCGCCGCCGCGACTTCGCGTCGGTCATGCAGTTCGTCGCCGACCACTACGACATCGCCGTTGCCGGCAGCAGCGCGGGAAGGGCACGCCAGGTGCTGGGACCGCAGGCTGCAGCGCCAGCGCCGCAGCGTACGCAGGTGGTCACCCCGCCGCCCGAGCGCCCGGCCGCGCCCCTGGAGCCGCCGCGCTACGGCCAGCGGATCGAAGACGTGACGCCGCCGGAGCCGGCGGAATCCGGCACTGATGCCTCATCTGCGCCGGGCACTCCCGACACCGGAGCCGGCCAGGATGCGGCGCCGCGGGGCGACGACAAGGCGTAGTCGCCCGCTCGGTGCGCTAGCGCGCGAGCCGCGCGATCCAGGCTTCGACCTCGTCGGCTGTGCGGGGGATGCCTGCTGACAGGTTCACGGGGCCCTCGACGGTCATCAATACGTCGTCCTCGATGCGAACGCCGATTCCGCGCAGTTCTTCGGGAACCGTGAGGTCGTCGATCTGGAAGTACAGGCCCGGCTCGATCGTGAACACCATCCCGGGCTGCAGGATGCCGTCGTAGTACATCTCCCTGCGCGCCTGAGCGCAGTCGTGAACGTCGATGCCGAGGTGGTGGCTGGTGCCGTGGACCATGTACCGGCGATGCTGGCCACCGGTGTCCGCAGCAAGAGCCTCCTCAGCGGTCACCGGCAGAAGGCCCCACTGCGCAGTGCGCGCAGCGATGACCTGCATGGCGGCTTCGTGGATCGAGCGGAAGGTCACCCCGGGGCGGGCTGCAGCGAACGCGGCATCCGCGGCCTCGCGTACCGTCTCGTAGACGCGTCGCTGCACGTCGGTGAATGTCCCGCTGACCGGCAGGGTTCGGGTGATGTCGGCGGTGTAGAGACTGTCGAGCTCGACGCCGGCATCGATCAGGATGAGATCTCCCGGTAGCACCGCGCCGTCGTTGCGGGTCCAGTGCAGGTAGCAGGCGTGGGGTCCGGATGCGGCAATCGTGTCGTATCCCTCGCCGTTGCCGTCGCTGCGCGCGCGCAAGTGGAACACTCCCTCGACAATCCGTTCCCCGCGGGGGTGTCGGGCGATTCGGGGGAGGTCGGCGACGATGTCATCGAACCCCGCTGCGGTCACGGCGACGGCTTCGCGCATCTGCGCGATCTCATCCTCATCCTTGATCAGTCGCATCTCCGAAACCGCGCGGGTGAGGTCGGCGTCAACGTCCACGACGCGCTCGCCGTCGGCTGGTGCGAAGGCGGCGATGTGGTCGGTACGGATGCCGAGGTCGGCAGCAACACCCGCCAGGGCCGGACGCGGCCCGATCCAGAACTCCCCGATGGACGCATCGGCGTAGAACTCTGCCGTCGTACGGTCAGCGCGCTCGCGGAAGTACAGGACTGCCTCGTGTCCGCCGTCGGGAAGCGGGTCCATCACGAGGATCGCGCCGGGTTCGGCATCCGACCCCCACCCGGTCAGGTGTGCGAAGGCCGAATGAGCCCGGAACCGGTAGTCGGTGTCGTTGGAGCGCTGCTTGAGCTCACCCGCGGGAAAGACCAGGCGCTCGCCGGGGAAGGCCGCCGAGAGCGCGTGGCGGCGTCGCGCCGCGAAGGCGGCCCGCGACCGGGCGGGGGGGAACGTTTCGGGGCGCTCAGCCCAGCCCGTCGAGATCGTGTCGAGGAAGCCCTGCGGGAACGGCTGCTTGCGGTTCGTCGTGCTGGTTTCGGTCGCCGCAGTCGTCGTCGTGGCTTCGCTGTCGCCGGTCGTGCTCATTCATCCAGTCTCGCACGCGAGGTTCTCGTGGGTCAGGGTTGGGCTGGTTCCAGTTGCACCACGAGCGGTCGGTGATCGCTTCCGCTGCCGTCGACCGATGACAGAACGAGTGAACCCGTCACCGTCCACGCGTCGGTTGTCATGACGTGGTCGATGGCGGTGCCCAGTAGCGAGGGCCAGGCCGTGCTCCAGGTGCCCACGGATCCCGTGCCGCTGGCTGCCGCCGCATCCACGCACCGCCCGAGTTCGCCCCCATCGACGCCGAGTCCGCCGAAATGGTCGAGCGTCGCGTTGAAGTCGCCGGCCATGATGACGTTGTCGGCAGCGCACTGGTCGCCGAGCCAACGCAGATCGGCGCGCCAATCCTCCATGTAGCCGGAGCGGGGTGCGACGGCGTGAGCTGCCACGACGATCGGGCCGACCCCCGAGACGGGCATCGCTACGGCGCTTGGCACCGTGGATGTCGTGCTCGTGCCCTCCACCGACGATTCGATCACCGCATAATCGCCGAGATCGGGGGTGATGAGCAGGGTTGTCGATCCGGCATCCCAGGGCGTCGAGGGGTCTTTCGCGTGGTGTGCCCACATCGGATGGCCGAGCTCCCTCATCTCGATCGCGACCTGTTCGCCGGTCTCGATGGTCGTTTCGGGAAGAGCGACGATGTCGGCATCCATCGCGACGGCCAGGCGCGCGATCTCATCGGCGGAGGTCGCCGGTCCCGCGGTGTTCCAGGTCATGACGCGGATGGCGGTGTCGGTCTTTGCGGGAAGGCTCTCGGTGCCGATACCGCGGCCCAGGACGATAGCCCCGTTCGCGAGAACACCGATCACTGCGACGATCACGACGGTGATCGCGAGCGGTCGAATCGACCGAGCGAACGACGCGAACAGGGCGAGGATGCCGACCGCCGCGATGGCGAGGAGGATCACCCCGCGGAAAGCGATGATCTGGGCGATCGGTGCCAGGCGTTCCACCCGGAAGAAGTCGGGAGCGGTGAGCACCGCGACCACGGCGACCCAGATCACCGCAACGAGGATCCCCAGAGCTCGACGCACGTCCGCGAGCCTATGACAGCGTTCTGAGAGAAGGGTACGAGCCGCGCCGCGGTGAGCTGTGCACGCGGCGCTAGGCTCAAACGATGGACGACGAGCGGCTCTTCGAGGGACCCGCCGACCTGCATCTGCATTCGACGCAGTCAGACGGGACAGACGCGCCAGCTGACGTCATGCGGGCAGCGCATCGTCACGGCCTGCGCATCGCCGCCCTGACCGATCACGACACCGCCGCGGGTTGGGGTGAGGCCGCCGAGGCAGCCGCGTCCCTCGGCATGATGTTCGTACCGGGCATGGAGATGTCGGCGCGCGATGACTGGCGCAGCGTTCATGTGCTCGCCTACCTGTTCGACCCCGACGACGAGAACCTGCGGGCGATGACCGAGCGGGTGCGGACCTCTCGCCTCGACCGGGCCCGGATGATCTCGGACCGGATCGCCCGAGATTTCGACCTCGAGTGGGAGGACATCCTCGAGCAGACCTCCGACGGAGCTACCGTTGGTCGCCCTCACATCGCCGACGCGCTCGTCGCTCGGGGGCACGTGCGCGATCGTGATGAGGCCTTTCGCGGCATCCTCAGCCCGCGCAGCCCGTACTACGTCGCTCTGTTTGCCCCCGACCCGGTCACTGCGGTGCGGCTCATCGTGTCTGCCGGGGGAGTGCCGATCCTCGCCCACCCCGCCGGGCGTGCAGGCCCCTTCCCGGCGCCGCTGGTGACCCGGATGCTGGACGCCGGTCTCGCCGGCTTCGAGCTCGGCCACCGCGACAACACTGCTGCCGGCATCCGTGAGCTGGAACCGCTGGTCGCTGAGCGCGACCTCATCGTGACCGGATCGAGCGACTACCACGGCCTGGGCAAGCCGAATGTGCCGGGCGAGCACACGACAGACCGCGCGATGGTCGAGCGTATCCTTGCCGCCGGGCGAGGCAGTGCGCCGGTCTACCCGTGAGCCGAGCCTGCCTCTGATGGCGTGGCGCGCGCCACGCCAGCGTCGCAGAATCGCGCGAACTCCGCACTTTCGGCTCAGGATCCTGCGAGGTTCGCGCGATTCTGCGAGGTTCGGATGCCGACCCCGACCCCTGCGAACAGCGAAGCGCCCCCGCCTCGAGAAGAGACGGGGGCGCTGCGCGTGAGCGTCGGATCAGCCGAGGGCCTTGGCCTTCAGCTGGTCGTACTCGGCCTGCGAGATGGTGCCGGCGTCCAGAAGCGACTTGGCGCGGGCGATCTCCTCGGCCGGGCTGTGCTTTGCCCCGCTACCGGCGACCGACTGGATGTAGGCATCCTGGGCCTGCTTGATCTGCTCGGCCTCCTTCATCGAACGCTCGCCCATGCCGCGTCCGCGGGCGATCAGGTAGACCAGCGCCGTGATGAAGGGCAGGAAGAGCAGGAAGATGATCCAGACGGCCTTCCACCAACCGTTCAGCTTGTGGTCACGGAAGAGGTCGCCGATGATCGCGAACAGCACGAACAGGTACGCAACGAAGACGAAGATCCACAGGAACCACCAGATGATGTCCCAGAACGAGCCCCAGAACCCCTGGTACTCGTATCCCGTCGTCACAGCTTCAAGAAATCGCATGACAGCCTTTCGGGGTTTGTGCGGCGCGATGCCGCAGCCATCACCTTAGCGCTGTCGGGTGTCCCGTTTCGAGAGCAACGCCCGCGCGATCACGCGGAGATCAGGCTGCGTCGGGGCGCGGGCCGCGGCGCCGGCGGCGACGGCGCGGCGTCGTCGTGCCGTCGCGGTGCTCGGCGCCCCCACCGTCGTGCGTGCCGGCACCGTCGGCTGTGCGCGGCGGCGTTCCCGACGAGCCCTGCGATCCGCTTGAGCCCGACGAGCCGCCGCGCGAGCGACGCCGACGCGACCCGGACCGTCCGTTCGACGACCCGCCCTCCGCCGTGGAGACGGTCTCGGTGCGCGGCGCTGTCACGATGCGACCCTTCGTCCCCTCAGGGATGTCGAGATCGGTGTACAGGTGAGGGCTCGACGAATACGTCTCGATCGGCTCCGGCTGACCGAACTCCAGCGCGCGGTTGATCAGGGCCCACTTGTGCAGGTCATCCCAGTCGACGAAGGTCACGGCGATACCCGTGCGCCCGGCACGCCCGGTGCGGCCTGCGCGGTGCAGGTAAGTCTTCTCGTCATCGGGAATGGTGTGGTTGATCACGTGCGTCACGTCGTCGACGTCGATGCCGCGCGCCGCGACATCCGTGGCGATCAGCACATCCTTCTTGCCGGCCTTGAACGCTGCCATCGAGCGCTCGCGCGCTTCCTGGCTCATGTCGCCGTGCACGGAGGCGGCTGAGAAGCCGCGGTCTTGCAGCTCGTCGACGAGCTTCTGCGCCGCTCGCTTGGTCCGCGTGAAGATCACCGTCTTGCCGCGCCCCTCGGCCTGCAGGATGCGGGCGATGACCTCGTCCTTGTCAAGCGAATGGGCGCGGTAGACCAGGTGCCGGATGTTGGCCTGCGTGAGTCCCTCATCCGGGTCGCTTGCCCGGATGTGGATCGGGTTGCTCATGAACCGGCGCGCGAGGGTCACGATCTGCCCGGGCATCGTCGCCGAGAACAGCTGTGTATGGCGAACGGCGGGAACGCGCTGGAAGATCTTCTCGATGTCGGGAAGGAACCCGAGGTCGAGCATCTTGTCGGCCTCGTCGAGCACGACCTCGGTCGCGTTCGAGAGATCCAGGAGGCGCTGGCCTGCCAGGTCGATGAGTCGACCCGGGGTACCGACGACGATCTGCGCGCCGGCCTTGAGCTGCTCGATCTGACCCTCGTAGGCCTTTCCGCCGTAGATGGCGACGACCGAGGTCGGCCGGTTCTTGGTCAGCATGTCGATGTCTTCGTAGACCTGAACCGCAAGTTCGCGGGTGGGGACGACGATCAGCGCCTTCACGCCGGGCTCGGGATGGAGCCCGAGGCGCTGCACCACAGGGATGCCGAACCCGAAGGTCTTGCCGGTTCCGGTCTTCGCCTGGCCGATGATGTCCTGGCCGGGAAGGCCCAGCGGAATGGTCTGTTCCTGGATCGGAAACGCATCCACGATGCCGCGCTCGGCGAGCGCATCGACGATGTCTTGATCCACGCCGAGATCGGCGAAAGTCGTCACGATAGAAGCCTGTCTGGCAGCCTGTGCTGCCGCTGGTGTCGGATCCACGCCCTTCACTCAGCCGCAGGCGCGGGGCTCCGGGCCTACGCCGGAGACCGCCCCAGTCTACCGGCGGGCGCTGGATGACCCCTCGGAGCGGCCTCGCTCGGCGGGTCGGCCCATGCTGGCCCTAGGCTGTGTGCGTGGTCGACTGGAAGTTCTGGCGCAAGAGCCGTCCGCTGGCCGCGACGCTGTCGTTGCGGTCCCGGGGCGATTTCGGCGACGCCCACCGCGTTGATTTCGAAGAGCTCGCCCCCGACATCGATGTCTTCCTCGGGCAGGCCGCCTACCTGCAGCTCGGGTTCTTCGAGACGCTGAGTGAACTCATCGCTATGACGCCGTCGCTCGAGAAGAAGGAAGCGCTGTCGCGGGCTGCGGGCGCGGCGCTGACCAAGCACGAGGCTCTCGTTGGCGTCATCCGTGATCGCGGAGACGACCCGACGGCGCTGATGCTGCCCTTCCGGGAACCGCTCGATCATTTCCGCCGCGCCACCCACGGCGTGCGTCCGCAAGAGACGATGCTCTCGGTGCACATCATCGCCGGCATGCTCGATGACTTCTACCTTGCGCTGGCTGCCAGCTACGGAGACACCGGTCGTCGTGTGGCGCGCATCCTCGGTGCGGATGCCGATCGCCAGGCGGTCGTGGAGATCCTGACCGAAACGATCGACAGCGACGACGAGTGGCGCTCACTGCTGGCGATGTGGGGGCGACGCTTGGTGGGCGACACGCTCCTGGTTGCGCGCGCAGCCCTTCGACCCAAGCACCTTCAGCTGCAGGACGAGCAGAAGGTCGAGCCGGTCTTCACGCAGCTGATGGCAGCGCACTCGCGCCGGATGGACGACCTGGGACTGGCTGCCTAATCGGCGCGGCTCAGATCAGGCGACGAACCCGACGCGACGCGCCTCTTCGGTGCCGACCTCGACGTAGGCAAGTCCTGCAGTCGGGACGATGTAGGCGTTTCCGCGGACGTCGGTGAAGGTGACGTGCGTTGCGCCGGAATCCAGCGCCTGGGCGACGGACTGGCGAACGTCAGCGGCGGAATCGTTCGTCTCGAAGTTCAGCTCGCGACCCGAATTCGTGATGCCGATGCGAATCTCCACGTTCCTGCCTTTCTCACGCCGCCGTGCGGCCGGTGCCGTAGGTGCATGGCAACTCTACGACACAGTGATGTCCTCGGGGCTGGGTAGCGTCGTCGTTATGGATCGCTCGCAGGCACAGGTCGTCGCGCTGCCCGCAGATGCGAGCGGCTTGGTCGTCGGCGCGGCCGGCACCGGCAAGACATCGGCGATCCTCGCGCGAACGGCCCGCCTCTTGCGCGCTGGCGATGTTCGCGCCGACGACGTGCTGATCCTGACGCCCACGCGCCAGACCGCGACCGACCTGCGCGACCGGGTCACCGCCGACCTGGATATCGCGACCCCGGGACCCTTGGCGCGCTCGGTCGCGTCGTTCGCCTTCCAGATCGTGCGATCACGCGCCGTCACGGCGGGCGATCCGCTTCCGCAGCTTCTCACCGCTCCCGATCAGGATGCCGTCATCGCCGATCTTCTGGAGGGCGACGAAGCGGATGCCGCTGAGGGGGCATCCCGGTGGCCCGAGTCTTTGGGCACGGCGGTGCGACGGTCCCGGGGGTTTCGGTCGGAGCTTCGAGCTCTGTTCGCGCTCGCCACCGAACTGGGGCTCGCGCCGCAAGACCTCGAACGCCTGGGAGCCGACCGCGCCAACCCGGTGTGGTCAGCGGCTGGCTCGTTCTGGCGTGAGTACCGATACGTGCTCGACCGGCTGCGCCCAGCCCATCGCGACCCCGCCGAGGTGCTCCGTGAAGCCACCGAGGCGTTGCTGCTCGGTGGTGTCACCACGATGCCGAGCCTCCTCATGGTCGATGATGCGCAGGAGCTCAGCTGGGGTGCGGTGGCGCTCCTGGAAGCTGCGCGCGTGCGGGGAATCGCCGTGCTCGCGTTCGGGGATCCCGACGTCGGCTCCGGCGCATTCCGCGGTGCCGGTCCCGAAACCTTCGCACGGCTGGCATCGATGTTCACCGATCGGTTCGTGCTGCGGCATCCGTACCGCGCCCGTCCCGCCCTCGTGCGGGTTGCCCGCACTGTCGCCGGATCGATCGGAACCGCGGGCGCGGTAGAGCACCGCCTTGCTCCGGGTGCCGAACCTGCCCCGGTCGAGCCGGCTGCTGAACCCGTCGCCTCGGGCGGAGCCGGCGAGATCACGACGATGTGGGCAGCGTCGCCGCACGAAGAGCTCGACGGGATTGCGCGGACGCTGCGCTCCTGGCACGTCGCCGAGGGCCTGCCGTGGCGCGAGATCGCCGTCATTGCGCATGACACGCGCCAGGTCGCGAGGCTGACGGCTGAGCTGGCTGCGCGCGAGGTTCCGACGCGCGCAGCCAGTGCGGCAAGACCGCTCGGGGAAGAGCCCGCGGTGCGGGGCTTGCTGCACCTGGTGCGCCTGGGGATGATGCCGGCCGTCGAGCGCCCCGCGGAGGAGCTGGCGGCGGCGCTGACTTCGCCCTTTGGCGGCCTCGATGCGATCGGACTGCGCCGTCTGCGCGCCGTGCTGCGGACGCAGGAGTTCGAGGGGGAGACCCGACGTGCGGCCTCGGAGCTGCTCACCGAGGCGATGGCTGAACCGGCGGCGCTGCTGCTGATAGACACGCCACAGGCGCGAACTGCTTATCGGCTCGCGCAGACGCTCGCGCAGATCCATGCCGGCGCAGCCCATGGCGACTCCGCCCACGAGCTGCTCTGGCTGGCGTGGGACAGGTCGCAGTTGGCTGGTGCGTGGCGGGAGCGGGCGCGCCTGGGTGGGGCGGAGGGGGCGGAGGCCACTCGATCTCTGGATGCCTTGGTCGCCCTCTTCGCCGCAGCCAAGCGATCGGCTGAGCGTGAGGATGAGGATCCGGCCCGCTTCCTTGCCGACATCCTTGGCAGTGAGGTGCCGGAGGACTCTCTCGCGGCGGCGCAGCGTCGCGATGTGGTCGAGATTCTCACCCCGGCGGGGTCGCTGGGTCGCGAGTTCGAGGCGGTCGTGATCGCCGGTGTCCAGGAGGGCGTCTGGCCGAACACGCGGCTGCGCGGGAGCCTCCTCGATGGCTGGCGGCTGGCAGACGAGGCTGAAGCATGGCGCCACGGTGGGACCCCCGTCGCCCTCGATGTTCTCGATCGCCGACGGAGCGTCTTGCACGAGGAGCTGCGGTTGTTCGAGCGTGCGCTGACTCGGGCCGGTACGCGCCTCCTCGTTACGGCCGTTGACGACGAGGATCAGTCGCCCAGTGCGCTGTTCTCCTATCTCCCCGAGCCGCCGCCACGTCGCTCGGACCGGCATCCGCTCACGCTGCGCGGCGCCGTTGCCGGTTACCGCAGAAAACTTACCGAGACGGCAGACCCCGCTGTTGCCGAGCACGCCGCCACGCAGCTTGCCGCGCTCGCTCGGGCGGGCGTGCCGGGCGCCGATCCGGCCTCGTGGTACGGCGTGAGAGAGCGCACGGGTGAGGGCGGCATCCACGATTTGCATCGCGCGCCGGTGTCGATCTCGCCGTCGCGCGTAGAGGCTTTCGAGGAGTGCGGGCTGGACTGGGCGATCCGCGAGCTCGGCGGCGATTCCCGCACCTTCTCGGCGGGCCTCGGGACGATCTTGCACGCCGCAATGGAGACGGCTCCCGACGGAACGTTCGAGCTGCTCGATGCCATCGTCGAAGAGCGATGGGGTGAGCTCGACTTCGAAGCTGACTGGCTTTCCAAGCAGGAACGCCAGTGGGCCACGACCCTCACGCGCCGGCTGGCGAGCTACCTGCGCGAGTTCGCCGCCCGCGGGGGAGAGGTGGCCGGCGCCGAAGCGCGTTTTCGCATCGCGATCGTCGCCGGTAGCGACGGCCCGAACGTCGTTGCGATCACCGCGCCCGGATCGCCCCCGGCCGGCACTGTGGCGATCATCAGTGGGTCGATCGATCGGGTCGAGCGGTGGGTGGAGAACGCCGACCCACGGGTTGCCGTGATCGATTTGAAGACGGGGAGATCCGAGGCCCGCGTGTCCGATGACAAGGTGGCCACTGATGCGCAGCTGGCGGCGTATCAACTCGCGGTGGGAGCGGGAGCGGTACCCGGCGCTGAGCAGGGGCAGCTCGTGGGGGCCCGCCTGCTGGTGCTCTCGAAGACTCTCAAGGGTACGGATTACCGGATGGCGCAACAGATGCCGCTAGATGCCGACACCCGGTCCGCGCTGCTTGAGCGCATCGTCGCGGATGCCGAGGCGATGGCTGCCCACAGCTTCACGGCATACCCCGACGTTCATTGCAACGATGATCACTTCGCGGTGTGCCGGCTGCATACGGTCAAACCGGTGAGCGCGCCGTGACTGGACCTGGATCGGGCGGCCCGCTTCCCGTGGCGCGGTTGTCGTCGCTGCAGATCGCCGACCTTCTCGAGCTGCCCGCGCCCACCGAGCCGCAGCAGCGCGTCATCGAGGCGCCGCTGTCTCCTGTCCTGGTGGTGGCGGGGGCCGGCAGCGGCAAGACCGAGACGATGGCGGCACGGGTCGTGTGGCTCGTCGTCAACGGCATCGTCCGCCGCGACGAGATCCTGGGTCTGACCTTCACGCGTAAGGCCGCCGGCGAGCTTGCCGAGCGGATCGACCGGCGCCTCGCCCGCATCGATGCCCTGACCCGCGAGGGCCGGATCGAGGCGATTGCCCAAACCGATGCGGAGCATCTACTCCTGCGCCCGCGCGTATCGACCTACAACGCGTTCGCCGACTCGCTCGTGCGCGAGCACAGCGCCAGGATCGGACGCGACCCTGATGCGGCGCTGCTGAGCCCGTCAGCATCCTGGCTGCTTGCGCGGCGGATCGTGATCTCCTCGCGCGATCCTCGGCTCGCACACCGCGAGGACCGGTTCGGAACTGTCGTCGACAGCCTGCAGCGCCTCGCCGGCGAGGTCTTGGACCATGGCGTCGACCTCGACGAGCTCTCGGCGTTCGGCGACCGCCTCGCGCGCAGCATCGAACCTGCCTGCAACCCGGCGCTGGCATCCCCCGGCGACATCGAGAAGTTCCACACCGCGATGAGCGCGCTTCCGCTTCTTGCCGAGCTCGTTCGCGACTACACGCGGGCAAAGGCTGCCCAGGGAACCGTGGACTTCGCAGACCAGGTATCGGGCGCGCTCCAGATCGTGACGGCCGCACCATCGGTCGCCGACGAGGTTCGCGGTCAGTACCGAGTGGTGCTGCTCGATGAATATCAAGACACCTCGGTCCAGCAGACCCAACTCCTGGCCGAGCTGTTCGCCGACGGTGCGGTCATGGCGGTAGGCGACCCGCATCAGTCGATCTATGGATGGCGAGGCGCCAGCGCAGACAACCTCGCGTCCTTCCCTGCAGCCTTCGCCCGCACCAGCGCCTGCACGCACGTGGCACTCATGACCAGTTGGCGCAATGACTCCCTCATTCTGGATGCCGCCAACGCGCTTATTGCCGACCACGGCGCTCGCGGCATTCACATCCCGCCCCTCGAGTCCAGGCCGGGGGCCCCCGCCGGTCACGTGGGGCACGTGTACGCGAACACGATTGATGACGAAGCTGCAGAGGTCGCCGCTTTCTTCGCGCGGTTGCGTTCTGAGCATGAGTCGGCGCACGGCGGCGGCGCTGCGCATTCGGGTGCGATTCTCTTCCGCACCAAGCGCCATATGACGGTCTTCGCTGACGCGCTTGCCGAGCGGGGGATCCCTCACCGCATCCTGGGACTCGGTGGACTGCTTTCGACCCCCGAGGTCGTCGATGTCGTCGCCGTCCTCCGCGTGCTCGATGACCCGCGCCAAGGATCCGCGCTGATCCGCATCCTCTCGGGTCCGCGCTTCGGGGTCGGGCTGTCGGACCTTGCGGCGCTGCGCCGGCTTGCCGACACCCTCGCGCGGCGCGGGGCCGACCTCACTCCGCTGGCACCGGAGGTTCTGGCACGGATGCGGGATTCGGTCGGACCCGACGAGCAGCCATCGATCGTCGACGCGCTCGACAGGATCCGTTCGCTGCGACCCGACAGCGGACTGCTCTCGGATTTCAGTCCTGACGGCGTCGAGCGGCTTCGGGGCGCGTCCGGCATGTTCCACCGCTTGCGCGGGGTGCTCGGAGGCCCCATACCCGAAGTCATCCGAGCAATCGAGCGCGAACTGCTGCTCGATATCGAGCTCGCGGCCAACGAAACCCGAGGCCCGGCAGGTCTCGCCGCCGCGCAGCTGCGATCGTTCCTCGACGAGATCCAGGGGTTCCTCGCCGTCGACGAGCGTGGGTCGCTGTCGAGCCTGCTCGCTTGGCTGGACCACGCCGAAGAGACAGACGAGCTCATGCCGCGGACCGAGCCACCCGAACCGGGCGTCGTTCAGCTGCTCACCATCCACGGAGCCAAGGGGCTGGAGTGGGACGCCGTCGCGGTTGTGCGGATGGTGCAGGACGAACTGCCGGCAAGGCCTCGGTCGACGCAGGGCTGGATGGGGTATGGCACGTTGCCCTACCGGTTCCGCGGTGACCGGGCGGCGCTTCCGGTGCTTGCGTGGGAGGAAGCGACCGACCGCAAGGCGCTACGGAGCGCGATCACGCAGTTCAAGGCATCCGTCAAAGAGCACCTCGCCGGTGAAGAGCGGCGGCTCGCCTACGTCGCAGTCACCCGGGCGCGCAGCGACCTGCTGTTGACCGGTTCGCGGTGGGGAGGGCAGCGCGACCAGCGCGCGCCCAGCGTCTTCCTCGACGAGATCGGTGCTGCCCTGGGGTGGGAATCCACCGGCTCGACTGACGACAGTGCGAATCCCTATGAGGACCGCCGTGGACCCGCCGTGATCTGGCCCATGGACCCGCTCGGGACACGCGCCGACCGGGTTCATCGCGCGGCGCGGCAGGTGCGACACATTCTGGATCGGTGGCAGACAGAGCCGCCCGTCGAGCCGGACATCGATCCCGAGATCGTGCAGCTGCTGGCAGAACGCGACGAGCGTGCCGCGCTGCGCCGTGCCGTCGGCGACGGCCCCCGCCGGGTTGCTGCCTCACGATTCAAGGACTTCGTCGTCGACACCGGCGCGGCGCTCGACGAGTTCGTCCGCCCCATGCCCGAGCGGCCTTACCGCGCGACGACCCTCGGGACACGCTTCCACGCGTGGGTCGAGTCCCGGTCGGGTCGGACCGGCCGCGGATCATCCCTGGATGATGCGCTGTGGGAGCTCGACCTCGGCGACGACGACGGCGCCGACCTCGGCGGGGATGCAGGGGCCGCGACGGGAGAGTCGGAGGACGCCGCCCTGCGGCGACTGCAGGAGACGTTCCTGCGATCTGAATGGGCCGAGCTCGCTCCGATCGAGGTCGAAACCGAGATCGATATGTCATTGCGCGGCGCGGCGGGTGTGGAGCAGATCATCTGCAAGCTCGATGCCGTCTACCGACGCGAGGATCGGGGCGGAAGGATCGAGATCGTCGACTGGAAGACCGGCGCCCCGCCGCGAACGGCGGCCGATCGGAGCAATCGGATGCTGCAGCTCGCGCTGTATCGTCTCGCCTATCACAAGCGCTCTGGCGTGCCCCTGGAAGACATCGATGTCGTGCTCTACTACGTCGCCGACGACCTCACGATCCGCTCCGACCGGGTTTACTCCGAAGCGGAGCTTGCCCACCTCTGGAATGCCGCGCGTGCGGCTCGCGCGGGCTCGTCCGCGTCAGAACCGTCCTCGGACGTGAACAGTGCCGGAGAACTCGATGCAGGAAGGATGATGGGGGCCGTGACGAGCTCGGAGGCGGCGGCACTCTCGCCCTCGCTCTCCGGCGCGGGCACTGCCTCGTCATCCGCAGCGGGAGAGTCGTCTTCTGCGTCGGGTGTATCAGACGACTCGTCGAGCTGACCATCGTCCTGGGCGGGGAGCCACATCGCCAACTCTTCAGGATCGTAGGCGTCTGTGTGCATCGAGGTGTCCGCCGGCTGCGCATCGGCATCAGCGAGCGCAGCAGAGGTATCGGGCACGCTCCCCAGTACCGCCATGGCATCGTCCATGCCCGAGGAAGTACGAACGACCAGATCGTCGGCGCCCACGGTGTCCGCGAGCGACGAGAGCAGCGCTTCGGCGTCGGCAACGATCGAGCGATCGTCAGCGTCGTGACCGTGCACCAGCCAGGCCGCGAACTCGAGCTCGGCGTGCAGTCGAGCTCGGGAACGGAGCAGCCCGTCGGGGGCTCGGCTGCTCGCGGCGACATACGCGTTCAGGACATCGCCTGCCGCGGCAGGTGCCGAAGCCAGCCATTGCAGGTCTACTGCCGGGTCGCCGACCGCAACGGCGTGCCAATCGACGACGCCGACCACGGTGGGAACCCCGCCGTGGTCGTCCAGAAAGAAACTCGAGGAGGAAGCGCCGCCCAAGACCACTGTCGGTTCGAAGCGCCAGAGGTCATCGTCGGCGATTGCGCGACGCCACCGCGACACGAGAGCGCGCGGCATCCGTTTGGTGTGCTCTGCCCGGTCGACAAGACGCGACGCTTCGTCTCTGACCTGCTCCGCAGACCGGACCACCAGTCCCGCCTCGCGAGCCCAGGACACGGGGAGGGCATGCGTTGCGGCCAGAGCTTCGGCAAGTGCCGGAGCCACGCCCGGGCCGGCGGGTACCTCGCCGGGGTCGACGCGGTAGCCGGCGATGAAGCTCGTGATCACGGCCGTGTCATCTGCCAGGGGCACTTCGCCGAGCAGCTCCGGTGCCGAGTACGGCAGCAACGCGCGCACGCCGGGCGTGAGCGCGCGCAAGGCCCTCGCGTCGGCGCGGAGGTCGTCGCCCGCCTCCGGGTCCGTTGCCACACGGATGACGACCTGAGCCCCGGTGTCGAGCGTCGCCTGCACGGCATCCACGCGACCCGTCGAGTTCTCGGTCAGCGGGGCGACGGCGACGATGTCGGCATCCGGCGCGACGGCTGAGACCGCCGCGGCTAGAGTGAACAGGGTGCGCGCCATGTGCCCAGGGTAGGTCTGGCAAGCGCCGCAGCCGTCGCGCCACGCCCTTGAGGGAGGTCCTCGTTCCCATGCGCTCCTCCGCCGTCCCGCCGCTGGCCCGGAGCGGTTTCGACCGTGCTGAGCACCGCAGAACGACGATCGGCTCCGCGCCGGATGACGCCGCCCTCGTGCTTCCGGTGCACCGCGACAGCGCTCCGGTGACAGCTGAGGCCGGATCCGGCACCGCCTTGCACTGGTGGCCGAGCACCGACCCCGCGCTGGCAGAAGCCGACGGCGAGTACGGCTTCCTCGGCGCCGGACCCGACGGCACGGACCGCTGGGTTCTCGCCCTCCGCGAGGTTCCGGCAAGCCTCGATGACGGGGTTTCGTGGGCGCCGCTGCGAGTCATCGGCGGAGAGCTCGGCGACGCCGACGGCGGAGCTTTCGTGGCGGCGGTGAGCCTCGGGCGCTGGTTATTGGACTCTGCCCATTGCCCCCGCTGCGGCTCGCTGAGCGCTCTGCAGTCCGGCGGGTGGTCGAGGCGGTGCTCCTTCTGTGAACAGGATCTCTTTCCCCGCACCGACCCCGCCGTGATCGTCGCTGTGACTGATCCCGCTGGAACCCGGCTGTTGCTCGGATCCCACGTGGCCTGGGGGATGGGGAGGTTTTCGTGCTTTGCCGGGTTCGTCGAGGCCGGCGAGTCTCTCGAGGCCACGGTCACGCGCGAGATTCTCGAGGAGGCCGGCGTTCATATCGAGGACATGACGTACGTGGCGTCGCAAGCGTGGCCCTATCCGCGCTCTCTCATGGTGGGCTTCAGCGCGGTGACCAGCACCGAGATCCCCGTTGCCGATGGGGAGGAGATCGTCGAGGTCCGCTGGTTTGATCGGGCTGAGATCGGCGCAGCCTTGGCCGGGGAGTCTGATGTGCAGCTTCCCGGGCCCAGTTCCATCGCGCGGGCCCTCATCGAGCAGTGGTACCGATCGGCGCAGCAGTGAACGCGCTCGACGGTCTAGACGAGCAGCAGCGCGAGGCGGTGACGGCGCTGCGGGGGCCGGTATGCGTGCTCGCCGGAGCTGGTACCGGTAAGACCCGGGTGATCACCCGGCGGATCGCGCACGGCGTCGACACCGGCGCCTATTCGCCGGGTCGTGTCATGGCGCTCACCTTCACCAGCAAGGCCGCCGGTGAGTTGCGGGGCAGACTGCGGACGCTCGGTGTCGACGGGGTGGCCGCCCGCACCTTCCATAGCGCGGCGCTGGCCCAGCTCAACTATTTCTGGCCTACCCTCGCCGGCGACCGGCCACCGGCGATCATCGACAACAAGGTGCGGGTTCTCGCGCACGCCGCCGATGGCATCGGGCTGGAGCTCGACACACCGACGCTGCGCGACGTCGCCGCCGACATCGAGTGGCGCAAGGTCACGTTGCGCACGATCGACGACTACGCGCGCGTCCGCGCGGGAGGCACCGTTGGGAGACTGCCGGCCTCGACGGCAGTTGAGCTTCACCGCGCCTACGAGGCGCTCAAGGACGAGCGTCGACAGATGGATTTCGAGGACGTGCTCCTCGCGTGCGCCGGGATGCTCGAGACCGAGGCTCACGTGGTAGCCGCCGTCCGGGAGCAGTACCGGCACTTCACCGTCGACGAGTATCAGGACGTGTCTCCTCTCCAACAGCACCTGCTCGAACTGTGGGTAGGGGACAGACGCGATCTCTGCGTGGTCGGCGACGCGAGCCAGACCATCTATTCGTTCGCGGGCGCGGACCCGCGGTTTCTCATCGATTTCCCGCGGCGCTGGGAGGGTGCCCGCGTCGTCGAACTGCATCGCAACTATCGGTCGGATGCCGCGGTCCTGGCCGTCGCGAACGAGCTGATGCGAGAACGCCCGGGGGCCGTGCACCTGACTGCCGCGGCGGCGGAAACAGTACCGCCATCGCCGCCGACCGTGTCTGCGTATCGCGACGAGGCCGACGAAGCGCGCGGCGTGGCTGGCAGTATCGCCGATCGGCTCCGGGCGGGCGCCGACCCGGCATCCATCGCCGTCCTCTATCGAACCGGAGCGCAGTCAGCGGAGCTCGCGGCGGCGCTGGCAGACGCGGGGATCGCCACGACGGTGCTGGGAGGTCGGCGGTTCTTCGACCTCCCAGAGGTGCGCCAGGCTGTGCTGGCGTTACGCGGCGCCTCAGTGGCTCCGCTGGAGAGAGGTTTCGTCGACGCAGTCCGTGACATCCTCCGCTCACTGGGCATGACCGACGAGGCGCCCCCCGCGGGCGGCGCCGTGCGCGAATCATGGGAGGCGCGCACAGCGATCCTGCGTCTGGCTGAAGAGGCGCCAGCCGGAACTACCATGCGCTCCTTCACCGACGACCTGATGTCCCGAGCCCGGGCACAGGACGAGCCCACCCTTCGCGCCGTAACCCTCGCGACCCTGCACGCCGCGAAGGGCCTGGAATGGGACCACGTGTACCTGGTCGGTCTTGCCGAAGGATTGCTACCGATCGCATACGCTACCCACTTCGATCAGATCGACGAGGAGCGACGCCTTGCCTACGTCGGCATCACGCGGGCACGGCGATCGCTCTCGCTCTCGTGGCCGGCCGGCTCACGGGGGCGTTCACCGTCACGATTTCTCCAGGAGATTCGCACGAGCACTCGGGATGCTGCTCCCACAGCCGGTGCTCGGCGTCGGCAGCAAGCGTCAGCCGCAGACTGAGCCCGCTGCGACCTGCCAGCAGCATCCTGCCCGTGTGGAGCGTCGCCTCGGCGGCGAGCGTTGCCGGGCCCGCCGGATCGCCGCGTCCGATCAGCTGCGCAGCCACCAGCGGCCACGCAGGATCTCGGTCTCGTTCGTGAGCTGACACACAGCCCAGGCACGCGCTCTGGCCCGGCAGAACGAGCGGGCCGACCTCTGCCTCTCCAGCACCCAGCACGATCGCGACATGCGGGATGTCCTCGCGCATCCAGGCGGCGGCTCGCCGAGGATGCAGGCCGTGCGCAGCTACCATCACGACGGCATCCTGCTCCCGCGAGGTGCCGAGCGCCGCGTCGATTCCGAGGTCCTGCAGTCCGTCGCGGATCTGCGGCCCGTACTGGGCAGCCGGATCATCGGCGAGCTCCACCCCGACGCGCTGGGCGGTGCCGGTGCTCACGATGACCGAGCTCAAGCGATCGAGCAGTGTGTCGACATCGGCGGCCGCGACCCCGAGGGATCGGGCGAGCGCGCTCACTCCGACCTCCGGTATGCCCTTGCCCAGCTCGCGGATCACCTGGAGTTGCCACAGCGCCGGCTCGTCCAGCCGTGCGCGATCGCTCCTTCCGAACTGGAGCATCGTCGGCGTGCGCCACAGCGGCGGATAGGCGGGGTCGATGCGCAGCATTCCCCGATTGTCTGGGCTGAGCTCGCCACGGCGGTGTCGCTGTCCACAGAAATCTCCGCGCGCGTCTGGCAGCGCCGCTGGGGAGGAGCGGCGCAGGCTCAGACGGGTCGCTCGTCGGGACCGTCGTCTGCCGGACCGCCCTCATCGGAGTTCTCGTCCGCCGCGGACCCGCTGCCGTCTTCGCCGGAGAGCAGCCGTGCCAGCGCGTCGTCGAACTCGTCGGGGGTGGGCTCCTCACCGCGCGCGCGTGCCTCGAGCCGCGTAATCAGGGCGCTCGGGTCGTCGATGTCGGCTGCCGTCGGAACCAGGTCGGGCGAGTCCCACAGTCCGTCTCGCGCCTCGATGCCGACGGCATCCGTGATCGCGCGCCACATGCTGGCGGCTTCACGGATGCGGCGGGGGCGGAGCTCGAGTCCCACCAGAGTCCCGAGGGCCTGCTCGGCCGGACCGCCCACGGCACGGCGGCGTCGCACGGTCTCGGCGATACGATCGGCAGCCGGAAGACGCGTCGTGGCCTGCGCGGTCACGACGTCAACCCAACCCTCGATCGTCGCCAGCATCGTCTCCAGGCGCGCAAGGGCAGCCTGCTGCGACTCGGACCGCTCCGGCAGCAACGCCCCGCTCTCCAGCGCCTCGCGCAGCTCCTCGGGGTGCTGCGGGTCGAACCGGCCAGCGAGGTCTTCGAGCGCCTCCGTGTCGACGCGCACGCCGCGCGCGAAGTCCGATACCTGTGAGAGCACGTGCAGTCGCAGCCACCGGGCGTGGCGGAACAACCGCGCGTGCGCGAGCTCACGGGTGGCGATGTAGAGCGCGAACTGGTCGTCGGGGATCTCGAGATCCTTCGCGAGCTGAGCGTAGTTCTGGGGCACCACCGCGGCCTGACCGTCGGGCAGGAGCGGAATGCCGACATCGCCGCCGCTGACGACCTCGGTCGAAAGGTTCCCGACCACGGTCCCCAGCTGCGCGGCGAAC
This sequence comes from Microbacterium schleiferi, assembly GCF_020781975.1. Lineage (GTDB taxonomy): Bacteria > Actinomycetota > Actinomycetes > Actinomycetales > Microbacteriaceae > Microbacterium. The sequence continues at coordinate 392,550 of NZ_JAJGNI010000001.1, forward strand.
AGAGAACCACCGATCGTGCGCATCACGCGACCCGCGCCGGCGATCATCTGCTGCATCTCGGGAGGGGACTGCTCTTGCAGCGCCGCAGTGAAGGCATCCGCGATGCTCGTGGCTACCGGCTCAGCCAGCTCCTGCCACACCGGCAGGGTGGCTTCCACCCATCCGCCGCGAGTCATGGTCACTCCCGGACCCGGGAGATCGGAGATCGTCGTCGCTTCGCCGAGCCAGAGGGATGCCAGGGTGAAGGCATCGTCGGCTGCCGACCGGTCGGCAGCTGTGATGCCCGCGCCGTCCTTGTTCGCGATGTGCAGCGCCTGCGTGGTCGCGGCATCCCACGAGATCCCGCCCTCGCCGGCCGAGGCCATCGCGCCCTGCAATTGCTGCATGGCCCGCTGGATCATCGCGGGGTCGAACCCCATCTTCTGCAGTTCGGCGAGTTGGTCGCCGCCCATGCCGGCCTGACCGAACAGCTGCCGGAAGAGCTCGGGAAGGTCGTCGTCGGGGTTCCGGTCGTCGTCAGCCACGGGTGCCGCCTTTCAGCCGGTTCTTGAGGATGGCATCTACGCTAGTCGCACGAATGATCGCACCCGCGGGCCCCACCTGAATCGCCTTACGCCGGTCGCGAACGACGGCCGAGAGGATGACGTGGCGCTGTTCGACGAGAACGTATCGGTGACGCCTGCCCGGCGGGCACCCATCAGTCGCCGGACGCGGGTGGGACTGTGGGCGCTGGTAGTCGCGCTGCTGGCCCTGCTGGCGATGTCGTTCCTGCCCACCGACTACGTCATCGAGCTTCCCGGTCCGGTGTACAACACGCTCGGCACCGTCAGCACGAGCGACGGCGAAGAGGTTCCGCTCATCGAGATCTCGGGAGCCGAGACGTACCCGACCTCCGGCGCCCTGGACCTGCTGACCGTGCAGATCGCGGGAAGCCGGGAGCGTCGGCCGTCATGGTTCGACCTTGCTGTTGCGTGGTTCGACCCCTCCCGCGCCGTCGTCCCGATCGAGGCTGTCTTTCCCGAGGGCCAAACCAGCGAGCAGCGCAGCGAGCAATCAGCCGCTCTCATGGTCGACTCCCAAGAGGAAGCCACGGCTGCGGCACTGACCGAGCTCGGCTACGACATCGGCACGCAGGTCACTGTCGTCTCGGTCGGCGAGGATGCTGCAGCGGACGGCATCCTGGAAGAGGGCGATGTCGTGCTGCGCGCCGACGGTGAGCCCGTGACTGACGCCGCTGCCTTGCGCGAGCAGGTGCAGCAGGACGGCGGGGCACCGCTGAGCCTGGACATCCTGAGGGATGGTGAACCACTGACGGTCGAGGTCACGCCGGCTGCAACCAGGGTCAACGACGAGACAGTGTGGATCATCGGGATCACGCTCATCACCGATTACGACTTCCCGATCGACGTGACGATCCAGCTGAACAATGTCGGTGGCCCGAGCGCCGGGATGATGTTCGCGCTCGGGATCATGGACATGCTGACGCCGGGAAACCTCAACGGTGGCCAGAACATTGCGGGCACCGGCACGATCACCGCTGACGGGACCGTTGGACCGATCGGCGGCATCCAACAGAAGATGTGGGGGGCGTTCCGCGCCGATGCCGACTACTTCCTCGCTCCGGCTGCCAACTGTCCGGAGGTCGTCGATGAGATTCCCGGTGACCTGCAGGTTTTCTCGGTGGCGACCCTCGATGACGCGCTCAGCGTCCTCGACGCGATCAGCTCGGACGGCGACCTGTCGCAGCTTCCGACGTGCCAGTGAGTCGGGGAACCGGTCGGCGGGGTCGCTGAGAGCGAACAGGATCAGGGCATCTGTACGGCGATCGCTCAGAAGCGGCCGCCTAGGATGAAACGGTGACCACGACCTCAGCGCCGAACAGGGCCACGCCTTCGCCGTCCCGCCGCATCCTCGCCATATCGCTCGCGATCATCGCCGCGCTCGTCGTCGGCTTCTTCATCTTTGCGAGCCTCTACGCAGACTGGCTGTGGTACGACCAGCTCGGATTCCAGGAAGTCTTGCTCACCCAGTGGGTGGCCCGCGTGATCATGTTCGTCGTCGGTTTCCTCGGGATGGCCGTTCCGCTGTGGGTCACCATTCAGCTGGCCTACCGGTTGCGACCGGTCTACGTGCGATTGAGTTCGCAGCTGGATCGCTACCAGGAGGTCGTCGAGCCGCTGCGTCGCCTGGCGATGTGGGGTATCCCTGTCTTCTTCGGGTTCTTCGCTGGTTTCGCCGCTTCCACGCAATGGCAGACGACGTGGTTGTGGCTCAACGGCGTCACTACCGACGTGACGGATCCGATCTTCAATCTCGACACCGGCTTCTACATGTTCGCGATGCCGTTCTACAGCGCACTGCTGGGCTTCGTTTCGGCGGTCCTGCTGGTGAGCCTGCTCGTCACCGTCGTCGTGTCCTACCTCTACGGTGCCGTCCGGGTCGGGCAGCGCGAGCTGCGCATCTCGAAGTCCGCCCGCATTCAGATCGCCGTGATCGCGGGACTCTACGTCTTGGTGCAGGGCGTGAGCCTGTGGCTGGATCGCTACCTGCTGATGGTGCAGAACGATGACCGCATTACCGGCCCCGCGTATACCAGCGCCAACGCCGTCATCCCGGGTCTGTCGATCCTCGCGATCAGTGCGATCGTCGTCGCGATCCTCTTCTTCGTGACAGCCATCATCGGCCGGTGGCGCTATCCGCTGGTGGCCACCGCGGTGCTCGTGGTCGCCACCGTCGTTGTCGGTGTCGGCTATCCCTGGGTGGTCAACACGTTCCAGGTGACCCCGAACAAGATCAATTACGAGGCGCAGTACTACCAGTACAACATCGACGCCACGAAGGCCGCGTACGGTGTCAGTGGTCTCGAGCAGATGGAGTTCTCGGCGGCAACTGACGCCGAAGCCGGACAGTTGCGTTCGGATGCCGCCACGACGGCGCAGATCCGGATCATGGATCCCGCCATCATCCCGCCGACCGTGCGACAGCTCGAGCAGTACCGCGCGTACTACCAGTTCCACAATCCGCTCGACGTCGACCGGTACGAGATCGACGGCCAGTCGCAAGACACTGTCGTCTCGGTGCGCGAACTGGACGTGGATCAGCTGGATGCCGCGGCGCAGACCTGGCAGAACACCAGCCTCATTTACACCCACGGTTACGGGCTCGTCGTCGCCAAGGGCAACGACCGCACCACCGAGGGCGAGCCGGTCTTCCTCGAGCGCGGCATCCCCGCCTCGGGTTTCCTCTCCAACCAGGAAGACTTCGAGCCGCGCGTCTACTTCGGTGAGATGTCGCCGCAGTACTCGATCGTGGGTGCCCCCGAAGGGACGGCGCCGATTGAGCTTGACTACCCGACCGGCTCGTCGGAAGGCTCTGGCGACGTCAAGACGACGTTCGAAGGTGACGGCGGCCCGAGTGTGGGGAGCGTCTTCAATCGCCTGATCTATGCGCTGAAGTTCCAGTCCGAGCAGATCCTCTTCTCCGACGACATCAACGAGGAGTCGCAGATCCTGTACGACAGGGACCCGGCGATGCGGGTTCAGAAGGTCGCGCCGTATCTGCAGCTGGACTCCGATCCGTACCCGAGCGTCGTCGATGGTCGCATCGTGTGGATCATCGACGGGTACACGCGCAGTGCGAACTACCCGTACTCGTCGACGGTGAGTCTGCAGGAAGCGATCTCGGACTCGAACACCGCTCAGCAGCGGTTCGGCCTGGACAACATCAACTACATCCGGAACTCGGTGAAGGCCACCGTCGATGCCTATGACGGAAAGGTGACGCTGTACGCCTGGGACGAGACAGACCCGGTGCTGCAGACGTGGCAGAAGGTCTACCCGTCGACGCTCAAGCCGATCTCCGAAATGTCGGCCGATCTCATGAGCCACGTGCGGTACCCGACCGATCTGTTCAAGGTGCAGCGCGCGATCCTCGGGGTGTACCACGTGGGTGATGCGCAGTCGTTCTACCAGCGCGACAACGCGTGGGAGACGCCGAACGACCCGCAGAACGACTCCGAGCTGCAGCCGCCCTACTACCTGACGATGCAGATGCCCGGCCAGACCTCGCCGACGTACTCGATGTTCACGACGTTCATTCCCTCGTCAGAGGCCGGGAACGCCAGAAACGTGCTCATGGGTTACCTCGCGGTCGACTCGAACGCCGGGGATGAAGCCGGCACCGCGCGAGACGATTACGGCAAGCTGCGGATGCTCGTGATCTCTGCAGACACGACAGTTCCGGGCCCCGGTCAGGTGCAGAACACGTTCAACGCCGATCCGCTGGTTTCGTCGCAGATCAACCTGCTGAAGCAGGGGCAGTCCGACGTCCTGAACGGTAACCTGCTCACCCTGCCGGTGGGTGGCGGTTTGCTCTACGTCCAGCCGGTGTTCGTGCAGTCCTCGGGAGCGACAAAGCTTCCGACCCTGCAGAAGGTTCTCGTCTCGTTCGGTAACGACATCGCGTTCGAAGACACCCTGTCTGAGGCTCTCGATGCCCTGTTCGGCGGTGACGCCGGTGCCACCGGCGGCGACAGCGACGTGACGCCCACGCCGGGCGCCACAACGCAGCCGACGCCCGAGCCGACGCCGACTGAGACGACGCCCAGCACGCCGACCGAGCCGACCGACGCCTACCAGGCAGCGCTGCAGGAGGCCCAGCAGGCGATGCTGGACCGGGATGCGGCGCTGAAGGCCGGCGATCTGACGGCGTTCGCCGAGGCTGACGCCCGGCTGACGGCGGCAGTGGAGCAGCTCATCGCCCTGGGCGGGCAGTAAGCCCCGCTCAGGCGGTGAGGATCCACCACCAGATCAGCAGCAGCGTCACTACGAAGCCGGCGAACTGGTTGATCCACAGGAATCGGCGCCATCCGATGGTTGCGCGTTCGGCGTCGGCGTCACGGATCGACCGGTAGGGCCACACTGCGACGAGGTAAGGGATTGCTGCGATCGCTGCCAGCGGGCCGGGCCAGGCCGTGCCGAGCATGACCAGTCCCGACAGGGCGTAGCAGACGAGAGCGAACCAGACCGTCCATCGCGCACCTCGGGCTGTGGCGATCGACGAAATCCCCGCCTCCCGATCGGCGACGACATCCTGCACTGCACCGAAGGCGTGTGAGGCGACTCCCCACAGGCCGAAAGCCACGATGATGAGTCCGAGCTGCCACGTCCAGGTAGCTCCGGCGAGCACGAGACCGTAGACGGCGGGCGAGAAGAAGTGGATGCTGCTGGTGATCGAGTCGGCGAAGGGTCGCTCCTTCAGGCGCAGCGGTGGAGCGCTGTAGAACACCACGAAGAACAGGCTCAGCGTGAGGATCACCCACGACAGCGGTGACCCGACGATGGCCAGGTAGACCACGAACGGGGCGCACGAGAGCCCAGCAGCCCACAGGGTTATGGGATGCATCCGCCGATCGAGGACTGCCCCGTGCGCGCCGCCCTTGCGTGGATTGCGAAGGTCCGATTCGTAGTCGAAGACGTCGTTGATCCCGTACATCGCCAGGTTGTAGGGGATGAGGAAGAACAGGGTGCCGATGACGAACGTCGCGTCGACCTGGCGGGTCGTGAGGAGGTAGGCCGCCGCGAAGGGATAGGCCGTGTTGATCCAGCTCACCGGCCGCGACGAGACGAAGAGCTCGCGGATCACTCTGCCGGGCCCGAGCGCCGGTTCAGCGGTGTTCACGGTCGACCCCCGCGCGAGCCTTGGGCAACAGGACGTAGACGGCAGGCACGAGGTACGCAGCGCAGATCGCGTACGAGAAGTCCTCGATCGGTGCGACCCCGATGCGGATGCCGCTCGAGGTGCCCTCGGGATAGGCGACCAGCCCGGCAGAGATGATCACGTTGTCGAAGATTGCGGTAAGGACCACGAGGACAGCAGCGCTGATCGTCGATGCCAGCATCCGCCGTTTCATGCCGGGCTGGGTCGCCGACAGCAGCGTCACCACAAGAGTGAACAGCGCGAACGGAATGATGATGAGTGCGTACGTCATCGCTCGTTCACCGCCCTGTCCTTGCTCGACCGCGTGGCGCGGGAGTCGATAAAGCGGAGCGCACCGGCATAGATCACGAGCCCGAGGTAACACAGGAACGCGAGGAAGAACGGCTCTTCCAGGGGAAGCTCGGGTGCGAGATCAATCCCGATGAACAGGCCGCTGTCGCCCTTGATGAACGCGCGGGTGAGGATGCCGACGGCATCCCACGCGAGGAAGAACATCACTCCGATCCCGACGGCCGCGAGCGTCCGTACCGGCGCCGCGAAGGCTGCCAGCCGCCATCGCGCGTCGATCACCGCAATCCCCGCCGCAGAAACCAGGATCGCCAGGAGATACAGACCCGGCATCTCAGACAGCCGCCGGCTCAGCGATCGGCCCGGGGGAGCGGTCACCGCGGAGGCGCTTGACGACGAGCTCGGCTGAGATCAAACACATCGGCAGCCCGATCCCCGGCAGGGCCGAGGCCCCCGCGTAAGCGAGGGAGTCGACCTTCTTGGATGCATTCCGCGGGCGGAAGACCGCACTCTGGCGCAGAGTGTGGGCAAGGCCCAACGCGTTACCGCGCCACGCGTGGAAGCCGTGTTCGAAGTCGCCCGGTGCGATAGTGCGCCGGACCGTGATCCGTTCGGCAAGATCGGGGATGTTGCACCACTGGGAGATCTGTGCGATGACACGATCGGCGGCGGCTTCGATCCGCGGCGAACCCCCGCGGTCGACACCGCCGTGTCCGAGGCTCGGGTCCGCGGGAATGGGAACCAGGACGAAGAGGTTCTCGCTGCCCTCGGGGGCGACTGTCGGGTCGGTCGCGGAGGGCTTGCAGACGTAGATCGATGCCGGGTCGGGGATGCGGGTGTGCTCCCCGAAGATGTCATCGAAATTCGAGCGCCAGTCTTCGGTGAACAACAGCGTGTGGTGGGCGAGCTGCGGAAGGTCGCCCTCGACTCCCAACAGCAGGAGGAGTGCACCGGGACTGGGAGTGCGCTTCTCCCACCACTGCTCGGGGTAGGTGCGGAGCGGCTCGGGAAGCAGCTGGGTTTCCGTGAAGTGCAGATCTGCCGACGAGACGACGAGGTCGGCATCCACGCGGCGTCCATCGGCAAGCGTGATTCCGGTCGCCTGCGCGCGTCCGCCTGCGGTGGGCGTCGTGACGATCGAGGTGACCTCGGCACCCGTTTCGATGGACACGCCTGCCCCTCGCGCGACTCGCTCGACGGCACGGATGACCTCATAGAGCCCTCCCTGCGGGTAGAGCACGCCGTCCGCGAGGTCGAGGTGGCTCATGAGGTGATAAAGGCTCGGCACTCCGTACGGAGACCCGCCGAGGAACACTGCGGGATACCCGAGGACCTGCTGGAGGCGCTTATCGCTGAAGCGGCGTTCGACGTGACGTGAGAGCGTCGTGGTCAGGAGCGGAGCGAGCTGCGGCACGCGGCGCAGCAGCGCCGGGTCGCGAAGACCCGCCGTCGTCTCATACGTGTCGTACAGAAACCGGGTGACCGCCAGATCGTAGGCATCCTTCGCCGAGTCGAGGTACTCGGCAAGGGCAGCACCCGCACCCGGTTCGATGCTCTCGAACAGCTGGGTGGAAAGCTCCCGACCCGAGCGGATGTCGATCGGATCGCTTGCGGTGCCGGCCGGCGGCTCGCTGTAGACGCGGTAGGCCGGGTCAAGGCGCACGAGGTTGAGCTGTTCGGCGGTGGTCGTGCCCATCAGCCGGAAGAAGTGGTCGAACACTTCGGGCATGAGGTACCAGCTGGGCCCGGTGTCGAAGCGGAATCCGTCAGCCTCCCAGACGCCGGCGCGGCCTCCGACCTGATCGCGAGCCTCGAACAAACTCACCGCCCACCCCTCGCGCGCGAGGAGGGCTGCGGTTGCCAGGCCGGCGATGCCACCCCCGATGACGACCGCGCGGTCGGCATCCGTTCGGGGGGCTGCGGGTCGTGCGCTAGCTGTTTCGCTCATGCGGAGTCCTCATTCCTCGGGCGGGCGGATTCAGGGGCGACGTGACCGGGAAGGCCGCGCTCACGGGCTGGTTCGGCGTGGTGCTACTCCGACGAGGGCGCGGGCGATGAGTCCGGCCTTGACGATATTGGGCACCCGCACCCGTGCGGTCGGTGCGGGGTCGGCGCGGAGCCGTCTCGAGAGCTCGGCGAACAGGTCGTGCGCTGCGGTCACGGCTCGGCGGCAATCCGGGGGCAGATGGGGGATGACGGCTGCTGCCGCGGCCAGATCCCCATCGATGCGGTCGAGGATTGCGACCCGGTCGTGGGCGCCGGTCGTGATTCCGAGGTAGTCGCGTCCGAGCGCGGCCTCGTCGTGGTCGAGATCGCGTAGGAAGTTCACGTCTTGAAAGGCAGCGCCGAGGCGCCGGGCTCCGTCGACCAGTTCGGGAGTGGGGCCCGAAGGGGAAGCTTGGCCGGCGTTGACGAACACCTGCAGACACATGAGCCCCACGACTTCGGCCGATCCGTAGACGTACGAGTCGTGGGAGGCGTCGTCGTGTGAGGCAACCGTGAGGTCGGTTCGCATCGAGGCGAAGAACGGATCGGTGAGGTCTGCTCCGATGAGACATTCGCGGGCTGTTCGCGCAAAGGCGTGCACGATGAGGTTGCTGCTGAAGCCGCGACCGATCGCTGTCATCGTCTCTTCTTGCAGCGCGTCGAGGAGGGCAGCGGCTTGCGTGGCATCCAAGCCGGCCTCGACGGCGGGGCCGTCGACGATCTCATCGGCGACGCGGACGAGGGCGTAGATGTTGCGCACGTGTGTGCGGGCTCGGGACCCGAGCAGGCGCGTAGCCATGCCGAACGAGGTCGAGTATGCCGCGATCACGGCTGCCGCAGCCTCGTCGGCTGCCGTGTCGTACAGGGCGATGCCCGTCGGCTGATGACTCACGGAATGCGCTCCTCCACTGCCGCAGCGAGCGTATCTGCCAAGGTCACCGCGCGGGGAGGGAGAGTCGAACGGGAGGCGCGTCGGCGCACATCCGACAGGTTCTCGACAATGAGTTGATGAAGCCGCTCACGGGCGCCGCTGGCTTCGAGCGCTGACTGGGCGTGGCGGACCGCGATCGGTCCGGTGTGTGCCACGGCGAGGGTGCTGGTGACCAGCGGCCACTGCGCGCTCTCGCGGGCTAGCGCAATGAGAGGCGTGCGCTTGGACTCGCGCAGGTCGCTTCCGGCATCCTTGCCAGCTTGCTCTGCCGTGCCGAACGCGCCGATGAGATCGTCCACAAGCTGAAACGCGAGACCGAGTGAGCCGCCGATGCGTTCAAGGTCGGCTATCCACGTCGAGGGCGCGCCGGCCAGAATCGCGCCCGCGCAGAGCGGCGCGGTGAACGAGTACACCGCTGTCTTGTTGTAAGTGGCGGCGAGGATCTCTGCCTGTTCCGCGAGATCGGGCGTCACGCTGTTTTCGACGTCGGCGAGTTCACCAGCCGCCGAGACGAAGACGGCATCGTCCAGGAGGTCGAGCAGTCGTGTGCGTTGCATGTCGGGCACGTCGGCAAGCGCGACCATCCGGGTCGCCTCGTGGAGAAGGAGGTCACCGGCGAGAATTGCGGCCGCATCCCCCAGCAGCGCCGCGCCTTTCGCATCTGCGCCCTGGGTTTTTGCTCTGATGCGGAAACGGCCCGCCACGTTGGGCACGCCGCGCCTGGTCACGTCGTGGTCGATGACATCGTCGTGGATGACGAACGCGCTATGTAGCAACTCGAATGCTGCGGCCACAGACGACAGGCCGGGGGCACGCTCGAGGTCACCGCCGACGGCGAGAAAGGATGCCACGACCAGCTGTGGTCTCAGTCGCTTTCCGCCGGCTGTCGCGGCGCTCACCGCGGCGGTGAGCGCCGACATCGACTCTCCCTGTTTCGTCGCCCGGGCTGCCAGTCGCGCCAGTGCCTCGTCGATCGCGGTGTCGACGGCGAATCGGGCGGCGTCTGGGATCATGAGGCTCGTCGCTGCAGTTGCGGGGATTCGAAGATGCCGAGTTGCTGGGACTGCAGCACAAGCCAGGGGCTGAAGGCCCAGGGCGTGGTTGCCAGCGACGAGCCGAGCTCTTCGGGGTCTACCCAGCGGGCTTCGACGACTTCGAGGGGATTCGGAGCGACCTCGTCATCGGTGCGTGCGATGTAGACCGGGCAGATCTCGTTCTCGACGATTCCGCCTGCGTCGACGGCGCGGTAGCGGAAAAGCGGAAGCGCGAGCTCGATGTCGGTCAGGTGGATGCCGAGCTCGAACTCACCGCGTCGCTGCACTGCCGACAGGAGTGGCTCTGCGGGCCTCGGGTGACCGCAGAAGGAATTGGTCCAGACGCCGGGCCAGGTTTTCTTGTCGAGTGCTCGTCGGGTAACGAGCACCTGCCCCTCGGCGTTGAGGACGTGGCACGAGAAAGCGAGATGGAGTGCGGTTTCGGTGCCATGCACACTGCTCTTCGGGGCGGTGCCTACCGGGTTGCCATCGTCATCCAGCAACACCACATGGTCGCCATCCGTCATTATTCCTCCTCCTATATCGCTAGCTTAGCTAGCAATATCTCCCGTCCGATGATAACAAGGAGTGGAAAGGGGTGTCCATCATGACCACGCCGTGGGTTCCGCAGACTCCACACCAGCAGGCTGTGCTGGACGTTCTGCTGAGCATCCGTGCGCTCAATGATGCCATGGACCGCATGAACGGCGGCATGAAAGACGACATGGACATGAACGCGACGGATCTCGCGGCCCTGCGCATGATGATCGTGCGAGAGCAGCGGGGCGAGTCCGTCAGTCCGCACGACATCGCGAAGCACCTGCGGATATCGACGGCATCGACGACGAAACTGCTGGACCGACTTGAGGGAGCCGGCTATATCGAGCGCCACCCGCATCCGAGGGATCGCCGTGCACGCATCCTGACGTTGACGGCGCACTCGCGGGCGACCTTCTTCAAACACTTCTCCGAGCACCTCGAGCAGATGCGTCGGGTGACCGAGCCGTACACGGAGGATGAGCTGAGGCTCATCGGCCGGTATTTGACCGATGTGAGCCAGGCGATCGACCCCGCCTGAGCTCACTGCGGTGGGGGTCTCTGGCAATGCAGAAGGTCCCGGATCTTGTCGATCCGGGACCTTCTCTTGGTTGCGGGGGCAGGATTTGAACCTACGACCTCTGGGTTATGAGCCCAGCGAGCTACCGAACTGCTCCACCCCGCGGCACAAGGATCAACCTTAGCACGGTTCCCACGGCCTCGCATCTTTGGGTTAGCGAGGTGGGGCCCCGGTTGCCTCGACTCATGCCGGCCGGGGAGGATGGCCGCATGACGACATCCCGAGGCGACCTACGGACGGCGCCCGGCGCCGACGCCGGGCCCGACGGGCGATCCGAGACGCCCAGTGAGCGCGCCGACCGCAACTGGGATGATGTGCTCCAGGAGTTGCGCGTGCTCCAGACCGGCACGCAGATCCTCACGGGATTTCTCCTCGCCGTCGCATTCCAGCCGGCATTCGGTGACCTCACCGATCCGCAACGCGCCTTCTACCTCGTCCTTCTGGTGCTCGCGGCTCTGAGCGCGATCATCGCGTTGGCGCCGGTCGCGATGCACCGCAGCCTGTTCCGCAGGCTCGCCAAGCCCGACGTCGTGATCTTCGGACACCGCGCGCTCGTCGGTGCCCTGGGGACCGTCGGTCTCCTTCTCGTGGGTGTCGTGGCTTTCGTGTTCGACGTCGTGCTCGGTTTCGACCCGGCCTGGATCGCAGCGGCCGCCCTCGGTGCCGCCGTCGTCATCCTGTGGCTCGTCGTGCCGGGGTATCTGCGCAGGCACCATTCTCGAAAGGCGGACCGCTCATGACCCGGATGCCGGCACCGGCAGTCCCCGTGGCAATTGCGCAGTTCGCGCCGTCTGCCGACAGCGAGGCCAATGCGCGTCAGATCGATCGAATGGTCGATGTGGCAGCTGACCGCGGTGCGAGCCTCGTCGTGTTCCCCGAGTACTCCAGCTACTTCGTCGACCCGTTCGACCAGACGCTCGCCCGGCACGCGCAGCCCGTGGATGGACCGTTCATCGCGGCTCTTCAGCAGTCAGCGCAGCGAACCGGCACGGTGGTCGTGGCAGGACTCATCGAAACGGCGACCAACCCCGCGAAGGTGCGCAACGCGGTAGTTGCGGTGGGCTCTGAGGGAGTTCTCGCTGTGTACCGCAAGCTTCATCTCTACGATGCGTTCGGGCAGCGGGAGTCTGATTGGGTCGAGGCCGGCGAGCTCGTGCCACCCCAGACTTTCGACGTGGGCGGACTGCGCTGGGGTCTCATGACCTGTTACGACCTGCGGTTTCCGGAGGTCGCCCGAACCCTGGTGGATGCCGGGGCGGAGGGGATGGTCGTCCCCGCAGCCTGGGTGCGAGGTCCGCTCAAAGAGTTCCAATGGCAGACGCTGTTGGCGGCCCGCGCGATCGAGAACACGGTGTTCGTTGCGGCTGCCGACCATCCGCCACCGCTCGGGGTCGGGGCCTCGGTCGTGCTCGACCCCCAAGGTGTGGCGATCGCGGGTGTCGGCACAGGTACGGATGTCGCTGTGGGCTACGTGGATCCGGATGTCATAGATCGCGTGCGGCGCGTCAATCCGGCGCTTCGGCTGCGGCGGTTCGACGTGATCCCGCGCCCGTGACCGGTGTCGCGGGGCGGCGTCGAACGAGAGCATCACGACTGCATAGTTCGCTCCCGACTGAGCCATAGGATTCACACAGCATCCGGCGGCACCGTTGATGGTGCTTGGAAGGAGCATCCATGAGCACCGAGAACACCGCAGATTCCGTCGACCCGCAGGGCGCCGCCGAGACCGCGAACAGGGAAGCCGCGCAGGGCGCTGACGCCTCCGCGCACGCGACCGCCCCCGCCGCCACACCGGTTGAGTCGACGCAGTCCACACAGCCGACGGAACCGCTGCCGCCGACCCCCGGGGTGTCCCCGGCTGCGAGTGCCTCACCGACGTGGGCTCCCCCCGCGGCTGGAACCCACCACCCGCAGTCCCCCTACGCGCAGGCTCCCTACACTTCCCCTGCAGCTGCCCCGAACTACGCCTTCGCTCCCGCCACGACGGCGGCGCCGCGCGCAAAGGTCGGCGCGGGCAAGGTTGCCGGGATCATCATCGCCGCCGCCCTCGTGGGCGGTGCCGCCGGCCTGGGGGGTGCCTACGCCGGCGTTTCGCTGTTTGCTCCCGACACCGTGACGACAGCATCCGGACCTGCAAGTGTCACGGTGAACGACACGTCCTCTGTGACGCAGACGACCGGGATCGCGGCCAAGGTGCTTCCGAGCGTTGTCACCATCGAGGCCAGCTCCTCCAGCGGCGGCGGAACGGGCTCCGGGGTCGTCCTGACCTCTGACGGCTACGTCGTCACGAACACGCACGTCGTCACCCTTGACGGCGCGACGGCAGACGCGACGGTTCGCGTCACCACGTCAGACGGGCGCGTCTACGATGCTGACGTCGTCGGCACCGACCCCATCTACGACCTCGCCGTCATCAAGCTCGTGGGCGCCGAGGATCTGACGCCGATTGATTTCGCCGACTCCTCGAATCTGAACGTTGGTGACCAGACCGTCGCGATCGGTGCTCCGCTGGGGCTGTCGAACACGGTGACCACGGGTATCGTGAGCGCACTCAACCGCTCGATCCAGATCTCCTCGGCTGCTGCGCCCGACACCGACCAGAGCGACCCCAACTCCGAGGATCAGGGCGGCGAGGGGCCGTTCTACTTCGACTTCGGTCAGGGCCGCCAGGGCAGCACGGGATCGAACGAGACGATTTCGATCGCGGTGATTCAGACGGATGCCGCCATCAACCCCGGAAACTCGGGTGGCGCCCTGGTCGATTCCGACGGCAAGCTCATCGGCATCAACGTTGCGATCGCTTCCGCGGGCGGATCCTCGGGCCAGGCCGGCTCCATCGGCGTCGGCTTCTCGATCCCCTCGAACGTCGTCGAGCGTGTGACGCAAGAGATCATCGACACCGGTTCGGCAACGCACGGACTGCTCGGTGCGAGCGTGCAGAACGCCGCGATGATTCAGGGCTCCACCATCACCGGTGCCTACGTCGCCGACGTGACCGACGGTGGCGCGGCCCAGCGCGGCGGCCTGCAGGCCGGCGACATCGTGACGGGCTTCAACGGTGTGCCGATTTCGGACGCGACCGATCTCACCGCCCAGGTGCGTGCTGCAGCGGCCGGAAGCGACGCGACAGTGACTTTCGTTCGCGACGGTCAGACCCGCACGGTGGACGTGACGCTCGGACAGCTCGGTTCGTGAGCACGGCCTAAGGCTCGGTCACGTCAGACCTGGCGAGCCCGACCGACGCCGCCCCAGACTACTCCGGGGCGGCGTCGGTCGCTTGTGCGTCTTCGTCTTTCCGGGGACGACGCGTGATGCTTCGAGCTGCACCGCCGATAGCTGTCGTTCCTTTCGAGACACTGCTGCCGATCGCGCTCGCGCCCCGCCCCACGCCTGTGCTCACCGCAGAACCGGCGCGGCGCACGACCGAAACTGCCGAGTGCTCGATACGGCGGGCGCCCGGCAGCGGCTCGGTTTCTGGGGGTAACGCTTGCGGCGGAATACCGAAGGCTCGGCGGGATCCCGTGAGGACCCGCCGGCCGAGAATGTGGTTGCCGGCGCCGCCGATTGCCGCGCCGATGCCGAACGGGAGAGCCTTGCCAATCCAGGACGCTCCGCCCCGGGCGGCGAACTGGCGGACGAAGGTGGTCTTGAGGCGATCGACGATCGGCCCCATCGCTGCCTTCGGGATCGTCTTGGTGACCATCTCGCCCCAGTAGGTCGAGCGCGTCGGTCCGCGACCGGTCGCCTGGTTCGCCAACTGCGAGACGAGGTCGACGCCTTCCTGGCCGAGCATCAGTGTCAGCACGAGCGCACGGGCGCGGTTGGGATCGGACACCGGGATGCCGTGCACTTCCGCAACTGACTGCGCGAAGAGGGTGGTCGCCTCGAGGAACCCGATGGTCTCGACCCCGCTGAGGGCGAGAGTGACGCCGGTACCGATGCCCGGAACCACAGCCGTGGCCCCCACCGCCGCGCCTCCGGTGGTCACGGCGGCCAGGTACCGGCGCTCAAGAGTGCGGATGATCTGCGCGGAGGTCGCGTTCGGTTGGCGAAGGCGGATGCTGCGCAAATGAGCCAGAACAACGGGCCGCTGAATTGCCAGCACGCGATCGAGCGCTCGGATGAACATCGGGTGCTCGTCCGACCCTTCCGGAGGGAGCCCACCTGACCAGGGGGCGTCATCCGGTAGCGAATGGATCTGATGGACCTTGTCGGCCATGGGGCGATCTTAAGCGCTCCGGCTGGGCATCCGCCTGGCATCGAGTGTCATCGGGGGGCTGAGGCGGAGGTCGATTGATAGTTTGGAGCGGTGACTGAGGCGACGGATCTTCCCGACGAGTCCTCCGGCGAGTCCGGCGAGACCCCGGGGGAGGGATCCGCGAAGAAGCCCGCGTCGCCGCGCGCGCCACGCGCCCCGCGAAAGACCTCCAGTTCACGCGCACCCGCTTCGAAGACGTCGGGCTCCAGTCCCCGCGCGCCACGGCGCCCTGCGGCGCAGCGACCCGCGACTGCGCGGAAGCGCCCCGCCGCAGCACCGAAACCCTCTGAGTCGGAGGGCACGCCGCCCCCTGCGCCCGAGGACGCCGCGGTCGATGGCACGCCGGTCGATCCTGCGCTCGAGGCTGCGCTGGAATCCATCGCAGCGAGCGAGACCCGGGATGAGGTCGACCAGATTTCCAGTTCGGACGCCGACGAGGCAGCCCTGGAACAAGACGAGCCTGCCCCAGCAGACGAGCCCGCCCCGGAAGATGACGCTGTGGCGGATGACCCCGTGGATGCTGCCGAGCAGGCAGTAGCCACGATCACCGGGTCGACAGACCTTGTGCCCGTCGAAGCAGACGATGCGGCGCTGGTGCTGCGCGGCATCCGGAAGTCATTCGGAGATCTGCAGGCGCTGGACGGGATCAGCCTCGAGGTCCCCGTCGGCAGCTTCTATGGGATCGTGGGGCCCAACGGGGCGGGAAAAACGACGACCCTGTCGATCATCGCGGGCCTGCTCCGCGCCGATTCGGGCGACATCACGATCGCGGGCGTGGATGCCGCGGCCAAGCCCGTCGCAGCCAAGCGCCTCATGGGTGTGCTTCCTGACCGGTTCCGCACCTTCGACCGGCTGACCGGCCGCCAGCTGCTCTACTACTACGGCGCACTGCGGGGCCTCCCGCCGGCCGAGGTCGAGCGGCGCACCATCGACCTTGCCCGCGCGTTCGATCTGACAGAGTCGCTCGGCCGGGTCGTGTCGGATTACTCGGCGGGCATGTCCAAGAAGATCATGCTCGCCGGTGCTCTCATCCACTCGCCCCGCGTCCTGGTGCTCGACGAACCGTTCGAAGCCGTCGATCCGGTCTCGAGCGCGGCGATTCTCGACATCTTGCAGGCGTACGTCGCGCACGGCGGGACAGTGATCCTCTCCAGCCACGGGATGGAGCTCGTCGAGCGGGTGTGCTCGCGCGTCGCCGTGATCGTCGCCGGTTCCCTGGTGGCAGAGGGCACGATCGACGAGGTGCGTGGCGAGGTCAGCTTGGAAGAGCGGTTCGTCGAACTCGTCGGCGGGGCGGGCGAGCTGGAGGGCCTCGAGTGGTTGCACACGTTCTCCGACTGAGGATCGCGCTGCTGCTGGGTGCTTTCCGGGGAGATCCGCAGAAGGTCACGCGAGGAATCGTCGGTGCGCTGCTGTTGCTGGCGGCGACGGTTGCCGCCTGCTGGTCGCTGCTGCGCGTACAAGAGTCCTCGACCGCAGCTGTCGGGGCCATCACCATCTTCTGCGGTGCGACCCTCACGCTCGCCTTCGCCGTGGCGCCCATCGTTTCCGCGGTGACCGATCCGCTCGATCCGCGTCGATTCCGTGTCTTCGCCCTGGCTCCCGAGCCTCTCGCGGGAGCGCTCGCGCTCGCGGGGCTGTTCAGCGTCCCCGTCCTGGGCCTGGCCGCCCTCGCGGTGTGTGCGGCTGTTGTCTGGGTCGCCGCCGGAGCCACCGTCGGTGCGGCGATCATCGCCGTTGTGATTGGGGTGGCGACGTGCGTACTGTTTGCCCGCGTCGCGCTCGGGGTTGCCGGCATCATCTTCGGTGATCGCCGCTCGCGAGAACTTTCCGGCCTTCTTCTGGTCGCGGTACTGGTCATCGTCGTCCCGGTGGGCGTCTTCCTGGCGTCCCTCGATTGGCGCGGCACCGTTCCTGGCCCGTTGCAGCAGGTCGTCGACATCCTGAGCTTCACTCCCATCGGCGCTGCGTGGGCGTTCCCACTGTTGTTCACGCGGGGCGACGCATCCGGCGTTCTCGCCCTGATCATCGCTCTGGCAACCGTTGTCGCGCTGGGGTTTGCGTGGCTCGCGCTGGTGCGTCACTTCCTCTCGAGCATCGAAAAGCCCCTGACCACGCGCGAGCGGGGCGGACTCGGTTGGTTCAGCGTCGTCCCGGGGACCCCCGGGGGAGCCGTCGCAGCTCGGAGCCTGGTGTATTGGCTGCGCGACAGGCGCTACCTCGTGAACACACTCGTGATCCCCGTCGCAGCGGTGGCCACTGTCGTGCCGCTCCTGATCGCGGGGGTCCCCGCGAACGTCGCGGCGCTCGTGCCGATCCTGTTCGTCGCGCTCTTCTTCGGCTGGTTGCCCCACAACGATCTCGCGTACGACTCGACGGCGATCTGGATGCATGTAGCGAGCGGCCTGCGGGGCTTGCCCGACCGCGTCGGGCGCCTCGTTCCGATCCTGGTCATCGCCATCCCCGTGCTGGCCATCGGCATCCCGATCTCTGTCGCCCTCCATGGGCGATGGGCGATCGCGCCGGCGATCGTCGGCGTGTGCGCGTCGCTGTTCTTCTCGGGGCTCGGCCTGTCGAGTATCGCCTCGGCGGCGTCGCCTTACCCCGTCACACCTCCGGGCGAGAGCCCGTTCCAGCAGCCGCAGCGCACCGGGTCGAGTGGAGCTGTGCCCCAAGCCCTCGTGATGATCGGCGCGCTCGCCGTGTCAGCACCGAGCCTGTGGTGGACCTGGCTCGCGCTCACGCGCACGATCGAGGCGGCCTCGCTTGCCCTGTGGGTGGGGGTTGCTACCGGTCTTGTCGTGCTCGTGTTGGGCGTCGCCATCGGGGCAGCGGTCTTCACCCGACGAACCGGGCGGATCATGGAGTTCGCCGAGGCATCCTGACGGCCCACCTGAAACGGCTGTTCCTGCGGCATTCGAGCCGCGAGAACCCGAGCCGCGGCCGGATGCCCGGACTACACTGACTGTCCATGAGCACTCCGCTGGACAGCCCCGACCAGGGCGGACTTGCGACCCTCGATCGCGAGCTCGAAGAGCTCCTTCGCGAAGAGACCGTCGAACCCGGGGACCACGAGCGGTTCTCGCACTACGTCAAGAAGGACAAGATCCTCGAGTCGGCTCTGACCGGCAAGCCGGTCAAGGCGCTCTGCGGCAAAAAGTGGACCCCCGGGCGCGACCCCGAGAAGTTTCCGGTGTGCCCGACGTGCAAAGAGATCTACGAGCGGATGAAGAACTGAGCCCACCCGCTCACGTAGTCAGCCCGTCTGGTAGGCGGTCTCGAGGGCGGGCTCCGAGCGGCTGAGCGCGAGAGCCGTCAGAGGGAGTTCGGCCCGTACGCGTGCGTGGTGTTCACGGGCGGCGCTGACTCCGCCGGGTCCCTCGGCTGCTGCATCGATCTCGCCGTGGGCGACGAGCGGAACCTGCAGGGCGCGGGCGTTCGACGGCGGCGTCGGCGTTTCGGTGTGCTCGAAGCCTTCGGTGACGACGATGAGTTCCTCGCGGGCGATTCCGTGCTCGAGGATTCGGAAAGCCGTCTTCCGCCCGCCCAGCGACGCCTTGGCGGTCGAGGTCTTCGCCACCGGGATCCACGCACCGGCGGCATCCTGGCGTGCCACGAGCTTGTAGACCAGGCCCGCCGTCGGCGAGCCCGAACCGGTGGCCAGCGCCGTACCGACGCCGTACGCGTCCACCGGGGATGCCGCCAGCGCGGCGATCGCAAACTCGTCAAGGTCGCTTGTGACGGTGATGCGCGTGTCGTGAGCACCCAGGGAATCGAGTTGCCGCCGGACCTGCGCCGCGACGATCGGGAGGTCCCCCGAATCGATCCGCACCCCGCCCAGCCCCGTTCCGGCGACCCTGATCGCTGTGTCCACGCCCGTCTCGATGTCGTACGTATCGATGAGAAGTGTGGTCTGGTCGCCGAGGGCCCGCAGTTGCGCCGCGAACGCGTCGGCTTCGGTGTCGTGGAGCAGCGTCCAGCTGTGCGCTGCAGTACCCATGGTCGGGATGCCCCACCGGCGCCCGGCCTCCAGATTGCTCGTCGCGCCGAATCCCGCAATGAATGCCGCCCGCGCGGCAGCGACGGCCGACCATTCGCCGGTGCGCCGTGAGCCCATCTCGGCGAGGGGCCGGTCACCGGCGGCGATGCTCATGCGTGCCGCCGCGGCAGCTACCGCGGAGTCGTAGTTCAGGACGCTCAGGGCAAGGGTCTCCAGAATGACCGCCTCAGCAAAGGTGCCCTCGATCGTCAGCAACGGCGACCCCGGGAAGTACAGCTCGCCCTCCCGGTACCCGTGAATCGACCCCGTGAAGCGGTACTCCTCGAGAAAGCGCAGGGTCTGGGCATCCACGACCCGCTCGTCGCGCAGGAAACGCAGCTCGTCGTCGCCGAACCGGAAGTCGCGCAACAGGCTCAGCAGCCGCCCAGTGCCCGCCACGACGCCGAACCGGCGGCCGCCGGGCAGGCGTCGCGCGAAGACGTCGAACACGCAGCGGCGCGAGGCGGTGCCGTCGTGGAGGGCCGCATCGAGCATCGTCAGTTCGTACCGGTCGGTGAGCAGTGCCGTGCTGACGGATGCTGTCATGCGCGTCAGCCTAGTGAAGCGGCCGCCGCGGCATCCATCCCACTCCGCCGCCCGGCGGCTGGGAGACGAGCGCTGGCGTAGGCTGGTGCACCGTGAACAACGCGCCGATCGGGATCTTCGACTCCGGTGTCGGCGGGCTCACCGTGGCACGGGCCATCTCCGATCAGCTGCCTCGCGAGTCGCTGCTATACATCGGTGACACTGCCCATTCGCCCTACGGACCCAAGCCCATCGCCGATGTGCGTCGGTACTCGCTCGAGGTGCTCGACACCCTCGTCGCGCAGGGCGTGAAGATGCTCGTGATCGCCTGCAACACCGCGTCCGCCGCGGTACTGCGCGATGCGCGCGAACGCTACGACGTCCCCGTCGTCGAGGTGATCGGGCCTGCCGTCCGGACGGCGATGTCGACGACCCGGTCGGGGCGGATCGGGGTCATCGGCACCAGCGGCACGATCGGCTCGCGCGCGTACCAAGACATGCTCGAGGTAAATGACCGCCTCACGGTGTTCGCGCAGGCGTGTCCGCGCTTCGTCGAGTTCGTCGAGGCTGGCGAAACCGACACGCCCGAGGTGCTGGCCGTCGCCGAGGAATACCTTGCGCCGCTGCGGCACTCCGGCGTCGACACGCTCGTGCTCGGTTGCACGCACTACCCGTTCCTGAAGGGTGCCATCAGCTATGTGATGGGACCGGATGTCTCACTCGTCTCCAGCGACACCGAGACGGCCAACGACGTGTACCGGCAGCTCGTGAGTCGGGATCTGTTGGCGGCAACGGATGCTGCTGCAACCCACACGTACGAAGCAACCGGTGATTCGGCTGACGAGTTCGTGCGCCTTGCCCACCGGCTCATGGGCCGCGAGGTGCGAGACGTGCGCCTCGTGCAGACCGGAGCCATCGACCTGCGGCCCTGACCTGCCGCACTGACCGCCGCTTCGCCCGACGCGGAGCACCGACCCGGAAAGAGAACCCGCATGAGCGAGATCACCCGCGCTGACGGTCGCACCATCGACCAGTTGCGTCCTGTCACGATCGAACGAGGCTGGTCCGCCCAGGCAGAGGGATCAGCGCTGATCAGCTTCGGCGGAACCCGCGTGCTGTGCACGGCATCCTTCACCAACGGTGTGCCGCGCTGGCTCACCGGCAAGGGCAAGGGCTGGGTTACCGCCGAGTACGCGATGCTGCCTCGGGCCACCAACGATCGCAACGACCGCGAAAGCGTCAAGGGCAAGATCGGTGGCCGCACACACGAGATCTCTCGCCTGATCGGCCGGGCGCTGCGGGCAGTGGTCGATACGAAGGCGCTCGGTGAGAACACGATCGTGATCGACTGCGACGTGCTGCAGGCCGACGGAGGAACCCGAACCGCCGCCATCACGGGGGCCTACGTGGCGCTCGCCGATGCCATCGAATGGGGGCGGCGCAAGAAGTTCATCGGTCAGAAATCGCAGGTGCTGCTCGACTCGGTGGCTGCCGTCTCGGTCGGCATCATCGACGGTGAGCCGATGCTCGACCTGGCCTACGTCGAGGACGTCCGCGCCGAGACCGACATGAACGTCGTGGTGACGGGGCGCGGGTTGTTCGTCGAGGTGCAGGGCACTGCCGAGGGTGCGCCCTTCGACAAGCGGGAGCTCGATGCGCTTCTCGAGCTGGGGCTGTCAGGCTGCGCGACCCTGCGTGACATTCAGACCGACACCCTCGCTTCGGGTGAGTGACCGGATGCCGCAGCAGATCGTCCTGGCAACCCACAATCCCCACAAGGTCGCCGAGTTCGGCCGGATCGTCGCGGCGACCCGCCCCGACCTGCACGTCATCGGCTACGACGGACCCGAGCCCGTCGAGGATGGCGTCAACTTCGCCGAGAACGCCCTGATCAAGGCGCGGGCAGCTGCCCGCCACACCGGGCTTGCAGCGCTCGCCGATGACTCCGGCATTGCCGTCAGCGTGATGGGCGGTGCGCCGGGGATTTTCTCGGCATACTGGGCGGGCCACAAGAAGGATGCCGTCGCGAACATGCATCTGCTGCTGGATCAGCTCTCCGACATCGCGGACCCGCACCGGAAGGCATCCTTCGTGTCGACCATCGCGCTGGTCGTCCCCGAACCGGGGTCGACCGCCTTCGCCATGGAGCATGTGGTGGAGGGGCGCTGGCACGGGCGCCTTGCCACCGAACCGCGCGGCGACGGCGGGTTCGGTTACGACCCGATCTTCATCCCCGACGGCCAGGAAGCGGGCGCGGAGCGCACGGTAGGCCAGTGGAGCCCCGAGGAGAAGACCGCAGCGTCGCACCGCGCCCAAGCGTTCATCGCCCTCGCGCCGCTGTTGTCGGTGCTCTGACACACGGCCCGGAAGCGAGAATCAGACTCGTTCCCGATTGGGCGCAGAGCGCCGCCGCGGGCTTCTCTCGCCCCTACGCTGGGTGCCGTGCATGATCACGCTCCCGGCATCCGTGGCGCGAGCAACCGTCGCCTCCTGACTGCCTCGCTCACGATCACCTCCGTCGTTCTGGTCGTCCAGGTTGTCGGTGCGTTCCTGAGCGGCTCGCTCGCTTTGCTGGCCGATTCAGTCCACATGCTCACGGACACCGCGGCCCTCGTGATCGCGCTCATCGCGAGCATCGTCGCGGCTCGGCCGGCTACCGACCGGCAGACCTACGGCTACCAACGCGCCGAGGTTTTCGGCGCCTTGATCAACGCCGTCCTGCTGATCGGCCTGTCAGCGTGGATCGTCGTCGAGGCGATCCAGCGCCTGCTCGACCCGGGTGAGGCCGAGGTGCGCGGCGGCATCATGCTGATCGTCGCGATCGTCGGACTTCTTGCCAACGCCGCGGCGATGTGGCTGCTTTCTGCCGCGCAACGTACGAGCATCAATGTCCGCGGCGCCTACCTCGAGGTCCTCGGCGATCTGCTGGGTTCGGCGCTGGTCATCGTCGCAGCGATCGTCGTGCTGCTGACGGGGTGGCAGGCAGCGGATGCCGTTGCGTCGCTGTTGATCGCGGCTCTCATCGTGCCGCGCGCAGTCGGGTTGCTCCGCGAAGTGTTCCACGTCCTGTCGGAGTCGGCGCCGAAAGGAACGCACGTTGCCGACATTCGGGAACACATCCTCTCGGCAGATGACGTCGTGGCCGTGCATGACATCCACGTGTGGCAGCTCACCCGCGGAGCTCCCGTCTTCACCGCTCACGTCGTCATCGATCCCCATGCCATCGCCGCTGGACGCTCGGGCGAAATCCTCTCGCGCCTGCAGACATGCCTTGCCTCACACTTCGACGTCGAGCACTCGACCTTCCAGCTCGAGCCCGCCGGTCACGTCGATTCGGGCGACGCCACTCACGCCTAGGACGTGCCCTCCCGGACGACGGTGTCGGGGGAGCGGGCGGGCCGCAGCCCGCGCCAGCGAGCGTGACGCAAGATGCCGCCGGGCGTGAACTCGGCGAACTCGACCTCGCCGACCAGCTCCGGCTTCACCCAGATCGCATCGCGCGCGTCGGCCGCCGGTACGTCGGCGAAAGGGTTCTCGTCAATTCCGAGAGGGGCGAGCAGGCGCGCCAGAGTCGCAAGCGCGGCATCCGTGAAGCCTGTTCCTACGCGCCCCGCATACTGCAGACCGCTTTCACCCGGGATGCCCACCAGAAGCGATCCGATGGCACCGGACCTGCCCCCCTGCCCGGGACGGATGCCGCCGATGACGACATCCTGGGTGCGGGTGAGCTTGATCTTGAGCCAGTCGGGCGAGCGCTCGCCGGGCCGGTAGCGCGAGCCGGGGTTCTTGACGACGACGCCCTCGAGGTCTGCTCCGCGCGCGGCGTCGAGCGTCGCATCCAGATCGTCGAACACCGGTGGGACCGTGACGCGCTCGCCCGCGCCGTCGGCAAGACGCTCCAGCAGGGCGCGTCGATCGCGCAACGACAGCGCCGTGGCATCCTGCCCGTCGATCTGGAGCAGGTCGAACAGGTAGTACTTCACCGGCGTGCGCGCGGCCTCGCGCACGATCTCGGCAGAATTCGCGAGGTTCATTCGCTTCTGCAGCAGCGCAAAGCTCGGCCTACCGTTCTCGTCCAGAGCGACGATTTCGCCGTCGACCACGCACGGCGCCTCGCCCAGCGCGGCATCCTGCAGGTCCGGATAGGTCGCCGTCATGTCGTTGCCGCTGCGGGCGCGGAGCGTGAGGGTGGTCCCGTCCCAGATCCCGACTGCGCGGATGCCGTCCCATTTCATCTCCACCCAGGGCTCCCCGCCCCAGCGGCTGATTGCGCCGGCGGCAAGCCCCGGCGTCGACATGGTGGCCAGCATCGGGGCGGTGCCCGCGGCGTTGCCGGCGTCTTCTAGCGCCGGACGCGCCTGAGCGCGGGACCGGCCAGTGGATCCGACCGAGCTCCGCGAACCTGCCTGACCGGCGGCTGCGTCCTTCATCCGGTGGAGGAGCCACTGCGACTTCTCGCCGTCGCCCGCGGTGCGGATGAGCGCGAACCGCACGTCATCCATCGCCCCACCCGGGGCGCCGTGGGCGCGGAAGATGACCTCGTCGGCGCGCCATTTCTCGGTCTCATACGTGCCCGTGTCCCACACCGTCATGGTTCCGGCGCCGTACTCGCCCTGGGGGATCGTGCCGTGAAAAGTCAGGTATTCGATCGGGTGATCCTCGGTCATCACCGCGAGGTTGTTGCGGTCGGGTGACTCGGGGATCCCGCGCGGGACCGCCCAACTGACCAACACTCCGTCCCGCTCCAGACGCAGGTCGAAGTGCAGCCGCGAGGCGTGATGTTCCTGCACGACGAAGCGCGGCGGATCACCGTCGCCGCGGGCGGCCGGCCGGGATCCGGCATCCGGAACCGGCTCCGGCGTTCTCGCAGCATCGCGCTTCTCGCGGTAGCGGTCCAAGGCGGCCGGCGTCGAGGTGCCGAAGAAGGGTGCGATCCCCGCGGCTGCGCGCTCGAGAACCTCCGAGAACAGCAGGTGGCGCAGTTGCGGATCTTCCAGTTCGTCCCAGGTTCGGGGAGCCGCGACGGTCGGATGCTCACGTCCTCGCAGCGAGTACGGGCTGATCGTGGTCTTCTTGCCGTTGTTCTGACTCCAGTCCAAGAAGACTTTTCCCGCACGCACCGCCTTGGACATCGAACTCACGACGAGATCCGGATGATCAGCCTCGAGCGCCCGCGCCAACTCCCGCGCCAGGTTCGAGGCGGCTTCGCTCGTGAGCGTCCCGGGAAGCGGCGCATAGAGATGGATCCCCTTGCTGCCGCTGGTGACAGGGATGCTCTCGAGCGACATCCCGCGCAGGATCTCTCGCACGAGCCGCGCAACCTCGGCGCACTCGGCCAGCCCGATACCGGGTCCCGGATCGAGGTCCAGGACCAGCCGATCCGGGTTCGCAGGGGAGCCGTCCGGCCCAAAACGCCATTGTGGAACGTGGAGTTCGAGGCTCGCAACCTGCCCGAGCCACACGAGCGCCGCCTGCGAATCGATGAGCGGGTAGGTCTTCGTGCCCGAGGAGTGCTCGATCGGCATCCGGGGGAGCCACTCGGGCGCGCCGCGCTCGAGGTCTTTCGTGAAGAACGACATGCCCGGATGCTCCGCATCGCCCACACCGTCGGGCCAGCGCTTTCTGGTTACGGGTCGTCCCGCGAGAAGCGGCAGGATCGCGGGGGCGATGCGGCTGTAGTAATCGATGACCTCGCCCTTGGTCGTACCGGTTGCCGGATACAGCACCTTGTCGAGTTTGGTCAGGCGCAGCCGGTGCCCCTGCACCTGCACAGTCTGCTCCCGACCCGCCATGGGCCCAGGCTAGCCCGCGGTGCCTGAGACGGGTCGGATGCTGGCACCGGGCGCCGCGAACGTGTGTACTGGTGTGATGAGGTCCATCTGGAAAGGCGCGTTGACATTCGGACTGGTCAACGTCCCGGTGAAGGTCTATGCCGCGACCGAGGACCACGATGTGTCGCTGCATCAGGTCCATGCCGCCGACGGGGGCCGCATCCGCTATCAGCGCGTGTGCGAACTCGACGGCGAAGTCGTGCCGTACAGCGAGATCGACCGGGCCTACGACGACGGCGAGAAGACCGTCATCCTCACGAAAGAGGATTTCGCGGCGCTTCCTTCCGAGCGCAGCCGCGAGATCGAGGTCGTCGAGTTCGTGCCGACCGAGCAGGTGGATGTCCTGACGCTCGACAAGGCGTACTACCTCGAACCCGACTCCAAGTCGCCGAAAGCGTATGTGCTGTTGCGTAAGACGCTGGAGCAGACGGATCGCACCGCGATCGTGCGGTTCTCG
This sequence comes from Microbacterium schleiferi, assembly GCF_020781975.1. Lineage (GTDB taxonomy): Bacteria > Actinomycetota > Actinomycetes > Actinomycetales > Microbacteriaceae > Microbacterium. Next base: position 418,734 of record NZ_JAJGNI010000001.1, read on the forward strand.
TTGCGTCAGAAGACGCGCCTGGCGGCGCTGCGGGTGCGCGGCGATGTCCTCGTGCTGCAGACACTGTTGTGGGCAGACGAGGTGCGGGAGGCTGCCTTCCCGTCGCTCAGCGAGTCAGTGAAGATCTCCGACAAGGAACTCGAGCTGTCGGCATCCCTCGTCGAGAGCTTCTCGGGCGACTTCGACCCCGCCGACTTCGTCGACGAATACCAGCACGAGTTGCGGACCCTCATCGACGCCAAGCTCGAGAAGGGCGACGCGATCGACACTGCCGAAACGTTCGGCGAGCAGCCGGAGGAGCAGGGCGGCGAGGTCATCGACCTCATGGAGGCGCTGCGCGCGAGCGTCGAGCGCTCACGCGCCGCCCGCGAGAGTGGCTCGGGCAAGCAGAAGAAGTCCGGCTGAGCGGAGGCCGAGTCTTACTGGGAGTCCTCGGGGCGGTTGTCGAACACCTCGGGCTCCAGAGCCAGTTCGCGCGCTTCGGCGGCATCCGTCTCGAGCTTCTCGCCTGACGCGGCTTCTTTGCGAGACTTCCACTTCTCGCTGAAGTAGTGGTACGCCACCACCAGGGCGGTACCACCGACGGCGACCAGCAAGATGATGTCGATGTATTCCGTGACGAGGTCACGCACCCACGGGATGTACGCGATGAGGTAGCCCACCATGGTGAGTCCGAAGCCCCACAGCAGCGCGCCGATGAGGTTGTAGAGCGTGTATCTGCGCCACGGCATGTGTCCTACCCCTGCGGCGACGGGAGCGAAGGTGCGCACGATCGGGACGAAACGGGCGAGGATCACGGTGATCCCGCCGAAACGTTCGAAGAACGCATTGGTTCGCTCGACGTTGCGCTTACTGAAGATCCCGGATTCCTTGCGTTCGAAGACCGCAGGTCCGCCCTTGTGTCCGATGTAGTAGCCGACCTCCCCACCGATGAACGCGGCGAGCGCGATCAGCGAACACACGACCCAGATGTTGACGCCGAACACATCGTTGGTGTGGGTCAGCAATCCCGAGATGATGAGCAGAGTGTCGCCGGGGAAGAGGAACCCGACGAGCAGCCCCGTTTCGGCGAAGATGATCAGGCAGACCACCAGCAGGGCCCACGGGCCGGCCGCGGAAATGATCGTCTCGGGGTCGAGCCAGGGGATGAGAGCCAGTGGGTGCACGTGCGTTCCGTCGGTATCGGCGGTCAAGGGCGTGGCAGGATGCCTCGCGTGCGGAAGGTGGGACTTGAACCCACACGCCCGAAGGCACAGGAACCTAAATCCTGCGTGTCTGCCAATTTCACCACTCCCGCGGGTGCGATCAGTCTACTGACGCACGTTTGGCGATCTCGACGCACGATTCCGGTGCGGAGCTTCCGCGCCGAGGCTGTCGCGTGGGCCGGCGACCTCCTGCACTTGCGCCGACCGTTCCAGCGCGACAGGGTGTGCAGTGATACTGCACCGTGAGGTATGGAGTGGCGAAAGGGGAAGATCGTGACGACCGAGCAGGTCCAGAGGTGGCTGGATGACTACCGGAAGGCGTGGGAGACGCGAGACGCGGATGCCGCGGCTGCGCTGTTCACTGCTGAAGATCGATCCGCTGTTCCAGGGCATCGCGCTGGGCGCCATCATCCTGCTCGCGGTTGGGTTCGACGCGTGGTCTCGGCTGCGGCGGCGATGAGGCCGCGGCAGCGTCAGCGTTTGGGGGCGAAGAAGAAGTAGATCAAGGGGCCGATACCGCCGAGAAGAATCACGAAGGCCCACAGGGGCTTCTTGCCGTTGATCTTGTTCTCGGGGCGGATATAGAGGTCCCAGAAAGCCAGTCCCGCCCAGGCGGCCCGGATGACGCCACCGACCAGTCCGCCGACGACTCCCGTGCCGGTCTTCCGCGCCGCGTGGCTTGGTGTCTTCATGGTCATGGCTTCCGCCTTTCGGGCCGCATCCGAATGCTCTCGTGCCATTGTGCAACGCCGACGCCGGGCACCGACAGGGCCTCGGTCGTGGGACTAGATGCCCTAGTGTGCGCGGTGGCGCCTGCCTACGCTCGGGGTGTCGCCCTGGGTGCGGCGCGGGAGGTCCGGATGAGGTATCTGCGCTGGATCTGGGCGTACCCGCTGGTCACGGCTACCGCGCTGGTGCTCCTCGCCGTCGGTGTGCTCGCGGCATCCGGAATGCCTGACGTTGCGCGGTGGGTCGCGACGATTTGGGTTGCGGGGATCATCGTCTGGACCCTCGTGGGCATGGTGCGCGACGTCCTGCGTGGCCACGTCGGGCTCGATGTTCTCGCTGTCACCGCGATGGTCGCGACCCTCGCGGTCGGGGAGTATCTGGCGGGGCTCGTGATCGTTCTGATGCTCGCCGGTGGTGCGGCGCTCGAGGATATCGCCGGCCGGCGTGCGCGGCGGGACCTTCGCGCGCTGCTGGACAGATCGCCGCGCACCGCGCACGTCGTGACCGGTGGCGAATCGGGCGCTGTCGAGAGTGTGAAGGACGTCCCCATCGATGAGGTCGCTGTGGGCGACATCCTGCTGGTGCGGCCGGCCGAGATCGTGCCGGTGGATGCCGTGCTGCTGAGCGCCGACGCGGAGTTCGACGAATCGTCGCTGACGGGTGAGAGTCTTCCCGTGCAGCGCACCGAAGGCGACGAGGTGTTCTCGGGGGCCATCAACGGATCTCGCGCCGTGCGGGTACGAGCGACACGACGCAGCGCCGACAGCCAGTACCAGCAGATCGTCGCGCTGGTGCATGCTGCCGAGAGTTCTCGGGCGCCGGTCGTTCGCTTGGCCGACCGGTTTGCCGTGCCGTTCACCGCCGTCTCGCTCGTGCTCGCGGGAACCGCCTGGGCGATCTCAGGAGACCCGGTCCGCTTTGCTGAAGTGCTGGTGCTGGCGACCCCCTGTCCGCTGCTGATCGCGGCACCCGTGGCGTTCCTCGCAGGCCTGTCGCGAGCGGCGAAGGCGGGGGTCATCATCAAGAGCGGCGCGGTCATCGAGCAGCTCGCGCGCGTGAGTTCGGCGGCCTTCGACAAGACCGGAACACTGACGTGGGGTCGTCCCGCTCTCGTCGCCGTCCGTCCCGCGGACGGATTCACCGCCGACGAGGTGTTGCAGTTCGCGGCCTCTGCTGAGCAGTACTCCACGCACGTGCTGGCAGAGAGCGTGCGCCGCGCCGCCCTCGACCGCGGGCTCGATCTGCTCCCTGCGTCTGACGCCTCGGAGGAGGCCACCAACGGTGTCACCGCATCGGTAGGGGGTCGGCCCGTCACCGTCGGCAAGCCCGCGTATGTCGCAGCGCTCACGGGAACGGCGCCCCGAGAGACCCTGGATGCCGGTCAGGCCGCGGCCTACGTTGCGATAGATCGACGGTTCGCGGGAACCATCGTCCTGGCCGATGATCCTCGGCCGGATGCGCCTGCGGTTGTTGCCTGGCTCCGAGAGACCGGCGTGAGCCGGGTTGCGATGTTCACCGGCGATGTCGGCGCTACCGCGCAGTCGGTTGCGACGGCGGTGGGGATTGACGAGGTGCACGCCGAGCTGCTGCCGGGCGACAAGGTGGAGCTTGCCGCCGGTCTGCAACCTCGGCCGATGATGATGGTCGGCGACGGGGTGAATGATGCCCCGGTGCTGGCGGCATCCGACATCGGTGTCGCGATGGGTGCGCGCGGGGCGACGGCCGCGGGGGATGCGGCGGATGTCGTCATCCTGGTGGATGCCCTTGCTCCGGTTGCCGACGCCGTCGCGATCGCCCGCCACACCCTGCGCGTCGCGCTGACCGCGATCGGCGTGGGGATTGGGCTGAGCATTGCCCTGATGATCGTGGCTATGACGGGCGTCATCCCCGCCGTCGCGGGCGCCCTCATTCAGGAGCTCGTCGACGTCGCGACGATCCTGTACGCGCTACGGGCGCTCGGGGCGCCCCGCAGCGCCCAGCGACCCGTGGTTTCGCCAGCGGGATGACAGAGCTCGCCGCACCGCTGTGGATAACTCCCGCGGCGCGGCGCGCGGCCTTGTCAGGATGCACGGGTGACCCTGACTTCGCCCGCCGACCCGACAGTTTCGGTGGTCGCGCGTGTACGCGAGTCGCTGCGGGCGGCACAGATCGACCCGCAGCGCGATCCGGATCGGGCGAGCCAGATCGCCAGGTCCGAAGTGCGTCGGCACAACGATTTCGCGCTGGCCCGCGGCGAGCGGACCCTCGATGACGAAGCGCACCACGTGCGCGACATCCTGGCCCAGCTCTCGGGATTCGGTCCGCTGCAGGCGTACCTCGACGACCCCGAGGTCGAGGAACTCTGGATCAATGCTCCGGACCGGATCTTCGTGGCGCGTGCCGGAGTCGCGTCCCGGGTCCCGCTCGCGCTGACCGACACGGCGGTACGAGACCTCGTCGAACGGATGCTGCACGCGACCGGCCGCCGCGTCGATCTCAGCCAGCCTTTCGTCGACGCCTCTCTTCCCGACGGGAGTCGCTTGCACGTCGTGATCCCCGACATCACACGGCGGCACTGGGTCGTGAACATCCGCAAGTTCCTGCCGCGCTACCGGACGCTCGACGACCTCGTTGTGGCGGGCAGCGTGACGGCGGCGGATGCCGACCTGCTGGCGATCGCGATGCGGGAAGGGCGCAGCATCCTGGTCTCGGGTGCCACCCATGCCGGTAAGACGACCTTGCTCGCGGCGCTGATCGCTGCGTGCGCGCCCTCGCAGCGCATCGTCACGGTGGAGGAGACGTTCGAACTTGCCGTCGACGCGCCGGACCTCGTCGCACTCCAGGGGCGTCAGCCGAGCCTCGAAGGGGGAGGGGAGGTGACGCTGCGCCGCCTGGTGAAGGAGGCACTCCGGATGCGGCCAGATCGGCTGGTCATCGGGGAGGTTCGAGACGCCGAGGCGCTCGATCTCGTCCTGGCCCTCAACACCGGAGTGCCGGGTGCCGCGACAATCCATGCGAACTCGGCAGCTGATGCACTCCGGAAGCTCTGCTCCCTCCCGCTCCTGGCTGGTCGCAACATCGACAGCGGCTTCGTGGTGCCGGCGGTCGCGGCATCCGTCGACCTCGTCGTCCACTGTCAGCGGGACGCGACCGGACGGCGCCGCGTGACCGAGATCGTCGAACCCACAGGGCTTGAGGATGGCGTCATCCGTACTCGCCCCGCGCCCCGACAGGAACGGCAACCACTGATGCGGAGCAGGGGCCGATGATCCTGCTGGTGGGCGCAATGCTCGGCGCGGGGGTGTTGCTGGTCCTTTCGCCGTGGCTGTGGCCAGCCCGGCCCGCCACCGCCGCACCCGCCGAGCCCTCGGTGCTGACCCGACTGATCGGTGAAGCCGGCTTCGCGGAGCGGGCGAGACCTCGCACGGTACTGGCCTCTGCTGTCCTGGTTGGGGCGATTGCCGCCGCACTCGTGTGGCTGGTCTTTCCCACGCTGCCTCTGTGGCTTCTCGCGGGTGTCGTCGGCGCATACGCCCCCGTCGCCTGGTTGCAGTCCCGGGCGCGTCGACGAGCCAAAGAGCGTCGCGGTCTGTGGCCTGACGTGTGCGACCTGCTCGTGTCATCGGTTCGAGCCGGGATGTCGCTCGCTGACGCTGTCGCGAGCCTCGCGGTGTCGGGCCCAGAGCGGCTTCGACCCGACTTCGTCAGGTTCGCCCGTGATGTCTCGGCCTCCGGGCATCTGGATGCCGCGCTCGCCGGTCTGAAGGCTCGGCTTGCCGATCCGATCGCTGACCGGATCGTCGAAACCTTGCGCATGGCGCGCGAGGTCGGTGGTACCGAGCTCGTGCCGACCCTGCGCGCACTTGGTGCGTCGGTTCGCGCGGATGCGACACTGCGCGCCGAGGTCGAGGCGCGCCAGTCGTGGATTCGCGCCGCGGCGGTTCTCGGAGCCGTTGCTCCGTGGGTGATTCTCGGACTTCTCGCGCTTCGCCCCGAGGCTGCTGCCGCGTACGGATCGCCCCAGGGGATCGGGCTGATTCTGGGCGGCGCTGTCGTCACGGTTGTCGCGTTTCGGCTCATGCTTCGTGTGGGAAGGCTCGCGGAGCCGCGGAGGTGGTTCGCGTGAATCCCACCGACATCGCGCTTGCCGTGATTCTTGGCGGCGGCCTCGCCGGAGGAATGCTGCTCGTCTTCTCGGCGTCGCCGCGCTGGCGCGCCCGCGGGCTGACCGCTCGTCTCGCGCCGTACCTGCGCGATGTCACCGACGGTGACCCCAGCGTCGCGTTCAGCGCGATCACCGTGCCTGTCCTGAACACCGCAGCCCCGGCGTGGGGTGCTGCGGTGAACCGACTCTCGGACATCCGTTCTTCCTGGCGGCGCTCGCGCGCGCTTGTCTGGGCCCTGCTCGGAGCCGGTACGGGAGCCGCCCTGGCGACAATCGTCGCCCTGACGCACGGCCCACAGCCGGCTCTGCTGGCGGTGCCTCTGGCCGGTGGGGCGGCCGCGGTGGTGGCGGAGCAGTCGGCGCGCCGCGCCACCGAGCGCGCCCGCTCCCGGCGCCTGCACGAGGAGCTTCCCGTCGTCCTCGAGTTCCTCGCGCTCTGCCTGTCTGCGGGTGAGGGCCTGCTCGATGCGCTGCGGCGCATCGGCAGCCGGGGGACCGGAGAGCTTGCCGTCGGCATCCGTGAAGTTGTTGTCGAGGTCGGAACGGGGGCGGTTTTAACGGACGCCCTCCTCGCGTTCGCTCGACGGGAAGACAGCCCAGCCTTGTCGCGCGCGGTCGATCAGCTTGTCGCCGCGATCGACCGCGGCACACCACTCGCGGACGTGCTCCACGCCCACGCAGCCGATGCGCGCTCGGGGGAGCAGCGCGAGCTCATTGAGCAGGCGGGTCGCAAAGAGATCGCGATGCTCGTGCCGCTCGTCTTCTTGATCCTGCCGGTGAGTGTGCTGTTCGCGATCTTCCCCGGCGTCGTGATGCTCGACCTCGGATGAGTGCCCACCAACAGAGAAGACCGAACCGAAGGAGATGATGATGAGACGGATGCTGGACCGCCTGCGTGAAGCGCTCGCGCCGCGCGCGGGGACCGACGTGGAGGATGTCGGCGTGGCAGCCGCGCTGCGTGAAGACCGTGGTGACGTACCCGGCTGGGTGCTGATCACGCTCATGACCGCGGGGCTGGTCGTGTTGATTTGGGCGCTCGCAGGGCCCGCGCTGTCGGGTCTGTTCGAGCAGGCGATCTCGCGCGTGTCGGGCTTCTGAGGCGGTTGGCTGTGAGCGATCGTGGCTTCTGGGACGACGACCGGGGCTCGGCTCCCGTCGAGTTCGTCATGGTTGCCGCGCTGCTCACGGCCCTCACCCTCGGTGTGATTCAGCTCGGCATCGTGACCTACGTGAGAAACGTCGTGCATGACGCTGCAGTCGAAGGGGCGTACTACGGTGCGCTCGCCGATACATCGACCGGCTCAGCCGTCGATCGCACACGCGAGGTGATTACGCGGGCGATCGGAGCTGAGTACGGCTCGGATGTCGGCACGCGCGAGATCATGATCGACGGTCAGCCCGTCGTTGAAGTCACGGTGCGTACCGGGATCCCGCTCGTCGGCCTGTGGCCGAGCGGACTGCAGACGGAGGTGACAGCTCATGCTCCGCTGGAGTCGTTCGATCGCTGACCGGTTGCGTTCGCGACTGGCTCGGATTCTCCGCGAGGACGACGGCTCTGCTTCCCTCGAGTTCCTCACGGTCGGACTCCTGATGCTCGTTCCGCTTATCTATGTCGTCGTCGCGCTCGGGCAGATTCAGCATCAGGCGCTCGGTGCCGAAGCCGCAGCCCGCCACGTTGCCCGGGCGATTTCGCTGTCGTCGGATGCGGCATCCGCTGGCTCGAGCGCGTTCGAGGTGCTGTCGGCGGTGATGGCGGAGTACGACCTGGATGCCTCCGCCACGTCGCTCTCTATCTCGTGCGTTCCTGCGTCGGCGACGTGTCCGACGGCGGGGGCGACGGTGCGGGTTTCGGTTGCGACGCGCGTCTCGCTGCCCCTCGCGCCGCCGGTTCTCGGTCTCGATCAGATCGCGAGCGTTCCGGTCGAGGCCAGTGCGGTGCAGCGGATGTCGCGATTCTGGAGCGGCGGATGAGGGCGGTAGGGAGGCGGCTTCGTGATTCGGTGCATGCCGCGGGTGACGAGGACGGCAGCATTCTGCCGCTCGTGCTGGGGTACGCGATGCTCGCGCTCGTGCTGATCCTCGTGACTGTCGATGCGACGAGCCTGTACCTCGCGCAGAAGCGACTCGACAGCGTCGCGGATGCTGCAGCGCTCGCCGGAGCTGACGGGTTCACGCTCACGATCGCCGGTGGTTCGCCGCGCGCCGAGCTCTCGTCGGGCGATGTGTACGCGCAGGCGAGTGCGCTGCTGGCACAGTCGGATGCCGACGCGAGTCTGGTCTCGGCATCCACGCCCGACGGGGTGTCGGCTCGGGTGACGGTTGCGGGGCAGTGGCATCCCCCGGTCTTCAGTCTCTTCGTGCCCGCCGGGGTCTCGCTCCAGGCCACGGCCACCAGCCGCAACGCCCTGCGGTGAAAATCCTGAAACGTACGTAATGCAGCAAAACGGGAGTACCGTGTGGTCATGACTGATATCCCGATCACGGATGCGCGCGATCGACTCGCCTCCGTGATCGATGAAGCCCGCCGGGGGACCGTATATCTGACCCGACGTGATAGGCGAGTTGCGGCGATTGTTGACCCGGAGACCCTCGCCCAGCTCGAGGCTGACGCCGAGGAACTCAGTGATATTCGCGCGGTCGACGAGGCCTGGGCCGAAACCGAGCGACTGTCCGAGACGCCCATCCCGTGGGAGGACGTGAAGCGCGAGCTCGGGCTGTGACCTACCGCATCGACGTCCTCCCGGCGGCGGTTCGCGAGATCCGCAAGCTTCCGCCGGAGGCGAAGCGGCGCGTCCAAGCCGTCATCGAACTGCTGAGCGAGAATCCGCGGCCGCCAGCGGCGACGAAGCTGACGGCGCGGCCCGAGTGGAGAGTGCGCACTGGCGATTACCGCGTGCTCTACCGCAGCGAGGACGACATCCTGACGATCGTTGTCGTGCGTGCCGGTCATCGGCGGGATGTCTACGAGAGATGACTCAGTCCGAGTCGTTCACCTCGATGACGATCCGGCCGTCGGCTCCGATGACTCCGGGGCCCTTGTCGGGGGTCGGAGCTGGCGCGGGGATGATCTGCTCCTGCTCCCACGCCAACCGTGCGTTCTGGGCTGACGGGTAGAAGAGCTCGTCCATCCCGAAGGTGCCTCCCGCGCTGGACGTCGACCGCAGTGCTCGGCCTTGCCGCCACGCGATTGCGCCGCCGATCGCGAAGCTCACGGGCGCCAGCGCGAGCGCCGCGATCGTGAGCCACCCGAACACATCTGACATGAGGCGAGAGTACGTTCGTCGCGCGTCGAACGTATCCCCCTCAAGACGGATGCCGCGCGGTAGCGCCACGGCGTGGCTGCCGCACTCCTTTCGTTCGCGATCCGGCGTGGGCATACTGGGGCCGTGAGCGGGTCGCAGGGTGGAGATCCAACCGAGTGGGCTCTGCGAGTCGCCCGCGAGGCGGATATCGCGTCGATATGTGCTTTCGGAGAAGCGCATATCAGGCCTCACTATGCGCCGCTGATTGGCGCGGACGCTGCGGACCTTCAAGTGAAGAACTGGTGGAACGAGACGCAGATCCGACGGGCTGTGAAGGACGGGCTCGTCACCGTCGCGGAGGCCGCAGGCTGTGTCATCGGCGTCGCGCAGCGCGGACGATACGGTTCCGCTCACGTACTGTTCAAGCTCTATGTCGATCCTGCCTATCGGGGCCGCGGGCTCGGCTCAGACCTCGTCAGCAATGTCATCGATCGCCTTCGGCCAGAGGCTGAACGACTGTGCGTTGAGCATTTCGCGGGCAATGTGCGGGCTGCCGCGTTCTATGAGCGCGAAGGGTTCTTCGTTGAACGCGTCGAACCTCACGGCGCGAGCCCGGCGCTTGATGTCGTGTGGCGCGCGCGGAAGCTGTGACCGGTTCGCTCCGCGCGGACGGTCTCAGTCAGCCCTGGTAGCCGATGAGCCAGCGGATGCCGTATCGGTCGCGAACGATCCCGTCGTAGTCGTCCCACGGGCGCTGCTGCAGGGCATCCACGACCTCGCCGCCGCCGGCGAGGGCCTCGAACCACGCGGTCAATTCCTCCGGCGATGTGGTGCCGAGCAGCGAGAACTCGACGCCGGCCATCGGGACGGACTCCTCGCCCGGCGCGGCATCCGCGGCAAACAGCGTGACCAGGCCCGAGAGGGCTCCGTGCGCGATCGCCTCTTTGGGTCCGTCGGTACGCGAGAACTCGCCGTACGTGTACAGCTCGAGCTCTCCGCCGAACACTGACCGATAGAACGTCAGCGCTTCGCGGGCGGTGCCGTCGAAGTGCAGGGAGGGGACCAGGCCGCTCATGCCGCAGCCCTGCTCGCGAGGGACCGGCGGATCAGCTTGTCGACTTCGACCACGATCGGAGGGATGAGGGCAAGGCCGATCGCGAGCCACCATTGCGCGGCATCCAGCGGCGTGGTCATGAGTAGCGCGTTCATGAAGTCCAGCTCGACTGAAAGCACTGTGAGCACGATCGGGATCCACATCCACTTCAGGGCGTTGCTGATCGGTGCGGCAAGGCCCGACCCGGGGTCGCGACGCATCGCGAAGCCGGCGAGCACCGACCCGAGGCTCAGGACGACGAACGTCATCGTGACGGGGACCGACGGCTCGGTCTGGCTCGGCGTGCCGGGGGAGAGGAGCATCGCCGCCAGGGCCACCCCGAAGATGGCGACGCCGTAGAGGAGCCATTGTCCGATCGAGCGGGCGTTCGCGAGCGGCACCTTCGTGTCCCGCGGCGGCTGCCGCATGAGACCGGCGGGGCTCGGGTCGAGGGTGATGACGATCACGGGGAAGAAGGTGATGAAGAAGCTCAGGAACAGCACCATGAGCGGCGTGATCGGCGTGCCGTTGTTGATGTCGAGGATGCTGGAGACGAGGAACAACAGCACAAGCGAGAACAGCGTTGCCATCTGGTAGCGGACGTAGCTGACGATCTTGTCGTAGATCGTGCGGCCGAGCCGGATCGCCTCGACGAGCGTGCCGAAGTTGTCGTCGGTGAGGATCATCTTGCCGGCCTGCTTGGTCACCTCGCTTCCCGATCCCATCGCGACGCCGATGTCGGCCTGCTTGAGGGCAGCGGCGTCGTTGACGGCATCCCCGGTCATCGCGACGACATCGCCGCGCTCCTGCATGAGGCGGGCGATCCGCAGCTTGTCTTCGGGAGTGACGCGGCCGAACACGTGGAGTTCGGGCAGGCGCGCGGTGAGCTCTTCGTCGCTGAGCGCTCGCAGTTCAGGGCCGCTGATCGCGCCCGGGCCGAGGCCCAGCTCTCGCCCGATGGCGGCTGCCGTCACGGCGTGGTCACCGGTGATCATCCGCACCTCGATGCCCGCCTCGCCCGCAATGCGCACCGCCTCGATGGCTTCGGGGCGCAGCGGATCGATGATGCCGACCAGAGCCACGAACGTGAAGTCTTCGGCAAGGGACATCGGGTCGGCCTGCGCCGCAGCCTCCTGGCCGGCGAGGTCTCGCACGGCGATCGCGAGGACCCGCAGCCCGTTGCGACTGAGCTCGGCGTTCGCCTCCAGGATGCTGTCTTTCGCGTCCGCGATCGGGACGACGCCGTCGGCGGTGACAACGTGCGAGCAGCGGTCGATCACGACATCCGGGCCGCCCTTCATCGTCGCCAGGAACGTTTCGGCTCCCTGGAGCGGCGCGTGGTGGAAGGTCACCATGAACTTGTATGCAGAGTCGAACGGCACCTCGGCTTCGCGAGGGTAGGCGCGGCGGCTCTCTTCGGCATCCACGCCAAGCTTCGCGGCCAAGACCACGAGCGCAGCCTCGGTGGGGTCGCCGACGACAACACCGGCATCCGAGACCGTCGCATCGGAGTTCAGGCACAGGCCGTAGGCGAGCGGCGTGAAGTCAGGAACCTCCTTGCCGGCGGCGTGACGAAGGGCACCGGTCTTGCGGTAGCCCTCGCCCTCGACGGTGAACCACTGCCCGAGCGCGTAGAGCTTGGTGGCGGTCATCTGGTTGAGGGTCAGCGTTCCGGTCTTGTCGGAGTTGATGGCGGATGTCGCGCCCAGCGTCTCGACGTCGCTGAGGTTCTTCACGACAGCCCGGTGTTCGGCTAGCTGCCGGGCGCCGTACGCGAGCATCCCCTGCACGAAGGTGGGGAGCGCAGATGGGATCGCCGAGACAGCCATCGCGATTCCGACGAGCAGTACTGTCGCGATCGTCTCGCCGCGCAAGAGCCCGAGGATGATCATGATCGCCACGGCGCCCCATGCGACGAACCCGAGCACCTTGGTGAGTCCGTCGAGTTCTCGCTGCAGGGGCGACTTCGAGGGCGCGACGGCGGTGAGCATCGCCGCGATCTGCCCCATCTGGGTCGACATCCCCGTTCCGGTGATGACCATCGCGGCGGTTCCGCGGGTGACAGTGGTGTTCTGCCACAGCATGTTCGCGCGATCGCCGAGCGCGACATCGTGTCCATCGATCGTCGCGACATCCTTGTCGACCGGCGCGCTTTCACCGGTCAGCGCTGCCTCCTGCGTCTGCAGGTTCGCCGAGCGCAGGATGCGGCCATCGGCCGGCACGAGATCGCCGGCTTCGAGCTGCACGAGGTCGCCGGGCACGATTTCGGGTGCGGGCACCTCACGCAGCGACCCGTCGCGCACGACCTTCACGTGCGGGATCTGCAACTTGGAAAGTCCGTCGACGCTCGCACGGGCGGCGAGTTCCTGCCGCGTGCCGAGCACGACGTTCAGCACGATGAGGGCCGCGACGATGAACGCCACGGCGAACTGGGCGATGATGAGGCTCACCACGACCACCGCGACCAGCATGAGGTTCATGGGGTCGGCGAGCATCCGCAGCGCGATCGTCCAGGCGCTCGGAGCCGGGGGAGCGGCGATCGTGTTCGGGCCGCCGGTTGCGAGGCGACGCGCTGCATCGGCCGAGGTCAGGCCGTTCGCGGCATCCGTCCCGAGACTGCGGACGACAGCATCAGTATCGAGGGTCCACCACGCGGTTGTGTCGGACGCCCGCGCGGGTGTGGGCTGAGTGGATTGTGGTCTGGTGTGCTCGGTCATGCCGGTCCCTTCGCCGCGCCCGATCCTATCGAGGCGAGCGCCGTCGCGGACAGTGCCGTCGGTCCCTCATCGCGGGTCGAATGCCCAGGATTCTCACGGGTGGTCTCCGAGCCTCCTCATAACTGGCAGTCGTACCGTCGAAGTGTGCGTTTGGCAGTACACGAGTTCGGCAGCGGCGACCGTACCGCAGCGATCGTCCACGGCATCAGCGGATCGGGTTTGCTGTGGCAGGACTTCGCCGAGCGACTCTCGCGGCGACACGGCATGCGAGTGCTCGCCGTTGATCTGCGTGGTCACGGATCCAGCCCCCGTTCTGAGCACTACCGCCTCCGGGATTTCACCGACGATCTCGTCGAGACGCTGCCGACAGACCTCGACCTCGCTATCGGGCACTCCCTCGGCGGGCGCGCCCTTGCCGACGCCGCCGAACGGCTGCAGCCGCACCGTGCGATCTACCTCGACCCAGCACTCGACGTCGACGCAGGAGTTGCCGGTCGTCGCCTGCTGACTTACCGGATGGCCGGTCCGGTCGTGGCGCGGATGCTGTCGGTCGTCGACCCCGCTGTACCGGCGCCCCTGCGTCGACGCCTTCGGGCCAGCACCCGCCGCTGGGACAGGTTCATGGCGCTGTCGGTCGTGCAGGAGCTGGATGCCCACCGGGTTGAACCCGCTGCGCCGCCGGTGCCGTCGACAATCGTGAAGGCGACGAAGTCCCGGCTTCTTCGCGGGCGCTACCTCGAGCGACTCAAGGCCTACGGCTGGGATGTGCGGGAATTCCTCAGCCGCCACGAAATGCAGCTTCTCAAGCCCGAGGCGTTGCTCGACGCCCTCGAAGACGTACTGCGCGCGCCGACGCGAGCGCTGAGCGCGGTCTGAGTCTTCGCTGCCAGGCCTCAATCGAGGTCGATGCGTTGACGCGCCTCGGGAATATCCCATGCGTTCGGGCCGTCATCCGCTGACTCGGTAGCCGCACCCCCGGGGCACCAGCCGGTGATCGCCATCGCCGCGAGCAAGAGCGCGCCAAGCAACGCGGGAATAGCCAGAGCCCACACACCCGTGGTCGCCGCGCTCCCGGCGATGGCTGCGACGAAGACGGCAGCCGCCCATCGCGCGATGCGCTCGCCGCGCGTAATCGTGCAAACCCGGAGCAGGCTCACGGTGCGCTCGGGGCGTCCTGGGCCGCGTTCTGCTCCGCGATCTGGCGTCGCACGTCATCCATGTCGAGTCCTTCGACCGCGGTTATCACCTGCTCGAGCTGGGGAGCGGCCAGCGCGCCGGGTTGTGAGAAGACGAGGATACCGTCGCGGAAGGCCATGAGCGTCGGGATCGAGGTGATGCGGAAGCCCGCCGCGAGCTGCTGCTGGGCTTCGGTGTCGATCTTCCCGAAGACGATGTCGGGGTGAGCCTCTGAGGACTTCTCGAAGACGGGGCCGAACATGCGGCACGGTCCGCACCACGCCGCCCAGAAGTCGAGCAGCACGATGCCGGAGTCGTTGATGGTCGTCTCTATCGTTTCGAGGGTGATCTCTCGTGTTGCCATGATCTGTATTATACCCTAGGGGGTATACCCCGAGGGCTTCTCCCGTGCGCTCACATCGGGATGCCGCCCGCGCCGCTCAGAAAGGACACCTCATGCGACGCATCCGTCTGATCCTGGCCGCACTGGCCGCCGCCGTTCTCGCCACGAGTCTCGCCGCGTGCTCGGCGACGCCGTCGGTCGAGGTTCCCGACGGTGCCGTGATCATCGACGTGCGCACGCCTGAGGAGTATGCCGAGGGTCACCTCGAAAGTGCGATCAACGTCAACCTGCAGTCGGGCTCGTTCGAGCAGGAGATCGCCGAGCAGCCCCTCGATGGCACCTACATCGTCTACTGCCGCACTGGCAACCGCTCAGCGCAGGCTGTGGCGATCATGACCGAGCTCGGCTTTGGCGATGTCACGGATGCCGGCGGCGTCAGCGACGCATCCGCGGCGACCGGCATCCCGATCGTCACGGACTGACCGGCTCAGTCGGCGCGACCCGACCGCGGAACGAACCGGGGGACCCAGCGCACGAAGGCCACCGCGCCCAGGAGCCCGAGCACGCCGACCGCGCCGGTTGCCACCGACAGGGTCGAGAGTGCTGCGATGCCCGAGACGAGCAGCGGCGCCGCAGCCCCGCCGGCGTCGGTGAACATGCGCCAGGACCCGAGGAACGGGGCCGGGTCCGTGCGCGGAGCGACGTCGGCGCCGAGGGTGAGCAGGATGCCGCTGGAGAGCCCATTGCCGACGCCGAGGACTGCCGCGAACATGGCGAACCACATCGCTGATGAGTCGAGGTCGTGCGTGAACGCGAGCGCGAGGAACCCGAGGCCCATGAGCAGCATCGCTGGCAGGGCTGCCCACAGCCGTCCGAAGCGGTCCATGACCTGTCCGCTCGCATAGAACAGGGCAAAATCGATCGCCCCCGAGATTCCGACGACTAGCGCGATCGTCTGCGCGTCCAGCCCGATCGACACGCCCCACAGAGGTAGAACCACCTGACGGGCCGATCGCACGGCAGCCAAGGATGCCGCAGCAACGCCGAGCCGAGACAGCACCGCGCGATACCGCCATGCGACGACGAAGACGCTCTGGCGGCTCCCCGGAACCCGGATGCTGCCCGTGATCGCCTCGCCAGTGTCCTCTTCATCGAGCTCGTCTGCGGTCTTGTTCGCGGTCGCATCAGATCCTGCGCGTGCCGTGATCGGAGCGAACTGTTGCTCGGGGTCGGGCCCGAAGACCACCAGCAGGACGGTGGCGAGAAGGCACACGCCGAAGAACCAGATCGCCGCGTGTTCGTCGCCGAAGATCGCCAGCAGCGCGGCCGCGATGAACGGGCCCACGAACATCCCCAGCCGGAACGTGCCACCCAGCAGCGACATGGCGCGCGAGCGGAACGACAGTGGGACTCGGGTGGTCATGAACGAGTGGCGGGCGAGACCGAACGCTGCCGCGCACAGCCCGATGAGCAGGACTGCCGCCGCGAAAACGCCGAGCACGGGCGCGACGATCATGCCTGCCACTCCCACCATGGCCAACGCGCCGGCAACTCCCATCGTGACCCGCTCACCGAAACGGGCGACAGCCCAGCCCGCCGGCAGATTTCCCGCCAGTTGGCCTACCACGAGGGCCGACGCGACGAGGGCTGCTCCTGCGACGTCCGCGCCCAACTGGGCTGCGATCACCGGAATGAGGGGGATGACGGCGCCCTCGCCAAGCGCGAACAGCACCGTCGGCACGTAGACCATCGGTCCGAATCTCCACAGCACGTCCCGCGCGCGGATCGGGGCGGGGGGATCGGACATCGGTTCCACGTTAGTCTGGACTGTCATGCTCGAACTCGATCTGTCCGCCGACATCCAGGCCCTGCGCTCCACATTCAACGACATCCAGTCCGTTGTCGACGTCGACGCGCTCGCCGCAGAGATTGCGCGACTGAGCGACGAGGCCGGCGCGCCCGACCTCTGGGACGACCCCGAGAAGGCGCAGAAGGTGACGAGTGCCTTGAGTCACCGGCAGTCGGAGATGTCTCGCATCACGGCAGTCGCACAGCGCCTCGATGACCTCGAAGTGCTCGTCGAGCTTGCCAACGAGATGGATGATGAGGAGTCGGCCGCCGAGGCGCGCCGCGAGCTCGCCGAGCTCGAGAAGGTCATCGGCGATCTCGAGGTGCAGACGCTGCTCGACGGCGAATACGACGATCGGTCCGCCGTCGTGACCATTCGGTCGGGCGCCGGCGGCGACGATGCCACCGACTTCGCTGAGATGCTCATGCGCATGTACCTGCGGTGGGCCGAGCGCCACAAGTACCCCGTGAAGGTCATGGACACCTCCTACGCCGAGGGTGCGGGGATCAAATCGGCGACGTTCGAGATCGACGCGCCCTACGCCTACGGCACGCTCTCGGTCGAAGCCGGAACCCACCGTCTCGCCCGGATCAGCCCGTTCGGTGCCGCCGACAAGCGGCAGACGTCGTTCGCTGCTGTCGAGGTCATCCCCGTGATGGAAGAGGCGGTCGAGGTTGACATCCCCGAGGGCGACATCCGTGTCGACGTCTTCCGATCCTCGGGTCCCGGCGGTCAGTCGGTCAACACCACGGACTCGGCGGTTCGCATCACCCACATCCCGACCGGGATCGTGGTCTCGATGCAGAACGAGAAGAGCCAGATCCAGAACCGCGCCGCTGCCATGCGCGTTCTGCAGACCCGCCTGCTGCTGCTCAAGCGCGAAGAAGAGGCGGCAAAGAAGAAGGAACTCGCCGGCACGATCACGGCCAGCTGGGGCGACCAGATGCGCTCCTACTTCCTCTACGGCCAGCAGCTCGTGAAAGACCTACGCACCGGTCACGAGGTCGGGAACCCCGCGGTCGTATTCGACGGAGACCTCGACGGGTTCATTGCCGCGGGCATCCGGTGGCGCAAGCGCAAGGATGACGACGACTGACGCTCTGTCCCCGCCTCGAGGGGAGCCTGAACGTTCTCGATGAAGACTGAGCCCGCTTCGGGTGTCGCACCCGGCGGTGATCGCCCTCGCGCTTAGGCTCAGATGGCCATGATCCGGTTCGAGAACGTCACCAAGCGATACCGGGGCACCGCGAAACCCGCCCTCGACCAGGTGAGCTTCGAAGTGCTCCGCGGCGAGTTCGTGTTCCTCGTGGGTGCGTCGGGATCGGGTAAGTCATCCTGTCTGCGCCTCATTCTGCGAGAGGATGTCGCCACCTCCGGCAACGTCCTCGTGCTCGGGCGCGACCTGCGCACCCTCGCCAACCGCAAGGTGCCGTACTTCCGCCGCCACGTCGGCGCCGTCTTCCAGGACTTCCGGCTGCTGCCAAACAAGACGGTCTTTCAGAACGTCGCGTTCACGCTGCAGGTCATCGGCTCCTCACGAGGGTTCATCAAGCAGGCGGTTCCCGAGGCGCTCGCCCTCGTCGGACTCGCCGACAAGCAGAAGCGGATGCCGCACGAGCTCTCGGGTGGTGAGCAGCAGCGTGTTGCGATCGCCCGCGCGTTGGTGAACCGCCCCCAGGTGCTGCTGGCCGACGAGCCCACCGGAAACCTCGACCCTGCGACATCCATCGACATCATGCAGTTGCTGGCGCGCATCAACGCCGGCGGCACCACGATCGTCATGGCTACCCACGAAGCGGGCTTCGTCGACCAGATGAAGCGGCGCGTCATCGAGTTGCGTGGCGGCCAGATGATGCGTGACGAGCGCCACGGTGGCTACGGCGACACGTCGGGTCTGCCCCGGCTTCAGCCCGAGCAGGTGCGTGGCGCCGCTGCTGCAGCTGCGCTCACCGCGGTCCTCGAACTGCAGCGTGAGGTCGGCATCGAGCCGACGGTGACGGATGCCGAGATCGCGGTCGCCGCGGCTGTCGACGTCGCCGACGATCCGTCGACAGCATCATTGGTCTCCGCTCTCGCTGAGGTGCGTCCTGCCCCGGTCTCGCCCGATGTTCCGGCCCCGGCGGTCGCCGAGGCGCCGACGGACGAGGCGCCGGCACACGCTCCGGCCCAGCGACCCGCTCCGGCCGAGCGACCCGCTCCCGCAGATCGACCGGCTCCCGCAGAGCGACCCGTGTCTGGGCCGAGTGCACCGTCAGTGCCGCCCGAGTGGCAGGTGCCTGCCGCGCAGCCCGCACCCGCTCCGCGCCCCACGACGCAACCGGTACCGGTCATCGACATCCCCGAGGTCGAGGTCGAGGAGCTGGGACTGGCGGAGCGGCTGGGGCTGGATGCCGAGCGTCGCGATGATGAAGTCGGGCCCACCTCATGAGGGTCGGACTCGTTCTCGGTGAGGCGTTCAGCGGGCTGCGCCGCAATGCGTCGATGGTGATCTCGGTCGTGCTCGTCACCTTCGTCTCGCTGACCTTCGTGGGCGCCGCCATGCTCATGCAGCTACAGATCGGCACGATGCGCACCTTCTGGGCCGATCGCGCCCAAGTGCAGATCTATATGTGCAGCTCGTTGTCGCAGGTGCCCACCTGTGCGAACGGCGTTGCCACGCAGGAGCAGATCGACGGTGTCCAGGCCGAACTGGATTCGGATTCGCTTGCTCCCCTGATCAGTGACCTTCAGTTCGACAGCGCAGAGCAGGCCTACCAGGAGGCGATCGATCTGCTCGGTGACGAGTACGACGGCATCCTCACCGCCGACCAGATCGGTGCGCAATTCCGCATCACACTCGCGGACCCGACGAAGTCAGCCGTGATCTCCGAAGCTTTCGGGGGAACCGACGGGGTGGAAGAGGTCAAAGACCAACTGCAGTACCTTGAGCCGCTGTTTTCTGCGCTGACTGTTGCAACATATGTCGCAGTCGGGATCGCGGGGCTCATGCTCATCGCCGCAGTCCTGCTCATCTCGACGACGATCCGCCTCTCGGCATACGCCCGAAGACGCGAGCTCGGCATCATGCGGCTGGTCGGAGCATCCAACCGGTTCATCCAGACGCCGTTCATTCTCGAGGGCGTGTTCGCAGCCCTCATCGGATCGGTGCTGGCAAGCGTGGCCGTCGTTGCGGGAGTGCAGTTCGGCGTGCAGGACTATCTGCGCTCGCGTATTCCATTCATCGCGACCTGGGTCGATACCGCCGACATACTGATCGTCATCCCCGTCCTCATCGGAATCGGAATCGTGCTCGCCGCGTTCTCGGCGGGCTTCGCGATCCGGCGTTGGCTCCGAGCCTGAGCCGGCGGGAGCGAGGAGAACAGCGATGGCGCAGGATCCCCGAGCACCGCAGCCGGTAGGTTCCGCGCCGGCGTGGGGCATTGCGGGCATCATCCTCGGGCTCGGCCCGCTGCTGCTTTTCGGTGTGGCCGCTGCCGCGAACCTCGGTGGCCCCCTCATTTCGGTAGCCGTGTTCGGGCTGCCCGTGGTTGTAACCACCGTGTTCGCCGTGCTCGTCATCCGTCGCCTGTTGCGCGCGCGAGAGATCGGGTGGGGCTACACGGTGGCTGCGGTCACGATCTTTGCCGGTGTTATCGGATACGTCCTCTGGTTCTTCCTCGCACTGCTGGCGATCCAGTTCGGCAACGGGCCGGCCTGACCCCGCTGACTGCCGCGCGGCCAGCGCTTGATACACTGGTGGGCTGCCGTCGAAAGGAGGAGTCATGCCACGCGAACGCGGAGAGAAGGTCATCGCGACCAATCGTCGTGCGCGCCACGACTACTCCATCGAGAAGACATACGAAGCGGGCCTCGTGCTCACCGGCACCGAGGTGAAGTCCCTGCGTCAGGGACGCGCCAACCTCACCGACGGTTATGCGTACATCGACGGCGGTCAGGCGTTCCTGGACGCGGTCCACATCCCGGAGTACTCGCAGGGCCACTGGACCAATCACGCTGCCAAGCGGGTGCGCAAGCTGCTGCTGCACAAAGACGAGATCATCAAGCTCAGTCACGCTGTCTCGGCGGGCGGATACACGCTCATCCCCATGAAGCTCTACTTCTCGGACGGGCGCGCCAAGGTCGAGATCGCGGTGGCCAAGGGTAAGGCCGAGTACGACAAGCGCCAGACGCTGCGGGAGCGCCAAGACAAGCGCGAGGCCGAACGCGCCATGCGCACCCGCAACCGCCTGGGGGAGTAGCCGCGCGCCCGGTCAGCGGGCGCTGAAGCGTGCTTCGACGGCTGCGCTGACCACGATGTCGGCGGGCTGCAGTTCCAGGGCGCTCGCGGAGTCCATCGGGCTCGCCGCCATCATCATCCGGGGCGACGGGCCGGATGCCGCAGCCGGCGATCCGCCACCGAGCAGGCCCACGTCTGCCACTTCGACGGCAGTGACCTCGGCAAGTCCGAGGGCGGCGGCATAGGCGGTCGCTCGGGTCATCGCGACACGGACAGCCTGGGCGGCGACATCAGCCTCGACGGCCTTGCGGGTCGCGTCGGTGAGCATCCACTGCACCCCATCGATCTGGATCGTGTCGAGCTCGGCGATCTCACCGAGCCATCCCGAGAGCGCATCGAGATCGGCGAATGTGGCCGACACGTCGAGCGAAGCATGGTGAACGAGCGGCAGCGGCTTGCCTTCGGAGTTCCACGGGCGCTCGGAGCGGACGGCCAGCCGACCGGTGGACCACTCGCGGATCTCGCCCGCATCCTGTCGGGCGGTCAGCGCGGCGCGCAGCATGCTTGCGGCATCCGTCGCTCTGCCCATGACGTCGGTTCGTTCGCCGCCCTCGGTCCTGATCGTGAGCCGTGCCACAGCCTCTTCGGGAGCGACCCGGGTCTCGTGTTCGCCGCGGACGGTGATGATGACATCGCGCATGAGTGCGACTCTACGTCGTGTGGCTGAGCACCGGGACGCCTTGCCTCACGTCAAGATGTCCGGGTGTGATTCGTGGTTGCCTCACGTGAAATGTCCGCGTGGGTCATGCGGCG
>NZ_JAJGNI010000020.1 GCF_020781975.1 Microbacterium schleiferi
AACCCTGCCCTCGACGCGTCACCGCGCCCCGATCATGCCGCCCCGGCACACCCACGGCTCATCGGTGGATCGAGGCTAAGGGTCGCCAGGTATCAATCCGCCTGCCATTTGGTATTGGAGAGAATCAGAACGAAGTGGAAGCGTGGAGTCCACTGTGCGTATATCAACGGCGAGGACAACCATGCACGCATTCGCGATCTTCCAAGACGATCACACGGTGACCGATGTGGAATTGCCGACCCCGACCCCCGAAGGCACCGAAATCCTCCTGCGCGTGGTTCGGTCCGGGGTGTGCCACACCGACATGCACCTGCGTGAGGGGTACTACGATCTCGGCAGCCGGGGGCGTCTGAATCTGATCGACCGGGGCGTCACCTACCCGCTTGTCCTCGGCCATGAGGTCGTCGGCGTCGTCGAAGCGGCCGGCCCCGACGCCGACGGGGTCTCGCCGGGTGAGCATCGCCTTGTCTACCCATGGATCGGCGACGGCTCCTGCGACGCATGCCAGGCAGGTCACGAGAACCTGTGCCCCTCGCCCCGTAACCTCGGCGTCGCCCGCCACGGCGGGTATGCCGAGTTTATCCTCGTCCCGCACCCCCGTTACCTCCTCGACGTCACCGGGATCGAAGAGCGGTGGGCCGCAACTCTCGCCTGCTCCGGCCTGACCGCCTACAGTGCCGCGCGCAAGGCCCTTCCGGCCACCGCGTCCGATCCGGTCGTGGTGATAGGCGCCGGCGGTGTCGGGTTGATGGCGATCGCCACGCTGCGCGCGCTCGGCCACGAAGCAGTCCTCGCGGTGGACCTGCAGGAGCGCAATCTGGAACTGGCGCGGCAGCTCGGAGCGACCACGACGATCTCCGCCCGCCAGGAAGACCTTGCCGCCGCCATCGTCGCCGGCGCCGGTGGGCCGGTCGCGGCGATCGTGGACTTCGTCAACAACTCCACAACAGCTCCCGCTGCGTTCGCCGCGCTCCGCAAGGGCGGAACGATGGTTCAGGTCGGGCTGTTCGGCGGAGAGCTGGTCATCCCCACCGCGTTGCTCACTCTGAAGATCATCACCATCCGCGGAAGCTTCGTCGGGTCCCTCGGCGAGCTCGAGGAGCTCGTCGGGCTCGCGCGGCGCGGCGCGCTCCCGCATCTCCCGATCATCGACGGGGAGTTGTCTGCGACGGCGGTGCAGGATGCGCTGGACCGGCTCGCCGCGGGCGGCGTGCCCGGCCGGATCGTGCTCAGCGCGTGACCGCGCCGGGCGTCCAGCCGGCCACGACTCACGCGTAGTCGAAGAAGCCGCGTCCCGTCTTGCGTCCCAGCTCCCCGGCCGCGACCTTGTCGCGGAGGATCTGCGGCGGGGCGAACCGCTCGCCGAGCGTCTCATAGAGGTATTCGGCGATCCCGAGACGCACGTCCAGCCCGACAAGATCGGAGGTGCGCAACGGACCTGTCGCGTGACGGTATCCCAGCACCATCGCCGTGTCGATGTCCTCAGCGCTGGCCACCCCCTCTTCGAGCATCCGCATCGCTTCCAGCGCGATTGCCGCGCCCAGGCGGGAGCTCGCGAAGCCGGGCGCGTCGTTGACGACGATCGGGGTCTTCCCCAGCGATGTCACCCACTGCTCCGCCCGTTGCCGCAGGTCCGGGTCGGTCGACGGCGTCAGCACGATCTCGACGAGTGACGAGGGCGGCACCGGATTGAAGAAGTGCAGTCCGCACACGCGCTCCGGCCTCGCCAGCTGCGCCGCGAGCCTTGTCACCGACAACGATGAGGTATTCGTGGCCAGCCACGCCGACTCCTCCACGATCCCCTCTGCTCTCTGCATCGCCTCGACCTTGAGTGCGAATGTCTCTGGGACAGCTTCGATCACGAGCTCGGCATTCCGCAGCGCCTCGTAGTCGGCGCTGGCCGCGACGCGGCCGGCGATTGCGTCGACGTCGACCGAGGCATCCCGCTCCGCGGCCTTGCGGATCCCATCGGCCAACCGCGCGGCGGCCGCGCCCGCCGCCGCCGGGTCACGTTCGATCACGGTGACCTGGGCGCCCGCCTGAGCGAACACTTGCGCGATACCGGCGCCCATGCGGCCGCCCCCGATCACGCCGACGGTGGAGGGAACAGTGATCATCGGGTCTCCTGAGAACGGTTGAGGAATCGGGTCATCAGCTGCGTCTTGGCGTCCGACTCGAACAGGATCGCCTGCGCGAGTTCGTCGACAAGGGGGTGGGCGTCCCGCGGCGCAGCGAGCACGCGCTTCGAGAGGCGGAGGGCGAGCGGATCCTGGCCAGCGATCCGATCGGCGACGGTATCCGCCGCGGCCGCTAACTGGTCGGGTTCATGCACCGAGGCCACCAACCCACACCGCAGCGCCTCCTCGGCGTCCAGCCGGCGCCCCGTGAACAGGATCTCCTTGGCCAGCGGCTCCCCCACCAGCTCGGCGAGCCGCCAGGTCGCCCCGGCCGCGGCCAGGATTCCGATCGCCGTCTCGGGGTTGCCGAACACGGCGCGGGTGGACGCGATCCGGATGTCGGCCGCGTACGCGAGTTCCGCACCGCCCCCGATCGCGAACCCGTCGACCGCGGCGATCACCGGCATAGGCAGCCGCGCGATACGGGTGAACAGCCCGGAGTTGATGCCGGCCAGCGCTTCGTCGCGGCCGCGCTCGAGCAGCTGCCGGATGTCTGCGCCAGCCGCGAACACACCCCGTTCGGGCGTGGAGGTTCCGGTGAGAATCAGGATGCGGGGCTCTCGCTCCAGGCTCGTGCATACCGCGTGAAGTTCGTCGACCATGTCGTCGTTGATCGCGTTTCGCACGTCAGGACGGTTCAGTTCGACGTGAAGCCGGTCCGCGCCCTCGCGGAGTATCAGAGTGGTCACCGTCCCAGCCTCCCATCACCGATCAATGCGCGTCCAATACCCGATCCACGTACATCTGATGCGCCATCGTCATCAATCTCGGCCGGGATCGGTATTGGACGAACTCGGCCACGGCGCGACAGGCTGAGTGGGCAGTACCGCGCCAGACGACCGCCGATCTGGGCGGGCGTGGCCCGAGAGACGCACGACAGCAATGAAGCGAGGAGACCACGATGGGTGCATACCGGACCATCAACCCAGCCACCGGCCAGACGGTCGCCGAGTACCCCGTGATCGGCGATGCGGACGTGGCCGACATCGTCGCCCGCTCGCACACGGCCTACCGCAGGTACCGGGAGCTGCCGCTCGCCGAACGGACGGGGATCCTGGCACGCGCGGCGCAACTGCACCGGGACCGCATCGATGAACTGAGCGCGCTGCTGACCCTCGAGGTCGGCAAACCCGTCACGCAGGCCCGCGGGGAAGTCGAGCTGGTCGCCTCGATCTACCAGTACTACGCCGACCACGCCGAAGCGTTTCTCACCGACGAGACCCTCGACATCGTCGGCGGAGGGGAAGCGCTCGTCCGCACCGAGCCGATCGGGCCGCTGTTGGGGATCATGCCGTGGAACTACCCGTACTACCAGGTGGCCCGGTTTGTCGCCCCCAACCTCGCACTGGGCAACACGATCATCCTCAAACACGCCCGCAACTGCCCGCAGTCCGCCCTCGCCATCGAACGCGTGCTCCACGATGCCGGGCTTCCGGCCGACGCGTACATCAACGCGTTCGTAGACAGCCGCCAGATCGCCGGCATCATCGCCGACCCGCGCGTGCAAGGGGTGTCGCTGACCGGCTCCGAGAAGGCGGGCTCGGCTGTCGGCGAGGTGGCCGGCAGGCATATGAAGAAGGTCGTCCTCGAGCTGGGCGGCTCGGACCCGTTCATCGTCCTGGAGGATGCTGACGTCGACGCGGCCGTGGCAGCCGGCGTGCGCGGCCGCATCGCCAACGGCGGCCAGGCGTGCACGGCATCCAAGCGGTTCATCGTCGTGGATGCCGTCTACGACGAGTTCTCCCGGAAGTTCATCGACGCGATCACGAAGATCACCCCCGACGACCCCACGGACCCCGACACGTTCCTCGGCCCGCTGGCGTCCGCGGATGCCGGCAAGGAGCTCGAGGAGCTCGTCGAGGACGCGGTCGCCAAGGGCGCCACCCTGCACATCGCCCCCGGTGCACGCCGAGAGGGCGCCTTCTACCCGCCCAGCGTGCTCACCGGGGTCACCCCGCCGATGCGAGCCTACGAGGAGGAGCTGTTCGGACCGACCGCGGTCGTGTACCGGGTGCCCTCCCCGCAGGCCGCGGTCGCCCTGGCCAACGAATCGCCCTTCGGGCTGTCCAGCAGCGTCTTCACGCAGGACCCTCTGGCGGCCGCGCAGATCGCCCGCGAACTGGAGGTCGGGATGGTGTGGATCAACAGCACCAGCCGCAGCGCACCGGACCTCCCCTTCGGCGGCGTGAAGCGCTCCGGCATCGGACGCGAGCTCGCCCGGTACGGCATGGACGAGTTCGCGAACAAGAAGCTCATCCGAACCCCCGCCTGATATCCCCGCGTAACGCCTCCGCCGCGCCGAGTACGCAACTGCGAATCCAGGCCTCCCTGGTCGGCAGGCGGGGGCGCTGTTTTCAGGAGATCAGGGTGTTCTGCCCGTCGAGACCGTACGCGCGCAGTTTCCGGTACAGCGTCGTGCGCCCGATACCGAGGATCTCCGCTGCACGCGAACGGTTTCCGTCCGCCTCCCGCAGCGCCGCATCGATCGCCCGGTACTCGGATGCGGCGATGCCGCGCAGCTGGCGGGCACGTGTGCGCATCTCGACGGGCAGAAGGTCGACGTCCAGGACGGTGCCGACGGGGCGGTACGCCACCATCGCGGCAATCAGAACCCGCAGCTCCGAGGCGCCACCAGGCCAGTCCCACCGGGAAAGCGCCTGCAGCAGAGCAGGGCTCAGTGTCACCGAGTGCTCCTGAGCGAGTCTCACGGCCAGGCCGATGACACGGTCTGGGTCATCGCGCAGCGCTGGGAGGTCGAGTCGCGGCCCCAGGCGGCCCAGGAAACTGAAGACGACGCCAGTCAGGTCGTCTGCGACACAGAACACCACCCGGGCGGACCGGACGGGATCTGCCGCGCCGGCCAATTGCTGCAGGACCGGGAAGTCAGCGTCGGTCAAAGACTCGACGCTGCGGACGACCACCGACGTGCCTGTGCTCAGCGCCTGCACCGCCGTGACCACGGCCCCCGGTTCCCGAAGCGCCGGGGCGTCGATGACGACCGGGTCGTGGCGGTCGCGTTCGCGCAGCCAGAGCTGGGCGAGAAGCGTCTTCCCGCTGTCGCGGGGACCGTGGATCGCGATGCACCCGCTGGTGCGACCGAGCACGTCGAGGTGCGCGGCAAGGCGGGAGAGTCGGGTGGGTTCCGGCGCTGCGGTCGGCTCGTCCTCGGGCAGTTCAACGAGGTAGATGCTCTCGCCTGCCCGATTCACGATGCGGCGGGCAGTGCTCGGCCGACCCGCGAGCAGGACGGATGCGACATCCCCCTGCCAATGGTGAGCCTGCAACTCGTCCCACAGCGTCACGTGCCGCTCGGCCGAGAGCATCGGCAACGCGCCCGTCGAGGCGAGCACGCCTCCTCGACCGATGGCCAGCACGCGGTGGCCGGCGGTGCCGCCCGCGAACCGGGCCAGCAGCGCCTGCAACTCCAGCGGTGCGGTGTTCAGGAGCGCGTCCTGGAGGTCACGAGCGGCCTGCTTCGCGATCGCGAGCATCGCGGGATGGGATGCCCCGACTGGAGAGGCGAGGGCGAGCGAGCCGATGACACGCTGCGAGAGGGGGTCGTGGATGGGGGCGCCGGCGCAGGCTAGGGTCTGCAGCCGGTCGTTGACGTGCTCGGCGCCGCGCACGAACACTGCGGATCTTTCCTCCATCGCCGTTCCGAGTCCGTTCGTGCCCAGCGCGGACTCCGAGAATTCGAATCCTTCGGCGGCGGACACCTTGTCGAGCCGTCTCGCGTGGCTC
The DNA here is from genome assembly GCF_020781975.1 of Microbacterium schleiferi. Taxonomy (GTDB): domain Bacteria; phylum Actinomycetota; class Actinomycetes; order Actinomycetales; family Microbacteriaceae; genus Microbacterium. Next base: position 5,919 of record NZ_JAJGNI010000020.1, read on the forward strand.
GGGTCGCCTACCTTTCGGGCGAGGATCCGTCCGGATCGGTCGCTGACCAGCAGCGCGACACGCATGTCAGCGAGTGATTCCGCCCATCGCGCCAGGACGGTCTCAGCGGTGTCCTGGAAGCGTCCCGCCAGTTCGGAGAACGGGTGGTAAGCAGGAGTCGCAGTCGGATCGCAGCCGCCACCGGTGGTGATCGAGCGACGCCAACTGCGCTCGATCACCGGGGGGACGTTCAGTGTTCGGGGAGTGAGACCGTGCGCGCCGACGCCAGCTTCGAGAAGGCGTTCACGAGCCTGCCGCACGCTCGCGGCGGAATAGGTGTCGATGGACATAGCTGGGACCTCGCGTCACTGCAAGTGGTCACACCCAGTATCCGCCTCCCTATTGGAACCCGCCAATACCTAATCCGCTGTGGATCTATCCTCTGTGCGCATGAGTCCATGGTGGTGGGGAAGCCGGTCGCGTTCGTAGGTGATGTCGGTGTAGCCGTGAGGAATGGGCTGGCCGTGGTCATCGAGGCCGACGAAGACGATCTTCTCGATCGTGAGAATGCGTTCACGAGTGATCATGTTGCGCACCTCGGCGCGCATCGTGAGGGAGGTGCGCCCGAACGCGGTGGCGCGCAGTCCCATCTCGATCAGATCGCCTTGTCGCGCGGAACTGACGAAGTCGATCTCGGAGATGTACTTGGTGACCGCCCGGGAGTTTCCGAGCTGGATGATGGCGTAGATCGCGGCCTCTTCATCGATCCAGCGCAGCAGGCTGCCGCCGAACAGGGTGCCGTGCGCGTTCAGGTCCTCGGGACGGACCCAGCGGCGTGACCGGAATGTGACGTCTGCTGACATGGAGTCGCTCATAGGACGACCGTAGGCCGGGAAGCACACTCCCGGCCTACGGTTACCGTCGATCAGGCCGGGACGGGCTGTCCGATGCTGAATCCTTCGAAGTCCTTCGCCTGGATCTCCGAGAGGAGGCCGCGGTAGGCGCCTAGGCCGCCGAGGTAGAACATCACGGCGTGCTTCTTGCCGGGGATGTTCGCCCCGAAGATCCACGAGTCGGTCTTGGGGAACAGCGTGTAGTTCGCGATCGTCGTGCAGGTCTCGGTCCATTCGTCCTCGACCTGCTGCGACACCTCGATGAGCCCGCCTCTCCGCTCCGCCTCGGTGACCAGGGTCGTGATGAACTCGACCTGCGCCTCGATGCTGGGCACCAGGTTGGTGAACGGCCCGTTGGGGCCGAGGATCATGAACATGTTCGGGAATCCGGCCGTCATGATGCCGAGGAAGCTGGTCGGGGCGTCGGCCCAGTGCTCGTCGACGCTCACCCCTCCGCGCCCGCGGATGTCGATGCGGCGGTAGTTGCCGTCGACCGCGTCGAACCCGGTAGCCAGCACGAGCACATCCAGCTCGTGCTCCACGCCGTCCGCGGTCTTCACGCCTCGCGGGGTGATCTCGACGATCGGGTTCTCCTTGATCGACACCAGCTTCACGTTGTCCTGGTTGTACACGTCGTAGTAGCCCTGGTTGCACAGCGGCCGCTTCGCATACGGCTGGGTCGGGGTGAGCAATCGCGCCGTCTCCGGATCCTTGACCGTCTCAGCGATCTTGCGGCGGATGAACGCAGCGGCTGCCTCGTTCGACTCCGGGTTGATAGCGATGTCGTTGAACGTGCCGAACATGAAATAGAATCCGTTGCCTCGGTCCCATGCCGCCTGGAACACGCGCTCCCGCTCGGCCTCGTCGACATCGGTGGCCGCGACGGTGGACTCCTCGAACCCGAACGCGACGCCCGAGTTGCGGACCTGCTCCCAGATCTCCGGGAACCGGGACTTGTAGTTCTCCACCTCTCCCGGCTCGACCGGTCCGTTGCCAGAGGGGACGCTGTATTGCGCGGAACGCTGGAACACGGTCAGGTGCGACACCTGCTTGGCTGCGGCGACGATGAACTGGGTTCCGGTCGAGCCGGTGCCGATGACGCCCACCCGCTTGCCCTCGATCGACAGGTCGTCCGGCCACTCCGCGGTGTGCACGAGGCGGCCTTCAAACGAGTCGATCCCGGGGATGTCGGGGATGTTGGTTGCTGCGAGCAGTCCCAGCGCCGTCACCACGTATCGGGCCGTGAAGGACTCTCCGGCGGAGGTGCCGACCGTCCAGGTGTTGGTGGCTTCGTCGAAGACGATCGACGTGACTTCGGTGTTCAGCCGGAAGTCCTTGCGGAGGTCGTACCGGTCGACGACGGTCTCAAGGTAGCGGAGGATGTCGGGCTGGTCGATGTACTTTCGCGCCCAGTCCCACTCCTGCAGCAGTTCGTCATCGAACGAGTATCGGTAGAAGGGGCTCTCCGTGTCGGACATGGCGCCGGGATACCGGTTCCAGTACCAGGTGCCTCCGATGCCGGCGCCCTTCTCGAAGCCGCGGACGCGCAGGCCGAGCTTGTCGCGCAGGGTGTGCAGCTGGTAGATGCCGCCGAAACCGGCGCCGACGACGATCGCGTCGAAGTCCGTGGTCTGTGTGGATGTCATGGTGCAACTCCTTCGTTGAATAAGCGGGGGTGTGTTGCAGGTCAGTGGCGAAGCCACTGGCCGATCGCCGCAAGCTCCGCGTCGACGTCCGCGTCGCGGCCAGCCAGGAACGGGTAGACGTGCTGCTGTCCTTCGGCGACATGCAGGGTGACGTCAACGCCGGCGCCCTTGGCGCGCTCTGCCACGCGGATGGCATTGTCGACCAACGACTCGACCGAACCGGCGTTGACGTACAGCGGGGGGAACCCGGTGAAATCCGCGTAGAGCGGGTTCGCGAGCGGCGCCGACGGGCTGGTGGTCGCCCCCAGCACGCCGGCGATCATGCCCTCCAGGAGCGGCACGGAGATCAGCGCGTCGGTCGCATCGTTGGTGACCAGCGTCGCGCCGCGGTTCTCCATGTCCAGCCACGGGGAGAACGCGATGACGTGCCCGGGCAGCGGCCGCCCCTTCGCCTTCAACGCCAACGGGATGGCGATGGCGAGATTGCCTCCCGCCGAGTCGCCGATCGTGGTGACGTCCTCGGGGTGGACCCCCCGCTCCAGCAGGGCCTCGAACGCCGCGACCCCGTCGTCTACCTGGGCGGGGTGCGGGTGCTCGGGCGCGCGACGGTAGTCCAGCACGAACGCTGTTACCCCGGCCGCCTTCGCGACGTGCGCGGCGAGCTTCCGGTGGCTGGCCGCAGAGCCGACGGCGAACCCGCCGCCGTGCGTGTAGAGGAGGACCTTGGAGCGATCGGCTCCGGCCGGGAACGCCCAGATGCCGGGCACGCCGCCGACCGTCTCCTCCTTGTAGGTGACATCTTCCGGTTCGATGGTCGGCTGATGCCATTCATCGAAGATGCTGCGGAACAGCCGCATGTCCAGCTCGTGAGTGGCCATGAGCTCGGACCAGCCCAGATACAGATCACGCAGGGCGCTCGGGACGACTGCGGTCGCGGTGGATGACGAGGACATCGCATAACTCCTTCGTTGATGCTCGGCGCCTGCAGGAACGAGGCGACCACTCGGTGGATGAGCTCTACTCTCAGGGAGGATTCCGCCACAGCGCTGTGCCGATTTGGAACAGCTCACCCGGGTTGCCCGGTGACCACGACAGAGATCGGCTCCGGCGCACGGCATGATCAGGATCCAGCGCACGAACGAGACCGGATCGGGCACGGTGCCAGACGATCAGCGCCGCCACGACGAGAGTCGCGGCGGTCACCGCCATTGCTCCGACCCAGCCGCTCTGCGTGAAGACCGTCGCCAGGACGAGACCGACAGCCGGGATTCCATCTCCACGGAGAGCGACGGCAGCACACGCCGGACGGCGAAGATCTACTCACCGCCACCGTCTCCGCTTCCGACGACGACGACAGCTTCGGCTTCTACTCCCGGCCCACCAAGGCCCACATCATCGCCGCCGGCATCCGCCGCACCGCATGAACGAGCGCCTCATGAACAGCCGCACCAGCCTCACCATCTACCCCGCCCACGACGAGCAAACCCTGCTCCCGCCGACGCCGATCCTCGTCGACGAGCACTACTTCGTCCGCGCCGGGCTCGAGCAACTCCCCGCCCGCCTCATCGGGTTCAGCCCCGCCGGCGCGCTCGCCATCACGGCGTGGGTTCACGACGTGTTCCGTGCCCCGGAGCTCGCACGCGACCTGTACCCGACTTTCATCATCGCCGGTCGCGTCCAGGCATATCCGATCCCCGCCGCCAGGGTCACCGTGCGCGAGCCCGCCGGCGTCGTCCAGGTCGTGATCACCGACCCTCGCGGCAAGAGATACCGGCCATACCTCGGCGAGGACCGCGACATTGCCGACCGCATCGCCGCGGCCTGGGGCTCCCACCGCGGATACTCCGCCACCGTCCAACCGATCACCTGACAATCACGAACGGAGACACCATGCGCTGCTTGATGTGCGAAGAGCCCACCACGATGTACATCCCCTCGGACGACGTCGACGGCATCGGGCTGCATAGCTGCGGTGTCTGCGGGTTCGAGATCGAAGGCCCCCGCGACGAACCCGCGCATGTCGCCGACCATCGGAAGCTCACTGCAACGACGACCTCGACGACGACTGTGGGTTCCCGCTCGAGATGGCATGAACCCCTCGCGATTCCACGGTAGTTGGCAACGGTTTCAGGGCCAGGATTCCACGCGAAATGGCATTTTCCTACAGTTGAGTATTCGACCCCTTGAGCACCGCTGATTATTGCGGTTGAGCACCACCGGATATTGGGGTTCAGCACCGGGCGAT
>NZ_JAJGNI010000021.1 GCF_020781975.1 Microbacterium schleiferi
TCCTAGCCATCCCTTGGATTCTCGCTTCCCCAGCGCCGTGCTGGAATCAGCGTGTCCAAGATCAGGGGTCAAGCGCCGTTCGACAGCACTAGGGGGCGGGCAGCGTGTGGGCATTGCAGCTTGATGGGTCGAGCACGGTCGCATGGGCGGATGCACCTGCGGGCGCAACCGATGCGGTCGTCGTCCTCGGTCGGGATGACGCCGGGGCAGGAGCGATCCAGGTGGGTATCGCCCGCCTGGCCACGCGGCCGACGAAGGGCGTGCTCGATGATCTGTGGAAGTCGCGCGGCACGCGGGCTCCGATGGGCTTCATCGTCGCAGCCGTCACGCCGGAGGGCGTATGGATTCACTACCCGTCCGCGGACGCCCCGCCCATCGGCCCCATCACGGTCGGCCAGGCGGAGAGACAGCTTCAGTCTGTGCTGGAGGAGGGGAACGGGCTCGCCGCCCACGGGCGTATTCGTGCCATCCAGGAGGCGATGTCCTCGGCGGGCACGGACGGCTTCTCCAACCACTTCCTGTTCGCCACCTACCACCTGAACCGCGATGTGCCTCGCCGCCCGGATTGGGAGTCGGCGGGCAAGAAGGCGACGCCGATCCTGCCCAAGCGCGGCATCGAGCTGGTCACCGCGCTCGGGTTCGACACCGAGCCCGCGGGGTCGGAGCGGCTGCTCGTCCTGCGCACCTCCAGCGGCCCACGCCGCGCCGTCGCGGTGCTTCTGCGTGACGACGAGCACTTCAATCAGAAGTCCACGACGTACCAGCTCACACCCGTCGCCAAGGCGCTCGAAATCGCTGGCCGCGAGGACGTGCCGTGGGTGATCGCGCTGCGCAAGTCCACCCTGCGGCTCTACCCAGGACGTGACGGTGTCGGCGTCGGCCAGCGCGGGCAGTCCGAGACCTACTTCGAGCTGGATCTCGATCTGCTCGCGCCCGAGCAGGCTGCGTTGCTCACACTGATCTTCTCCGCCGAGGCGCTCGACGCGGGCGGCTCCGCGCAGCAGATCCTCGATGGTTCTGGCAAGTATGCCGCCGACCTCGGCACGCGCCTGCGCGACCGTGTGTACGAAGGCGTGGTGCCTCGGGTCGCGCTCGCCATCGCCGATCAGCTCCCGTCGCTCGGGCTCGCGCTCGACGCTCAGGGTCTTCAGATGGCGTACCGCCTGACGATGCGCATCCTGTTCCGGCTGCTCTTCCAGGCGTACGGGGAGGCGACCGAGCTGCTGCCCGCGGGTCGCAACGATCACTACGACGCCAACTCGCTCCAAGCGTTCATCACCCGCGAGATCGGCACCGGCCCCGACCAGTTCTCCACTGAGTCGGCAGCGATCTGGTCGGATCTCACGCAGGTGTGGGAGGTCATCTTCCATGGCAACTTCCGCTGGGAGGTGCCCGCCTACGGCGGCAGCCTGTTCGACCCGGCTACCGAAGAGGGCGCGCTGCTGTCGCGCGTCAAGCTCACCGACAGCGTGATCGGCCCGGCCCTCCAGGAACTCCTTAGCGAGGAGACCGTCGACCGGACCTGGGGGCCGGTCGACTTCCGCAGCCTCCAGGTGCGCGAGTTCGGCACCATCTACGAGGGTCTGCTGGAATCCAGCCTCTCGCTCGCCGAGCAGAACCTCACCGTCGACCGGAACGGCGCATACGTTCCCGCGAAGGATGGCGATGAGGTCGTCGCGCCCGCGGGTCGCCCGTACTTCCACTCCGCCTCGGGGGAGCGCAAGGCGACCGGTTCGTACTACACGCCGAAGATCGTCGTGGATCACCTCATTGAGCGGTCGGTCGAGCCCGCGCTGAAGGCCCACCTCGACCGGATCAAGACCCTCATGGACGAGGGCAAGGAACGCCAAGCTTCTGACGCCTTCTTCGACTTCCGCGTCGCCGACCTGGCGATGGGATCCGCCCACTTCCTCGTCGCCGCCGTAGACAAGATCGAGCGCGGCATGCGCGACTTCCTCACCGCCACCGAGGTGCCAGGCGTGCGGGCTGAACTCGCACGCCTCGCGGAGAAGGCGCGCGAGGCACTCGGGCAGGACACGGAGGGCGCAAAGGCGATCACCGACGGCCAGCTCCTTCGCCGCCAGGTGGCCCGCCGCTGCATCTACGGCCTTGACATCAACCCGCTCGCCGTCGAGCTGTCGCAGCTCGCCCTCTGGATCCACACCTTCGTGCCCGGCCTGCCGATGTCGAGCCTCGACCACGGCCTCGTCCTCGCCAACTCTCTCACCGGCATCGGCACCATCGACGAGGCGATGGACGCGCTGAAGGCCGACGGCCTGTTCGAGCAGATCATCCGCGAGCCGCTGACGGCCGCACGCGACCTCCTCATCGACTACGCGAACGCATCCGAGGCCGACAAGTCGGAGGTCGCTGCCGGTGCGGAGATGCTCGCGAAGGCACGCGACGCAGCGGCCCCGGCGAAGGCGATCTTCGACGTGGCCGTAGCCAAACGCCTCGGCGTGACGATCGACGAGGCGTGGGATGCCGAGCAGTTCGTCGCACTCGCAGCGATGCGTGAGGTGCGTGACGCCGTCGATCCGCTCCAGCCTGCGCACATGCCCTATCTGTTCCCCGAGGTGTTTCTTCGCGAGCGCCCCGGCTTCGACGTACTTGTTGGGAACCCGCCGTGGGAAGAGCTTGTCTACGAAGAGATCAAGTTTTGGACCCTGCGGTTCCCTGGTCTGAAGGGATGGACCGTAGAGCGACAAAAGGAGCTGATCGAGCAATACCGCGATTCGAGACCTGATCTCGTCGCTCAGATGGTCGCTGAGCGGACTCGTGCAGATGCTCTTCGAAGCGTTCTTGCAAAGGGGCCATTCCCAGGCCTTGAGAAGGGCCATGCGGACCTCTACAAGGCGTTTTGTTGGCGGTTCGACGGCCTAGTCAGGGATGGGGGTCGATTTGCCGTCGTCCTTCCGAGAACCGCGACCTCGGCGTTGGGCACCGCGGACTGGCGCCGAGCGGTGATCGAGCACGGGAGCTTTGCAAGTGTCACCACGCTGCTGAACACAGCTCAGTGGGTGTTCAAGGATGTGGACGGCCGGTACTCAATCGCCTTGGTCGTTGGTGCCAGGGGAGCTTCGGCGCGTACCGCGATTGCTGGCCCTTTCGCGAGCGCAGATGCGATGAGTGCCGCGCTTGAGAGCGAAGCAGTGAAGGTGACCAACGATGAGTTGCGCGCGTGGTCAGACGCGCTTTCGTTTCCTCTCCTGCCGGTGCCCGAAAGTGCTGGCGTTTTCTTGCAACTCAGAGAGTCTCCCAGTCTTGGCGCGTCACGTAAGGATATGGATTTTGCGCCTGTTCAGGGTGATTTCAATCAAACCATCGATGCTGCTCTGTGGTCTGTTGGCGACTTTACGAAGGAACTTCCGGTTCTCAAGGGTGCATCTTTCGACCTCTGGGCGCCGTCCGCTGGAAGAGCACACGGTTCGGCGAGCTCCGAGATCGTTGGCCCGCGCGCCAGTGAGAAGCTTCGACGCCAGGCGCGCACTTCTTCGTCGGCATTCTTCGGTGTTGACGCCGAGGCATTGATCAGTGGCGGCCGCATGCCCTTCCAGCGGCCGCGCATCGCATTCCGGGACATCACCAACCAGACAAACCAGCGGACCGTGATTGCGGCGCTCGTCCCGCCCGCGGTTCTCACCAACAAGGCACCGTTCCTGTTCAACCGCATGCGAGACAGTCGCGTGGAAGCTTTCTTGTTGGGAGTCTTGGCGTCGATTCCGCTCGACTGGTACGCGCGACGATTCGTCGAGCTCAGTCTTAACTTCTTCATCCTGAAGGCTTTTCCCATCCCAGAACTGAAGCCTGAGTCGCTGCTCGCCGATCGGGTGATCATCGTTGCAGGACGACTGGCCGCGGTGGATGATCGCTTTACGGAATGGGCCGCCGAAGTTGGCGTGGAGGTTGGGACGGCCAACGAAGAGCCGACGAAGTCGGAGCTCATCGCTGAGCTCGACGCGCTGGTTTCGCTTCTCTACGGATTGACGGAAGCGCAGGTCGAGCACGTCTTTGCCACATTCCATCGAGGCTGGAACTACGCCGCGCGGCTGGAGCGTGTCCTCGCATACTACGAGCAGTGGAAGGACGCGGTATGACCGAGCAGCTTCCGGTCTTCGCGACGAACCGGATCGCGCCGCCGATGACGGTGCGTGAGGAGGTGCGTCGCCTGTTCCGCGTGAATCGGGAGGCGCTGGCGGTGCCGCCGAGTGCCGCGATTGCGACGGCCTACATCAACCCGGCGGGGTTCCTGTTGCTCGCTGATGAGCTGGAGAAGCTGCCGCGCATCCGCATCCTGCTCGGGGCCGATCCGGTGCCTGATCCGTTGCTTCCGGTGGATGCCGACGCGACGCTGCAGAAGCGGCTCGATGCGGCGCTGACCGATCATGTGCGCTGGTTGAAGGCGGAGCGTGACGCGCTCGGGTTCGAGCTTCGGGCTACGCAGTCGGCGAGGCGGCTCGTGGCGTGGCTGCGTGCCGCTGACGAGCGCGGTGAGCCGATTGTGGAGATCCGTCGATATACGGGCGGGTTTCTGCACGGTAAGGCGTTCATCAGCCACCACCCGACGCATCCTGCCTATCTCGCGGGGTCGTCGAACCTGACCTACGCTGGGCTCACGCGCAACGCCGAGCTGAACGTCGGAGCGTCCGGACAACATGGGTCGACGCCGCAGGTCATTGACTGGTTCGAGGAGTGCTGGGCCGACTCCGAAGCCTTCGACCTTGCCGGGTTGTATGAGCCGCTGTGGGCCGAGCACACGCCGTGGAGCGTGTTCCTGCGTATGCTGCTGGCCCGCTATGGCGAGCATCTCGATGACGAGCAGGCGGGGCCGACGCGCTTCGAGCTGACCCGGTTCCAGGCCGACGGCGTGAAGCGGATGCGGCGGCTGCTGGAGGAGATTGGCGGCGTGCTCGTGGCTGACGAGGTGGGTCTGGGTAAGACCTTCCTCGCCCTCGAAGTGATCGCGGCGGCCACCGAGCAGCAGCGTCAGCGTGTGCTGGTCGCCGCTCCCGCCGCGCTGAAGGCGTCGGTGTGGGACCCGGTGCTGGAGCGGTACGACATCTCGCGGCGCGTCTCGGTGCACTCCTATGAGGAGATTCGCAGCCGCATGGACCCGGGGCACCCGGAGCACCTCGGGTTCTACGAGCGCGCCGAGGATGCAGCGCTGGTGATCGTGGATGAGGCTCACAACCTGCGGAATGCGGGGGCTGCGCGCTCGGAGGCGCTGGACCGGATCATCCTGGCGGGGCGACACCCGAAGAAGGTCGTGCTGCTGACCGCGACGCCGGTGAACAACTCGCTCATCGACCTCGAGACGATGGTCAAGTACTTCATCCGCGACGACGCGCGCTTCGCCTCCATCGGCATCCCGTCGATCCGGAAGTACATCCGCGATGCACAGGCGCTCGACCCCGAGGCGCTGACACCCGCCCACCTGTTCGACTTGATGGATCAGGTCGCGGTGCGGCGCACCCGGAAGTTCGTCAAAGACAACTACCGCGGTGAGACGATCGCCGGGCCCGGCGGCAAGAAGATCCCGGTCGAGTTCCCCGACGCCGACGTGCGCCGCGTCGACTACCAGCTCGACGAGCCCGGCGAGCAGTTGGTCGACGCCGTGACGTATGCGCTCGACATCCCGGAGAGCGAAGCCCATGTTGCCTCGTTCGAGGTTCGCCGCAGCGATCCAGGGCGGCTCCTGCTTGCCCGATACGTCCCCAGCAAGTACCTGAAGTCCGAGGACCTCAACAAGACCGAGGTCTCGAACATGGGGCTGCTCCGCTCGGCGCTGCTCAAGCGGCTCGAATCCTCGCCCACTGCCTTGGCCGGAACGCTGGGTGTGCTCATCCAGACTCACGAGGCATTCCTCTCCGCATTAAGCAAGGGCACTGTCCTCGTCGGCGGGGCGTTGCGCGACTACGTGAGCTCTGAGTCCGAAGACCTCGACGAGATCGTCGCCGGGCTCGACGAGGACACGGAGCACCAGGCCACTCCCGCCGACCTGTACGACGCAGAGCTGCTGGCATCCGATGTCGAGCTCGATCTCATGCTGATCCGTCAGCTTCAGTCGCTCGCGAACGCCGCTGCGCACGACGACGAGCCCAAGGTTGCGGCGCTCATCGCCGAGCTGGAGAGGATCGCCACTGAAGCCGAGAAGCCCGCCGTGACGAACGCGCCGACCAGCGATCGGCGAAAGGTCATCGTCTTCTCGACCTACGCCGACACGATCCGCGATCTGCACGAGCGCCTCACTGATGCGCTGGACGCTGTGGCCGACGGCTCGCCCCTCGCGGCGTACCGTGGCCGGGTCGCGCCCGCGGTGATCGGCGAGTTCGCCTCGGGCAAGCGCGGCGGCATCGACCAGCCCACTCGCGCGAAAGCGGTCGCCAATTTTGCGCCCCGTACTGCGGGCCAGCTCCGCGACGATGGCACTCCCATCGAGGCAGACCTCTACGACATCCTGCTGACGACCGACGTGCTCGCCGAAGGCGTGAATCTCCAACAGGCAGCGCACATCGTCAACTACGACCTGCCGTGGAACCCGATGCGCATCGTGCAGCGCCACGGCCGTGTCGACCGCATCGGCAGCCAGCACAAGTCGATCGAACTCGACGTGTTCTTCCCGGCCGAGCACCTTGACGAGTTCCTCGGGCTGGAGCAGACCCTGATCCGCAAGCTTCGGCAGGCGGATGCCGCCATCGGCGCGGGGAAGGTGCTCCCAGGGGTTTCGCACTACCCGCCGCAGGAGCACTACGACCCCGACGCGATCGTCGGCGAGATCGAGGAATTTATCGAGCAGGGAGGCGGCTCGGCTGCGGGATCGGGGGAGGAGTACCGGCGACGGCTCGCTAACGCGCTCGACGCCGACCAGGCGCTCCGCGGACGGCTCGAAGACCTGCCCTACGGTATCGGCAGCGGATTCGTGAACCCGGCCGTCGCCGGCCGCGCCTTCGTGTTCTGCATGAAGATGGGCGACACGGGCCACATCTGGTTCCGCAACGTGAACGCCGATGACGCCTGGCAGCCCATCGCCGACGAAGACGGGCGCGTCGTGGTCGATGACACTTTGATCTCACTCGTCACCGCAGACCCCGGCAAACCCGACAGGCTCAGGTCTCTGCCCGACGAAGCGTTCCGCGCCGCATACGAGGCATGGGCTCTCGCGCAGGAGGATGCGCACGACGAGTGGATGCGCTCAACCGACCCGAACGCCCTCGCCGCCGAGATCCCGGCGTCCTTCCGAGACGCGCGCGAAGTCATCCTGAACAAGGGTGGTCACCTCGGAGCTGCACAGCTCCAGACGATCAAGCGGCTCAACACGGTGCCGACCGCCAAGGCCAGGAAGGCGATGCGGGCCGCGCTCCGCACCCCTGGGAAGCCGGTGGCTGTTGTGGACGCGATCATCCAGGTGCTCGACGGGTTCGGCATCCAGCCCGCCGAGAAGGTCGAGCCTCTTCCTCCCATCGCGCTGGACGATGTGCGCCTCATCGCCTGGATGGCGGTCGAGGGGACGAAGGCAGAGAGTTCCGTTCTCGAAGCCACTGCCGCGAAGTAGTGGAGGCGTTGGAAGCGGATTCAGACCGAGAACAAGCCAGGTGACCCGGGTGTGAGGTGAGACATGAAAACTGACGTTACGACTCCGCAGGGCATATTCGGCATGCCGCAGCACCTTACTGTGCCGCTGTATCAGCGCCCGTATGTGTGGAACGAGGACGAGCAGTGGGGACCGCTATGGGCGGACATCCGCCGAATCGCGGAGCATCGGCTAGGGAGCACGGGCACGCTTGCGACCCACTTCCTCGGAGCGGTTGTGACACAGCAGGCGGACGCGCACCCTGTGGGCGTGCAAGAGTTTCTCATCGTTGACGGTCAGCAGCGGCTGACCACTCTGCAGCTTGTGCTTGATGCGACCGCGGCGGCGTTCGCCGCGCACGACTTGGTCGCGCAGATGGGCCAGCTCCAGTTTCTGACACACAACAGCTCGATGTTTGTCGTTGCCGACGAGCCCGGTTTGAAGCTCCGGCACACAAACCGCGACCGCGTCGCCTTCCACGAGGTGATGCAGGCAGAACCCCCGATCGACTACGCGGTGCTCTCGCACCGCGATTCGCTGATTGTGAGAGCACACGAGTTTTTCCATGGGCGAGTTACGACGTGGCTCGATGAAGGACCCGAATCGGTGCCGGTGCGAGCAGACGCGCTCTCGGTAGCTCTCCAAAATGCCCTTGAGCTGGTGGTCATCCAGCTGAACGCGAACGAGGATTCTCAGGAGATCTTCGAAACTCTAAACGCACGCGGCACGCCGCTCACCGCGGCGGATCTCATCAAGAACTTCGTCTTCCAGCGCCTCAAGCTAGAGGGGGAGGACGAGGAGCGCGCGTACCGGGAGCTGTGGCCGTTCGAGTCGAAGTTCTGGGAGGCGGAGGTCAGCGTCGGTCGTTACGCGACGACGCGCAGCGCGGTCTTCCTGAGCCAGTGGCTCTTGTCCCGGGTGGGCAAAGAGATCAGCCCCCGCTCGACCTTTACCCGCTTCAAGTTCTTCGTGGAACACGAGACGACGCTCTCGATGGTCGAGCTGCTCCAGTTGATCAGCGAGCAGGCAAAGACCTATCAGCACCTCACCGAGCGTGCCGCGGACGCCTACGCTGACCTCAGTCGTCTCGAACTCCACATGTACCGGATGGGTGTGGCGCAGGTCGAGATCACGAAGCCCGTCGTGCTGTGGCTGACGGAGCCGGGCGCCGGCTACTCGCAGCCGGTCGTCGATCAAGTAATCGGAATGGTCGAGAGCTGGATCATCCGGCGTAGGCTTCTGCGACTGCAGAGCAGCGACCTCGGCCGCATCGCCGCCGATCTCATCTCGGTCGGGCGAGGAGTTGCCGAGCCGGAACTTACCGAAGCAGTCGAGCGATTCTTGACCGGTCAACAGTATGCGAGCACCTATTGGCCAGGTGACGCGGAGGTCACCTCGGTGCTCGCGACAGAGCACTTCTACCGTCGGTTCTCGCAGCCAATGCAGCGGCTCCTCCTTCAGGCGGCCGAGGACTGGTACCGCGGCTACACCTCGCCCGGCGCGTCGAGGACGGGCATCCGTGTGGCACGCGACAAGCAGCAGGTCGAGCATCTTCTGCCGCGGGGTTGGCGCACGAATTGGCCCGTCGACGGTGCTGCGGACGAAGCAGATCGCGATGATCACGTGCACCGTCTCGGAAACCTCACGCTCCTCACGGGATCGCTCAACGCCTCGGTTTCGAACAGCGCGTGGCTCGGAGAGGGGGGCAAGCGCGCCGCTATGCGCCGTCACGACGTGTTCCTCATGAACCGAGTAGTCGTCGATCGCTCCAGTGAGGGCTGGGACGAGTTGCTGATCGACGAGCGCACCGCTGAGCTTACGAAGGCACTCTTGGACACCTGGCCGGTGCCGGACGGACACCAAGGCAAGGTGATTGATCGATCCTCGCTTCTGTCGAAGGCGACTGCGAGCTACGCCCACCTAATCGAGGCCGGTCTTCTCGATGTGGGCGCGGTACTTGTCTGCGCCGACGACCGATGGCCGGATGCGCGGTGCGAAGTGTTGGCCGGGGGAAAGGTCTTCTACGAGGGCAAGACGTATTCGAGCCCTGCAGCTGCCGCGAGGGTTGTCCGTGGAGGCAAGAGCGGGAACGCCTGGTACTTCTGGCGGGTCGAGAACGGGCCGTGGCTCAACGCACTTCGTGAACAGCTACTAGGCGCTCAGGGGGAAGGGGATCGCTCGGTGGCTCAGGATTAGTTGCCGCTGAGGCAGCGGCAACTCTTGTTTGCGAGGAGTAAGCGGTAGGTCCGGAGCTCTGCGAGCTCCTCCCGCACGAGCCCATCGTTCGCGTGTCCAGATCACTGTAATTGTGCGCTGAGAACCCCAGGAGGGGAGGAGCGGTACGTCGCTCAGTTGGTCGCTCGCATCAGTTCCCGACGTCCAATGCCGCTAGAGCGCGATCCAACCGGCGGGGCCTGTAGCAGAGAACTCCCGACCCGCGGGGAAGCTGAACTCAGCGTGCGCCACGGGCTACACCACTGAGCGTAGTCCGGCGTCATCCAGTCGCCGCACTAGCAACGACGCAAGCGCGAGGTGATCCAGGCATTGGTCGAGCGAATCCTCTAGATGAGTGAGTCCGATCGTTTTCAGTGGTCGTATGCGATGAGTGATCTCTTGGCTGGGGCGTCGATGAGCCA
>NZ_JAJGNI010000022.1 GCF_020781975.1 Microbacterium schleiferi
CCACTCTCGCAACGGGAGGCCTTCACCCGTCACCAGATCACACGCGATTCACGCAACAACGTCCCTGGACATCACACTTAGGCGCGCCCGCGCAGCACCGCCTGCTTGACCTCAGCGATCGCCTTGGTGACCTCGATGCCGCGGGGGCAGGCCTCCGTGCAGTTGAAGGTCGTGCGGCAGCGCCACACGCCTTCCTTGTCGTTGAGGATGTTCAGGCGCACATCGGCGGCGTCGTCGCGCGAATCGAAGATGAAGCGGTGCGCGTTGACGATCGCGGCGGGCCCGAAGTACTGGCCGTCGGTCCAGAAGACGGGGCACGACGAGGTGCAGGCTGCGCACAGGATGCATTTGGTCGTGTCGTCGAAGATCTCGCGGTTGGCGATCGACTGGATGCGCTCCTTGCCGGGCTCCGGCGCAGAGTTCGAGATGAGGAACGGCTGCACCTCACGGTACGACGCGAAGAAGGGCTCCATGTCGACGATGAGGTCCTTTTCCAGCGGCAGACCCTTAATGGCCTCGACGTAGATGGGCTTGGAGATGTCGAGGTCCTTGATGAGGGTCTTGCACGCCAGACGATTACGCCCGTTGATGCGCATCGCATCCGACCCGCAGATACCGTGCGCGCAGGAGCGGCGGAAGCTCAGTGACCCGTCGACCTCCCACTTGATCTTGTGGAGGGCGTCAAGCACGCGGTCAGTCGAGTACAGCTCGACGTCGTAGTCGACCCAGCGCGGCTCGGAATCCACCTCAGGGTCGAAGCGGCGGATGATGAAGGTCACCAGGAACGACTGGATGCCGGTGGGCTCGGGGGACTGCTCGATGTCGCCCTGCTCATCGGTGGCGGCATCCGTGGAGACAAGCGTCGCGCTCATCGTCAGTACTTCCTCTCCATCGGCTGGTAGCGAGTGATGACCACGGGCTTCCAGTCGAGGCGGATGTGGTCATCCGCGACCGACGAGTGGGGGTCGCCCGTGAGGTAGGCCATCGTGTGCTGCATGTAGTTCTCGTCGTCGCGCTTGGGGTAGTCGTCGCGCATGTGGCCGCCGCGGCTTTCGAGCCGGTTGCGGGCAGTGACGACAACGACCTCGGCGATGTCGAGCAGGAATCCGAGCTCGACAGCCTCGAGCAGGTCGGTGTTGAACCTCTTGCCCTTGTCGTCGACATGGATGTTGAGGTACCGAGCACGCAGCTCCTCGATGACGCCGAGAACGTGCTTCAGGGACTCCTCGGTGCGGAACACCTGGGCTCCCTTGTCCATCTCGTCCTGCAGCTTCTTGCGGAGGACCGCGATGCGCTCCCCGCCGGGGTTGTTGCGCAGGCCCTCGATCATCTCGCGGACGCCTGCCGCGGGGTCTTCGGGGAGGTCGACGAACTCGGCGGTCTTCACGTACTCGACCGCGTACCGGCCGGCGCGCTTGCCGAAGACGTTGATGTCCAGGAGGGAGTTCGTTCCGAGGCGGTTCGAGCCGTGCACGGAGACGCAGGCGCACTCACCGGCCGCGTACAGACCCGGCACGACTGTCTCGTTGTCTGCGAGCACCTCGGCCTTGATGTTGGTGGGGATGCCGCCCATCGCGTAGTGCGCGGTCGGCATCACCGGCACCGGTTCGACGACGGGGTCGACTCCCAGGTAGGTACGAGCAAACTCGGTGATGTCGGGGAGCTTGGTCTCGAGCACCTCGGCACCGAGGTGCGTGCAGTCCAGGAGCACGTAGTCACGGTGGGGGCCGGCGCCGCGACCTTCGGCGACCTCCTGCTGCATGCAGCGGCTGACGATGTCGCGAGGAGCGAGGTCCTTGATCGTGGGGGCGTAGCGCTCCATGAAGCGTTCACCGCTCGCGTTACGCAGGATGGCTCCTTCGCCGCGAGCGCCCTCGGTGAGCAGGATGCCGAGTCCGGCCAGGCCCGTCGGGTGGAACTGGAAGAACTCCATGTCCTCCAGCGGCAGTCCCTTGCGCCAGACGATTCCGACGCCGTCACCGGTAAGGGTGTGGGCGTTGGAGGTCGTCTTGTAGATCTTGCCGAAGCCGCCGGTCGCGAAGATCACTGCCTTGGACTGGAAGACGTGCAGGTCGCCCGTGGCCAGTTCGTAGGCCACGACGCCCGCGACCTGGGTCTTGCCCTCGGCATCCTTCACCGTGATGAGGTCGAGCACGTAGAACTCGTTGAAGAAGTTGATGCCGAGCTTGACGCAGTTCTGGAACAGCGTCTGCAGGATCATGTGCCCGGTGCGGTCGGCGGCGTAGCAGGCGCGACGGACAGGGCTCTTGCCGTGGTCGGCGGTGTGACCGCCGAAGCGACGCTGGTCGATCTTTCCGTCCGGGGTGCGGTTGAAGGGCAGACCCATGTTCTCGAGGTCGATGACCGCGTCGATGGCTTCTTTCGCCAAGATCTCGGCGGCGTCCTGGTCGACGAGGTAGTCGCCACCCTTGACGGTGTCGAAGGTGTGCCACTCCCACGAGTCCTCTTCGACGTTCGCGAGGGCAGCTGCCATGCCGCCCTGGGCCGCGCCGGTGTGGGACCGGGTCGGGTAGAGCTTGGAGATCACCGCGGTCTTCGCGCCGGGGCCTGCCTCGATGGCCGCGCGCATGCCGGCGCCGCCGGCGCCGACGATCACGATGTCGAACTGGTGGTAATGGACGCCGTCCTTGACGACGCTTTCGGCGCTCTGAGTAGTCACGGGTGCTGTGCTTTCGATGTCAGGTGAGCGGCAGGATTACGAGGCACACAGGCCGATGATCGTGTCGGACGCGGTAGCCGGGTCGAACCCGAGGCAGGGGTCGAAGGTGAAGACCACCAGGGTGCCGAGCAGGATCAGAAGCGCCGCGGTGACCCAGATCGCCGTGACGAGCACGGTGCGGGTCTTGGCGTGAGTCACGTAGTCGTTGGTGATGGTGCGCATACCGTTGGCGCCGTGGATCAGCGCGAGCCACAGCATGAGGACGTCCCACCACTGCCAGAACGGGTTGGTGAGCTTTCCGGCAACGAAGGCGAAGTCGATCGCGCGGATGCCGTCGCCCACCATGAGGTTGACGAAGAGGTGCCCGAAGATCAGGACCACGAGCACCATGCCGGATGCTCGCATGTAGACCCAGCCCCACTTCTCGAGGTTGACGCCGCGGCGGCGCGGGGTGCTGTGGGAGGCGCGGGGTTCGGCGATCGCAGGAGCGCTCATCAGTGACCGCCTCCCATCGAGCTGAAGACATTGATGAGGTGACGGGGGGTGAACCCGATCATCGTCACCGCCCAGACGCCGAGGACGATCCACCAGAGCTGACGCTGGTAGCGCGCACCCTTGGACCAGAAATCCACGATGATGATGCGCAGGCCGTTGTAGGCGTGATAGGCGATCGCGCCGACCAGGAACACCTCGCCGATGCCCATGATCGGGTTC
This sequence comes from Microbacterium schleiferi, assembly GCF_020781975.1. Lineage (GTDB taxonomy): Bacteria > Actinomycetota > Actinomycetes > Actinomycetales > Microbacteriaceae > Microbacterium. The sequence continues at coordinate 3,395 of NZ_JAJGNI010000022.1, forward strand.
TTGTAGGTGCCGATCACCGCGTTGTAGGCCTCGGGGGAGACCCGAATGAGCGCCGTGTCGAGGATGTGGACGAGAAGGAAGAAGAAGATGGCCACGCCGGTGATGCGATGAAGAACCCACGACCACATGCCCTCGTGGCCGCGGTATAGCGTTCCACGAGGGGTCTTGGAGGTGGTTTCGGATACCGACGGTGTGACGCGTGCTGGTGCAGACACGGTCGTCCTCCCTGGATCGAACACGAGCGGGGCGGTCAGTGCCCCAACGGGAACCTGGCGCAGGTCCCTCGGCGTCACTCGGGCGCGAGTCCCATCCTATTGCGCCCGGAGCGGGCGCGGCTCTTAGGCCACCCTTAGTTCGGGGGTACTGCTGTCGCGTGCTGTCACTTCCCGGACACGTGCTCGAAAGGCCGCCCCAGTAGCCTGGGGGGCATGTCTCAGGAGATCTCCGACTTCTATGCCGTCATCCCCGCGGGCGGCATCGGCAGCCGGCTCTGGCCGCTCTCGCGCGCCGACGCCCCGAAGTTCCTGCACGACCTCACCGGCTCCGGGCACTCCCTCCTCCGTGACACCTGGGATCGGCTCGAACCTCTGGCAGGAATCGAGCGCATCGCCGTGGTCACCGGGCGCGCGCACCGCGCAGCCGTCGAGGCCCAACTGCCCGGCGTTCCCGACCGCAACGTCTTCCTCGAATCGGAGCCCCGCGACTCGACGGCGGCAATCGGACTGGCGGCTGCCGTGCTCGTGCGCCGTGAACCCGACGTCATCATCGGATCCTTTGCGGCCGACCACGTCATCCGGCCTCCGCACCTCTTCCAGTGGGCGGTGCAGCAGGCCGTCGCGGTGGCTCGGCAGGGATACATCAGCACGATCGGCATCCAGCCCTCCGAGCCCTCGGTCGGTTTCGGCTACATCAAGAAGGCCGACGAACTTCTCGTGGACGGCGCACCGGAGGCTGCCACCGTCGAGCGATTCGTAGAGAAGCCCGATCTCGAGACGGCCCGGGCCTATTTCGCCGACCGCTCGTACCTCTGGAACGCGGGGATGTTCATCTCTCGCGCCGACGTGCTGCTTGCTGAGATCGAGGCGAACAACCCCGAACTTCACGCCGGGCTGGTGGAACTCGCCGAGGCCTGGGACGACCGCGACCGTCGGGGGCCGGTCGTCGACCGGGTCTGGCCCGCCCTGACCAAGATCGCGATTGACTACTCGGTTGCCGAGCCCGCCGCCGAGAAGGGCAAGCTCGCTGTGATCCCCGGTCACTTCGACTGGGATGACGTCGGCGACTTCGCGAGCCTGGCAAAGCTCAACTCCCACGGCCGCAAGAACGACCTCGCCATCCTCGGCGAGAATGCCCGCATCCTTTCTGACGCCTCCAGCGGCATCGTCGTGTCGCAGACCTCGCGGGTGATCAGCCTCATCGGTGTGCAGGACATCGTCGTCGTCGACACTCCGGATGCTCTCCTGGTGACCACGAGCGAGCACGCGCAGCGGGTAAAGGGTGTCGTCGACGCGCTCAAGCTCGGCGGTCGCGGCGACGTCCTCTGACATGCCTGAGCCCCGGCGCGAGCAGTTTGCGTGACGACTCTATTGCGGGTTTGTAACCATTGCTCAGTGGCGGCTGTCTGGAGCATGCATCGTGGCGATTCGCTAGGTAGATTCTCCAGATGCACCCGCCGTCTGGGCGGGCCCTTCACCTGGAGGCACAGTTGACCATTTCCACCCGTAAGCGCGTGCTCGGCGGCCTCGTTGCCGCAAGCATGTTCGTTGCACTCGCCGGCTGCGCGTCGGCCCCCACTGACACGGAGACCACGTCATCCGCCGGCGGCGACGTCGTTGAAGGCTTTAAGCCCTGCATGGTCTCCGACGCCGGTGGCTTCGACGACAAGTCGTTCAACCAGCTCGGCTACGAAGGCCTTGAGCGTGCGGCTGACGAGCTGGGCGTCGAGTTCCTGACGGTCCAGTCCGACTCGGAGTCTGACTTCGCGCCGAACCTCACCAACCTGGTCGACCAGGGCTGCTCGATGATCATCACGGTGGGCTTCGCGCTGGCTTCCGCTGCTGGCGAGTCGGCCCTGGCCAACCCCGACATCGAGTACGTCTCGATCGACGACGTCGTTGACAACGACTTCGACGGTGAGACCGACGCTCCCAACATCAAGCCGATCGTCTTCGACACCGCGCAGGCCGCGTTCCTCGCCGGCTACGCCGCAGCGTCATACTCGACCGCCGGCAAGGTGGGCACCTTCGGTGGCATGAACTTCCCGACAGTGTCGATCTTCATGGACGGCTTCGCTCAGGGCGTGGCGTACTACAACGAGGCCAACGGCGCCAACGTCGAGGTTCTCGGCTGGGACGGCACCGATGGTGTCTTCACCGGTGGCTTCGTCGCCAACCAGGACGCGATCAACGCCGCGCAGGGCCTGGTCGACCAGGGTGTCGACGTCCTGCTCCCGGTCGGTGGTCCGATCTACCAGAGCGCCGCATCCGTCATCCGTGACTCGGGCCGGGACATCGCCCTCATCGGTGTCGACGCCGACGTCTACGAGACCGACCCGACCGTTGCCGATCTCCTCCTGACGTCGATTCGCAAGCTGATCGACGTGGGTGTCGAGGATGCAGTCCTGGCCGCCGGTATCGGCGAGTTCGACTCGGCTCCCTTCGTCGGCACCCTCGAAAACGGTGGTGTGGGCCTGGCTCCGTTCCACGACTTCGAGAGCAAGGTCTCGCCCGACCTGCAGGCAGAGCTCGACGAGATCGCCGCGGGCATCATCGACGGATCCATCCCGGTCACGTCGTACCTCGCGGGCTGATAACCCTCAGCGGCGGGGGGGGGGGGGGGGGGGGCCCGCCCCCCCCGCCGGGGGGCGGGGGGGGGAGCGGCGGCGCCCCCGACACACCCCAACCAACCAGACACGGGGGGGGGCAGGGGGGCGGGCGCCCCCCCCCGCGCACCCCGCGCAGGG
>NZ_JAJGNI010000023.1 GCF_020781975.1 Microbacterium schleiferi
CCATTTCGCAGCAGCCGCCTGATCGGCGCAGAGCGACAGCCTACCTCTGACTGCCGCCAATCTTTGCAACAGAGCCTTGAGGAGCTTTCCCCCGAGTCCAGTCCGAACGATCAAATCAATGAGGGACCGCATCACCACGTCATCGTCGTCGACGACTGAGGCCTCGTGGACGAACGCCTCAGAAAGCGGGTCCGACATCACTAGGAGCCCGCCTGCGTCACAGTCATAGGACTGACAGTAGCAATCAGGCACCAGCGTTCGGCCTCGATATTGGTACTACCAAAGTTGAAATTGGTATGGTAAATTCATGAATCATGTCTCCGTGGATCTGGTTGATCGTCGGCCCGTCATGACCGGCGAGCTCCTCCCCCCTGGAGCGATGCGGTTCGACGGCAAGGTCGTTCTGGTGTTCGGAGGCGGATCCGACAGTGACGGAGTCCCGTCCAACGGAAGCGCCGCCGCCGTTGCCTACGCGCGTGAGGGCGCGCGAGTGATCGTGGTCGATCGGATCGAAGCGAACGCTGCGCACACCGTCGCGAACATTCGGTCAGAGGGCGGAGACGCCGCGTCGGCGTGCGCCGATGTGACTTCCGAAGGCGATGTGATGGCGGTTGTCGAGGACGCGAAATCCTTCACCGGGCGCATAGATGTGCTTCATAACAACGTGGGCTCCACTCTGATGGGCCTGCCGCCCGATCTGACTCTGGCGGACTGGAACAAGTCGATGGCGACCAACCTGGGTTCCGTGTTTCTCACGTGCAAGTACGTGCTCCCGGTGATGGCCTCGCAGCGCAGCGGCGCCATCGTGAACATCTCCTCTCTCGCGTCCCTGCGAGACACCGGTTACCCCTATCCCGCGTACAGCGCGTCGAAGTCCGCGGTGAACCAGCTGACCGTCACTCTCGCGTTGCAGTACGCCCGACACGGCATCCGAGTGAACGCGGTCGCACCAGGATTCATCGACAGCGCGCTCATCTACCGTGAGATCTCTTCGCAGTACTCCTCGCCCGAGGCGATGAGGCGCGCCAGGGAGGAGAGGAGTCCCACCGGGAGGATGGGCACGCCCTGGGACGTGGCGAACGCGAGCCTCTTCCTCGCCTCGGATGCCGCGCAATTCATCAACGGCGTCGTTCTCCCTGTGGACGGCGGGCAGCACATGCGTTCCCTCTGACATTCGAACACCAGAAGAAAGGCTCAACGATGAGTACATTCACGACAAACGATGGCGTCACCCTGCACTACCTCGACACCGGAGGGGACGGTGTCCCCCTTGTCATGCTCCACGGATGGGGGCAGACACAAGCGATGTTTCAGCATCAGTTCAACGGACTCGGCTCAACTCGCCGCGTCATCACCCTCGACCAACGCGGGCACGGGCTCTCTGATAAACCCGACCACGGCTACCGGATCGCCCGATTCGCCCAGGACTTCTCCGACCTTCTTGACTACCTCGACCTGGACAAGGCCGACGTTCTCGGCTGGTCAATGGGCGTGTCCGTTCTCTGGAGCTACATCGACCTGAACGGCACCGCCAGGTTGCGACGCTTCATCGCCGTCGATCAGCCCGCGGCAGTCGCAGCCGTTCCGTGGCTCACGGAACCCGAGCAGGCGGAAAGCGGCGCCATCTTCGGCGTAGACTGGCTGGTGGGGCTTGGCGCACAGCTGAACGGCCCCGACGGACCGGCTGTGACCGAGGCGTTCGTGCGCAGCACGTTCTCGAACCAACCCTCGGACGAGATCTGGGATCTCGTCACCCGCGAAATACGAACAGTTCCCGCTTTCGCCGCAGTGCCCCTCCTGTTCGACCACGCAACCCAAGATTGGCGCGACGTTCTTCCCAGGATCAATATCCCGACCCTGGTGATCGGCTGCGACGGCAGCCACATCCACCCGGATTCGCAGCGATACATCGCCGACAGAATCCCAGACGCCCGCGTGCACGTCTTCCCCAGAGACATCGCGAACTCTCACTTCCCGTTCCTAGAGAGTCCGGCGGCATTCAACGCCCTGGCAAACGAGTTCTTGACCGAGGAGACGGAGTCGCGCCTCGGATGACCGCTAAAGCGGCTGCCCGATCCCAGGATCGCAGGCGTTCCGGGTAGCAGCGGACAGTTTGTTCGGCGAATGACCGTCGAAATAGAACAGTCGACCACGACCGAATCGTGGGAGTCTAACCTCTATTGCGGAGCGCACAAGATCCGAGTCCGTCGCGCCACGCTTCCAGGCACACGTCGTGTTTCATGCCTGTAAACAAACCGTAGCGCAGGCAAACCACAGCAATATTGCGGATGTTCTTCCGCCATCCCGCTCCTAACTTGGTCTGCACCTGGTCACAGCGATCAGCCCGAGCACAAGGAGTCCCGATGAGAGATCTCACCCGAGCAATTGCCGCTGGCGGCCTAATCGCAACGCTGGTACTCACCGGATGCACAAGCGGTGCGCCAGACGACGCGACCGACGATGCTGCAGCGTCCAAAGGGTCGGTGGCGATGAGCTACGCCGGCATGGACATCCAGATCTGGGTGGACACGCTGGAGTTCATGAAGCCCATCGTGGAGGACGCGGGCTACGAGTTGCTCTCCGACGATCCCCAGTGGGACATCCAATCTCAGGTCTCCAACTGGCAAGGCTGGATCCAGCGCGGTGATGTCAAGGCCATCATGGGATATCCGGTCCAGTCCGATTCCCTCGTTCCGGTGACCGGTGAGGCCGCTGCGGCGAGCATCCCGGTCGTCGGATATGCATCGAAGTGGGAAGGAGTCGACTATGCGCTTCTCCTCGACTCCTTCGAAGACGGTCGAACACTCGGCAGGCAGGCAGGCGAGTGGGTAATCGAAACCTTCGGTGACGGCGCAGTGCCTGTTGTCATCATGGCCAACCGTTCGGTCGATCTCCCCCGTGAACGCGCCGAAGGGATCGAGGCCGGTCTGGCCGAAACTGCCCCCAACGCGGAGATCGTCGACATCTCCGCTACGAGTCGGGATGAAGGCTATGCCGCCGCGCAGACTCAGTTGATCGCAGATCCGGAGACCAAGGCATGGCTTGCGATCGGGGACGACGCCTCACTTGGCGCCTATCGCGCTCTGGTCGACTCCGGTGTGGCGGTCGACGACCCCGATTACTTGGTGTCGAGCCTCGACGCGACCAACGAGTCGCTCGACATAATCAAGATTCCTGAGTCGATCTGGCGCTTTGGCTATATCCTGCCCGCGAAGGCTCTCGCCGAGGCCAACGCTCAGATGCTCATCGATGCCGCCGAGGGGAACCTGGACGCGGATGTCGTACTTCGATCTATCGTTGTGGACGCAACGAACGCAGATGAGTACTACGTCCGATGAATACGCCGACCCGTCTGGAGTTTCTGGACACCACCGTCAACTTCGGTGCAACGCGGGCGCTCAGCGCGTTGAGCTTTTCGATCGGCGCCGGAGAGATCGTCGGCCTCCTCGGGCACAACGGGGCGGGTAAGTCGACGGTTCTGAATGTGGCTACCGGCGCCGTGCCTCTCACGTCGGGCCGAATCATGCTCGACGGGCAGGAGCTTCCGCAGCCGTTGACGCCTACGGCGGCTAGCGGCCTAGGGCTCGCCGTCATCCATCAGGAGCCCGCGTTAGCGTCCAACTTGAGCGTGCTCGACAATCTCTTGCTGATGAAGAAAGTCGGTGGCGGAAAAAGGCACAGGCGAGCTGCGGCCGAAGGGGCCCTCCGTCGCGTCGACCCGGTACAGTCCATCACGCTGGAGCAGCCTGTTTCCTCACTTTCACTCGGCGAACGGCAGATGGTCGACCTGGCGCGCACATCCCTGTCGGGCGAACTGCGGGTGCTGTTTCTCGACGAGCCGACCGCCGCGTTGGGCGACCGCGAGACCAAAGCTCTGCACGGGCTCGTTCGGGACGCGGCGGCGCGCGGAACAACCGTGATCTACGTGTCCCATCGGCTTCCGGACATCCTCGACGTCTGCGACCGCATCATCGTTCTGCGCGCGGGCGCGCTGGTGGCCGATCAGCGAACGGCGGACATGACTACTCGTTCGCTCGCGCACGCGCTGGCACCAGATCTCGAAGACGAAGTCACCTTCGTCACGGAACCAGGCTCAACGGTTCTAGAAGTTGGGTCCGGCCGACAACAATTCGGCTTCCGCGGCGGCGAAATCGTCGGCCTCTTTGGGATGGCGGGAGGCCCGCAGTTTCGTCTGCTCGACGCTCTTTTTGGCCTGGGGGATCCCGTCGACGCACGAATGAATGGCGGTGCCTATCGCCCGAAGGATCCGAACGATGCGATCGCAAAGGGTGTGCACCTGGTCCCGAGGGATCGCGAGATGGACGGGCTCATCCCCGCCCTGAGCGGATATGACAACGTCGCTCTCCCCTGGCTTAGCCGTCGGCGAAATCGCGGCGACTCGCTCGCGGAGTCGTATCGCCTTGCACGACGAACCCTCCACATCATCGGACCGGGCGGGCACGCTCCGATCGCGGAGTTCAGCGGCGGAAATCGCCAGAAACACCTCCTCGCGCGATGGATGTTCCCCGTGGCACCGGCGGTGCTGCTTCTGTCCCAGCCAACTCAGGGAGTCGATATCAGCGCGAAGCGGGACATTCGCGAGGCCGTGCGCCGCCTAGCAAGCGCCGGGTGTGCGGTGCTCGTGGCGTCGGCCGAAACAGACGAGATTGCGACGCTCTGCGGTCGCGCCTACGTCCTGGGCGGAAGAGGTTCTAGAGAGCTCCCGCTCACTGCGGACTTCGATTCGCGGCTCCTCGCCACGCTCCTGGACCTCTCGGACACCCAAAGCGCCTATGCACCCCTGGAGGCTCTGTTGCAAAAATCGTGAAGCTTGAGCATGCTTGGCGGAGATTGGACGGACGGAACGATGACGGATTTCAAGT
>NZ_JAJGNI010000024.1 GCF_020781975.1 Microbacterium schleiferi
TGAGTATTCGACCCCTTGAGCACCGCTGATTATTGCGGTTGAGCACCACCGGATATTGGGGTTCAGCACCGGGCGATATTGCCGGTGAGCACCACCCCCGTGTGAGCGGCGCTCACCGGCGTCGATTCAGTTGGCCGCGGCGGTGTGTTCGCGCATGTTGACCTCGCCGGTCTCGATCCAGATGGTGTTGTGGACGATGCGGTCCATGATCGCGTCAGCGTGGACTCCGCCGCCCAGGCGCTGGTGCCAGTCCTTCTTCGCGTACTGGGTGCAGAACACCGTCGACGTCGCGTCGTATCGCCGTTCGAGAAGCTCGAGGAGCATGGTTCTCGTGTCGTCGGTCGGGGTGTCGAGTAGCCACTCATCGATCACGAGCAGGGTGAACGCGGCGTACTTGCGCAGCCACTTCTCTCTCCCCGCTGGTCGGTCCCGAGCCGAAGCCCATGACTCTTCGAGGTCGGGCATGCGGATGTAGTGCGCCCGGTATCGGTGCTGACACGCCTGCTTCGCCAACGCCGATCCGAGGTAGCTCTTGCCGGATCCGGTGAAGCCTTGGAACACGACGTTCTGCTGCCGGGTGATGAACTGGCAGGTCCCGAGCTGCGCGATCACGCCCCTGTCGAGGCCGCGCTGCTCGATCATGTCGACCCGCCGGAGGTCCGCGTTCGGATAACGCAGCCCCGCCCGCCGGACGAGGCCTTCGACCTTCGAATGGGTGAACGTCGCGTGGGCGTCGTCGACAGCGATCTTGATCCGTTCCTCGAACACCACCCCGAGGGTGAGGGCATCGTCCTGGGCTTCGATCGCGTCAACCAGCGACGCGACGCCCATCTCGCGCAGCTTCCGCTTGGTCTCGGAGTCGAGCCGGCTCATCGGCTCTCTCCTGCGTAGTAGTCGGCGCCGCGGACATACCCCGTCGGCTCTGGTGGTGTCCCGGGTGTCGCCCAAGCATCACGGTTGCCGGGCTCGTCTTGCCTGGTCTCGAGGATGGGTCGCAGGTGCGCGTAGCGCGGCGACCTCACCCGGGACGCGAGAGCCACGCCGGCGGCGGCTTCGACGCGGTCGGCGGAGTACCGGCGCGTCATGCGGAGTACCGCCAACGCGGCACTGAGGCCTTGCTCGTCGACGGGGACGGACTCGAAGATCCGGTTGATCACGGTCGTGGTGTTCTCCCCGACCCTCGCAGCCCATTCCCGGACTCTCGGGGCGTCCCACTGCCGATACTGCGGACCATCGGGCAGATCACTGTCATGCGTGCGGTACTCGTTCACCGTCCCGGCCGGAGCGAGAAGATGACTGGTCAGCCTGTCCTGCCCGGTGAACACTTCGAGCATCCTGTCGGTGACCCGCAGATCGACGGCGCGGCCGATGTGAACGTAGGGGACGGAGTAGAAGTTCTTCTCGAACACGACATGCCCGTTGCGCTGGACCCGACGCCCGTAGACCCACCGGGAGATCTCGAACGAGACGGCCGGCAGCGGGCGCAGCAGCGGTTTCTCCTCACCCTCGAACACGCCCAGCCGGGACCCGGCGCGCTTCTGGAACGGCTCCGCGTTGAACGCCGTCATCCGCTCGTAGACCGCGGCCCGCAACTCCGGCAACGTCGCGAACGACTGGTTCCGCAGCGCCGCGATCACCCAGGTCGCGATGTTGCCGACGGTGTTCTCGACGCTGGCCTTGTCCTTCGGCTTCTTCACCCGCCCCGGCAGCACCGCCGCCGAGTAATGCGCCGCGAGCTCCCGATACGCGTCGTTGAGGACCACCTCACCCTCCGCCGGGTGGGAGATCACCCCCGTCTTCAAGTTGTCCGGGACGATCCGGGGAACACTGCCGCCGAACCAGTCGAACATCGCGACATGGGCGCGCAACCAGGTGCCCTGCTTCATATCCAACGTCGGCTCGACGAACGCGAACCTCGAGAACGGCAACGCCGCGACGAACAAGTAGACCCTCGACACGACACCGGTGACCGGGTCGACGAGCTGCATCGTCTTGCCCGACCAGTCGACCTCGACCGACTGCCCCGCCTTATGACCGACCCGCGACGCCGCCCCGGTGACCAGGACGTGGTGCTGGTAGGACTTGCAGAACCTGTCGTACCCCATCGCCGGCTCACCCCTGCCTCGGCAGGAGTCGACGTACTCGCCATGGAGCAGCTTGAGCGTCACCCCGACCTTCGCGAGCTCCCGGTGGACCCGATCCCAGTCCGGCTGCGCGTGAACACTGTCGTGCTCACCGCGCCCGGGAAACAATCGCGCATACACCTCCGCGTCATCGAGACCGGCGACATCGTCGTAGCCGATGCCCTCCCGGTCGGCGGCGCCGAACACCGCGATGACCGAGTGCCGCGACATTCCCTGCGCCTCGATCTGCCGCTTCGAGAACCCCTCCGCGCGAAGCCTCAGCACCAGCTTCACCTTGATCCTGCGTACCATCCGAACTACTCCTTCTGCCGCGTGATAGGCCACGCGGCAGAAGGAGCCTACGAAGGTGGTGCTGAAGCCGAATATTCGGTGGTGCTCAACGACGAGAACACGTTGCTCAGCGAGCGGTGCTCAACCGCAATACCGATGGTGCTCAGAGGACCGAATACTCAT
>NZ_JAJGNI010000025.1 GCF_020781975.1 Microbacterium schleiferi
TCTGGCTCACCGACATCGAGCGCCACGAGGCGCTCTTGAACCTTGCGGTGGTGAAAGGACACCGCTCGGCGCCTGTCGCAGCAGGCGTGTGATAGCTGGAGGACGATCTGGCCCGTTGGCGTGAGCGGGTTGGGTGGAGCAGTCCTCGACAACGACGAGTCGTGCCAGAACTGCCAGATGGTGCGGGCTCGGCTAGCGAGACGGAGAGGCATACGGATAGGAACCAGTGGCTGAAAGCCTCTCAATACGAGACCACCGACTCCAACCTGGCGGATGCGGGTCGGGTTGCATCGCGCACCTTCACGGCTTCGGCGGTGAGGGGAACTCCTGGGCTGGGTGATGTCGCCGGTCGGGAGGCCACGGTGAAAGCCTGCGGCGTAGCCGTGGCGAGGATGCTGGGGCATAACTGGGTGCCGATCCCGTCGAAGGGTTCGAGAGTGAACGTGGGAACTATCCCGGCCTCGCCGGAGGTGCGTCGCCGCCAGCGACGACACCGAGGGCTGAGCGCACGGCCTGCTGATCGGGCCGGGATGGGACGGAGGGCCCGTAGTAGTCCGAGGCCGGGAAAGCCGGCCGCATGGCGAAGGGGTCCAGTGTGATCGCAGGATCGACAAGCAGTAAGGGAGACACAACCGTGAATGCGGATGTTCCGTGGCCAGCCGATACTCAGGAGGCGTGGGCGCGGGTACTGAGAATGCAGACGAAACTGCACCAATGGGCGACGACCGACCCCGGTCGTCGCTTCGATGATGTGTTCAACCTGGTCTATGACCCCGGGTTCCTCGTTGCGGCGTGGAGCCGGGTGGCGGGCAACAAGGGAGGCCGCACCGCCGGAGTCGACGGAATCGCCCCGCGATCCGTCCCGCCGGAGAAGGTGCACGGGATGCTCGCCGAGCTGCGCGAGAGCGTGAAGCACGGCGAGTTCGTCCCAGAGCGGGTGCGTCAGAAGTCGATCCCGAAAGCGAACGGCAAGGTCCGCAAGCTCGGGATTCCGACGATGACGGACCGGATCGTTCAGGCCTCTTTGAAGCTGGTGCTGGAACCGATCTTCGAGGCCGACTTCCAGCCGTCCTCGTACGGGTTCCGGCCGCGCAGGCGGGCGCAGGACGCGATCGCGGAGATCCACTACTACGCCTCACGTGGCTACGTGCAGGTGTTCGAAGCGGATATCACCGCGTGTTTCGACGAGATCGACCACGACGCGCTCATGCAGCGCGTCAGGGCGCGGGTCGTCGACAAGCGTGTGTTGCGTCTGGTCCGCGGGTTCCTGAGAGCGGGCGTCCTCAGTGAGGACGGCGTGAACAGGGACACGTTCACCGGCACCCCGCAAGGCGGGATCTTGTCGCCACTGCTGGCGAACATCGCCCTGTCCGTGGTGGACGAGCACTTCCAACGCAAGTGGGACATGCTCGGCCCGCAATGGTCGCGCACGAAGCATCAACGCGCCGGGGGCGCGACGATGAAGCTGGTCCGCTACGCGGACGACTTCGTCGTCCTCGTCCGCGGCACCCGCGAGGATGCCGAAGCGCTCTGGGACGAAACAGCCACCGTGCTCGCGCCGATGGGTTTGCGCCTGTCGGTCGAGAAGACGACGGTCACGCACATAGACACCGGGTTCGACTTCCTCGGGTGGCGCATCCAGCGCCGCCGGATCAGAGGTCATGGCGGGAAGACCGCGATCTACACCTACCCGTCACGGAAGTCGCTGGCTTCCATCCGGGACAAGGTGCGGACGCTGACCCGCCGGGCATCCCATCGAACGCTCGCCGACCTGCTGCGCCGCCTCAACCCGGCGCTGCGGGGCTGGTGCGCCTACTTCCAGCACGGCGTGGTCAAACGCGTCTTCACCGTCATCGATCACTTCGCCTTCTGGCGGATCGTGGGCTGGCTGAAGAAGCGGCACCCGAAGCTGAATATGCGCACCCTCGTCAGACGGCACCTGCCCCGGTGGCAGATCCGCGCCGAGGGGATCGAGTTCTTCCGTGCCTGGCAGGTCCCCGTGACCCGCTACCGCTACCGAGGAACCCGCATCCCGAACCCCTGGGCGAGCGTCACGGCGTGATCGCATGGAGAGCCGGATGCTCAGGAATGGGCACGTCCGGTTCGGAGGGCGGCCAGCAGAAACCCACCCGGCGCAAGCCAGACAGGGCGCTGCTGGCCGACCCTACACGGA
>NZ_JAJGNI010000026.1 GCF_020781975.1 Microbacterium schleiferi
AGCCTCGATCCACCGATGAGCCGTGGGTGTGCCGGGGCGGCATGATCGGGGCGCGGTGACGCGTCGAGGGCAGGGTTGAGTTCCGGGCGTCGCATCCCGGTCGTCCACTTGGTCCTCGGTCGTGCCGCGTTGCGGCGATGGTCAGGTGGTCACCGTTGGCGGTGGCGCGTGCGTGGCTGTGAAGAGCCGGTCGAACGCGGTCTGCCATGGCCAGGCCTCGGGCAGGTGCAGCGTGATTCGGCGCGCGGAGCGCGCCAGCCGTGCGGGGACGTGGATCAGGGTGCGGCGGATCGTCGCGGTCGTTGCTCTCGCGAGCCGTCCCGCTCGGTCGGCGACGAGACCGGCAGCGCGGGTGAGGTTGAATGCGATCACGGCGATGACGAGCCAGGCGCTGTTCGCGGTGAACACCCCGGAGGGCAGGTGCGCGAGCGGCCCCGCTTTGAGGTCGGCGTGGACCTGCTCGATGATCGCGTGACCGCGGTGGGTCTTGTCCGCGGCCACCGTGTCCATCACCTCCTTCGCTGTGGTGGTGAAGAACGCGTGATGCCGGTAGACGTCGAACAGGGTCGGCTGCTCCACCTGTCTCGGGTTCAGATCGGGGATGCGCCGCACCACCAACCGTCCGGCGACCTGTTCCGCCTTCTTCCTCGAGCGGAACGCGGTGAACGGGACCTCGGCGACCTCGGCTTTGGAGATCAGCTGCCCGGTGGTCTCGTCACGGATCGCGTCGGTGTACTCGATCATCTCCCACGCATCATCCGGGATGGTCGCGATCGCGGCCTTCACCGCCGGGTCCATCCTCACGGTCACCGACACGTCGGCGCCCGCCTTGATCGCGGTGCCGACGGTCGCGTGTCCGTAGAACGCGGAGTCCGCCCGCAGCAACGGCCTGGCCCCGGTCGCGGCGCGGGTGCGGCGCAGGGTGGCGAGAGCATCGCCGACGATCCGCGCGGCCCCCTTCGGGGACCCGGTCTTCCCCTGCCGCAACCGCTGGGCCAGGATCACCGGCGCCGACGAGGTGGTCGATGCCGTGGCGAGGAGGGCGTTCAGCCCCCGGACGCCGGAGTACCCGAAACCGGCGCCCTGCTTCTGGTATCCGTGGACCTCGATGATGGTGTCGTCCAGATCCACCATCACCCGCTCGCCATCGCCTGCTCGGAGCAGCGGCGCGTCGACAGCGAGATTCGCGAACACCCGGGAGGCGACGGCGTCGAGCTGGCGGACGTGTCCGAACCGGAACTCCCGCAGGAACGACCCGAGCGTCGACGGCGCATACGTCCGGTCGAACAACCGGCCCATTCCGCCATGGCGGAGCAGGTTCATGTCGTCGATCGAGTCCGCCCCGGCGAGCATGCCCGCGACCAGTGCCATCACCTTCGCACCCGCGTTGGCGCCCTTATCCGTCGGGACGCTCAACCGCTCACGCGCGAGCTCGTCCAACCCCGCGGAACGCGCCAGGCGGAGCATCGGCACCAGCCCCGCGGCCGACACGAGATTCGGATCATCGAACACCGCAGACACTGCGGCGGGGGCGTGCTTGAATTGCATCTACGAGATGCCTCTCCGACCAGACGAACAGAACCCTAAGCAAGCTCTATTCTTCCTGATCAGAGGGGCATTTCTACGTCACGACGCTCGCTCAACGCCCCGTCCATCGGTGGATCGAGGCT
>NZ_JAJGNI010000027.1 GCF_020781975.1 Microbacterium schleiferi
GGTCAAGTCCCGTGGCGTGGTGTCATTTCGTTGTTTCCTGTTGGGGGGTGGTGGTCAGGCGGTGAGGTAGAGCTCGGGGCGTGCGGGCTCGGCGTGGTCGTGGAGGGTGTGGACGAGTTTGCGCATCGAGATGTCGGAGAAGTAGCGGCGTTCGCCGTAGGACCATTCCTCGTGTTGTTCTTGCAGGACGGCGCCGACCAGGCGGGTCACGCTGTCGCGGTCGGGGAAGATCTGGACGACGTCGGCGCGGCGTTTGATCTCACGGTTGAGGCGCTCGATGGGGTTGTTCGACCAGACCTTCTGCCAGTGCTCACGGGGTAGCGATGCGAACCCGGTGAGGTCGGCTTCGGCGGCCTCGAGCATGGCCGCGATCTCGGGGAACGAGCCGCGGAGACTTTCGGTGACGGCTTTGTATTGGGCGAGCACGGCTTCGGAGGTGGTCTGCGCGAAGATCGTCGAGATCAGCGCGTTGACGGGCTTCGATCGTGCCGAGCCGATCTTCTGCGTGACGTTGCGCGCGAAATGGACTCGGCATCTTTGCCACCCCGATCCGGGCAGGATGGCCTTGACCGCGGCCTTCAGTCCGGCGTGCGCGTCGGAGGTGACCAGGGTCACGCCCAGCGGGTCGGTATCGGTGGAGACCTTCAGCCCTCGGTCACGGAGGCTGCGGAGGAACTCGGTCCAGAAGTCGGTGGTCTCCGCGTCGCCGAGCGCCATCCCAAGGATCTCCCGGCGGCCCTCGCCGCTGACACCGGTCGCGACGACGAGAGCCTGGGACACGACGCGGCCGCGGTGGCGTACGTCGAGGTAGGTGGCGTCGAGGAACAGGTACGGGAACCAGGTGTGATCGATCCGCCGGTGCAGGAACTCGTGCACCGCCTCGTCGATCTCGGAGCAGATCCGCGACACCGTGGACCGGCTGATGCCGGTGTCGTTGCCCAACGCGCGGACCAGATGCTCGACCTTGCGGGTCGAGACTCCGTCGATCCAGGCCTGGCAGATCACCGCGTAGAGGGCTTTGTCGACCCGCCGCCGCGGGTGCAGTAGCGACGGGAAGAACGACCCCTCCCGCAGCTTCGGGATCGCAAGATCCACCTCCCCGGCCGGCGTCGCGAGCACCTTCGGACGCGTCCCGTTGCGACGCGTAGTCCGCTCCGAGGTGCGTTCGTAACGAGCGGCGCCGATCTTCGCGGTCGATTCCGCGTCAACGAGGTCTTGCAGTCCGGCTTGCAGCATCCGGCGGAACACGTCCGAGTGGGCGAGGTCGGGATCGGCGAGAACTTCACCGATCAGGGTCGTCAGGGCAGACTGGTACTGGGTCATCGTGGGATCTCTTCTTTGCTTCTTGCCGGAAACAACTGGTCATCCCACGGTGGCCCTTCGACGTCTACGACGACGAGAACCCCGCAGGAATTGACACCACGCTATGGGACTCACCCCG
>NZ_JAJGNI010000028.1 GCF_020781975.1 Microbacterium schleiferi
CGCCTTGCCTCACGTCAAGATGTCCGGGTGTGATTCGTGGTTGCCTCACGTGAAATGTCCGCGTGGGTCATGCGGCGGGTCGGGTTCCCTGGGTGCGGGCTGAGGCCAGTTCGATGAGTTGTTGCTGGATCTGGTTGATCCGTCGGGTGATGCGTGCCGGGTTCAGCTTGGCATGCTCGTGCTCGAGGCGCGTCTTGGTCTTGGCGTCGAGGATGCCGTTGTCCAGGAGTCGCTGGTACGGGGTCCGGGGGGTGTCGTAGATCCGCTTCTTTCGGCCGGATCTCGTGGCGGTCCAGCCGGTCGCTTTCACGCAGGGCAGCAGGTGGTTCTTGCGGGCCATCACCAGGTCCCATAGCTCGTTCAGCAGCGTCATTTCCGCGTCGGTCTCGTACCGGTAGCGGAACGCGTGTCTGCGGATCCAGTCGCCGTTGCGTTGCTCGATGTGCGCGTTGTCGTTGTGCTGGTACGGTCGTCCGCGGGTCAGGGGGATGTCGCGGTTGTCGGCCCAGGCGATCACTGACCAGTTCAGGAACTCGGATCCATTGTCGAAGTCCATCCCGGCGATCGGCACCGGCGCGTGCTTCGCGATCCAGTTCAGCCCTTCGTGCACGTGCACGAACGCCTTGTTGCGGACGGTGCGCATCATCGTCCACCCGATCACCGGGTCGGTCGCGTTCAACGTCCACAGGTGCTCGCCCTTGAGGGTGTGGCCGCAGTGCGCGACGGTGTCCAGCTCCAAGAACCCCGGCACGGTCAGCGGGGCATCCATCGCGGTGCGCTGCGGGATCGACGACCGCAGGATGTGCGACGGTTTCGTGCCTGACAGCGCGACCGGGTATGCGGCATCCTTGTGCGGTTTCAGGTACCGGTCGATCGTCGCCGCGGACATCGACCGCAGTTCGTCGAGCACCAGGTCGGTGACCCGAGGGCCGACCTTGCCGAGTTCACCGAACCGGACGAGCCGTTCCAAGGTGTCGTCCATGACCGCGGCGAGGTACTTGCCCGAGGGCTGACCGGACAGCCGCCAGACCTCCTGCAACACCACGAGCGCGTCGTAGGAGTACTTCCGCTCCCGCGGTTTGCGGGGCTGCCGGCCCGCGGGACCGGTCCGGGCGTTCGCGGATCGGATCGCCCGCCGCGCATGATCCCGCGTCCACCCGGTCGCCGCGACGAGCCCGTCGAGGATCTCGCCCTTCGCATGCTTGTCCGCCCGCACATACTCGCGGGCGAACTTCTTCGTGATCTCACGGCGCGCGGCCATCGACAACTCCTGACTCACACGGCCAGAGAACTACGCGGACATTCCTATCTGAGGCAAACGCCACCGTTCCCGGACCTTTTACATGAGTCAAGTCGC
>NZ_JAJGNI010000029.1 GCF_020781975.1 Microbacterium schleiferi
GGGCCTTGACCCTCGATCGTGGACACGGTGTCGTTTCGGTTATGCCGCTTCCGCGAGGGTAGCGGACGTGGTCGCCGCGTAGGCGGTTTCGTAGGTGTTCGGGGTGATGTGGCCGATCGCGGAGTGGCGCCTTCGGGTGTTGTAGCGGTTGGCCCACCGGAACACGGCCCGGTAGGCGGTGGCCCGGTCGGGGAACGCCGCGGCGCCTTCGAGGAGCTCGCGTTTCAGCGCGGCGTTGAGGCTCTCCGCCAGTGAGTTGTCGGCACTCGAGCCGATCGCACCCATGGACTGCGTCACCTTCAGCCGCTCGCAGAGCTCGGCGTAGGCCTTCGAGGTGTAGACGCTGCCGTGGTCGCTGTGAAACACGGCGCCGGCCAGCGAGCCGCGATCACGAGCCGCTGCGCGGAGGGCGTCCTCGACAAGTTCGGTGCGCATGTGGTCGGCGACCTGCCAACCGGCGAGCTTGCGAGAGCCGAGGTCGATGCAGGTCGCGAGATAGAGGTTCGTGCCGTCAGCGATGGGGAGGTAGGTGATGTCGCCGACGTACCGGCGGTTCGGGTCACCGATCGAAAAGTCCCGTCCGATGAGGTCGGGGAAGCGGCGGCCGGACTGGTCCGGGACCGTGGTCTTCACCCTCCGTCGCAACCGGATCCCGGCGAGCTGGTGCTCCCGCATCACCCGGGCGACCCGCTTGTGATTCACCCGCCCGGCCGCGGCGACGCCGTCGTTGAGGTCCGCGGTGATCCGCGGCGCACCGTAGGCGCGGTCCCCGCCCAGTGCGGGGTCCTGCAGCACCCGGATGCGAGCCACGAGAGCGGCGTCTTCGGCGGCCCTCGCCGCCCGCCGTGGGGCGGCGTCCAGCCAGGCGTAGTACGACGACCTGGCGATCTCGATGACCTCACACAACCGCTTCACGCCGTAGGCGTCCTTGTGGTCCTCAACGAACTGGAAGCGGTTCACCAGTTCGTCTCCCCGGCGAAATACTTCGCCGCCTGGCGGAGGATATCCCGCTCCGTCTCGAGCTTGATCCGCTCCGCTTCCAGCCGCGCGTTCTCGGCCTCCAGCCGCATGATCTTCGCCGCCGGCGACTCCGACCGCCCCGACGCGGACGTCGACGCTCTGCCGGCGGTCGTCGTCCCGGAGCCGAGCTTCTCAACCCACTCCCGCAACGCACCGCGGGAGATCCCCAGATCCGCCGCGATCGCCTTCAACGTCGCCCCAGGCGTGGACTCATACAAGTCCACCGCCCGCTGCCGGAACTCGTCCGTGTAGTTCTTCCTAGCCATCCCTTGGATTCTCGCTTCCCCAGCGCCGTGCTGGAATCAGCGTGTCCAAGA